>CP089931.1:619813-1239627 GCA_021307325.1 Peptoniphilus sp. GNH | reverse complement strand
GATTAAAGTTGTTATGACCACATATAATACAAGTACTATACTTAATAGAATTGTTACTATCAGATAAACGCTTATATTTAAATCCAAAAGCTAAAGATTTAGAACCACAATTAGCACAATAGTCTGTTCCTTTTTCGTGTTCAACACCACATTCAGGGCAATATATACTGAGAGGATTAAATGTGTTTTTAAAGAAAGAAAGCATAGAATTAGAAAAATCTCTTAAGTCTCTTGAAATATATTGTAATCTAACCTCAGCAGCTGGGACAGTTATGCTAAATAAATCAGATAGTGTGCTAGGATTTTTCTTTTTTTCAAACATAACAACTTGTTCAGCAAGAGGTGCAGGTGATAATAGATTCCTAGCAAAATTATTTGCTTCTTTTTCAAGTTCTTCGTATTTGTGTTTACCAACACCTTTTCTGGATAGAACATCAACACCATACATTTGGTGATGACCAATAAAAATATGTCCTAGTTCATGAGCTATGGTAAATCTAATCCAGTTATCAGTTTTATCTACGTCATTATAATAAATAATATACTTATTTGTATCGTGCCTATAACTACAGGCACCTAAATCGCTATCGAAAAAATCAATCACATCTTGTAAAGAACAGTTAGCATCATTCATATATTCAGAGTAAGTTTTTACACTGATTTCATTGCTAAAGCAATCAATAATTTTATTTAAATCAATAGGAATTTCAGAGATTTCGGCATCTTCCAATAATTCATATGATTTCTCTAGGGAAATCTTGTAATCTGGAGCATACCTCACTATTACATATCTCCATTTGCATCGCCAAATTCTTCTTCAAAATGCTTCTTTAATACCTTTAACATCTCTTCTTTTTTTCCTTGATCCATGTTTCTTGCTGCTCTTTGAATAATACGAATTTCTGGTTCATCATCTATTTGCTTATTTAAGGCAAGCAGATAGTTATAGTCGACTTGTAGAACTTCAGATATAGCCTTAAGAGTGTTATTATCTGGAGTTATTTTATCATCGTTTTCAATTCTCGAAACAGTAGAATTACTAATTTTTACTTTTTTTGCCAATTCACGCTGAGAGATTCCTAGTTCTTCACGTCTATTGGATATAACCTTTCCCAAAGTATCTTTCATAAAACTTCCTCCTTGTAATAAAATTATACCACAAGTGTTGCACGAAATCAACACTTGTGGTATAATTTATGTTGAATAGATGGAACGAGATAACTTCTATATTTTTTTAAGCTGTGCGTTCCATTAAATCAACAATAAGGAAGAAGTTATTTTATCACAAGCCAAAATATAAAGAAAGGAAGATGCCTATTAAAGAAATTCAAGAAGTAAAAGATGCAAATAATAAACTTATTTGCAAAATTGAAGCGGAAACTGGGATATTACAAAATATCTATAAAAAACAAGAAATTAAAGTTAGACTTGAAGTAGGACAAAGTATTCAACTAGCTAGAGGTGGATGTATCACCTTAGTTAAAAGAATAGATAAAACAGAGTACGACATAAAGAGTTACAAAAAATCAGCATAAATTTTTAAGAGCTGCAAGACGGCCTAATTTATCTTAACGGATGAATTAGGCTTTTTTTATTACAAATTATATCAAGCCTGATTAGCTATAAGGGCGTGAGATACACATATAAACTAATTTCAATCAATTTTGAAAGAAGTATATGGAGTACCTCTAGTTTCTTATAGCCTTTTTTAGGTCAAAGACAACTATGCTCCATAAACTGTAGGTAATATTTGTATTTCTCGCTCCTTGCTATCAGGCAAGAAAGCGAGGAATATTTTGAAAATTAGAAAGACTAGATCGGACGAAAGAACCACGTATGTTTATAGGTTTGCAGATGAAACAAAATTGGAATTAAAGCCAGGCGAAGATGGGATTACAGAAGTGGACATCAAAAAACTACATGCTTTAGATGATAGTGAAGTTTACTATAACAACAAGAATCTAAGACCTGGACGAAGTAAAGAAGAGAAAGCTGGAATAGATGCGTGGAAACAAGAATTTATAAGCGACTTTAAAAAGAGTCATGGATATGAACCTAATGAGGACATGTTAAAAGGAGAAGTGGAGGAAAGATTCCCAAGAAACTATAACTTATCTCTTGATTTCGATAACGATGGGGATATTGATCCAGATAAAAGATTAATAGCAACTATTAAATTCAAAGACATGAATGAAGAATTTGAATGGTCGGAGCATATGGAAGATATACTTTCTTTATTAACGGATAAACAGCGATTAGTAATCAAGTTGATGTATGTAGACGGATACAAGCAGTCAGAAATTGCAGATTTAATGAACATATCTTCAGCTGCGGTTAAGAAACATTTGGACAAGGCGAAGGAGACAATTAAAAATAATTTTTAAATATTTTAGGACGAGGTTAAAAACTCGTCCTTTTTCTTTGCCTGTGATTTGTAAGGGAGATGACCCTTTCAGAAAGGAGGCAAACATGAGGCACAAAATAATCATCAATGTAACAAATGAGAAAGGACAAAAGACAAATGTCCTTAAAGGTGCAGTCGGAAAAATTCCAAACAGATTAATAAAATTTTTGTTTGGAGACTACAGACAAATTTATCTATTAGACCCTGGTATGACAGTTGATTCAGTGGATGTTAGAGAAATCGAGAAAGGAGAAAAAAGTGTCAAGAATAAAGCTACTGATGGAAATCAAAGAAGATGCAGAGAATCTTGCATCTAGTATAGGTGTCCTTCTCACAGCATTAGAAAGTGATGAGGAACTGCCTAAAGAAGAAAAGGTAAAGCAAGAAGAAAAGACATATGAGATTGAAGATGTTAGAAAGATACTAGCCGATAAATCAAGATTAGGTCATACAGCTAAAATAAGAGAACTCTTAGAAAAGTATGGGGCTAAAAAGTTATCTGAAATTGATCCAAGTAAATATAAAGACTTGGTAGCAGATGTGGAGAAACTCTAATGAGTGCTCACGCAATATTGTCTGCCTCAAGTAGTTCACGTTGGATTCACTGCCCACCAAGCGTTAGGCTTTCTCAAAAATATGCAGATGAGGTTAGTCCTTATGCGCTTGAAGGCACATCGGCTCATGCCTTAGCAGAGTATAAACTAAAGAATTTATTAGGCTTGAATATCAAAAATCCTACTGATGACTTGGATTTTTATGATGAAGAAATGGATGAGCTAACTGAAGGATATGCCTCATACGTAGCAGAAGTTATAAGTAGATACGAAAGCCCAGCCGTCTTTGTGGAAGAAAGACTTGACCTATCAGACTATGTTAAAGAGTCATTTGGAACAGCTGACTGTGTAGTTGTTGGAGGAAAAGAACTTCATGTAATAGATCTAAAGTATGGTCAGGGAGTTTTAGTAGATGCTAAAGATAATTCACAACTCATGTTATACGGACTTGGTGCATTGACTCTCTTTGATGGAATTTATGATATCGAGAAAGTAGTACTTCACATCTATCAACCAAGAAGATGCAATATCTCAACTTATGAAATTAAAAAGATAGAACTTTATGAGTGGGGAGAATCCGTACGAGAGATAGCGGAGAAAGCATATAGAGGCGAAGGAGAATTCTCTTGTGGAGAATGGTGCATATTCTGTAAAGCTAAGAATAAATGTAGGAAGAGGGCAGAAGAGAATCTGAGACTAGCACAAGAAGAATTTACCCTACCACCAGAACTATCAGATGAAGAAATTGAAGAGATTCTACCAAAACTAGATGAACTGGAACAGTGGACCAAAGACATTAAGGCCTACGCTTTGGAAAGAGCGATGAAAGGTCATAAGTGGAAAGACCTAAAACTTGTCGAAGGTAGATCTAATAGAAAATACCGAGATGAAGATGAAGTTATTAACAAAGTAAAAGAACTGGGATTTAATCCCTTTGAAGAAAAGTTACTTGGCATCACAGCTATGACTAAGTTACTAGGTAAGAAAGTCTTTGATGAAAATATCAGCGACTTATTAGAAAAACCAAAAGGAAAGTTAACCTTAGTAAGCATTGATGACAAGCGAGAAGAAGTAAAAATTGACAATGTTAAAGAAGAATTTGGAGGTAAATAATATGTCAAATATGAATAAAACAAAAGTAATTACAGGTGAAGTTAGATTAAGCTATGCAAATGTTTGGGAACCAAAGTCAATCAATGGTGGTAAAGAAAGATACTCAGTATCCGTCATTATTCCAAAGAGCGACCAAAAGACAATTGAGAAGATTGAAAAAGCAGTAGATGCTGCTATTGATGAAGGACTTTCTAAATTCAATGGAAAGAAGCCAAATAAAAAGTCAATCAAACTTCCATTAAGAGATGGTGACACAGAAAAAGATGATGAGGCTTATGCAGATGCATACTTCTTAAATGCCAACTCTATGACAGCACCTCAAATTGTGGATAGAAATGTAGAACCAATTCTTGATAGAAGTGAAGTTTACTCAGGAGTTTATGCGAGGGTATCTCTTAACTTCTACGCCTACAATGTAAATGGCAATAAAGGCGTAGCGGTTGGGCTAGGGAATATTCAAAAACTAAGAGATGGTCAACCTCTAGGAAATAGGTCTAATGCAGCAGATGACTTTGACGCCATGGACGATGATGACGAAGATTTCTTAGCATAGGAGGAAGAAATGGACTATTTAATTACAGCGATAGTTTTAGCTATTTGGTCCTTTTTATGGTATAAGCTTGGATTTTTACAAGCTCAGCTAAAAGAACTAGATAGAGATATCAGAAAAATAGAAAAACAAATAAAAGAAGATAGAAAAAATAATTTAGCAGAATTAACAAAGCTTAGTGATAGCTATGAAGAGATTGTCCATAGATCTTGAGACCTATTCTTCATTTGATTTAGGCAAAAGTGGTGTATATAAATATGCCGAGAGTGAGGATTTTGAAATCCTCCTCTTTGCCTATTCTATTGATGATGGAGAAGTTAAGGTAATAGATTTGGCAAGTGGAGAGATTATTCATGAAGAAATATTACAAGCATTAAAGGATGAATCTATTGAAAAGTGGGCATTTAATGCAAACTTTGAAAGAGTGTGCCTATCAAGATTCCTTGGCGAAAGGCTAAAACCTCAAGGTTGGTACTGCACCATGATTTGGTCAGCCTATCTAGGGTTACCTCTATCGCTTGAAAAAGTAGGAGAGGTTTTAAAACTTGATAAACAAAAGATGAATGAAGGGAAAGCTCTCATAAGATATTTCTCTATTCCTTGTAAACCTACTAAGACCAATGGTATGAGGACAAGAAATTTACCACATCATGATTTAGAAAAGTGGTCTACCTTTATGGAATATAACCAAAGAGATGTGGAAACAGAAATGGCTATAAAGAAAAAACTATCAGCCTTTCCTATGCCTCAATCAGAATGGGAAAACTACTGTATAGATCAGAATATCAACGATAGAGGAATTTTAATTGATGAAGTTTTAGTTGATTCAGCAATTAAATTCGATGAAATATTACGAGAAGAAAATATGGACAGAGCCATAGAATTAACTGGTCTTGAAAATCCAAATTCTCCCTTACAGCTAAAAGAATGGCTAAATAAAAAGGGATTAGAGATAGATTCCTTAGCTAAAAAAGATGTAGAGTCTGCTCTTAAAAATGCTGAAGGAGACATAAAAGAAGTATTGGAACTTAGACAAGAATTATCTAAGTCCTCAGTTAGAAAATATGATGCTATGAAAAATGTAAAAGGAAAAGACAATCGAGCAAGAGGTCTGATCCAATTTTATGGGGCAAATAGAACTGGTAGATATTCAGGCAGACTTATTCAAGTTCAAAACTTAAGGAGAAACAATCTAAAGGATTTAGAGCTTGCTAGGAGTCTTGTAAAAAATGGAAATTACGAAACTTTGGAAATTCTCTATGAATCCCCGTCTGATATTTTATCCCAATTAATAAGGACAGCCTTTATAGCAAAAGAAGGCACAAGGTTTATTATTTCAGACTTTTCAGCAATAGAGGCCCGTGTCCTTGCATGGCTTGCAGGAGAACAATGGGTACTAGATGCATTTGAAAATGGAGAAGACATTTATTGCAGAACAGCATCAAGAATGTTTGGAGTGCAAGTTGAAAAGCACGGAATAAATGGACATCTTAGACAAAAAGGAAAGATAGCGACTTTAGCCTGTGGTTATCAAGGGGCCTTAGGCGCTCTAAAAGCAATGGGTGGTATTGAGATGGGTTTATCAGAAGATGAACTTCAATCAATAGTTGATTCCTGGCGAGAGGCTAATCCAAATATAGTGTGTCTTTGGTGGGACATAGATTCAGTCGTAAAAAGAGTTGTAAAGACTAGAACTAAGGAAGAATATAAGAGCCTAGTTATCAGCTATGAAAAAGGCATCCTATTCATAGAACTACCCTCAAAAAGACGACTTGCTTATCCAAAGGCAAAAATCGGGATGAATCGATTTGGTGGAGAATCAATTGTCTATGAAGGAATTGTAGTAGGAAATAAATGGGACAAAATAGAATCCTATGGTGGTAAATTTGTAGAGAATATAGTTCAAGCAATAGCCAGAGATATTTTAGCAGAGGCTATGATGAGACTTGAGAAGAAAGGATTTAATATCGTCATGCATATCCATGACGAAGTTGTAATAGAAAGTGATTCATCTAGTATCGAGGAAGTAAATGAAATCATGTCCGTTGTTCCAGAATGGGCGGATGGACTTATCTTGGATGCAGATGGATTTGAAAGTGAATTTTATAAAAAAGATTAAAGAGGGGGTTAAAAATCTCCTCTATTTCTTTGCCTGTGATTTAGGAGGGAAACCTCGAAAAAATTTACAGGAGGTAATTCAATGAAGGAATTAATACCAAAGAACGATTATGGAATATTTGCAGATCACAATGATATTGCTAGAGTGGACAGTAGATTTGTAGCAGAATTTTTTGAAAAAAGGCACTCTCATGTTATAAGAGATATACAAACAATCACTCAACCCAAATCTGGGCTCAGTGAAGAATTTATTGAACTCAATTTTGAGCTCAGCAGTTATAAGGATGTAACTGGAAGAAATCTACCATGTTATTTATTAACTAGAGATGGATTTACTATTTTAGCTATGGGTTACACGGGCAAAAAAGCCATGAAATTTAAAGAGCTCTATATTAAGAAATTTAACGAGATGGAAGAATTCATAAAGACTCTAGTATCAGCTAGAAATGAGTTCCCTCTTTTAACTGAGAATATAAGATTGCTTCATGACAATCCAAAAGCTTATCACTTTAGTAATGAGTGTAACATGCTGAATCGTATCGTTTTAGGTAAGAGTGCAAAAGAATTTAGACTAGAAAATGATATACCAAAAGGAAAAAGTATAAGACCATATCTGAATCAATCACAAATAGAGATGATTGAAACCTTGCAAAAGGTAGATATTGGTTTATTAGTAGCATTTCCTAATTATAAAGATAGAAAGAAACACCTTGAATGGTACAAGCAAAAATTGGAGGTACAAAATGTTTTATGTGAAAGAAAAAATCAATGATTCTATGGAAATAAGCATTGAAATAAATGATGAGAATGTCTTTTGCACCTGTCCAAAGTGTGGAAAAGAAGTTCGAGTCGATTTAGTTGAAGTATTGGAAGATGGCGATTTATTTTCTACTCAAGTTTGCTGTAATACTTGTAGTGAAACAATGAGGGATATTTATGAATAAAAAACTATACAATAGGAGTGGGTACAAGGATCCCACTCCTTATCAAGCAATTAAAAATACAGAGAAGAGATATTATCCCTTGGTATATATCTGCAGTCCATTTTCTGGAGATGTAAAAAATAATGTCATCAAGGCAAGAACTTATTCTCGCTATGCCTTGGATAGAGGAAATATACCAATAGCACCACATCTTTTATTTCCTCAGTTTATGAGTGATGAAAGTGAGAGAAGACTTGCAATGCATTTTAATTATGTCCTTCTTGGAAAATGCGAAGAAATCTGGGTCTTTGGTGACAACATAAGTCCTGGAATGGCTGAAGAAATAAGAGTTGCTGAGAAGAGAAAAATGAAGATTCGCTATATAAAGGAGGTATCCTAATTGAAAATATACACCTCAAATTTAATAGGAGTTGAGTCAAATTGTGTTTATCCAAATGAGGTCAATGCAGTAGATGTTAGGTCTTTTGAGAAAGCTGCGAGTTTTGACCATGTAATGGCTAAGTATAAAAATTCCTACAGGTCCAACGATAATTTTATAGAGTCAGAATGTGTTCCCATGGATATAGACAACGACCATTCAGAAAATCCAGATGATTGGATTTCAGCTAATGATTTAAAGAGAATATTTGACGGAGTTAAATTTGCCATAGTTTATAGCAGAAACCATAGAAAAGAAAAAAATGGAAAAGCTGCAAGACCAAGAATGCACATATATTTTCCAATTCCAAAGGTCACAAATTTAGCTGAATATGTAGGCATCAAAGAAAGATTGTCAGAGACTTATACTTTCTTTGATGGCAATGCCTTAGATGGAGCGAGGTTTTTCTTTGGAGTTAAGAATCCTGCTGTTGAAATAATTAGGGGGAAGAAATATATAACTGATATTTTAAAAGATAACTTTGAAAATTTTGATAACTCTCAAGACTTGATTCAGGAAGGCTCTAGAAATTCAACCATGAATCATTTTGCAGGTAGGATTCTAATTCGATATGGAAATACAGATGAGGCAAGAGAGTTATTCGATAAAAAAGCCAGCCTTTGTTCTCCACCATTAGCAGATGAGGAGTTAGAACAAATCTGGAGGTCAGCTTGTAAATTCTATAAAAAGGTAGCAGCAAGTGAAGATTATATACCACCTGAAGAATACACTGAAGGAATAAATTTGAGACCTTCTGAATTTTCAGACATAGGTCAAGCAGAAGTTTTTGTTAGAGAATACCAAGACAGAATTCGTTTTTCTCCTTCTACAGGTTTTCTTGTTTACAACGACTCTTACTGGGAGGAATCTGAACTAAAAGCACAAGGATACTCTCAAGATTTAGTTTTAAAACAAATAGAAGAAATAGACAATGAACTTTTGAAAATGGATGAAGACATTAAGAAATCAGGAATTAGGGATATTATGTCTTCTATGAGTGAGAAAAAGGCAATGGAGGTTTTTGATAAAAATCAAAAATCTATTTATTATAAATTAACTTTGCTTGAGGCATATAAGAAATATGCTGTAAAACGAGGAGACACCAGAGCCATCCATGCAACTTTAAAAGAATCAAAGCCAATGCTTGAAATAGACCAAAGAGAACTTGATGTGGATGAGTTTTTGTTAAACACTCCGTCATTTACAGTAGATTTGAAAACTGGAGAGTGTAGAGAGCATAAGGCAGATGACTATATAACCAAAGAAACCTCTGTAGATCCAAGTAATGAAAATATGGATATATGGCTTGATGCCTTGAATACCTTTTTTGTAAATGATAAAGAACTTATAGAATATGTGCAGAAAGTGGCTGGTATTTCTTTAATCGGAAAGGTCTATATTGAGGCTCTAATTATAGCTTATGGTGATGGAAGAAATGGCAAGTCCACATTTTGGAATACTATCTCAAGAGTTCTAAATCTTTACAGTGGGTCAATCTCTGCAGATATTCTTACAGTTAATTCTAAGCGAAATGCTAAACCAGAACTTGCTGAAACAAGAGGCAAAAGGCTTTTAATTGCAGCTGAACTTCAAGAAGGATTAAGGTTAAATACTTCAAACGTAAAACAGCTTTGTTCTACGGATGAAATTGTAGCAGAGAAAAAATATCGAGATCCGTTTAAGTTCATACCTTCTCATACCCTTGTCCTATATACTAACCACCTACCAAAGGTGGGTGCCTTAGATGAAGGAACCTGGAGAAGACTCATTGTAATTCCATTTGAGGCAAAGATAGAGGGCAGTAGTGATATTAAAAACTACACTGATTATTTAGTAGATAAGGCTGGGGGAGCAGTTCTCAAGTGGTTAATCGAGGGTGCTAAAAAGGCTATTGA
This sequence comes from Peptoniphilus sp. GNH, assembly GCA_021307325.1. Lineage (NCBI taxonomy): Bacteria > Bacillati > Bacillota > Tissierellia > Tissierellales > Peptoniphilaceae > Peptoniphilus > Peptoniphilus sp. GNH. The sequence goes on along the minus strand of CP089931.1, from coordinate 1,229,631 downwards.
TGAAGATTTTAAATTCAGCCTACCTAAAAAAGTAGCAGATGCCATCAATGAATATAAGGAATCAAATAACTGGTTCAAGCATTTCTTAAATGAGTGTTGTGAGATTGATTCATCCTATGAAGAAAAGTCTGGAGAAGTCTATCAAGAATATAGAGCCTATTGTTTAAGAACTGGAGATTATGTAAGGTCTACAACAGATTTTTATTCTGCTCTTTCATCCAATGGATTTATGAGGAGAAAAACTAATCAAGGAATTGTGATTAATGGACTTAAATTAAAGTCAGATTTTGTGTAAAAATACAAGAAGTGCAGGTCGTGAATGTCATATATATAACTATTATATAGTAAGTAAATTAAATTTTAGTTATATATAAAGGTTATATAATAGAGTTTCACGACTTGCACAATGTCTAAAAATAGAGGTTTATATGTTAGAAAATGAAATAGAAAAAGCATTGGTAGATAAAGTGAAACTCCATGAAGGTCTTTGTCTTAAATTTACATCTCCATCAATGACGGGAATACCAGATAGGATAATACTTCTACCTAAAGGTAAAATCGGATTTGTTGAAACAAAAAGACCTGGAGGAGAACCAAGACCAATTCAGAAAAAGAGAATAAGGCAATTTAAAGATTTAGGTTTTAAGGTTTATGTTCTTGATTCAAAAGAAAACATTGATGAAATAATGAAGAGAATCGGAGGTGACTAATTGGAATATACTCCACATAAATATCAAAATTATGCTACTGAATTTATAAAAGAAAATAAGGAATCTGCACTTCTACTGGACATGGGTCTCGGCAAGACGGTTATAAGCTTATCAGCTATAAAAGATTTACTCTTTGATTCTTTTGAAATTTCTAAAGTTTTAATCATAGCACCACTAAGAGTTGCCAGGGACACTTGGAAGGAAGAAATAGAAAAATGGTCTCACCTTGATATCTTAGAATATTCAGTAGCAATAGGAAGTGAAAAAGAAAGAATAAAAGCATTAGAAGAACAAGCAGATATTTATCTAATCAATAGAGAAAATGTAGACTGGCTAATAAATAAGAGTGAAATACCCTTTAACTACGACATGATCGTAATTGATGAACTATCATCCTTTAAATCTCATAGGTCAAAGAGGTTTAAAGCTTTGATGAAAGTTAGACCAAAGGTAAAAAGAATAGTTGGTCTTACTGGAACTCCATCATCTAACGGCCTAATGGATTTGTGGGCTGAGTTTAGGCTCCTTGATATGGGAGAGAGACTTGGAAGATTTATTGGTCAGTACAGGGAAATCTACTTCAAACCAGATAAGAGAAACGGACCAATCATTTATTCCTATAAGCCACTTCCTTTTGCTGAAGATGCAATCTATGAAAAGATATCAGATATCACAGTTTCTATGAAAGCTGAAGACTATCTAAAAATGCCAAAGAAGATAAACAATGAAGTTTTTGTAAATCTATCAGATAAAGAAAGAGATATCTACGAGACCTTAAAAAAAGACTTGGTTGTTAATATTAAGGATAAAGATATAGATGCAGTTAATGCTGCTGCACTTTCTAATAAGTTACTTCAAATGGCGTCAGGTTCTGTTTATGATGAAGATAAAAATATGATTCATATTCATGATAGAAAGCTTGATGCCTTGGAAGATTTAATAGAAGGCGCAAATGGTAAACCAGTATTAATAGCTTATTGGTACAAGTCAGATTTGAAAAGAATAAAAGATAAGTTTGATGTAAGAGAACTTAAGACAAGTGAGGACTTTAAAGAATGGAATCAAGGTAAGATTCCAGTTGCCATTATCCATCCAGCATCTGCTGGTCATGGACTTAACCTACAAGCGGGAGGTTCAACACTTATTTGGTTTTCTCTTACTTGGTCCTTAGAACTTTATGAACAAACCAATGCCAGACTTTATAGACAAGGACAGAAAGAAACAGTTGTGATTCATCATATCTTAGCAAAAGGAACTATTGATGAAGATGTTATGAAAGCATTAGAAAATAAGAATAAAACACAAGCTGCACTTATTGATGCAGTAAAAGCAAATCTAAAATGAGTAGAGGTTCTATAGAGAACTTACCTCAATACTTATGGAGGTAAGAAATGAATGCAAAAGAATATTTAAAACAAGCTTTTTATTTAGACAAGAGAATTAACAGTAAGCTAGAGCAAGTTGAAAGTTTAAATGCCTTAGCTACAAAAGCTACATCGACCTTATCAGATATGCCCAAGAGTCCTAGTAGAGGAACATCTAAACTTGAAGATACTATTGTTAAGATTGTAGATCTTCAAGAAGAAATTAATAGGGATATAGATAAACTTGTAGATTTGAAAGCAGAGATGGTTGGAACAATTAAACAAATTCAAAACAAGGAACTTCAAGTCATTCTTGAAAAAAGATATCTTTGCTTTGAGACTTGGGAGAAGATAGCAGTTGATATGAATTATGATATTAGACATATTCATAGACTTCACAATCTGGGGTTAAAAGAAACTTCAAAGCTAATCAAATCCTGTCATGAAATGTCATAGAATGTCACTATGGAGTTGTAGTATTATTAAAATAGCAAAAGAATAATTAAAAGAGCCTTGGAGATTTAATCTTCAGGGCTTTCTTTATGGAGTGATAAAGTGCCGAGAAAACCTAAGAGACCATGTTCACATCCAGGTTGTCCTGAATTAGTTGATGGACGATTCTGCAAGAAACATGAGAAAGAATACAACAGAAACTATGAAAAATATAAAAGAGATCCTAAAACTCATAAGCGTTATGGAAAAGCATGGAGACTTATACGAAAAAGATATGTAGCAGAGCATCCACTTTGTGAGATGTGTTTAAAAGAAAATAGAATGACAAAGGTAGAGGAAGTACATCACATACTTCCTCTTTCACTTGGTGGAACTAATGACGAGGACAATCTTATGAGTCTTTGTAAATCTTGCCACTCAAAGATTCATGCAAGGAGTGGAGATAGATTTGGAGGATAGTTTTACGTGGGGAGGGGGAGTCTTAATCTCTACGACTTATTTCCCTACCAACGGTGCCGCCCTCTCACGCACAAAAAAACGGGTTCAAAGGCCCTATTAAAGAAAATAATAAACATAGGAGGTGATAGTATCGCTAAAGACGGAACATACAGAGGTGGAAGACGAGTAAAAGCAGGAGGGAAACCACAGCCTGCTGTTGAAAAAATAGAGAAAGGTAAAAAAGTAGAAATATTAATGAATGATATTCCAACATTTACTCCAGAAGAAATAGATGCTGTTGACTTACCAGACGGAGCAGTCCTTGATGGAGCAGATATGCCAACACCTAGTGACTATCTATCTGCAAAACAAAAGAATGGCATACCATTAGGTGCAGATGAAATATATAAAGAGACTTGGAGTTGGTTAAAACAGAGAAACTGTGAAAACTTAGTAAATCCAAGATTATTAGAATCCTACTCCCAGGCTTTTGCAAGATACATTCAATGTGAAGAGGCAATAAGTCAATTTGGACTTTTAGGAAAGCATCCTACAACTGGTGGAGTTATTGCATCTCCATTTGTGCAGATGTCTAGTCAGTTTCAAAAAACAGCTAATCTTTTATGGTATGAGATTTACGACATTGTAAAAGAAAACTGCACGGAAGTCTATGAAGACTATGGAGAAGATATGATGGAAAAATTACTTAGAAGCAGAAAGTGAGGTAAAGATATTGTTTGAAAAAGTAAATCCAAAGCATCCAGATAAATTGTCGGATTGCATCGCTGGTGCAATTGTAGATTTAGCATATAAAGAAAAGGACAATCCTAAAATAGCAGTTGAAGTATTGCTAGGGCATGGAAATTGCCATGTCATTATTGAAACGGACTGCAAGTTAAATAAAAAAGAAATTGAAGCAGCGATTAGGAGAATAACGGGAGAAGTAAAAGTCGATGTAAAAATTGTAGAGCAAGACATTCACTTATCGAACAATCAAAAAGAAAAGATAAGATGTGGTGACAATGGAATTTTTAAGGGAGTACCCACATCAGATGAAGAAAAGAAACTATCTTTAATTGCTCGTGAAATTTATTCTAATTATCCCTACGATGGGAAATACATCCTTGATGGAGATAAACTCATCATCTGTCAGTCAAATGTACCAACAGAAATTTTAAAATCGATTTATCCAAGAGCAATTGTAAATCCATTGGGGGATTGGACTGGGGGATACAATGTTGATACTGGAGCGACCAATAGGAAACTCGGATCTGACATGGGAAGAGCAGTAACTGGTGGAGGTCTTCATGGTAAAGACCTATCCAAGGCTGATGTATCAGTCAATATTTATGCCCACCTAAAGGCACAAGAGGAAAATAGAGAGGTTGAATTATCCTGTGCAATCGGGGATGAAACTGTTGATGGTAAACCATATTCAGAAATTGTAGAAATTGCTAGAAACTACATTAACTCTATTGGTGGTTTTGAGGAATTTGCTAAGTGGGGGCTAATATGATTACAACAAAAGAAATGAAATTAGTTGATATCGAAAAACTTGTTCCCTATGTAAATAATGCAAGAACTCACTCACAAGACCAGATTAATAAACTACGCTCATCAATTCGAGAGTTTGGTTTCATCAATCCTGTAATTATTGATAAAGACTATGGAGTTATTGCAGGCCATGGAAGAATTATGGCAGCAAAGGAAGAAGGTGTAAAAGAAGTACCTTGTGTCTTTGCAGACCATCTAAATGATGCACAAAAGAAAGCATATATCTTAGCTGATAACAGAATGGCTCTTGATGCTGGTTGGGATGAAGAACTATTAAGGGTAGAAATTGAATCCCTAGAAGATTATGGTTTTAATGTAGAACTTACTGGTTTTTCACCAGATGAACTATCTAATATTTTTGACTTAGGAAACGATACAGAAGATGATGACTTTGATGTAGATGAAGAATTGGAAAAACCTACTTTTTCAAAGGTTGGAGATATATGGACTTTAGGTAAGCACAAACTTATTTGTGGAGATTCTACAGATGAGACTATTTATGAGAAATTAATGGGAGAATCACAAGCAAATCTTATCATCACAGACCCTCCATACAACGTAAACTATGAAGGATCAGCTGGAAAAATTAAAAATGACAATATGGAGCAAGGTAAATTCTATGAATTTTTACTAAGCTCCTTTTTAAATATGGAAAAGTTCCTCGCAGATGATGGCTCGATATATGTTTTTCATGCAGATACAGAAGGACTTAATTTTAGAAAGGCATTTCAAGATGCTGGATTTTATTTATCTGGTACTTGTATTTGGAAGAAACAGTCCCTTGTACTTGGAAGAAGTCCCTATCAATGGCAACATGAACCAATCCTCTATGGCTGGAAGAAAAAAGGAAAACACAACTGGTACACAGGAAGGAAAGAGTCTACCATTTGGGAATTTGATAAACCAAGAAAAAATGGCGACCATCCCACTATGAAACCTATCCCACTTTTATCTTATCCAATTAAAAATTCATCAATGACAAACTCCGTTGTACTTGATCCATTTGGTGGAAGTGGAAGTACACTAATAGCTTGTGAACAGACTTATAGAATTTGTAGGATGATAGAACTTGATGAAAAATTTGTAGATGTCATTGTAAATAGGTTTATTGAATTGGTTGGCAGTGATAAAGATGTAAGCCTTTTAAGAGATGGAAAAGAGTATAAGTATGAAGATGTTTTTAATCTGACTTGATATAAATCCTAGATTTAGTGATATATGTATGTGAGGGGATTAGATGATTTCAAGGGAAATTATACAAAAATTAAAAGAGACATATCCAGTAGGTACAAGAGTAAAACTAATCCAAATGGAAGATGACCAAGCACCTCCAGTTGGAACTTTAGGCACAGTTTATGGGGTGGATGCCATTGGATCAATCCTAGTAAAATGGGATAATGGTTCGATGTTAAATGTAATTTTCAGAGTGGATAGAATAGAAAAAAATATCGAGTAAAGGTTGAGATATAGCCATTATATTCTCTAATTAACTTGACTTATTTTTGACAGTACGGTTATATGTACATACAAAAAAAGGTAAGGAGAAAAATATGGCATACAAATACATGAAAACACAGGAAGATTTAAATGAGTTAATCAACTCTTCAGCAATTACAATGCTTGGACTTTATGAAGGAGAAAATGGAGACTTAGCTTTTCAAGATTATTTAAAAGACTACCTTGAAGATGACACAATTTACATCACGATGGGAAAAACAATCAACGAATTTTATGGAACTAGCCTTCCTGAAGACTTAAGGATAGTAAGTTTAAAATACAATAAACTTGGAAGACTTCCAATGATAAGGATTGAGATTGGAGCAAAGTGGTTTGACGACTTTATAGATAATCTCCAAAAGAAAAAGAAAATAGGAGTAAGATAAATGACAAACCAAGAATTGAAAAGACAATGCTTTTTAGAAGCCACCAAAAGAATTAATGAAAGAAGAGATCGAGCACTTTTAGAAATTGCAAAGACAATGCTTTTTAGAAGCCACCAAAAGAATTAATGAAAGAAGAGATCGAGCACTTTTAGAAATTGCAAAGAAACATTCTTATGCAATAGAAGAAAGAGGAGACTTAGAAAAAAGAAACAATGATTCAGAAGACTTTTTAGAAGTTTCAGTATGGTCATTAAAAGAAATGTTAAAAGAGGCTTATGAATTAGGAAAACAAAATAATTAAAAACCAAGAAATTGAGCGAAGGCTCTTTTTCTCGTAGTGAACTAGCTAGGGCTAGTATTTTTTATATTCAGTTTTAGAGGAAGGAGGTCAAATGAAATATAAACCAACAAAATTTATGCTACCTACATCTCACTATGATAAAAACAAAGCAGATTATGCCGTTACCTTTATAGAATGCCTTAAACACACAAAAGGTAGATGGGCAGGTAAAGACTTCAAGCTTATTGACTGGCAAGAAGAAATAATTAGAGACTTATTTGGAATTGTAAAAGATACAGGATACCGACAATTTAATACAGCCTATATTGAAATACCAAAGAAGATGGGAAAGTCTGAACTTGCAGCTGCCATAGCACTCCTCCTTACTTGTGGTGATGGAGAAGAAAGAGCAGAGGTATATGGATGTGCTGCCGATAGACAGCAAGCAACTATTGTCTTTGATGTTGCAGCTGATATGGTAAGAATGTCTCCAGCCCTTTCTAAAAGAGTAAAGATTCTAGCATCACAAAAGAGAATGATATATAAACCGACAAATTCTTTTTATCAAGTCTTATCTGCAGAGGCTTATTCTAAACACGGATTTAATATTCATGGTGTGGTCTTTGACGAACTTCATACCCAACCTAACAGAAAGTTATTTGATGTCATGACAAAAGGGTCTGGTGATGCGAGAACCCAACCCCTATATTTTCTTATAACAACTGCTGGAACAGATACAAAATCAATCTGCTACGAAACACATCAAAAAGCAGTCGACATACTTGAAGGCAGAAAAACTGATCCAACTTTTTATCCTGTTATTTATGGAGCAGATAGAGAAGACGATTGGACAGATGAAAAAGTATGGCATAAGGCAAATCCGTCTCTTGGAATCACAGTTCCAATAGAAAAAGTAAGACAAGCCTGTGAATCTGCTAAGCAAAATCCAACTGAAGAGAACTCCTTTAGACAGTTAAGATTAAATCAGTGGGTCAAACAAGCAATTAGGTGGATGCCCATGGGAAAATGGGACTTATGTAACTTTGCTGTTAATGAAGAAGAACTAAGAGGAAGAGTTTGTTATGGAGGTCTTGACCTATCATCAACAACAGATATTACGGCCTTTGTTTTAGTCTTTCCTCCATTAGATGAAGATGATAAATATCAAATATTACCCTACTTTTGGTTGCCAGAAGATAATCTTGACCTAAGAGTAAAACGAGACCATGTAAACTATGACATATGGAAAAAACAAGGCTACATTCAGACAACAGAGGGTAATGTAGTCCATTATGGCTTTATTGAAAAATTCATAGAAGACTTAGGTGAGACATATAACATCCGAGAAATAGCCTTTGATAGATGGGGAGCAGTTCAGATGGTTCAAAACTTAGAAGGGATGGGTTTTACAGTAGTTCCCTTTGGTCAAGGATTTAAAGATATGTCTCCACCAACAAAAGAATTAATGAAACTTACCCTTGAAAGAAAAATAGCCCATGGAGGACATCCCGTTCTAAGATGGATGATGGATAACATCTTCATACGAACAGATCCTGCTGGAAATATTAAGGCGGACAAGGAAAAATCTACAGAAAAGATTGATGGTGTAATTGCTACAATTATGGCACTTGACAGGGCTATAAGGTGTGGTAATGATATAAGTGAATCGGTCTATGATGATAGGGGATTACTTCTGATATAACCAAAATAGAGTTTAATAACAATTATGATTTGATATAATGGAATAAAGATGAAAATACAAAATTCAGGAGGCACAAATCATGAGACCAAAGTTCAGTTATTGGATTATTTTATATCCTTTTATTAAAAGTTATTTAAAGTCTCGATTTCCGAAAAACCAAGTTCGTGAGATATTTAAAAATGCAAAGCGAGAGTATAAAAATTTGATGGTAAAATCTGAGGATATAGGTGAAGATAATCCTATGGCATCAAATTTATATTACTCAATCTTGTTTTTTTCATTCTTGTACGGAAATCCATCTTTAATAAACAAAAGCATTCTGGCAGAATTAATGGAGTATGTTATCACTCATCCAATAATAAACAAATTGAATAAAAAGGATTTCAATAATAGTAAAGACATGGAAAAGTTTAAAGAAAAGATGATAGAAAATTCGAAATGGGCAGATGAAAACCTAATTAAATATCCAAGTACATGGAAGTTTAACTTTGATGATTCTCATCAAGACGGTTGTTATTATTATTTTACAAAATGTCCAATTGCTAAATATTTTAAAGATAATGGTTTAGAAGAATATACACATCTATTTTGTGAGCTGGATTATTTGACTATAAAGGCATGTAAGGGTAAGTTAATTCGACATAATACATTAGCAGATGGTGATGAAATATGTGATTTTTGGATTTTAGGAGACCAAGCAGATTATCCAAATTAATTTATAATCTTTAGAGCATCTACATTAGTAGGTGCTTTTTTCATACCTACTTTTAGGAGGTGGTAATATAAACATTTTAAATTTAATATTCACCCATAAGGGCACAGGTAAGTCGAGAGACAAACCTAAAGACGGGGAGAGGATATCTTCATCGTCTTTTTTATTTGGGAGAACAACGGCAGGAAGGAATGTAACCGAATTTACTGCTATGCAAATGACGGCAGTTTATTCATGTGTGAGGGTTCTTGCTGAAACCTTAGCAGGACTTCCACTTCATCTATATAAAAGGGGAGATTCTAATTCAAAGGAAAAAGCAAAAGACCACGCCATATATTTTCTCTTACACGATGAACCTAATACTGAGATGACTTCATTTGTATTTAGAGAAACACTAATGACTCATCTTCTTTTATGGGGTAATGCCTATGCTCAAATAATTCGCAATGGAAGAAATGAGGTCATCGGACTTTATCCACTAATGCCAAATAAGATGACTGTTATGAGAAGTGAAGATGGAGAAATCTTTTATAAATACAATCATAAATCAGAAGAAGTTTATCTTTTAAAAGAAGATGTTCTTCATATACCTGGACTTGGTTTTGATGGTCTTATTGGTTACTCGCCAATTACCATGGCCAAGAATGCAATTGGTATGGCTATGGCTTGTGAAGATTACGGCGCTAGCTTTTTCCAAAATGGAGCACAACCAGGTGGGGTTTTAGAACATCCAGGCATAATTAAAGACCCAGAGAGAGTAAGGGAGTCATGGAATGCAGCCTTTCAAGGGCCTAAGAACGCCAACAAAGTGGCTGTACTTGAAGAAGGGATGAAATACCAACCGATTGCTATTGCACCAAGTGAAGCCCAGTTTTTGGAAACTAGAAAGTTTCAGTTAAATGAGATAGCAAGAATATTTAGAATACCACCTCATATGATTGGTGATTTAGAGAGGTCGTCATTTTCAAATATAGAACAGCAGTCACTTGAGTTTGTTAAATACACACTTGATCCTTGGATTGTTCGTTGGGAACAATCTTTGGAAAGAGCACTGCTAACAAAAAAAGAAAAAGAATCCTACTTTATTAAATTTAATCTTGATGGACTTCTAAGAGGAGACTATGAATCAAGGATGAATGGATATGCTGTAGGAAGACAGAATGGCTGGATGAGTGCAAACGACATAAGAGAACTGGAAAATTTAGATAGGATCTCGGCTGAAGAAGGTGGAGACCTATATCTTGTAAATGGAAATATGCTACCACTTGATAAGGCAGGTAGTTTTTATCAGCAGAAAGGAGAAGTGATAAGTCCTAATGAAGAACAATAAAATATTTTGGAATTGGAAAAAGGATTCAAATGAACTCTATATAGATGGAGTTATTGCAGAAGAGTCTTGGTTTGATGATGAAATCACACCAAGGCTCTTTTTTGAAGAATTAAAAAACAAAAGTGGAGATATAACTGTGTGGATCAACTCCCCTGGTGGTGATTGTATAGCTGCATCGAGAATTTACACCATGCTTTTAGAGCACAAAGGAAATGTGACAATTAAGATTGATGGGCTTGCAGCATCAGCAGCATCTGTCATTGCCATGGCAGGAACTGAAGTATTGATGAGTCCAACATCATTAATGATGATTCACAACCCTTTAACTGTAGCTATTGGTGACTCAAAAGAAATGCAAAAAGCCATAGATATGTTAAAGGAAGTTAAGGAGTCAATCATCAATGCCTATGAGATTAAGACAGGTTTATCCAGAGAAGAGATTTCTAATCTAATGGATGGAGAGACTTGGTTTGATAAGAATAAGGCCATCGAGATGGGTTTTTGTGATGGAACTCTCACTGACAAAAGAAAAGATGAAAAAGTTACGAACATGGTCTTTTCAAGGCGAGCAGTTACAAACTCCCTTTTAACAAAGATAAATAAAGAAGTGAAAACTCACTCAATGAGTGAGGTCGAAGGCAGATTAAACAATATTAAAAATACTTGGAGGTAATTATGAATATTAAAGAACTTTTAGAAAAGAGAAGTAAAGCTTGGGATGAGGCAAAAGCATTTGCTGAGTCTAAGACAGATGAAAAGGGTCTAATGTCTGACGAAGATTTCAAGACATATGAAGAGATGGAGAGAACTATCGAGAATTATACTCGTGAAATCGAAAGAAAGAAGAGGGAAGAAGAAATGGATAAATCCTTGGAAAAACCTACTACTCAAGCACTAACAAATGAACCTGCTACTTTTAATGAAGAAGAAAAGCCAATGAGAGCAAGAAATACCTATAAGAAATCCATGATGAAGGCATTAAGAACTAACTTTAGAGATATTTCCAATGAATTAAAAGTTGGTACAGATGAAAGTGGTGGATACTTAGTTCCTGAAGAGATGGAAGCAGATATTGTAAACGGTCTTGAAGATGAAAATATTGTAAGAAAATTAGCTACAAAAGTTCAAACTTCTGGTCTTCATAAAATTAATATTGCAGCTACAAAGCCTGCTGCTCTATGGGTAGAAGAAGGTGGTCAACTTACCTTTGGAGATGGTACATTCGACCAAGTATCTCTTGATGCACACAAACTTCATGTTGGTATTAAAGTAACTGAAGAACTTCTCTATGATGCAGCCTTTAATTTAGAAAAATACATCACTGAAGAATTTACTAGAGCACTAGCAAATGCTGAAGAAGATGCCTTCTTAAATGGCGATGGAGTAAATAAGCCTACAGGAATTTTTGACTCTAAAAAGGGTGGAGAACTTGGTGTGACAACAAAGGCTCAAACAATTACTGCTGATGAATTAATTGATTTAGTTTACTCTCTAGACAGACCGTATAGAAAGAAAGCAGCCTTCATTTTAAATGATGCAACAGTTGCTCAAATTAGAAAACTTAAGGATGTTAATGGTGCATATATTTGGCAACCATCACTTAAAGATGGAGAACCAGATAGACTTTTAGGATATCCTGCTTATACATCTGCCTTTGCTCCTAAAGCTGAAAAAGGAAAACTTGCAGTAGCCTTTGGCGATTTTTCTTACTACAAGATTGGAGACAGAGGAAATAGGTCATTCCAAGACTTAAAAGAATTATTTGCTGGTAATGGAATGGTTGGTTTCTTAGGTAAAGAAAGAGTAGATGGAATCCTTGTATTAAGAGAGGCAGTTAAACTATTAAAAATTGGTGCTACTGCCTAAGGAGTAGATTATGATTACTCTTGAGGAGGCAAAGTCATATTTAAGGGTGGATTTTGATGATGAGGATGAGATGATTGAATCTCTCATCCAATCATCAATAAAGCACTCCATGGATGTAGCAAGGGTTGATAGTGAAGAAGACCTTTCTAAAAATCCAAATGGAAATATAGCTGTCTTATATATGACTGCTTATCTTTATGAACACCGAGAAGAGGCAGATTATTCTGAATTAAACTTAACTCTAAGGGCTTTATTATTTGGAATGAGAAAGGCTGAGTTCTAATGAAAATATCGGATTTAAATAGAAAAATTACCTTTCAAAATAAAAATGTTGAGGTGGATGGAATTGGTAACCATAAATCGGTATGGGCAGATTATCTAGAAACATCAGCCTATATATCATTTCAAGGTAAAGGAGAAGAAGTTTTTCTTGGGATGGAAGTAGATAGGTCAGACATTTCTTTTACTGTAAGATTTCAAAATAGGTTGAAGAAGATTAACACTTCAGAATATAGAATTCTATTTGAAGACGAAATTTACAATATCATCTCTATTGACTTTATGAACTACAAAAATAGATTTATAAAGTTTAGGTGTAGGAAGGTGAGTAGATGAATGTAAAAATTGAAAACCTCACCAGTGAAATAATGAAGGGCTTAGAAGAATATTCTGATATGGCAACAGATGAAGTCAAAAAGGAAGTAAAAAAAGCTGGTAGCAATATTAGAAAAGACATACAAGAAAATGCACCTGTAGGAGAAACAAAGAAATATTCTAAATCTTGGTCTGTTAAAACAATGAAAGAAACTTCAAACTCAATAGAACTCGTAGTCCATTCAAGAAATAGATATCAACTGGCGCATTTGCTTGAGAAAGGGCACGTCCTAAGACAGGGTGGAAGAGTATCTGCTAGGCCTCATATTGGACCAGCTGAAAAGAAAGGATTCAGAGAATTGGAAGAAAATATAATGAGGAAATTACAAGATGGATAGGTTATTAAAGATAATTGAAAAGATAGGACTTCCATTTGCCTACTCACATTTTGCTGAAGGAGAAAGCCCTGCTCCACCATTTATGGTCTATCTATTTCCAAAGAATAAACACTTTGGTGCAGATGGAGTAGTTTTTTACAAAAACACCCAGATTGACTTAGAACTTTACACTGATAAGAAAGATTTAAAACTAGAAGAAAAGATAGAAGCGATCCTTGATAGAGAAGAAATCTATTATGAAAAATCTGAAGTTTGGATTGAATCAGAAAGACTCTATGAAGTTTTGTATGAATTCACACTTAATTTAAAAATTACGGAGGTAAATAACAATGGCTAATAAAGTTAAATTTAATATTTGTAACGTACATTACGCTCTCTTTGATAAAACCGAAGAGGGCGTTATTAAATATAAGACACCAGTGCCAATGCCTGGTGCTGTTTCGATTTCATTAGATCCAAATGGAGAACCTGAAAGCTTTTATGCAGATGGAATTGAATACTACACTATTTCAAACAATATGGGCTATGACGGAGATTTAGAAATCGCCCTTATTCCAGAGTCCTTTAGGACTGATGTTTTGATGGAAAAATCAGATTCTAACAAAGTTCTAATTGAGTCATCAAATTCTGAAACTGCAAACTTTGCACTGTTATTTGAGTTTGATGGCGATCAAAAGAAAATCCGTCATGTCATGTATAACTGCTCAGCAGCAAGACCTACTCTCGAAGGAGAAACTAATGAAGAATCAAGAGAAGTTCAACCGGAAACCTTGTCAATTCAAGCAAGACCACTTCCAAATGGAAATGTAAAGGCTAGAACAGGTGAAGAAACTACGAAGGAAACTTACGATGGTTGGTACAAGTCGGTCTATATGCCAACAGAAACGACAGTAACACCTTCAAGAGCAAGTGTTGGAGGTAAATAAATATGGCACTAACCAAGAAAATTCAAATCGATGGGAAAGAAGTTGTTTTCCGTGCATCAGCAGCTATCCCAAGAATCTATAGGCTTAAATTTGGAAGAGATATCTTCAAAGACTTAATGGAATTAGAAAAGTCCATGAAGAAAAATGATGAAGATAAATCTAATCTTGATATAGGTTCACTTGAGTTATTTGAAAATATAGCCTATGTAATGGCTAAACATGGAGATAAATCTGTGCCAGATAGTCCAGAAGAATGGTTGGATAATTTCTCAACCTTTTCAATTTATCAAATTCTACCTCAGCTAATTGAGTTGTGGGGACTTAATATAAAATCGGAAGAAGTCCCTAAAAAAAAGTAAGACCAACAGAAAGACCAATGACCACACCCTTGTTTCTATTAAGGGCTGTAGAATTGGGTCTTTCTGTTTCTGATTTATCTCTACTAACAATTGGACTTGTAAATGATATGTTCACAGAAAAGAATAATGACGACTATAAATACAAAGAAGTAGCTACGCAAGAAGACTTTGATAAGTTTTAAGTCATTACGAATGATATTGACAAACAAAAATTATTGTTTTACAATAATAAATAAAGATAATTATCGTTTTACAATAATTCAATGGGGAGGATCATAATGAGAAAAAGATTTTTAATAATGGCTATTTTTCTTGTTTTTTCTATAGTTTTAACTTCTTGTAGTCCAAATACTACAACAGAACAAACAAGTAGTAAAAAAGAAGAAAAGATTGAAATATTTGATTCTAACAATAAAAAAATTGTTGAAACAGAAGAACAAGAAGTTTTAGACTACTTTGGCAATTTAACAGGAATGAGCGTAGCAAATATTAATGATAAAAACTTCGACAATTATTTTAAAGAAATACCAGATGATGCAATAGAGTCTTACCATTTCATATTAACCAGCAAGAGAGAGGATAAAAAAGCTACAAAGATAGATTTTTATATTTATGAAAATTATCCATATATTACAATGGAGGGAATGCCCTTGATGCCATCATCATTAACCTGGGAACTTTCTAAAGAAGATTTAAATGATCTGAAAGATAAAGTACAAGAATGGAAAGATGTAGATGATAATAGATAAACGAAAGTGTTGAGGAGAAGTTATGAAGAGTTTTATTTTTAAAATAGCGATTATATTATCTAAGGTTTTAAGATATATTTCATATTTAGGAGCAGGTTTTACCTTGCTTGGAAGTGTATTAACTCTGATTTTTAAAGATGATGTAATACAAGTAGTTGAATCTAATCAATTTAATCTACAAGAAGTTTCACTTCCTTTTATTATTTATTCATGCTTGAGTGCTCTTATGATATTCATTATTGCTGGTTTCTCATTGGATAAATTTGAGAAGATTTTAGTGAATTTAGAGAAGAAAGATTATTTTTCAGACTTAAATTCAAAATATTCGAGAGATATATTAATAGCACTTATAATTCTGACGATTTGTCAAATTATTTCTATGCTAGTTTTCAATTATCTTAAAGTGGACAATATTAGCAGTGTTTTTAATTTAACTATTAAGGATTATTTAACGAATATAATTTTGATGGTTATAGCATTTTCATCAATGATGATATTTAATTCGGGAAAATCCTTAAAAGAAGATTCGGAAAGTATAATTTGAAGATGAAGGCTCAAATAATTATAAATCTGGATCAAGTATTAAAAAACAAAAATATGACATCAAAAGAGCTCGCAGGAAGGATAGGAATAACCGAAGCAAATTTATCAATATTAAAAACAGGAAAGGCCAAAGGTATCAGATTTAATACTTTAGCTAGCATTTGTAAAGAGCTTGATTGTCAACCAGGTGATTTATTGGAGTACGTTTATAACGAAGAGTAATAACGTATTCAACGTATAATATAATGACAATGTGTTGACTACGCACGAATTTAGTCATATAATAATCTCAAAGGAGATGATGAAATGGCTACAACAAATTTGAATATAAGGACAGATAAAGAAATAAAAGAAGCAGCAGAAAAAATATACTCTAGTTTAGGTTTAAATATGACCACTGCAATTAACATGTTTTTAAGGGCGAGTATTAGAGAAAGTGGCATTCCCTTTGAATTAAAACTTGATGTTCCTAGTGATGAAACTATAAAAGCGATTGAAGAAGGAAGAATGATAGCTAAAGATACGAATGTGAAATCCTATGACAATATGGATGACTTGAGGAAAGCCCTTGAAGTATAAAATAAAGTTTACAAAGAGATTTAAAAAAGACCTAAAGCAGGCTAAAAAACAAGGGAAAGATATTGAAAAGTTGTTTGATATTATTGAAAAAATAGCTAGAGATGAAACTCTTGATGAAAAATATAGAGATCATTCATTAACGGGAAATTACAAGGGGACTCGTGAATGTCATATAGAGCCAGATTTTTTATTAATATATGAAAAAATAGAAGAGGTTTTAGTATTATCTCTAGTAAGGACTGGCTCACACTCTGAATTATTTAAGTAACAACGATGAATTTAAAAAGATAGTGATGGAATTAAATGGTAAAAAAGAAATTATGGTTGATACTAGCAATAATTGCATTTGTCACACTTATATTATCAATATACATGTCACATAAAACTGGAAAAACAGAGTATGCGTGGATAATTGGTTCTATGCTTTTTGGTATAGGGTGTGGTAGCAAATACGCCAATGAGAAGAACACTAAATAACTACTAAAGACTATAAGCATCTATCAAAATGGTAGGTGCTTTTTTGATGCTCAAAATTAAGGAGGTGAGATATTGGCAAATAGAATAAAAGGGATAACTGTTGAGATTGGTGGGGATACTACCAAATTACAGACAGCTTTAAAACAAGTTAATACAGAGATTAAACATACTCAATCGGAACTGCGTGATGTTAACAAACTTCTTAAACTTGATCCTGGAAATACTGAACTTATCTCCCAAAAGCATAAGCTATTAGGACAGACCTTAGAAGAAACAAAAAATAAACTAACATCATTAAAAGAGGCACAAAAACAAGCTGAACAGGCTCTTGCAGAGGGTAAAATTTCACAAGAACAATATGATGCCCTTAAACGAGAGATTATTGAAACAGAACAAGCTCTTAAATCTTTAGAAAGGCAAGGGGCAACCACTAATCAAACTCTGCAAAACATAGCTATTACTGGAGAAAAATGGCAAAACACAGGGCAAAATATAGAAAATGTAGGAAGAAAAATGATGCCAGTATCTCTTGCAGTAGCAGGTCTTGGGGTAGCGGCAGTAAAGACTGCATCAGATTTTGACTCTGGCATGTCAAAGGTAAAAGCAGTATCTGGTGCAACAGGGTCTGACTTTGATGCTCTGAGGGAAAAGGCTCGTGAAATGGGAGCCAAAACAAAGTTCTCAGCATCTGAAGCGGCAGAGGCTATGAACTACATGGCCATGGCTGGTTGGAAAAGTAAAGATATGATTAGTGGTATTGAAGGAGTCATGAACCTTGCTGCAGCTAGTGGTGAGGACTTAGCTACTACTTCAGATATCGTAACAGATGCCCTTACAGCCTTTGGTTTAAAAGCAGAAGACTCTTCTCACTTTGCTGATGTTCTTGCTGCTGCATCATCTAATGCCAATACCAATGTTTCATTAATGGGTGAAACCTTCAAATATGCTGCGCCTATTGCTGGGACACTTGGCTATTCAGTTGAAGATACAGCAGTAGCTATAGGTTTAATGGCTAACGCAGGAATAAAAGGCTCACAAGCAGGGACAGCTTTAAGGTCTGGACTAACAAGACTCGCATCACCAACTAAAGAAGTTATTAATGGAATGTCCATGTTGGGATTATCTATTGAAGATGTACAGGGGCTTTCACTTGATGAGACTCTAAGCACCTTTAGAGTTGCCTTTGCTAACTTAGACGGAACTCAAAAAGCACAAGCAGCATCCATGATATTTGGTAAAAATGCCATGTCTGGAATGTTGGCAATTATAAATGCCAGTGAAAAAGACTATAACAGTTTGAGTGATGCCATTTATAACGCAGATGGAACAGCAGAAAAAATGGCTGCTACTATGCAGGATAACTTAGCTGGTCAATTAAAGATTTTACAATCTGCCTTAGAAGAATTAGCTATATCCTTTGGAGAACTTTTAATGCCTGCTGTTAGAAAAGCAGTAGATATATTAACAAAACTGGTAAATGGACTTAATGCCCTTCCAGGACCAGTAAAAGGTATTATTGCAGGTATCGGTCTTTTTATAGCTGCTCTTGGTCCAGTTCTTATGATTGTAGGAAAGCTTGTCTGGTCAATAGGAACTATTATGACCAAAGGACCTCTAATAATAGGAGGAATTACTAAGATAGTTGGAATATTTACAGGCACACTTATACCAGCAATCACTGCAGTAGTATCAGCCATTGGTATTGTTCCTATTGCTATTGGTGCAGTAATAGCGGGTCTAGTTCTTTTATGGAAGAAGTGCGACTGGTTTAGAGAAGGACTTATCTCTATTTGGGATACTATCAAAGAATCAACAGTTGCTATTTGGAATGGAATAAAAGAATTCTTCGCCAATCTATGGCAAGGAATATCTGATTCATGGACAAGCACTTGGACTGAAATTACTACTTTCTTATCAGAATTCTGGTCTGGATTTATTGAAGGTGTTAAGACTACTTGGAAAGGCATCAAGGACTTCTTTGCCAACCTATGGAATGGACTTTCTGAAGGATGGAATACTATCTGGACATCTATAACAACTTTTCTAACTGAATCTTGGAATACCTTTATTGAGGGAGCCAAGAGTTTATGGCAAAGTTTAGGAGAATTCTTTACAAGCCTTTGGACAGGAATTAAAACTATTTTTACCAATATATGGACAGCTATTTCAACTACAACTACAGAAGTATTTACAGCAGTTAGTGAGTTTATCAGGACTACTTGGGAAAGTATTAAGACTTTAATTTCAACAGTTCTAGATGCAATCAAAGTAAAAGTAGAGACTATTTGGAATGGACTAAAAGAGTTTTTAACAACAGTTATTACTGCTATTGGAGAATTTATTTCTACATCCTGGACAAACATAAAAACTACAATTGAGACTATCTTGACTTCTATTAAGGCAGTTCTTGAATCAGTCTGGAACGGGATAAAGACCTTTATGTCATCAACAATGAATAACATTAAGTCCTTTGTTTCATCTGCTTGGAACTCCATAAAGTCGACTATTTCATCTGCAGTGAATACTGCAAAGTCAGCAGTATCATCTGCATTTAATTCCATGAGATCAAGTATTTCATCAACCATGTCAAATATTCAGTCCACTATTAGAAATGGATTTAATAATGAAGTTAATCACATTAAAAATTTGGCATCCCAAGCTTATACATGGGGAGCCGATATGATTAACGGAATTGCTAGAGGGATTAGAAGTGCAATTAGCAATGTTACATCGGCTGTATCGAATGTAGCATCAACTATTAGGTCTTACCTGCACTTCTCTGTTCCAGATGTTGGTCCACTTACTGACTACGAATCATGGATGCCTGATTTTATGGAAGGTCTATCTAAGGGGATAGAAAAGAGCAGAAGATTAGTTCAATCTTCGATGGAAAATGTAGCAAGTGATATGGTTTTAAGTCCCAATATATCATCTCTAGGTATTGGGAGACACGATAAAGAACCTATTGTAAATGGAATTGATATAGGAAGACAAATATCCGATGCACTTGCAAACATCAATTTAAAATCGGAAAATTCTGGAGATATAGTCATACCAGTTTATCTTGGAGGGACTCTCCTTGATGAAGTTATTGTTAATGCATCTATGCGTAAGAATTTAAGAAGTGGAGGTAGATAATGACCTAACCCAAAATCTGTGATTTTGTTGGTAGGTCAGATGCAGTCTCACCCCATGAACAAGGAGCAAAGCGACGCAGTGAATGGAGGTGTAGTCGTATAATGAAATATCAATCATATTTAATTATTGAAGGAGTAGACCTACCTCTACCAAATTCTTATGATTTGGAGTTTAGAGATATTGAGGCAGATACTGGAGGAGAAACAGAGGCAGGCACTATTCAAAAGGATATTGTTAGAAATAAAGTAGCAAGTATTTCTGTAAGTTTTTCTTGTAGTCCTAAACTTGTAAAGACATTGAGTAGTTTTGCTAATAATTCTAATCTTAAAGTTAAATACTTAGATACAGAAACACTAGAACTAAAAGAGTCACAAATGTATATAGACAAGTTTCAAGTCAAACTAATAAAAGATACTTCTTATAAAGGATTGTGGGAAGTATCTTTTTCATTGGAGGAGTACTGATGCATCCAACAAGCAATGAATATAAAACAGCAATCAAAAAGAATTCTCGTAAATTTTATTGGACGGGAAATATCATCTTAAAAGATGAAACCATTATTCCCTTTACCAATAAAGATATTCTTAAAGGATCTGGATACATTCATCGTTCATGTTCTGGATCTTCTGAACTTGAAATAGGTACAGTTTATGCTGGAGAGTTTGGAATTAGCCTTTTTTCAAATATAGATAGGTATTCTTTAGAGGATTCAAAGCTAGAACTTTTTTACCATCAAGAATTAGAAAGCAAAAAGATAGAAACTATACCAATGGGAATCTTTGATGTTACTGAGGCAAATAGGTCTAAGAAGATTTTAGAACTAAAAGGCTATGACTATATGCTTAGATTTGATAAGAACTTCCCTGTAACCGATACCTTTGGCACAGCCTTTGAATTACTAAGTCTTTCATGTGAGAAGTGCAAGGTAGAACTGGGTATGACAGAAGATGAGGTAAAAGCTTTTGTAAATGGAGAGGAAGTTCTGGCAATTTATCAAGACCATGATATAGAAACTTATAGGGATTTTATTCACTATATAGCATCTACCCTTGGTGCTTTTGCGGGGATTAGTCGTGATGGGAAATTAATTTTAAAGAAGTATGCAGAAAGCATATCAACTGAAATTAAAACGAGAGAAAGATTTTCTTCATCAATATCAGATTTTAAGACAAGATATACAGCCATCAACTCAACAAACGCAAAGACTAAAATAGCTGAATACTATGCTTTAGAAAATGATGATGGGTTAACTATGAATCTTGGAATAAATCCTTTAATGCAATTAGGACTTCCAGAAAAAAGAAAAAGAATGTATGAGGCTCTTCTTACTGAAATTTGCAAAATTCATCACACACCTTTTGATATGGTAACAATAGGAGACCCAAGTCTTGATGTAGGAGACAGAATAGCTATTTCTTACGAAGAAGAAAAGATTGAAGGACTTATTACTGACATAGAGTACAAGATAAATGGTAAGCACAGGATTTTAGGAGTTGGAAAGAATCCATATCTATCAAAGGCCAAAAGCAAGAATGATAAAAATATAGTAGGACTTTTAAATCAGATTGAATCGGAAAAGTTGGTAGTTCATGCCTATTCAAATTATTCTGCCTTTAATCTTTCTACTACAGACACGTCGATAATTCGTATAGAATTTGCCTCTAATAGAGAAACGGAGGCAATTTTTAATGCCTCTATCTTGTTAAATATAATTTGTGACACTGAAGAAAAAACAAGAAAGATATCAAGGAAGGTTAAGAAACAAGTAGAGATTTTAAATAATGATAGGAAATCCTATGATCCTCCAAGGTTTGAAGAAAAAGAAGAAGTAGAGGAATTAGACTTTATTGAAAACATAGAAATACCAACAAGGATAGTTATTACTTATGTTTTTAATGATACGAAAATAGAACATCACATTCCAAAAGAAACCTACTTAAGTGGTGACCACATTCTAAATCTTTTTTATCCATTAACCAAACTTCAGGAAAAGACGATGAACAACTTTTCAGTGCTTATTAGACTTGAATCAGGACAAGCTATGATAAGTAAAGATAATGCTATCGCAGCTATATCTGGTCAGTCTCTTGGTTCTACAGAGGCTTGGGATGGAAAGATTAAGATTGATGAATCCTGGAAGAGAATAGAACTTAGTCATTCATTTCTACTTAGGAAGTTGAAGGATGAATACAAAGTAGAAAAACAAGTCCCAAGACCACTAGTATTTAATGAAAAGGTAGGAAGATTTAAATATCGAGGATTGATGCTAGGAAAACATACAGAAGAAATTACTACAGAATTTAAAGATAAGGAGGAAGGAAATGCTCAAGGGTAAATCAGTCATCGAACTAACTGATGTGAGGACAAATAAGAAGGAGATTTATGAAGATGAAAACCTAATAACCAATGCAGTCCCAGATTTATTAAGACTGAATCCATCAGGACTTATGTATCCCTTAGATAATGGAACAGTTAAGTTTAAAGATGAAATATTTCCCATAGCTAATAAATGTTATGGTGGGATTCTGCTATTTGAAAATCCTTTAGAAGAGGATCAGAATAAGATAATTGCACCCTCAGACAATCCAATTATTGGTTATGCATCAAATGACGTTAATGAAACTGACAATGCCAAAGGAGGATCTGCGAACTTGACGGAATCCAAACCAATAGATAGAGGATATAAATTTGTATGGGACTTTTCAACTTCACAAGGAAATGGAAGGATTTCATCCTTAGCTTTAACTCATTATAGAGGAGGCAAAAGCTTTTATGGGAACTCTTATGACAGAGAATCAGGAATTCTTATGTTAAATAAGGTTAGTACAAAAACAGACAAGGCTGTTCTATCTTATTATGCAGGTCTTGTTGAAGTAAACTTAAAAGACCAAAGTTTTTATTCTATTTGGCCTATGCCCGATAGACAAATTCAAATAGCTAAAATTAGGGAGTCATTTTTTAATTTAGGACTTAATGATACGATTCTAGATATGCCTACACAAGATATTGAAGTAAATTACATTAAACCTGAAAAATTTTTCCCTAGTAGATATAGCATTAACTGTTCTTTCCATGATGGGGAAGATGGATATTGGTATGGATTTTCAACGGTAGGGGAAACGAACAGCAGGGGAAATGCTGAAATATATACGATAAAGATTAAGAAGGAAGATTTTTCATTTACAGAAGATAAGTGGGTGTTAGAAAATGTACAACTGCAAATAATAGGTAGATATCCAAGTTCTGAAAATGAAAGCCATTATAGGACGATAGGGAGTGTGGTTAGAGGTAAATATTTGTATTGTTTAAATTACAAAAAAAATGGTGTTTATAAAATAAATATTAATAATCCAGTGGACATTACATTGATTAATTTGGAAAGCGAAGTTGATATATTAAGAGGAGAATATACAAATCAGTATTTTTACAAATATGGGGATTATATAGGAACCAGACAATTTTTAATTGATAAAAATGATAATGTTATTTATACAGCTACTGTTGATATGAAGTTTTTAACTTCACCTTTAATTAATATTGGTCCATTTATGATTGGTTTTGATACAGATTCTGGTTATGGGAGTTATACTCTTTATAAACTTCTATTCCTTCACACGCAATATCTTGGAACAATTAATAACCTATCAAGTCCAATATTAAAAACGGCAGATAAGACAATGAAAATAACTTATACATTAACTGAGGAGGAATAAAATGAACAAATTCTTTGAAATACTAAAAGTATGTTTTACAGCTATCGGAGGATGGTTGGGATTTTATCTTGGAAGTGTAGATGCTTTTATATACACACTACTTGCTTTTGTGATTGCTGACTATCTAACAGGAGTTTTAAGAGCAGGGGTTGAAAGAAAGCTATCCTCATCCATAGGATTTAAAGGGATAGCTAAAAAGATTATGATTTTTATAGTTGTAGGAATAGCAAACCTATGTGATGTAAATTTAATTAAAGGTGATGGAACAATGATAAGAACAGCCATCATCTTTTTTTATATAGCAAATGAAGGTCTTTCTATTTTAGAAAATTCTGTAGCTTTAGGTTTGCCAGTACCAGAAAAATTAAAAAGAGTATTGGAACAATTCAAGGAGGAAAAATAAATGAGTAATAGCCCATTAGTACAAGCAACAATTCTCTCACCTAACCATAGCGGTAGAAGAAATCAAAAGATTACTAAAATAGCTATCCACCACGCAGCTGGAGTTATAAATGGTAGAAATCTTGCTGGAGTATTTGTGCCAAGGTCAAGACGAGCATCAGCTAACTACAACTTAGGTTCAGACGGAGTTATTGTTTTAGGGGTTGATGAATCTAACAGAGCGTGGACAACCTCATCTTCCTGGTGTGATAACCGAGCAGTCACAATTGAAGTAGGGAACTCTACAAGAGGTCCTCAGTGGTTAGTTTCTGATTATGTTTTAAAAAGACTAATTGATTTAGTAACAGACATCTGCAGGAGAAATGGAATCTATCCTTGTACCTATACAGGAGGTAAGGATGGCGTTCTTCAAAAACACGAGTGGTATAAAAACACTAACTGTCCTGGTCCATATCTAGGAAGTAAGTTTCCATATATAGCAAATGAAGTTAATAAAAGACTAAGAGGCAATAATACTGTTAGTAAACCAACAGATGGACTATATAGAGTTAGAAAATCTTGGTCTGATGTAAAAAGCCAGAAAGGTGCATTTAAGAATTTAGAAAATGCCAAAAGATGTGCCGATAGATTCAGATTAAAAGTATTCGATGCTAATGGCAAGATAGTATATCCAGTCGGAAAGACAATCGACCAATTAGCAAGAGAAGTTATAAGTGGAAAATGGGGGAATGGAGAAGAGAGAAAAAGAAGGTTAACTAATGCTGGATATGATTATTATGTTATTCAAAAAAGAGTAAATGAATTAATTTAATACAATAATTAAAGCCTGATAGATTTCTAATTTAGAAGTTTATCAGGATTTTGCTTTTTTAAAAATGATAAAACCCTATTTTCGACCAGTGTATTGAAATTAATTATCTACTGAGTCAAAATAAAACTGACTGTAGCGTCGGAATTATTTACTGACAGGAGATAAAGTTTTGAATGATAAAAAATTGAAAGTAGGAGAAAAGAGTAAGTTAGTCGCATAAACTATTAAAAGTGTTGCCTCAAAAAATGAAAGTATATGAGGCTTGTTTGCTATGCACATTTTTTAAGTTTTGTTACTTGAAAAAATTTTAGAAAATTTTTAAAAATAACTATTGACTTCCTTAGTTGGTCTACAAAAGAATAATTAGAGTAGCAAGCGTTAAGCGTGTATTAAAATTATTAATGATTATATCATAATTAAGTATGATTTTCTATTATTCATATTGACATAAAGAAGATAAGTGTATACAATGATAACAAAGTTATCATTGTTCCGCAAAATTATAAATTGAGCAATTAGTCGAGGCGGTGAGGATATGACAGAAATTACTGGTTATGATTTAACACATAAAAAGATTATGGATAGTGGCAAAGTTAATTTTTTAAATGATGGCTATGAACGAGCTAATTTAAGAAAAATTTGTAAAGATGCTGGAGTTACAACGGGTGCTTTTTACAGGCATTTTAATGATAAAGAAGATTTATTTATCAGTTTAGTTGATCCATTGGCAAAAGAACTTTTGGGTTTTTATAACAAGTTTGAAGAGGAATCTTTTCAAAACATAGAAAAAAATTGTGGAGAAGATTTATCAAAAATTAACATTGAAGGGTCAATTGAATCTGCATTATATATGTTTAGCAAAAAAGATTTATTTAATCTCTTAATATATAAATCATATGGTACGAAATATGATAATTTTATAGAGCTTCTTGTGGAAAAGGAAGATATAAATAGACATAAAGCGTTTCATATTATTTCAAAGAAAAAGAATATAAAATCAGAAGTCCCTAAAGATGCAATGCATTTGTTAAACCATGCTTATATTAATGCATTGTGTGAAATTATAATGCATTCTCAAACAGAAGAAGAAGTAAAGTTAAACACAAGAATAATTTCGAAATTTTTTTATGATGGATGGGAGAAATTGAGAGGTTTTTAAATATAAGGGAAAGGGTATTAAACACCCTTATATTTTTTAAAGTAAAGATAACTAAGTTAGCTAATATAGTTATCTATCATATGGAGGTGTTAAAGATGAAAGAAAAAAGGAAAGGAGATTTCCATTGAAAAATAATTATATGAAACGCCTATGGCAGCTGGCAGAAGGAGAACATAAAGGCCTCAAGCTTTCCATTTTCTTGGCAGTTATTGGGGTTCTTTTAGGTATGTTGCCTTATTTTGGCGTAAGCAAAATTGTTTATGGTTTGTTTGTTGGAAATAAAGATTTTTCCTTCTACCTACCTTGGTGTTTTCTAATCTTGATTGGCTATTGCTTAAAACCAATTTTTTACGCCAAGGCCTTGGCAGAGTCCCATAAAGCAACCTTCTCTGTTCTAAGAAATGTACGAATCATGCTCTTGGAAAAGCTGCCTAAAATGCCTCTTGGTACGATTATTGACACCCATAGTGGTGATTTAAAGACAACCATTGTTGATCAAGTAGAAAAAATGGAACGACCTTTGGCTCACTTATTGCCTGAGATGACGGCGAATATTTTAGGGCCTGTATCCATCTTCATCTATCTATTAATTTTAGATTGGAGAATGGCTTTATTGTCACTCGTTTCAATTCCGGTAGGTATGTTTTTTATGTCATTAATTATGAAAGGTTATGCAGAAGATTATAGTAAGTCGGTTGCGACCAATACCGAAATGAATAAAACAATTGTTGAGTATGTTGGCGGAATTGAAGTGATTAAAACTTTTAATCAAGGCGAAAAATCCTATGGGAAATTCACCGATAAAGTGATAGCTAATGCTTCATTTTATTATCATTGGATGAAAAAATGTCAAATGCCAGTGTCCTTATCCAAGAACATTTCACCAACAACTTTGATTACGGTATTACCTGTTGGTTGGATCATGTTTATTAATGGAAGTTTAGAGATGTCAACCTTTATTACGGCCATCATCCTTTCTCTTGGTATAGCCGGTCCCTTACTAGCTGCTATTAACTTTGTCGATGCCTTAGCTCAAACAGGGACAACTGTCGGACGAATTGATGAAATCTTAAATGGGACAGAACAAGTTCATCGTAGAGAAAGAGTTCATTTAAAAAATCATGACATTGCTATCAAGAATCTACATTTCTCCTATGAACCAGGAGAAGAAGTTATTAAAGGAATCGATATGGTAATTCGAGAGCGAAGTTTAAATGCCTTTGTTGGTCCAAGTGGTTCAGGAAAGTCAACCATTGCCAAGTTAATTGCTGGTTTCTGGGACGTAGAACAGGGAGAAATATCGATTGGCGGAATTAATTTATTCAATATTCCACTTGAACAACTCTATGATTTAGTTGCTTTTGTTTCGCAGGATATTTTCCTTTTTAACGATACCATCATGGAAAATATTCGAATGGGCAAGCCTTCGGCTAGCGATGAAGAAGTGATTGAAATTGCCAAAGCTTCTGGTTGTCATGATTTTATTATGGCTTTAGAGCATGGATATCAGACCAAAGTAGGGAGTGGAGGAAACCATTTATCAGGCGGTGAAAAACAGAGGATCACCATTGCTAGAGCCATGATAAAAGATGCTCCAATTATCATATTAGATGAAGCGACGGCTTATATTGATCCTGAAAATGAGCAAGTTTTACAAAAAGCAATTAATAAGCTTATTCAGGGAAAAACTATCATTATGATTGCTCATAGGTTATCAACAATAACCAATGCAGACCAGATTTATCTCATTGATCATGGCAAACTTGTAGCAAGTGGCAATCATGAAGAACTTCTTAAAGAAAATAAGCTTTATCAAGCCATGTGGGAAGCACATATCGGTGGAAAGGAGGTGGCTTAGATGTTAAGTGGACTTCGAAAGATATGGGCATTTGCAGATAAGGAACGAATAAATTTAAACAAGTCTGTTATTTTTGAATTTGTGTATGCCATCTTCAATATGTTGCAAATAGGAGCCATTTACTTTGTGCTCCAAGCCTTGGTGACAAAAGATTTTAATTCCTTTATAGCACTGAAGGTTTTTCTTATGCTGTTGGTAAGTATTGTCGGAAGGTCTTATGCCAACTATTTTGCTCAATTAGATCAAACGCATGCTGGGTATTTTATGGTAGCTAATCGAAGAATAAGTATAGGAAAAATGCTGAAGACGGTTCCAATGGGATTCTTTAATGAAAATAATATTGGAAAAGTGACTGGTGTTTTAACAACTGTTCTAGATGACGTTGAGAACACAGCTCCTATGGTTTTAGTTGTTATGATGAGTGGCTTCATTAACTCATTTGTGTTCACCCTGATGATTTTATTTTTCGAGTGGAGAAATGGGCTGATTGTTATAGCAGGAACGGTTTTATATCTATATATTACTTCTGTCATGGAAAAAAAGTCGAGGACACTTGCTCCAAAAAGGCAAGAGGCACAATCTCTTTTAGTAGAAACGATCTTGGAATATATCCAGGGAATGCCGATCATTAAATCCTTTAATTTAACAGGAAAAGGAGACCAAACCGTACGCTCGGCACTAGAAGAAAGTCGCTCAGCCAATCTAGCCTTGGAGAAATTATTTACACCCTATACCATCGGGCAAGAGCTCGTTTTAAGAATTTCCAGTGTTGCCATGATTGTCCTTTCACTTTATTTTTATATCAATGGCACCATGGATTTATTGAAAGCAATTATGTGTATCATCATGTCATTCCTGGTGTTTGCAAGTATTCAATCCGCAGGATCCGCCATGGCGACATTAAGAGTTGCAACAAGTTCTATAGAACAAGTAGAAACAACAGAAAATATGCCTCAGATGGATATTGAGGGCCAGAAGATTACGCCTCATCATACAGATATTGAATTCAATAATGTTAGCTTTTCTTATGATAAAATACCTATTTTAAGGGAGGTTTCCGTTCATATTCCGGAAAAGGCTATGACAGCCATTATTGGACCAAGTGGATCTGGTAAGAGCACCATGTGTTCGCTTATTTCTAGATTTTGGGACGTGGATCAAGGCAGCATATCGATTGGAGATGTCAATATTAAAAACTACACGCTTGAATCCTTAATGGATTTAATTAGCACCGTATTCCAAAATGTTTATCTTTTCCAAGATACCATCGAAAATAATATAAAATTTGGCAAACCACAAGCTAAGAAGGAAGAAGTCATAGAAGTGGCAAAAAAAGCCCAATGCCATGACTTTATTATGAATTTGCCAGAAGGCTATCAAACCATCATAGGCGAAGGTGGCACATCTCTTTCAGGCGGAGAAAGACAAAGAATATCAATAGCAAGGGCTATGATAAAAAATGCCCCGATTATTATTTTTGACGAAGCTACAGCAAATGTTGATCCAGAAAATGAGGATAAACTTCAACAAGCCATAGAAAGTTTAACAAAAAACAAAACGGTTATAATGGTTGCTCATAGGTTAAAGACTGTTAAAAATGCGAATCAGATTATAGTTCTTAAAGACGGAAAATTAGAGGAGGTGGGGAAACATGAAGATTTAATTAGAAAAGAAGGCACTTATAAGAAATTTATAGAAGCAAGAGAAGAAACAGAAAGCTGGAAGATTAAACAAAATAAGGAGGATTTCAATGAAGAATCGATTAACAGCAAAGGATTTAATTAACGTAGGAATTTATACGGCTATTTATTTAGTCATATTTTTCGTAACAGGAATGCTAGGGGCTGTGCCAATACTTTATCCTACCATATTTATATTAATCCCAATATTAACAGGTATTCCATTTATGCTATTTCTAACCAAGGTAGAAAAGTTTGGAATGGTATCTCTAATGGGAATCATTTTAGGAGTATTTTGGTATTTTATGGGTTACACTTGGTTAGCACCAGCCGTGTATATTCCAATGGCAATTATTGCTGATGTAGTTATGAATACTAAAAAGTATAAAAGTTTTAAAGTTAATACAATAGGATTTTGGTTGTTTTCATGTGCTGAGTTAGGCTGTCAGATGCCAATGTGGGTTATGGCAGATACCTATATGGAAGGAGTAAAACAACAAATGGGTGAGCAATTTGCGACCGATTTAGCGAAATATATGCCACCATGGATGGGAATTGCTGCAATTGGCATCATGTTTGTTGGAGCAGTGATAGGTGCTAATCTAGGCAAGAAAATGTTGAAAAAACATTTTGAAAGAGCTGGAATTGCTTAATGGAGGCTTACAAAACTTATGTTCCCCCAATAAAGAAAGGCTTTTATTTAGATCCGAGAACAAAAATATTATTTATGGTATTCATTAGCACTATAATGTTTTTTGTCTATGACAATATAGGTATAGATATAGCGATAGTTTCTATCGCTATATTCTTGCTTGTATCTAATAAAAATTACAAAGCTGCAACCATATATGGAATTTTATTTGTTTTGGCTGTTATTTCAAGCAAAACTAAAAATATGTATGAATTACCATCCATATTAAACATGATTAATGTATTGCTCAACTCATTAGTCATAAGGCTTTTTCCTATTTTCATGATGGGATACTATACGATTAGTTCCACCAAACCAAATGAATTTATAGCAGCTATGGTAAAGTGGAAAATTCCAAATGCGTTTATTATTCCTGTTTCTGTAGTATTTCGTTTCATACCTACTCTAAAGGAAGAAAATAAGGCTATATCAAATGCTATGCGAATGAGGGGGATACGATTTAATAGTAAAAAAACAAAAGCCAATCCATCATTGTTTTTAGAGTACAGAATTATCCCGCTCCTGTTTTCTGTTGTCAAAATAGGTGATGAACTTTCTGCATCAGCATTAACAAGAGGATTAGATAATGTTAAAGGCAGAACGAGCCTTGTTGAGGTTAAATTTAGCAAATATGATTTTTTGATTTTTCTATTGATTATAGGATTGATAGTTTGGTCTTTAGTATGAGGGGGAAAGAGATGATAAAATTTAACAATGCTAGCTTTACCTATAAGAGCAAAGAAAGACAAGGTGGCGTTTTTAATATAAGTTTATCCATTGAAGAAGGAGAATTTGTGCTACTAACAGGTGAGTCTGGATGTGGGAAAACTACTCTTACGAGACTAATTAATGGCCTTTCCCCTGAATATTATACTGGAGATTTACAAGGTGAAGTGGAGATT
This sequence comes from Peptoniphilus sp. GNH, assembly GCA_021307325.1. Taxonomy (NCBI): domain Bacteria; kingdom Bacillati; phylum Bacillota; class Tissierellia; order Tissierellales; family Peptoniphilaceae; genus Peptoniphilus; species Peptoniphilus sp. GNH. The sequence goes on along the minus strand of CP089931.1, from coordinate 1,198,361 downwards.
AATGGAGAAAAAGTAGGACAAACTAGCATTCAATCACTTTCAAAGGTAGTCGGCTCTGTATTTCAAAACCCAAAATCACAATTTTTCAATGTGGATTCTACAAGTGAAATAGCTTTTGGACTTGAGAATATGGGTGTTGATAGAATGGAGATGCTTGACAGGATAGGAAAGATAGCTTATGCATTAAACATTCATGAACTGTTAGATAGGAATCTATTTAATTTATCAGGTGGTGAAAAGCAAAAAATTGCTTGTGCATCTACAGCTGTGATGGAAGCCCCTATTTTAGTTTTAGATGAGCCTTCATCAAATTTAGACATTGAAAGCATTGATGATTTAAAAAATATACTTAAATATTGGAAACAACAAGGCAAAACAATTATCATAGCTGAACATAGGTTATATTATTTAATGGACTTGGTCGACCGAGTTATTTATATGAAAGATGGTCGAATTAGCAAGGATTATAGCATTGAGGAATTTAAGGATATTTCAGACAAGAAGTTGCACGAGATGGGATTAAGATCTTCTCATATTCCTAAGTTTGAGAGTAAAGACATTGAGTATACCAATGAAATAGCACTTGATAATTTTTGTGTATATTACAATAAAGTGGTTGGATTAGAAATCAATCATCTAGATCTTCCTAGAAAACATATAATAGGAATTCTTGGGAAAAATGGTGCTGGAAAATCTACCTTTGCCAATTGTCTGTGTGGTATTGCAGAAGAATCAACAGGGATAATGACCTTAGAAGGAAAAAGCTACGATAGCAAAGAAAGGCTTGAGATTTCTTATATGGTCATGCAAGATGTGAATAACCAACTCTTTACAGAGAGTGTCAAAGAGGAAATTTCAGTTAGCCTTAGTTCAGATGAAATAAGTGGACAAGTAGATGAGATTTTAGCTCAATTAAATTTGCTGGAATTAAAAGAGCTCCATCCCATGTCGCTATCTGGAGGACAAAAGCAAAGAGTAGCTTTAGCTAGTGCCCTTGCTTCAAATAGTCGCATACTAATATTAGATGAACCTACCTCTGGTCTGGATTATCATAATATGTTAGATGTGGCTCAAAGTTTAAAGCAGATGAAAGATAAAACTATTTTCCTCATCACTCATGATCCTGAATTACTAAAGGAGTGTTGTGATTATTTTATTTTTTTGGAAAACGGATATGTGGAATGGTCAGGAAACTATACTGAAGAAAATATTCACAAATTAAATGATTTCTTTAAAACATAAAGACAAAAAAAGAATGTAAGAAACATAAATGACAAAATAATATTACCTTTATGTCGGTGGGCGAAAAATCAAAGTAAGCGAGCATATATACAAAGTCTACTGGCAAGAAAGAGAACATGAAAAATATTTAGAGCAGGTGGACAAGAAAAACCACCTGTTTTTTCTTTTCCTATTTGGATCATGATGGATATTTTATAGATAACATCACTGATGAAAGCGTTGATGTAGAAAAGATTGTTGAAATACAGATGATGATTGAGGCAGTCAGAAATGCTATATCAAAACTAAACGATGAGACGGTAGCTAGTAATACAGGCCCTTTGGGCCGCATGAGAAAAACCTACGGCTAGGCCGGGGGATATTTATTTTGTTTCAAAATATGCTATAGAATATGATCTTTCGTGTTTTCATAAATTGAATATGGGCAGTAGATGGATGACATCTAAATGAAGATACCAAGATTTTTTTCATCATTTTTTTCACTCTTGGTAATATAATATATTGCCAAATTTGGAGTTGATTCAATTTTATTCTTGCAAATAACACCAGTTGTATTAGTAGCTTTTGCAATCTGGTTTATTTTATTTGTTACATTTGAAAGCACCATTGTAGGTTTCTAAATGGTTCTAAATCTACTACATAAATTTCTTTTTCTAATACGCACTTTCTAAGAAAGTGGGACATTGTTTTGCGATTTGCAAGTTTAATTTTCTTTTCAAAAACTTCTTTTTCTTCTTTAGTTAGCTTAATTTCTATTCTTTCATTTCTAAATCTATTTGTCATTTTATTCTCATTTATAAAATATATTTTGAGGTCTTAGGGTTCTCCCTAACAAGGTAAAAATTAAAAAAATGGAGCATTCCGTAAATGATGTGTACCCAGAAAACTGGACACATTAATATTTAGTTTACATTTATGGATGCTAACCTATACAAAGTAGGTGGCATCCATTTTGTTTTCTTCTGAATCCTTTCGTTGTTGTAGTAGTATATATATTCATCAATTGCTTTTGAAAACTCTTTACTCAAAAATACTCTCTTTGTCCTAAGGAATATAGAGGAAAGAAAATTAAGGTTAAAAATAGCCTTAATTTCTTTGCCTGTGATATAGGAGGTGGAGCATGAGAGTAGAAAAGCTTGAAGGTAGAAAAGAAATTTTAAAAACTGAATACACTGATAGGGATTTAAAGGCAGAGCTTAATTTCTATCTATCGGATAAGTTTATCCAGGATCTCTTTCTTTTAGATGAAATTAGCCTTGAAGAATATAGGAAAATCAGGAGAGAAAATATTAAAAAATTTAGACCTATTCTTTCAAAATTAATGCTATAAGACTTGATATATACTAATTTGTACGGGAATATAGCACTGAGAGAAATAGAGGTGAGACAATGAAAAAGATAACAAAAATAGAAGCAAATCAAAAAGAAGAATCTATATTAAGAGTAGCGGCCTATGCAAGAGTATCGACAGATGAGGAAGCTCAGCTTGTGAGTCTTAAAACGCAAAAGGCACACTACGAAAAGATGATATCTGAGAACAAGTTATATAGTTTTGCAGGCCTATACTTTGATGAAGGCATCACTGGAACAAAGAAAGAATGTAGAGACGGACTCTTAAAAATGTTAAAAGACTGTGAAGACGGAAAAATAGATTTTATTCTAACCAAATCCATCTCAAGGCTTGCAAGAAATACAACAGACTGTTTGGAAATAGTAAGAAGACTCCTCGATTTAAACATTGGTATCTATTTTGAAAAAGAAAACATTGATACCAGAACCATGGAAAGTGAGTTGATGTTATCCATTCTGTCATCCCTTGCAGAAAGTGAATCCAGGTCTATTTCAGAAAATAACAAGTGGTCCATAAAGAAGAGATTTCAAAATGGAACTTTTATTATATCAAGCCCACCCTATGGCTATGAGAATGTAGATGGAAAGATGGTAGTGAATGAAGATGAAGGAAAAATAATAAAAGAAATATTTAAAAAGTATCTTTCAGGTAAGGGAACGCATAAAATTGCAGAAGACTTAAATAAAAGAAAGATTAAAGGACAAAAAGGAGCAAGATGGCATGGATCAACTATAAACGGCATCTTAAAAAATGAAAAATATATAGGCGATGTCATCTACCAAAAGACCTATACAGATGAAAATTATAATAGACATAAAAATAATGGGGAAGAAGACCAGTATAAGATTATAGATAACCATGAAGCTATTGTAAGTAGAGAGGACTTTGAGAAAGTACAGGACTTAATCAAGATAAGGGCTATAGCGAAAGGAAATGGAAAAAACACTAAAAAATATCAAAATAGATATAGTCTATCGGGGACAATAAAATGCGGCGAGTGTGGATCAACCTTTAAAAGAAGACATCACTATAATGGCAAAGATAAATATATAGCTTGGACTTGTAGTGAACATCTAAAAGATATCAATAAGTGTTCTATGAAGTTTATTAAAGATAAGAATATAAAACTAGCTTTTGTGACTTTAGTAAACAAGCTAGTCTTTGGAAAAGATAGTATTCTAATTCCACTCTTAGAAACATTAAAGAGAGTGGACAGCAAGGAAGAAGTCGAGAAGATAAATAAAATAGAAGAAAACCTAGAAAAACTAAAGGATAGAAAAGAGGTTCTAAGCAAACTAATAACTTCAGGAGTTTTAGATGCAAGTATTTACGCAAAAGAAAGCAGTGAAATTTCAAGTGAAGAAAGTTATCTAGTCAAAGAAAAGGAAAGATGTAAAAAAGCCATTCTTGGAAATGATGAAGAAATAAGAGAGCTTGAAAAACTAATAGGAATTTTAGATAAAAGTAAAATGCTAGATCACTTTGAAAGTGAATTGTTTGTAGAAATCATTGACCACATACAGGTAATTAATAGAGAGATTCTGGATTTTTATTTAAAGTGTGGACTTGTACTTAGAGAGGAAGTGAAAAATAATGTCTAGACTATGTTATGGCTATACCATAATAGACGGAAGATTAGAAGTTAAAGAAAAAGAAGCTGAGAATATAAGAAAAATCTTTAAAAACTATCTTGCAGGTAATGCCCTTATAAAGTCTGCAGAACTTGCAGGTTTAAAGAAAAATAGTTCCAGCGTTAAAAGAATATTAACCAATAAAAAGTATTTAGGCAATGACATCTATCCTAAGATAATAGATGAAGAAAGTTTTGAAAAGGCAGGTCAAATGCTAAAGGAAAGGGCAGTGGCTATGGGACGAGTTTGGGAAAAGGAAGAAGAGATTATTAAAGTTCCCTGCAAGTTTAGGTATAAAGAGGAAGGAGTTCTACCAATAGATCCCCTTGAACGAGCAAGCCACCAGTACAATTTAATCGAGGTGATAGATGATGAATAGTAAGGTTATAGTCATACCAGCGAAAAAGAAAAAAGGAAACTCCATCAAGGAATCAGAAAAGAAAAAACTAAGAGTGGCAGCTTATGCGAGGGTATCAACAGATAGCGATGAACAAGCAACCTCTTATGACACTCAAGTAGACCATTACACAAACTATATTAAGAAAAATCCAGAATGGGAATTTGCGGGGGTTTTTTCTGATGAAGGAATCAGTGGAACATATACCAAGAAAAGAGCTGGATTTAATAAAATGATTGAAGAAGCCATGGAAGGAAATATCGACTATATCATCACAAAGTCTATATCGAGGTTTGCTAGAAACACATTAGACTGCTTAAAGTATATACGTAAACTTAAAGAAAACAACATACCAGTCTATTTTGAAAAAGAAAACATCAATACAATGGATGCCAAGGGAGAAGTCCTACTTACTATTATGGCATCTCTTGCTCAACAGGAAAGTCAGTCTTTATCACAAAATGTGAAGTTAGGCTTTCAATATAGATTTCAACAAGGTCAAGTCCAAGTAAACCATAATAGGTTTTTAGGCTATACAAAAGATGAAGACGGAAAACTTGTCATCGTTCCTGAAGAAGCAAAAATAGTAAAAAGGATCTACAGAGAATACTTGGAAGGGTCAAGCCTACGAGACATAAAGGTAGGACTTGAAAAAGACAAGATAGTAAATGGTGCAGGAAATAAGAAGTGGCATGTATCAAACCTCAATCAAATTTTAACCAATGAGAAATATATGGGGGATGCCCTATTACAAAAGACTTATACAGTGGATTTTCTAAATAAGAAAAGAGTAAAAAATGATGGAATAGCACCTCAATATTATGTAGAAAATAGCCATGAAGCCATCATACCAAAAGAAATCTTCATGCGAGTTGGAGAAGAAATGTACAGACGAACTAATATGGTAAGTGGCAAAGGTAAAAGAAGAATTTATTCAAGCAAATACGCTCTTTCAAGTATTGTCTACTGCTCTAAATGCGGGGATATTTACAGGAGAATAGCATGGAATAATAGAGGAAAGAAATATACTGTTTGGAGATGTTGTACAAGAGTAACTCATGGACCAGATGCCTGCTATGCAAGAACCATAAAAGAGACTGATCTACAAGAGGCAGTTGTAGAATCCATTAATCAGCTTATATCTGAAAGCAGTGAATTAAAAGAAATAATAAAAGAAAATATTGAAAAAGCCATCACAGGTGATGGAAGTAGCCAGATAGATGAAATAGACAAAGAAATGCTGGAGGTTCAAGAAGAGCTTTTAAAAGTTGCTAATGCCAAGAAAGACTACACAGACCTCGCAAAAAGGGTTGAAGAATTAAGGAATGAAAAGGAAAAGATACTCTTGAGTATTGCAGAAGAGAAGAATATACAAAGCAGGCTAAAGGAATTAGAAGAGTTTTTAGATAATCAAGAATTAGAAATAGAAAGCTATGATGAAGATTTGGTAAGGAAACTTATAGAGAAGATAGTGGTTTATGAAGAGAAACTGAAAGTAATATTTAAATCTGGACTTGAGGTTGAAATAGAAAATTGACAAAGATAAAAAGTAAATATACAATAAAAATAACAGTACCCGACACGCCTCTTAGTAAAATGCGGACCAAGTCGGGTCTTTTTATAATGACACATATAGAAAAAGTATGCATCTAATAATTATATTCAAAACCATAAATTTTTTTATAAGCAATATATTTTTTCTTCAAAATGTGGTATAGTTTAGATAAGAGGAGGTATTAAAAATGGATGCTAAGAAAATTGCAAAATGGTTTTTAAGTAAGGAATCAATGTCTCCTAAGAAGATACAAAAATTAGTGTATTATGCGTATTCATGGTATCTTACTCTAATGAATGATAGCGTTGAATATTTAAATAATAAATTATTTGATGAAGAAATCAAAGCCTGGGTACATGGTCCTGTTGTAAATTCAATTTATCAAGAATATAGAGACTATAAATTTAATGAAGTTCCAAAGCAAGAAATTGATGAAAACGAGTTTGATGAGGATACTCTTGATGTGCTCAATCAAGTATGGGATGTGTATGGTCAATATAATGCAAACGAACTTGAAAGTATTACCCATCAAGAAGAACCTTGGATAAGTGCAAGAGGGGATTTGAGTCCACTTGAAAATGGTTACGATTCTATTGATGATAGAATTATATTTGAGTACTATTTAGGCCAAATGGAAGAGGACTAAATTGGGCAAGAAAAGTAAAAGAATTAGAAATAATACAAGTCCTAAAAACAACGTTAAAAAGGTAAAAACGCCTTTGAAGAAAGAAGAATTAGTTATTTCTATGTCTTATAAAAATTGGATAAGAGGCTATAGAGGAAAAGATATAACAACTTATACAGAAACAGAAGAGGAATTTGTAAATAATTTAATGTATATAATATATACGTTAATACCTTATGTTTATAAAAACTGGGGTCAGAGAATGCCGCATTGTCATTCTATAAATGAAGAAAATGGTAAAGAAGCTCAGGGTAAATATATTGAAGTTATCAAAAATATTCATCCTGAGCTGTTAAATTTATCAGAAATTAAGTCTGAAGCAGATAAGTCTAAAAATAATATAGATAGAATAGAATATGGAACTGGACAACTTGAAGATTTAGAGTTATATCAATTAGGATTAAATGGTTCAGTAAGAGTTATATGTGGGAAAGTAGGTAATACACTTTATCCATTATTGATAGATCACCATCACTTAGGCTATGACAGTCAAAAATATAATCAGCGTGATACAAATAATTTTGATTATTGCCCTATTAGTTGTGGATTAACTAAATAAATTATTAGTCATGTAGTCTGTTTTAATAGGCTACATTTTTATTATATAGTTATTAACATATTCCCACATACGAGGCTTTTAAAAAATAGCAAGTTTTATCCATACTGACTACTCAAGCCATGTGGAAGCTATAGCGTTGATACAAAAGATGCAAATTTAGAAATCCTGCATTTTAAGCAGTTTTATAAGCATTTTGTCTTCGATAAAGATGAATAAGGATACGTCAAAAAGACCCAAAAAAACTACATGGACGTAAGAGTAGTTTTACAACTGGTATGAGGAAACACAAAGAAAAATTTAATAAGATAAACCCGTTTTGTACTTTCTATAAGAGTGGCTTAAAAGGCTGCTCTTTTTTTATTAAAGGGAGTAAGGATTCGTTACATCCTTTTCAAAATATGAAACAATCACAACCTAACTTTACATATTCGCTTTAATAATATATAATAAAAGCGTAAACGAGAGGAGACGGACTATGAATACACTTAAAGAATATATACAAGAAAATTTAGTAATAACTAACAAAGAAGCAGAAGAACTTGGATATACTAGGCATAATCTATCAGAATTAACAAAAATAGGACAACTAGAAAGATTAAGACCAGGACTATATCAATTAAAAGGAAAAGTAATAGACGATTTTGTTTTAATATCATCTAATAGAAATCGAATTATATTTTCCCATCAAACAGCCCTATACCTCCACGAACTATCCGACAGAACTCCAAATGTATTTCATATATCTGTACCCCAAGGCTACAATGCAAGCCATATAAAAAAGCGATATGAAGATTTACAAGTTCACTATGTAAAAAAAGACTTATACGAAATTGGAAAGACAGAAATAAAATCACCCCAAGGCAATCTTATACCAGTTTACGATATCGAAAGAACAATTTGCGATATCATTATCGACAGAGAAAAAATAGATAAGCAAATTTTTACAGAAGCCATAAAAAGATACTTTAAATTATCAAATAAAAATCTAAGACGACTCATAAAATACAGCAGACTATTTAAAATAGAAGATGAAATTAGGAAATATATGGAGGTATTATCGTGATTAATATCGAGAGCATAAAGGGTAAGATAAGAAGTCTGGCGGAGAAGAAAAATTTGAAGTCGCAAGAAGTTTTGCAAATATATTTCTTTGAAAGATTTTTAGAAAGGCTATCTACATCAAAATACAAAAATAATTTCGTAATAAAGGGAGGATTCCTTATATCATCCTTAATTGGCATTGAAAATAGAACAACTATGGACATGGACACAACCATTAAAGGTATAGCTCTAAAAGAAGAAAAAATAAAAGAAATAGTTCAAGAAATTATAAATATCAATGTAGATGATGGAATAAGATTTGAAATAAAAGACATTAGTTATATTAGGGAAGAGGACGAGTACGAGAACTTTAGAATATCACTAATAGCAAATGTTGGAAAGACCAAAAACCCGATGAAACTAGACCTAACAACAGGAGATGCAATAACACCAAGGGAAATAGAATATACCTATCCATGTATCTTTAGCAAAGAAAATATAAAAATAATGGCATACCCATTAGAAACAATTTTAGCTGAAAAATATGAAACCATAATCAGAAGAAATATAGCAACGACACGAATGAGAGACTTCTACGACCTATACACTCTCTACAAGCTAAAAAAAGATGAGATAAACTATAAAATTTTAAAAGAAGCAATACAAAGAACCTCAAAGAGAAAAGGAAGTCAGGAGATAATTCAAGACTATAAGGAAATAATCGAGGACATAAAAGAAGATTCATACCTAATATCCTTATGGGAAGTATATCTCAGTGAAAATAAATACATTGGAGATTTGACCTTTGATAAGGTTGTTGGTGTGGTTACAATTTTATCAAATAGAATTTATGAGATGTAATTTAACATACATTGTCTGGTAAATCATAGACAATAAAATATTAAGTAAAAGAGAAGTGGAATTATTCTACTTCTTTTTTATAATTCAAATATTACTTTGAAAGAGACTATTTTCAGTCTTTAAAAAAGATTTAATGGTATAATATAATAAATATAATTTTTCTACGGAGGGTATAGTGAGAACTTTTAGTTATAAAAGATTATTTAAAAAACTCATTGATTTAGATATGACAAATAATGAATTGATGGAAAGGGCAAAAATAAGTAAAAGCACATTTTACAAAATGAAGAATGGGCAGAATATAACGACGGATGTTTTACTTAGAATTTGCAATACTTTGGATTGTGGTATTGAAGAAATTATGGAGTGTAGTGATGAATATAGATAGTGAAGAATTTGAACCAATATTTATGGATATTAAGGAACGATACCTATCAGGTGTAAATTTCCCCAAATTAATAGTTGGAACAGGGCTTTCTATTGCAATGAATATTCCGGGAATGTCAAAATTGGCTGAAAAATTGGAGGAATCGTTTGAAAGTATCGGTGATTTAGAGTTACAGAAGCAGTGGAACAAATATAAGGGGAAGATCAAAGATGAAGGATTAGAAGCAGCCTTATTAGATGTTTCAATAAGTGAAGAATTGTTTGTGGAAATAATTCGAGAGATAACGAGTGAATTTATTTTAGATGAAGAATATAATCAGCATAGTGATATATTAAATGAAATTTCCGGATTTGAAAAATTATTAAAGTACTTATTGGGAACTGTAAGTGTAAATAATCAAGTAATCGATATAATGACTCCTAATTATGACAGAATTATAGAACTAATTTGTGATAAATTAAAACTATCAACTACATTAGGATTTTCGGGGAATATGTATCAAACTTTTAATGAAAATATACTAAAGCAACCTTATGATTTTTTTTCTAAAAGCGTTCCTTTAGTAAGATTATTTAAGCCACATGGATCAGTTAATTGGATAAAAAAGAATGAGAGAGAATATCAGATTAATGATTATAAGTTACTAAAAGATAATAAGTGCTATATAGATATTATTACACCAGGCAGTATGAAATATAAGTTAGGAATGATTAACGGTATTTTTAGATGTCATAGGGAAATTTTTAATGAATTGATAACAGACTCTAAAAAGAATTTTTCTATATTTATTTATGGATATGGATTCAATGACCAGCATTTTAATACAGTATTCGAGGATACTCAAAAGGATGTGATTGTCTTGACAAGGACTATTAAAAAATCATTTTTAGATAGAGCAATGAAAAACGAAAACTGGACTTTATTTTATAAATATGAAGATAAAGAAGAAAATACAGAAGAAAATACAGAAGAAGGAAATTATATGGTATATAAAGGTAAAAAATATAATATAAATAAGGAATTATGGGATATAAATGTATTTTCGGAAACTTTTTTAGGATAGGAGAAAATTATGGAAGATATTCAAAATTATTTAAATCAAGAAGTTGGAGTTGTTCAAAATGTTGATACCAAGAAAGTATCTGTATCAGTAGAAAAGGAAGAAATTTTAAATAGGCTAAAAATAAATGATATAGTTGTTTTATCTGGAAATAATGCAGATGAAAAACTAATTGGAATAGTAACTAGGGTGAGCAAAAAGAGAATTGATATTGATGACGAAGAAACTGAAGAACAAGAGTATTCATATAACTTTTGCAATATAACTTTAGTAGGTACATTTTATAAAAAATTGTCTTCAACTAAACAAAATATTTTCAAAAGAGCAGTTAACACTTATCCTGAAATCAATAGCAAAGTTTATTTGGCAGATGGTAAAGCTCTATCTATTATTATGAACTCTCTTGAAAATGAGATATCTTCAGAAAAAAGATTAATTATTGGCAAATATGCAAGTAATAAAACTGTTGAAGCTATTTTGGATGGAAATAGATTTTTTCAAAGACATGCAACAATAGTAGGAAGTACTGGAAGTGGAAAATCTTTTACTGTAGCAAATATTCTTGAAAAAGCAAATGAGTTGGAGCACGCTAATTTAATTGTTTTTGATTTGCACGGTGAATACAATGAATTAAGTTATGCTGAACAGATAAAAATTTGTGACTCTGAGGATGGGTTACATATTCCTCTGTGGTTTTTCAATTATGAGGAAATTCATTCATTGTTTATTGAATCTTCTGAAGGGACATCTACAAATCAAAGGGCAGCAGTAATTAAATATATTTTAGAGCATAAGAAAAGGTATCTTGAAGAAAATATGACTGAATTTTCATCCGAAATAATTACAGCAGATACGCCGATTCCTTTTTCAGCAAAAGGGTTAAAAGCATATTTAGAGGATGAAAATATAAAGGAAGAAACAACAGGTGAAGTATATAAAACCGGAGACAAAAAAGGACAAGCAAAGACGAAACAAGGTCAATACTATGGGAAATTAACAAACCTTATTACGAGACTTCAGACAAAAATAGATGATAAAAAATATGGGTTTGTATTTAATGAAGATAATACTGTAAGAGCTGACTATCTGAAAGAATTTGTTGATAAAATAATGGGACTAGATAAAAAGATAAAAGTAATAGATTTATCAGAAGTCCCATCAGATATGTTACCTATAATAATAGGGATTGTTACAAGACTGGTATATGAAGTCCAATTTTGGATGTCGCCTAAAACAGATGAGACTAGGCATCCTATAGCCTTTATTTGCGATGAAGCACACTTATATATGCCGAGAGATACAACGAAATTGAAAGCGGTTGAGAATAAATCGCTGGAGATATTTGAAAAAATATCTAAAGAGGGGAGAAAATATGGTGTTTCATTGGTGATTGTTTCTCAAAGACCTGCAGAATTAAATTCTACTATAATATCTCAATGCAATAATATTATAAGTTTGAAAATTACGAATGATAGAGATAAATCGGCAGTAGCAACTATGTTAACTGATTCATTGGTAGGTTTGGTTGAAACATTACCTAATCTTGATGTTGGAGAATGTATTGTTATTGGAGATTCAATTAAATTACCTACTAAAATTATTTTAGACAAACCTAAGGAAGAGCCCAAAAGTTCAACTATTGATTTTTGGGACAGATGGATAGATGGAAAAGGTACAGTTTTCAATATTGATGAAGCAATTAAATGTATGATTAAACAGACAAGGTAGGGGGAGAAGAGAATATAGGAAACTATCTCTCCATCTCCTTACCCATATAAATTCCATAGTTCTTTCGTATTTGATAAAGCTCGTCCATTGTAGGTTTTGTAGAAGAATACTCTTGCATAAGGGTATTCTTTTTATCTTGTAATTTATCAAGATTAGCTAAAATATCCTTTGAATTTGGGAGTTTGGAATAAGTCGTTTTAAGTTCAGAAAGAGCATTTTCATAGGGGGTAATCTGAGCTTTATATTCCTCGAAAAATGCCCTATCAGACGGATTCACCTTATATTCCTTGTAATAGGCACGATATTTTTTGACAATATGAACTTGCTCCATTGTAGTGGATAACTGTTCCATTTTCTTATCAATCGCCTTGATTTTATCCTGCAAATTTTGTCTTTCATCAGCAGTTTTTTGAATAAATTCATCAAGTTGCTGGACAGATTTTATGCCATGTTCTCTGATAAAGATAACGGATTCTGCCATTGTATTCAGATTATGTTTCGTCGCCCAGTATTCATAGCCTTTGCTTTCCTTTACCTTTGCATTGGTGTTCATGTCAATAACATTGCCGATGCGTTTTTTGACGGTGGGAGTATTGATAAACTCTCTTTCTGCAATTCGTTCTTTTAATCTTTCTTCGGTATAATCTTCTCCGATAGTCTTTGCTCTTGTAAATCTTTGCTTATCTTTATGTCGAAAAGCAATGTGTTTACCAAACTTAATTTCATAATCAAGAGATTCCATATTTTCTAAAAATTCTTCCCACGATTTAGACTTATTAATCATTCTATCTATATCAAATTGTAGTTTAGCTTTCCAAGAATTTCCTTTCTTGTTTTGGTCATATTCGTACCAAGACTTACCAGCAGTTTTATATTTTCTTTTGTAAGCTTCATAATATTCATCAATGACTGAGAGCTTATTTTCTTTACATAATTCATCACTTTGATACCTAATTTTGTGGTAAGATTTTTTGTTAGATTGATAGCATTTACCAGTCTTGTAATTAACATTATTAAAGATTATATGGTTGTGGATATGCCCTCTATCTATATGGGTTGCAAGAACAAATTCATAATCTTCCTTTAAAATTTTCTTACATAATTCCATTCCAATTTCGTGAGCTTTTATAGGATCAACCTCTCCTGGTAGAAAAGATTGGATTAAATGCCTAGCCAAAACTGTACCTTTAGTATCATTATCTTCTCGTGTTTTAATAAATTGAATATGTGCAGTAGATGGATGACATTTGAATGAAGATACCAAGACTTTTTCATCAGTTTTTTCACTCTTAGTTATATAGTCTATTACCAAATTAAGAGTTGATTTTATAGGATGTATTTTTGTAATTGCAATACTAATCACCAGAACTTTCTTTTGATTTATTAAGAAGTAGGGAATGAATCTGTCATATTTCTTTTGATAATTTTTCTATCTGTTTATTAATTGATTCGATTTCATTTTTGTAAATAACACCAGTCGTATTAGTTGCTTTTGCAATCTGATTTATGTTATTTGTTGCATTTGAAAGTAACCATTGTAGATTCCTAAATGGTTCTAAATCTACTACATAAATTTCTTTTTCTAACACACATTTTCTAAGAAAGTGGGACATGGTTTTGCAATTTACAAGTTTCATTTTCTTTTCAAAAACTTCTTTTTCTTCTTTAGTTAGTTTTATTTCTATTCTTTCATTTCTAAATCTATTTGCCATTTTATTCTCCTTTATAAAATATATTTCGGGGTCTTAGGGTTCTCCCTAACAAGGTAAAAATAAAAAAATGGAGCATTCCGTAAAGGTATGCTCCATTAATTTTTTCGTAAGTGTCCGTACACTTACTGTGCTTGCTACATAAGAATAAATTAGATATCAATCGTTAAGCAAGTTTTGAATTTATAGCTATATTATACCAAATTATAATGGTGTATTCAATTTTAAGCCATCTGTGAATATAAAAAATAATATTCATTGACATATATGGGAAGAAGAGTTACAATATCTATGAATAAAAATTATAAGATTCATAGACAAAAAAACCACTCTCGGAGGATAAAAATATGGGAAAGGCATTTACAGAAGAAGAAAAGATAAAAATCAAAGAAAGTATTATGGAAACAGCTCTTGATTTATTTCATGAGAAAGGGACAAAATCACTTAGCATTTCGGAATTGACAAAAAGAGTCGGAATAGCTCAAGGGAGTTTCTATAATTTTTGGAAAGATAAAGAATCTCTTGTCATTGATTTAATGGCATATAGATCAATACAAAAATTGGAGAACATTGAAAAAGAATTTTCAAATTCACTTACGAATCCTAAAAAATTCCTTTCAGAGGTAATTTTTAAGTATTCAATAGACATGACTGAGAAAATTAGAAATCAGCAAATTTATCAAGAGGCATTTAGAATATTTGCGAGTCAAGATTCAAAGAAAGTGAATAGAGTAGAAAATCTATATGGGGATTTTTTGGATAGGTTAATAGATTATTGGTACAAAAACAATGTAGTAAAAAGCGTAGATAAGCAAGGTTTATCAAATGCCTTTGTTGGAAGCTTTGTTCTATGTTCAAATTATTTCCATTTTAATGAAGATACATTTGAGGAAGTACTTAATATTTATATACAAAGCATTGTTTTTAAATATATAAAAATTTAATTGTAAAAAGGAAGGTGATAGAAATGATTCTGGATTTTAATGAGATAAAAAAGGAAGATGTATTAATTGTTGGAGGTAAGGGAGCTAATCTTGGAGAAATGACTTCGGCTAAAATAAATGTTCCAAGTGGTTTTGTTATAACAGCAGACGCATATAGAGATTTTTTAAAAGTAAATGCTATTGATAGCCTCATTGAAAATGGAATTAAAAAATCAGCAGATGATGAAAACATACTTCTAAATGAAGCTGAGCATTTTAGAGGAAAGATAAAGTCTGGGAAATTTCCTGAGCAATTGGAAAATGCAATAAGAGAAAAATATTTTAATCTTGGAAATAATACAAGAGTTGCAGTGCGTTCTTCAGCAACGGCAGAAGATTTACCGGATGCCAGTTTTGCAGGGCAACAAGAAACTTATTTAAATGTTCAAGGTATTGAAAGTGTATTAAATGGGGTGCGTAATTGTTATGCTTCACTTTGGGGGAATAGAGCTGTAAGCTATAGATTTCATCAAGGTTATGATCAAACTTCAGTTTCTATTGCAGTTGTTATTCAAGAAATGATAGAGAGTGAAAAATCAGGAGTTTTATTTACTGTAAACCCAGTAAACAAAAAAGAAAATGAGATGCAAATAAATGCAAGCTTTGGCTTAGGAGAAAGCGTTGTAAGCGGAAGAGTTACAGCGGATAGCTACATTATTGACAAATCAGGAAATATAATCGAAGTAAATATTGGAAGCAAGGAAACTCAGATTATATACGGGGATAAGGAAACTGTTGAAGTATCGGTAAACTCTGATAAAAGAAAAACTCGTGCATTAAATGATAGAGAAATACTTGAACTTATGAAGTGCGGTTTAGAGATTGAAAAACACTATGGTATGCCTATGGATATTGAATGGGCTATCAAAAATGATATTGTCTATATTTTACAAGCGAGAGCGATTACCACATTAAAAAATTCCAAGAATGATATAACTGACAATGATTTAATAGAGAAGTATATAAAGGGTAAAAAAATCAAAAAGGATACACAAGAAGTAATGTCATTCTTTTTAGAAAAAATGCCTTTTGCACATAGAGTCCTTGATTTCGATTATTTGATGGCAATTAATGATCAGAAAGTAAACATTTTGTCAGAAGGTGGAATTATTTTACCAAGAAATCCAATTATAGATGATGATGGTATACAAACTTTTTCTGATGACGGAAAGCGAATTGGAAAGAATATTTTTAAATTTTTTAATATTTTAAAGAACATGAAAGATTTTGAGTTCTGTTATAAGAAGTGCAAAGATTTTATGAATATATATGAAGTTGAAATAGAAGAAATCAAGCACTTAAATTTTGAAAATATGACATTAACGGAGTGTGGAAATTTCTTAGAAGAAAGTTATGTTCTTTTGCAAAAGCTTGCTTATGATAGATTCAAATATGCATTATTTCCATCAGTTTTAAATAGCAAGAAATTTACCAAAATAATAAAAAAAGTAAATAGCAATTATTCATCATTTGATTTTTATTGGGACTTAGATAATAAAACATCAGTGGTTACAAATGATGTCTATAAAATGGCTCGTGAGATAAGAAAAAATGAAGCTTTAAAAAAAGCAATAATCTCCGGAGATAATTTTAAGGAATTATATAAAAAGTATAATGATTTTAAGAATATATCAGATGAGTTTATGAAAGATAATGGTTTTAAATCTGATTATAATTGTTATTGTTTATCTGCAAAAACATTTCTTGAGGATCCTGATAGGCTGATAAATATATTACGACCTATATTAAATGAAAATAGTAATGAAAGTAACGATATAAAGGATTTTTCTAAGCTTATGGAGAGCGTAAAGGAAATCTATGGTAGAAAGTATCAGGATGTAGAAAAACAGATAAAATATTTTAGATATTTTCATGTGGTTCGTGAAGAAAGTCAATATTTGTGGGAAACACTATTTTATTATGTGAGAAAGTGTGTTAGAAGAATTAACTTTATACTCTTGGGTGATGAAAACATAGAAACTGGAGTGGCTAATCTTTTTCATAAAGAACTGTTGGAAGTAATTAACAGAGGTAATTTAAATGAATCAGATAAGGAAAAAATAAATAGGAGAAACGAAAAATTTCCTTTAGCAGTGAAAGCATGGGAAGCTTCAAAGTTATTGATTTTTAAAACGGATGGTGATGTCTTAAAAGGAGTAAGCGGAAGCACTGGTATTGCAGTTGGAAAGGTGTGCCTGATAAATAGTCCCAAAGAATTTTATAAAATGAAAAAAGGAGATATATTAGTTTGTCATCTTACAGATCCTGAATGGACTCCATTATTTAAGCTGGCAAGTGCTGTTGTGGCAGATACAGGTTCTGCTTTGAGCCATGCTGCAATTGTTGCAAGAGAATATAATATACCGGCAGTTCTTGGAGTTGGTTTTGCAACTACCAAATTCAAAGACGGAGATACCATACAAGTAAATGGTAATATCGGCGAGGTCAAAGGTTGCTGATATGAAATCAAAAAATCAAATAGATCAAAAAGAATTGAGAAGGCAAAAGATTTTAAGTGAACCACTTTTACCTTTGATAGTAAAAATGTCTGTTCCGACAATTGTTGGTATGCTAATTATGGTTATTTATAGTTTGACAGACACATTTTTTGTCGGACTTTTAAATGATAAATCGATGACAGCCGCTATTGGTATTGTTTTTAGCTTCGTGAGTATTATTCAGGCTATTGGTTTTTGGTTTGGATATGGTAGCGGTAATATTATGTCTAAAAAACTTGGAGAACAAGATGAAGAAGAGGCAACAATTATTTCTTCTATAGGAATAGCCTTTTCTATTATAAGTGGATTTTTGATAGCTATACTGTCGTGGATTTTTATATCAGACTTGACAAAGTTCATTGGTGGGAATGCTTCTGTTAATTTATTTAAATTTACTACTCAGTATATAAAGGTGATTATAATAAGCGTTCCATTTAGTCTGTATTCAATTACTATTTATAATCAATTACGACTTTGTGGAAATGTAAAAGATGGAATGATAGGTTTGCTTTTAGGAATGTTTAGCAATATGATTCTTGATCCTGTATTTATGTTTATATTCAAGTTCGGGTTTGTTGGAGCTGGATATGCAACTTTGACAGGTCAAATAATTGCTTGTATTTCACTTACTATGTTGGCAAAAGGAAATGGTAATATTCCTGTTTCTTTGAAAAATGTCAAATGTAGTAAAGAACGCATATACCATATTCTTGTAGGAGGAATGCCTAACTTTTCAAGGCAAGTAATTACAAGCGTTTCTCTCATTTTATTGAATAGAGTTGCAGCGAACTTTGGGGAAAGTATTATTGCAGCATTAACCGTTAGTTCAAGAATAGTTGCCATAGCTTATATGATTATGATTGGATGGGGGCAAGGGTTTCAACCTATTTGTGCAATGAATTATGGTGCAAAAAAATATGGCAGAGTTAGATCAGCATTTAATTTGACAGTTGTTGTTGGAACTATATTTTTGATTATATCAGCAGTGGTGCTATATATTTTTTCGGAACATTTTGTTATTGCGATGTCTAAAGATAGTGAAGTTATTTCTATAGGAGCGCAACTACTTAGAATGCAATGTATAACAATCCCATTGTTAGCCTATTATGCGATAAGTAGTATGTTGATGCAAAACATAGGTAAATATTTTTGTTCGTTGATAATTTCGATTTCAAGGCAAGGTATTTTCTACATCCCTCTTTTATATTTACTTACTAATTTATATGGGAAGTTTGGGATATATTTGCTCCAACCAATAGCGGATATTTTGTCATTTGTTTTAGCTGTTATTGTTGTTTATAAAATAAAAAATGAACTAAAAAACGAAGGGAATATACATTATATGAATTAGCAACAGGTTGAATAGTTGGAGGAAATTACTATGTATTATTTTAGGTCTAATGCTTATATAGAAAAAATTTACAGATCTTTTTGATATTAGTAATTATAATAAAAAATTAAATACAAATAACAATCGAAAAAGTTTCTTTCATTTTAGAGGATTTATGCCTAGTAGCATAAGTCCTCTTTTTATGTCCAAATTAATAAATAAATAAAACTCAAATATTATAAAAAAATATAAATCTGGTTACCAAAGAAGGCGAATTTCACTTTATAAAGTGAGTGGTATTTTGTCATCTTTCTATAAAAATCTAAATTCTTTGAAGTGTGAATATTTCTAAATTTCTTAGGTGAGATTAGTATTTTTCAAATTTAATCCATCTATCAAAGTAAAAAAATTAACTTACATAGGAGGTTAAAATGCAAGCAATAAAGATTTATAGTATGAGAGTTGCTATGTTATGCAGACTTTATGAGCTTAAATTAATTAATGATAAGGAATATGCAAAAATAAAAAATAGAATAGAAAATGATTATAAGAAGATGGATAGAAAGTAATTGCTCTTGCGATATAATAACACTGTAGAAAGATATAAATGGGAAGGAGGTAAAATGAATACTAAAGCAAGAGTAATAAAAGCTTCAAATACAAGAGCAAGAAATAGAAATGCACTACATTTAGATTTAAAACGTGTTGCAGCATATTGTCGATTAAGTACAGATAGTAAAGACCAACCTGAATCATATAAATCTCAAGTTGATTATTATACAAATCTAATAAAAAATAATAAGAACTGGACTTTGGCTGGCATATACGCAGATGAAGCAACCACAGGGACAACTGCTACTAAAAGAGCTGATTTCATGAGACTAATTAGCGATTGTCAAAATGGAGATATAGACATGATAATTACTAAATCTATATCAAGATTTGCTAGAAATGCATTAGATACCTTAAAGTATGTAAGACTATTAAAGGAAAACAATGTTGGTGTAGTATTTGAAGAAGAAAATATAGATACTTTGACAATGGATGGAGAGTTACTATTAACAACATTAAGTTCAGTAGCTCAACAAGAAGTAGAAAATACCTCAGCCCATGTGAAAAAAGGACTGAAAATGAAAATGGAAAAAGGAGAACTTATTGGTTTTCAAGGTTGCCTTGGATATGATTATGACCCTACAACAAAAAGCATCTCTATAAATGAAGAAGAAGCCAAAATTGTTAGATATATCTTTAAGAGATATTTGGAGGGTAATGGTGGTTCAGTCATTGGTAGGGAACTAGAAGAACAAGGATATCTTACCCCTAGAGGTAAAACAAAATGGTCTGATACTACAGTGTTAGGAATAATTAAGAATGAAAAGTATATTGGAGATATATTAATGGGAAAGACTTTTACAGTTGATCCCATAACAAAAAGAAGACTAGCAAACTTTGGTGAATCTGATAAATATCAAATTGAAAATCATCACGAGCCAATTATATCAAAAGAAGATTTTGAAAAAGCACAGGAGATTAGACTCAGAAGAGCACAAAACAGAAACACAATTGCTAATAAGGATAGGAAGAGAGAAAAACTATCAAGGCAATACGCTTTTTCAAGTATGCTGGAATGTGGATTTTGTGGAGATATACTTTCAAGAAGAACTTGGCATACAAGTTCAATTTATAAAAAAAATAATTGGCAATGTGTAAAGTCAACAAAAAAAGGTAAAAAATATTGTCCTCATTCAAAGGGAATACAAGAAGCAGCAATAGAAAAAGCTTTTGTTGAAAGCTACAGACAATTATGCCACACAGATTCAACAGTAATAGATGACTTTTTAAAAATTGTAGAAGAAGAAATAAATGATAATACTTTAGTCAAAGATTTGAAAAAGTTAGAAAACCAATTAAGCAGAATCATTAGTCAAGAAAGAAAGTTAGTTGATCTTCATTTAGAAGATAGTATAGACGAAGAAGTTTATGCTAAAAAGTATAAAAAACTTACAAAACAAAAAGAAGAATTAATTGATGAAAAGAAAACACTAGAGCTAACTATCAAAGATGAAAACTCTATTAAAGAAAGACTAAAGCAATTTAAAAAGGTCTTAGAAAATAGAGAAATTATAGAGGAATTTAACAGAACAGTGTTTGAAAGCATAGTTGATAAAGTCGTGGTTGGAAGAATTGACAAAGACGGAACAGTTCATCCATATGACCTGACATTCTACTTCAAAACAGGAATTAAAGATAGTCAAGATTCTAATAACTTTAAAGATAAAAGAAAAAATGCCAAAGACAATGACAGTGATAAATTGTGCTCCTACAAGAAAGACGAGGATAAAAAATTATGTTCCCAAGCAAAAGACAACGCACGTTGAAGCCCTAGCCGTACTTATCAAGGAGCGAAGCGACGCTGAGAAGTAGAGGCAGGTCTCATGCAAAGATTTCCCAAGGGAAGCGACCGATTAGGGAGCTTCGATTGGCAGAAATCGACTGCTGAGTGTGTGTTTGATGGAAAGAAAATAAAAAGTTTAAAAATTACTATAGGAAGTGAATATGGAAGGCAATTTTTTAGAAAATGTATGGATAGATTCAAAGATTATTGAAGATTGTATTATTGGCAGGGTTGTAAATGTTGGTAAAATTTATGGGTTAAATAGTGCTTATGAAATATGGAATGAAGCAAATAATACTATACTAAATTGTAATGATAATAAAGAAAAGCTAAACCAGGGATTCTTATCTCTAAAAAGAGCCTTTAATGTAACGTCAATGGAGTTAAGAAAAAATTTAGGGATTGACAATATAAAATACAGTTCTAAAAAGAAAACCAAAGATTTTTTAGAGGATTTAGAATATTTTGAAATTATAAAAACACTGACATTAAATAAGTATCTTAATCTTAGAAATCTTATAGAACATGAAAATCATTCTCCACCTTCAGTTGAAGATTGCTTATCTTTATCAGAATATATATGGAATTATATTGGAAATACAGCTAATATTCTTAATCAATTTACAGAATATATTAGTATTACTAGCGATAATAATAAAATTTTATTTGAATATATTATAGAAGAAAAGAACAATATGTATTTTCCTCATTTGTATGTTACAGCTTTTGTAGAATCAAAATTTGTTTCATATCTTTATAAAGAGAACTCAATAAATGTAGAAAAAATAAACTTGTTAAACAAATTTGATTTACAGAAAGAAATAGAGTTTGAAAAAGGATCTGAATATATAGACGATTTAAGGCATATTGCTATTAAAGGAGAAATTCTTGATCAAGATATCATTGCTGAGTACATTAAAGTATTGATTTTACCAGAATATGGAGGTTTAGATGACATATCAATTCAATCAATTTTCTCAAAAGCATGAGATAATTGATTTTGAAATTTTTTTAACGTCTGATTGTGAATATGATGATATTATGCTAGGAAGAATAGATTTTTTCGAATATTTATGGCAAGACGAGGTAGAAGTTAAAAAGTTTATAGCTAGTATAAGCTTTTATATTTTTAATATTTATAATATTGAAGATATGTTATTATTAGCTGATAGTATTTCTGGTGATTTAGAATATGTAGCAAGTGCTTATAATACCTATTGTAATGAAGTTAGAGGAATAGGATCCGTAGCTATAATAGACGAATTTAATTTAGCAGATGAGGCGGAAGATTTTTATGGTAAAATACAAATTATTAAATACTTTTTAGTAAAAACAATAGAGAAATTACAAATAATAGGTACAGGGACATTGCTTTTTATGTCCAAGGCTTTGATTTTAGATATTAACAAATCAGATAGAATATACTTAATAAATGAATTACTAGATATTAATTGCATACCAATATATCAAGATGAAAGCGATGTTGTTTTAGCTAGAAATTTAGACTTAACAGTATAAGCTCAACAAATATTGATTGACACCACATATATAGACTAAAATAAAATTTATCACGTGAAACTTAGCATAGCAAGAGAAGCAATGATTTAAGAACTAATATATTTCTACAAGATTAAGTTGAAATAATAATCGACTTGAAATACAATGGTGAATTTAAAGTAGTATATAAATAAGTGGAGAGTAAATATGACTAAAGAAATTAAAACAACGAAAGAAGATATATATGAGTACTGGTTTTCTAGAGTTGATGAAAGCAACTTAAGAGTCGATGCATCTGAAGCATTAGAAAGATGTTGGAGATGTGGATCAAAAAGAAGTCTGGAGAGATGTCATATAATTCCAAGATCCTTGGGTGGTAAAGATATTCCATCGAATTATGTGCTACTTTGCAAAAGATACCATTTAAAAAATCCTAATGTTTATAACCCTGAAATTATGTGGGATTGGTTAAGAGCATATAAGGAATGTTACTATGATACATTTTTGATAAACCTAGGGTTGGAAGAATACGATAGAATCTATAAAAGTAAGTTTAAAAATGATATTGCCATATTTAATCAATATTTAACTGAGAAGTAAGTTAAAGAAATTTTAGTAGATGATATAGATGGATATGCTACGCATCATTTTGGTCAAGCATATTTGAATTCTGCCACTATAGCTGGATTAATGAGAATCTCAATAAAAAAATTAAGAGCAAAGTATAAAATTGGCAAATAACTTAACGATATATTATATGAGTAATAGTACCCGACACACCTCTTATTATAATGCGGACCAAGTCGGTTTTTTTGATTTTACTTAATAGACTTAATATAATTGGTATAATATTATCATAAGCAATTGAGGATAATCGTGATCAAATAAAAAATAAGTAGTTAACTTAACTACTTATTAGGAAATCCTGAAATTGCAAATATGGCATCAATTGATATACTAGTAAATTTATCTTCATATTTATTTTTGATGGAGCTAATTGATGAGATTAAAGATTGGTATTCTTTTTCGGGAATAACTAGTTTAAGGACCAATATTAAATCATGTAAATTTTTTCCAGTATAATTCTCATCAAAAAACTTTTCAAATATAGCGGTTTGACCAGTTTTATTCAATGAGAAAGAATACATGACTTCATCATGGGCACAAACATTTCTGAAAAAATTACAGATTTTAATTATGTCTATAAGTTCAGTTTTACTAATTTTTTCTTTAGACTGGTAACTCTCTTTATATCTTTCACCAAAATCTCTAGCAATTTTATTTTGAAGAGATTCATCTAGGGAATTATAAAAATAAGATATATTTCCTAAAGTAAGGAAATTTACAAGAACCCAAAGAGGAATATGGTCATGCTTTTTTATATAATGCTTAATAGGTTTCTTGCCATTTGAATTTTTATTTTCTCTACTTATGGCATTGGATAATGTCCCTATATTTTTCAAAACATAATTTAGTTGATGCTTTGATGCAGAATAATTTTCAATTTGTAAGTAAGGATATAGTCCATCTCTGTGTAAGTCTGAAAAATGATAAGCACAGGATGTTTTTAGAAGTTTCTCAAAACGGAGCAGAGAAGAAAAAACCACTTCTTTTAATTCACGATCCATTTCATGAAGGGCATAAATTTCTTCAAAACTACTACCAGATTTATATACATCTTCTTCCCCATTAGAAGAGGTATTATCTAAAAATGGAGTTTTATAGCCATTGATAAGGTTATAATAATTAACTTGTGATAAAATAATTTTAGCATATTCTGGATTATTAATGTCTAAACTTCTATTTGAGAGTATTTCAATTTGTTCATCATAAGTTTTAAACGGTTTACTCATATACACGCCTCATAAAAAAACGCCCCGCCACGTATGGCAAGGGCTTGTTCCTTAACTAAATTGTAGCAGAATTATACTTAAAGTCAAGGATTGTAAGAAATAATTTTTTATGATGTATAATCAGAGATGGATATATTCCCACATACGAGGCTTCCCTAAAAAATTAAATTTTATCCATACTGACCACTCAAACCATGTTGAGAGTGTTGTTTTGATGTCAAGAAAATAAGATAAGAGGCTCTAAGACTGTTGAAATCAATGGCTTTTAGGATTTCAGAAGAAATCTTAAAGGCCATTTTTCTTTTTGATAAATACCTTGTAGGAACATATCGATGGTAAAAATCGTAGGGGTGTGTAGACAGGATAGATATTTATAAGGAGAGTGGAGAAGAAAAACTGAAAGTAATCTTTAAGTCAAGGATTGAAATTGATATCAACAAGTAGTAGATTCGTAAAGGGTCTGTTTTTACTTATAATGGCAATGGTGTTAAACTAAATTGAGTGTATTTTTGTACTTATAATGTATAATCTAACATAGATTAAATGATTTTTAGGAGATTTTATATGAACAAGATATTACTATTAGAAGATGACAAGAGCCTTATTTATGGGTTGTCATTTTCTTTTGAAAAGCAAGGGTTTGACGCTGATATAGCTAGAACTATAAGCGAAGCTTTAGATTTATGGTCAAAAAACAAATACGAATTATTAATTTTAGATGTATCTCTTCCTGATGGATCAGGGTTTGAATTTTGCAGAAAAGTCAGAGAAAACTCTGATGTACCTATTATTTTTCTAACAGCCTCTGACGAAGAAACAAGCGTAATTATGGGTCTGGAAATTGGTGGAGATGACTATATAACTAAGCCATTTAAATTGAGTATTTTAATCTCAAGAATAAATGCACTTCTTAGGAGAACAGAAAAATATAATAACCAAAATATCGAATCAAATGGTATAAAAATTCATTTATCAAAAAGTGTTGCTTATAAAAATAGTCACGCTTTAGATCTAACGAGTGGTGAATATAAACTGCTTTGTTTATTTATGAAAAATCCTGATATTGTCCTATCTAAAGATCAAATTTTAGAGAAATTATGGGATATTAATGATAATTATATAGACAATAATTCCGTAACTGTATATATTCGTAGACTTAGAGTGAAAATTGAAGACAATCCTAGCCATCCCAAAATGATACAAACTATTAGAGGCCTGGGATATAAGTGGAACATATCTTGTTGAGGTAAACAATGATGTCAGTATTTTCAGATGAAAACAATAAAAGATATTTCAAACATATCTTTACAGTGAATATCTTATTCGCCTTATCAATTCAAGTATTTACTTGGAAAGAATTCAAAACTATTTCTACTCCTTTAATTTTTATAAGTCTTATTTTTATTTTTTTGACACCTGGTATATTTTATCTTTATTTAAAACGCCAAGAAAAAATTATAGAAAATGCAGAAGCACAAATCAATATGTATCTTGAAGGCAATCATAATGCTCAGATTGATTCTGACAAAGAAGGGACAATTTATAGGTTATTTAATTCCATAAATCAGATGGTTTCAATATTAAATGCCCGAGCCAAGAATGAATCTAAAGAGAAAAAATTTCTAAAAGACACTATATCTGATATATCTCATCAATTAAAGACACCATTAGCAGCTTTAAACATATATAATGAACTTATTTTTAATGAAGTTGATAAAGATTATCCCATTAAAGTTTTATGTGAAGCGTCAGACCATGAGCTTAATCGAATGAATACATTAATACAAAACCTTTTAAAGTTAGCTAAGTTTGATGCAGGTGTGATTGTTCTTAAAAAATTGAATGAAAATGTGTATGCAATGATTAAAGATGTAGAACTCCGATTTACATACCGTGCAAAAAGTGAAAAAAAACATCTACAAGTTTCTGGAGATGAAAAAATAAATCTTATTTGTGATAGAGATTGGCTATTGGAAGCAATAAATAATATTGTCAAAAACGCTTTTGACCATACTGAAAGCGGTGATGTAATTAAAATTGAATGGGAGCAATTCTCGTCGATTTTACAAATTAAAATTACTGATAATGGCTTTGGTATACATGAGGATGATCTTTATCATATTTTCAAGCGTTTCTATAGAAGTAGACATTTAACAGATTCACAAGGGATAGGCTTAGGACTACCCTTAGCAAAGTCTATCATCGAAGGACATGGTGGCACAATTGAAGTTTCTAGTGAATTAGGTTATGGGACTACTTTTATATTAACTTTTAGAAATCCTACAAAATTGTAGGATTTTAGTAATTTAAGTGTAGGAATGGAGTGTTATTCTTTAATAAATAGAATAGGATCGAGGTGTTTTATGAGTTTATTAGAAGTTAAATCTGTTTCAAAAATATATGGAAAAGGCGACAATGCAGTGCATGCTTTAAAAGATATTAAATTTTCTGTAGATAAAGGAGAATATATAGCTATAGTAGGAGAGTCAGGTTCTGGGAAAAGTACCCTACTGAATATAATAGGCGCGCTAGATACTCCTACTGAAGGTAAAGTTATTATTAATAATAAAGATTTGTTTTCAATGAAAGATAGCGAGCTTACAGTATTTCGCCGCAGAAATATAGGTTTTATTTTTCAGGGATTTAATTTGATTCCAGAGTTGACTGTGGAACAAAACATAATCTTTCCAGTTTTATTGGATTACAAGAAACCAGATAAAAAATATCTTGAAGAACTATTAAATATATTAGGACTACAAGAGAGAAAGAATCACTTGCCAAGTGAACTTTCTGGTGGTCAGCAACAGAGGGTTGCTATCGGTAGAGCACTTATAACAAAGCCTTCTCTAATTCTAGCAGATGAACCAACGGGAAACCTAGATTCTAAAAACAGTTCAGAGGTTATCAGTTTACTAAAAGAATCTTCACAGAAATATGAACAAACTATAATTATGATTACACATAGCCGTTCGATAGCTCAAGCAGCAGATAGAGTTTTAAGAGTTTCAGATGGAATACTATTTGATCATGGAAGTGCTACAAATGAAAAGTTATCTTAGTTTAATTCCAATATCAGCTAAAATTCGTAAAAAACAGAATCATTTAACTATAATGTGCATAGCTATTTCAGTATTTTTGGTAACAGCAATTTTTAGTATGGCTGAAATTGGCTTACGAATGGAAATTGATAGATTGAAGTTAAAGCATACTGGTTTTAGTTTCAACGATGTATTAAAAAGTAACTTGGGGCAAACTTTAATTCCTGTAGTTATGTTATTATTTATTTTGATACTTGTAGCTGGTGCTTTAATGATTTCTGGAAGTATTAATAATAGTGTTGCTCAAAGAACTAAGTTTTTTGGGATGATGCGCTCTCTTGGGATGAGCAAAGGTCAGATTAAAAAGTTTGTAAGGTTAGAGTCACTAAATTGGTGCAAAACAGCTATTCCTATTGGTACGTTAATAGGTGTTGTTTCAACTTGGATTCTTTGTGGTGGACTAAGATATATAGTTGGGGAAGAATTTTCTAACATACCTATTTTTACAATAAGTGTAACTGGTATTCTAGCAGGTGTTCTGGTAGGACTTGCAAGTGTTTTAATTGCCGCACAAATACCTGCGAAAGAAGCCTCTAAGATTTCTCCAATTGCGGCTCTTTTTGGAAATACAGAATCTAATATAGGAAATAAACAATTAGTATATAATAGATTCTTTCATATTGAAAAATCACTAGGAATAAATCATGCTATAGAAAATAAAAAGAATTTATTTCTAATGTCAGCTTCCTTTGCATTAAGTATTATCTTGTTTCTAACATTTATAGTTTTCGGACAATTTGTAAATTATATAATGCCACAATCTTCTGCCAGAGCAGATATAGAGATTACAAGTAAGGATATTTCAAATAATATTGATCCAAATTTGTTGAATAAATTAAAAGAAGTAGATGGAGTAAAAAATGTATATGGTAGAAGAAGCGCTTTTGATGTAAATGCAATTTTAGAATCTGAATCTAACCGTAGAGAAAAAATAGATATTATCTCATATGATGATTTTGATTTAAAAAGTCTAAAAAAAGATAAAGCCCTAAAGAGAAAAAGTGATTTATCGAATGTATTTGGCAATAGCCATTATGTTTTATCTACTTGGGATAGAGATAGCAATAATAAAATTGGAGATAAAATAAAAATTAAAGGAGAAGATTTTGAAATAGCTGGACTATTGAAATACGATCCATTTACTAGCGATGGTGAAACTGGAGGTAAAACTACAATAATAACTTCAAATGAAACATTCAAACAGATAACAAATGAAAATGGATATAACTTAGTCATGTTACAGACTGATGAGAATTTTTCAAATGAAAGTATAAATGAAGTTCAAAAGATTATGGGGAACAAGAATACAATAAATGATCGTAGAGAACAAAAGACAACAGGAACATATATGGCATTTATGTTTTTTGTATATGGTTTCATAGCGATTATCGGTCTTGTAAGTCTATTAAATAGTATCAACAGCATATCCATAAGCGTATCATCAAAAATAAAACAATATGGAATGATGCGTGCAGTCGGTATGGATAAGCTTCAAATTAAGAGAATGATTAAAGTAGAATCAGCAACCTATGGTTTCTTTGGCTGTTTTATAGGGATTATTGGTGGTGTTTTGCTGAATAAAATTATATTTACAAAATTGATAGAAAATCATTTTTCCTATGCCATTTGGCAGTTTCCAATTTTGCCGGTAATAATTTCGATAGGTTTTATATTGACTTCAGTAATCATTTCAACATATAAACCTATTAAAAGAATTAATAAGATGTCCATAACTGACAATATAAATGAATTGTAAATTATTCTTTCTTATAGCTATATTTGCAGTTCATCTTAGTAGTATTATGACTAGTTCAATTAGAGGGTTTAAACAGCTCTTTTATGGGCTGTTTTTTCTTAACTCTAAAATGATATAATGAATTATAAGATGTTTATTGATTAACATATTCCCACAAACGAGGCTTTTGAAAAACTTTGAAATTTATCCACACTGACCACTCAAGCCATGTTGAATGTATAGTATTGATGTTAAGGAAATAAGTTCAATATAAATGTGCTTATGATAATATATATTAAAAGGAGTGTTGAAAGTGATTGATAAAAGCAATAAAAAATTTTGGGATAGATTTGCAAAGCTATATGCTCCATTTATGAAAAAAGATAAGGGGGTTTATGATAAAGTTTGCGAATACATTCGCCCTCATTTGAATAAAGATATGGATGTGCTTGAAATAATCATACCGAAATGGATACAAGATGTAGGCAAAATTAAAATGTTTGCCTTTGCGGTGTAAAAGCTGCTCTTGCGGTGTAAACGGAAATCCGGGGTTTGCCCGGTTATTTGGTTGCCGGTGTATTTAAAGGATCACAAGAAGTCATAGGAGGGGCATAATTAAATTGAAGTGGACAAATGAGATGATAAAGAAGATAGCTATGCAGCAATCTGCTATAGATTCCAATTGCCGTGTCGAGGATTTTATTTGCGGTAAGAACGTTGTGGCAATTTCAAAAGAAAACAAATCAGCAAGAAAATATTTAAATCTTCCGCACATATGCAACTTGATATCCTATGGAGATAATATTGTTGCCAGCGTTTCAGAAAAATATAAAGACGTTGTAGAATACTATATCAATAAATATCCGATCGAGCATTGTTTTGAAACACCGAATATGCACGTGTTAAATGATGCTTTTCAAAAAGAAGGATCTCGTGTGTGTTTTATGGCTGAATATTTTTTGCCTGATATATCTGTTTTGACTCCGTTGCCTTGCGATCATGAGTTAAAGATATTATATCCGGAAGATTTTAAAGGGCTGTACACAGAAACGTGGAGTAATGCTTTATGCGAAAAACGCAAGGAGTTAGATATTCTTGGAGTTGGAGCATATCGTGATGGCACATTGATAGGGTTAGCGGCGTGCAGCGCAGACTGTGAAACTATGTGGCAGATCGGAGTTGACGTACTTCCTGAACATCGAAGGAAGGGAATAGCATCGGCATTGACCAGCAGATTGGCAATAGAAATATTAGAAAGCGGTAAGGTTCCATTTTATTGTTGTGCATGGTCAAATCTGAGATCTGCAAGAAATGCAATAAAAAGCGGATTTCGTCCGGCTTGGGTCGAAATGACAGTAAAACCTGCTTCAACGGTAAATGAAATGAATATGTGATCGCAAGATATAAATGAATAATTAAAGGAGAACAAATGATTATCAGAAAATATCAGCCGTCAGACTGCAAAGAATTGGCAGACCTGTTTTATAATACTGTCCACACAGTCAACGCAAAAGATTACACAAAAGAACAGTTAAATGTATGGGCGACAGGACAGGTGGATTTAGAGCAATGGAATAAGTCGCTTCAAGAACATTTCAGTGTTGTTGCGGTTGATGATGAAATCATTGTGGGTTTTGGGGACATAGATAAAACAGGCTACCTTGACCATCTATTTGTTCATACCAGTTATCAGAGAAAATGTATTGCAAGTGCTATTTGCAATCAACTGGAGCAAGCTGTTCAAGGAGATATTACTACCCACGCTTCTATTACAGCGAAACCTTTCTTTGAAAAAAGAGGTTACAAAATTGTCAAGGAACAGCAGGTAGAACGACAAGGAATTTTTCTTACAAATTTCTGTATGAAAAAAACCAGATGAAATTAAATGTATAGAACTTGCTTGTGGATCGGGGCAATTTTCTTTTAGTCTTTCGAGGCTTACTAAAAGTTGGATTGGTACAGATTTTTCCGAACAAATGATTATGGAAGCGAAAAAGCATGAAAAACACGAAAGCCTCACATTTGAAGTAGCCGATGCAAGTTCGCTATCTTTTGCTGATGAAAAGTTTGATAGCGTTCTAATTGCTAATGCACTTCATATTATGCCTAATCCGGATGAGGCAATGAAAGAAATATATCGGGTGCTAAAGTCTAATGGCACTTTGTTTGCCCCTACTTTTCTATGGAAAGAGGGAAAACAAAATTATTTTATAAAAAAGTTGATGTCTATTTCAGGTTTTAAGATGTATAAAGAATGGAATAAAAAGCAATTTGAAGATTTTATTGAAGGGCATGGATTTTTGATACGTGAAATGAAATTGGCCTATGGGGGTCTTGCGCCGATTGGTGTTATGATTGCTCAAAAGGTATCTTAAAAGATTTTGTTTTTTGAATTTTAAAATAGAGAAAAGCCAAGTTTTATAGTCGGAATTTAAAAATATAAAATTGCAAAATCTCCTTGATTAATCTTCGTTATGCAAAGTTTAGTGTTTAAATAGTCCTCGAAAAAGAATCCAGATGTAGTTTTTTCACTTCTTTTATCAAGTTGTAAAAGTCAAAAAATATGGTGGATTTTTGGGGGTCTATCATCTTTTTGTGCTTATTACGTCATTGCAGGTATTTTTCTAGAAGTCAAGAAAATGAAATAATAAGTTTACTAATATAAAAGTCTGATTCAAAAATTTTAAAGTGTCTATATTTTCCCGCAAATAAAAAGAGTCCAGTTTCCCGAACTCTAAGTTTTTAATATTTGGTAAAATAATATCCGCTATCTAAGCTTTTAAAGTACAGTTTAGTTCCAGATTTATCTAAAACCCATTCCTCATTAGGTAAATATGGTGTTTGACCTTTGAAATATCCCGTGTCTCCATAAATTATTTCTGATTCATCAGGAAATTCTATAATATTTGTTGAATTATTAAAGTATCCAATTTGCTCGCAATAAAATTCTGAACTAGGATCACTAGATAGAATAATTCTAGTTGTTATTTTGTATAAATTGTCGCCCAGACTTTCGATATATTTGTAATTTCTAACATTAACAGTAGAACCATTGAAAGTAAGCTTACCAGATGAATACCAAGTTCCTACAAGTGGATCTGATGATGGGCTTATATATTTTGCATCCTTAAGTTTCATATCATCTGGGACATTTGATTTGTTTGCATTCGCTTTTGGTTTACTTGTGTCAGTTTTTGGTTTACTTGTGTCAGGTTTTGTCTTAGAAGAGACATCGTTAGAATTTGAACCGATAACTGAATATAAGCTGTCGTAAACAGAATTTACAAGTTCATTTATTGTTTTATACTCTTTTTTATTACCATCTATATCCTCGCTCTTCTTAGCAATATTTATAGTATATTGCGACATCATTTTGTCTTCTTTTCCATAATAGTAAACGATTTTGTAGAAGGCATCATATTTTGGATTATCACCAATATATACAGTTCTATACTCATTCGAATAATCTACCTTTTTGCCAAAAGCTTCTGCTATTGCACGAAGGGGCACAAAGGTTCTGCTGTTTTTTATTTCAGGAGATGAATCCAGCTTAACATCTTTGCCATTGACCTTCATATTATCTGAACCTATTTTAAGCTCCACACTAGTTTCTGATGAATTCATGGTAACCATTTTTTCTTTTGAATCCCATTGAACATCGTAGCCAAGTTCTTCAGCTATAAATCTAATAGGCACATAAGTTCTGCTATTTTTGATATATGGCTCTGCATCGCTGTAGACTATGTGATCATTTACGATGATTCCATTTAGTGCTGGATTTTTTCTTTCGTTTTTTGCTGCATAAACATTTACAGATGAAAGCATCAGCATAACTATTAGTGCAAGACTAGCGACTGTCTTATTTTTTTTCATTTAATCCTCCTTATAACCTTTTGATTCTCTAAACTCCTTGGAAATAAAATAAATTTCAAATCTTTTGGATAATTGTGGCGAATATGTACTGCAATTTTATTTCCTAAAATACATTCTCTCTTAAATAAATAATATCATAAC
This sequence comes from Peptoniphilus sp. GNH, assembly GCA_021307325.1. Classification (NCBI taxonomy): domain Bacteria; kingdom Bacillati; phylum Bacillota; class Tissierellia; order Tissierellales; family Peptoniphilaceae; genus Peptoniphilus; species Peptoniphilus sp. GNH. Next base: position 1,164,751 of record CP089931.1, on the reverse strand, counting down.
TATATTGCTTTATCCATTACTTTTGATGCAGTAATTTGTTTTAAAAAAGACTAAAATAAATTTGAAATTAAGTATAATAATCAATGTGCAATTAAACTAGAGTGTCCCCTTTCGCCTTCATAGCCTTTATGAGTTATGCTGGGGTTTTAATCTTAGCCCGAAAAATTTCGGGTTCTATCTATAAAAAGCTCAGCATTACCTTAAATAAATAGGTAGCTTATCAAATTGTAAAATAAGATGAGACTTAATTAAGTTAAATCATACGCAATTTATCAAGTCTAAATATCAGTATCTAGTTTTATGTGATTTACGGATTCCAAGTAAGACTTTATAATAAAATAAAGAAAAGAGGACGAAAATTTGATAAATGAGAATTTGAAAGGATATTGACATGATGGAGAAGTTAAAAAAGAACATAGTTTTCTATTTGCTATTTTTGATAGACTTTTATATCATTCCTTTATTCATAAAAGACACAGCAAGTGCAATGGCTCTTATGCTAGTAATTATCCCACTAATATGTTTAATAATTTCTGTTTTTTATGGCATTAGGGAGGGGTTTGATTTTTGGTATATTTTTAGTGTAGCAATTATATTTATCCCATCTATATTTATATTTTATAACTCAAGTGCATGGGTCTATGCAGTGGGATATGCGGTGATTGCATTGTTTGGAGATTTAATAGGATTATCATTTAGGGAAGATAAATAATGTAAGTCGATAGCTGTTTTTTATAAATATCAAATTAATGGGGAAATTAATATGTTATAAAATTTGCGAGAAGAGATTTTTTAGATAATTAATAAAATGAGTAATACAAACTTACAATTATAGATTATTAAATTTTAGCATCTACAAAAGTAGGTGCTTTTTTGTAGTTGGAATGTTAAATTTAGCATTAAATCAAAAAAGCTGAATCAAGCCGGATAAGATAATAAGGGGCGCTGGAAAATTTTATTCCAACAGCCCCTTTTTTTATTTGTTTTCGTATTTTAGAAATCTATTTGAAAGATATAGAAAGATTATTAATTCGCCTAGAGCAAATAGGACCAATAATGCCAAGTCGTGTGCATTTATAAATCTAAAGTTGTTTGCTTCTATTGCTAAGAAGCTTATGCCTATTATTTTTAGAGATTTGTAAGCTGAAGCGAAGCCGAGTATTGTAAGGATGGTGGATAAGAGGATTATTACTCCAAAGGATTTTATCCTTATGGCGAGGGCTCCAAAAATTCCTATAATAGGAAGTGACAATAATATGCTAAGAGCTATATAGTAAAAATATATACTAAAGTCTATGCTTGAGAAATGTCCTATAAATTTTCCGCCTGCATAAAATAAAGCTAAAAAATATATCTGACAAAAGCTAACTATTATAAAAGCTAAAATTAACTTAGCTAGTACAAATGCCATATTTTTCTTGGGGCTTAGTCTAATGAATTTAAGTCCTGCTTTGTGTTCTGGTGACCATAGACTAGCTGTTACGATTGCTATAAGGGGCACATAGAAAAATGAAAAGTAGAACAGACTTACTTGGGTCCACAATGATTGCCATTCGTGGGTCAAGGTCTCCCTATTTCCCATATAATTTATAAGGCCAAAGGCGTTGGCTAGTAGGGGAATTATCAGACTTACTAGCAAGATATTTGTAAATTTTATTTTTTTAAATTCTAATTTTAACATAAGTCCTCCTAGTCCTTGTATAGATTATAAGTTTTCATTGCCTTTAAGTAGCCAAGGCAGACTATTAAAAGAATAAGGGCAATTATTAAGGTATAGAAATTTGTTGGGTTTAGCACTTGGATAAATGAGCCTTCTTCTTTTATATAAGAAGTGTTTAAAAGGCTTGCCATCCAAGCAAAGGGATTCAAATAAGTGAGAATTTTAGATGTGAGCATACATATTACTCCTGTGAGACCTCCTATTATTGAAATAAATGATAGGGTGTAGACTTTTTTGCTCTTTATCTCGATTATCATAAATAGCCCCAGAAAAAATAAATTTATTATTAAAGCCGATAAGTTTACTGTCACAAATCTCAAAAGCATTTCGCTATTTAGGCTAAAATGATCTGAATGCATGGCTATTTTAATAAATCCTAGAGCTTCTATAATTTGCAGTACAATTAGCTTGAAAGATAAATTTTTAAACTTATAAAGAAGAATAGAATTGACTTTTTCGCCAAGGATTATTTGCATCTGCCACATCTTGTTTTTTTCTTCAATTTCCATTACTTTTTTTACAAGCGATGATATTAATATTGGATTTATAAGTAGAGATATAAATAAATATGTGTCCAATATCTGAGCGAGGGGATAGGGACTTTTTGAAAAAGAATTAGAAAAGCTTACACCTTTTACCATCAGCATTTGAGCAACAAATACTAGTAGTATCAAGAAATTTATTCCCAGTCTTTTATATTTTTTTCTTTCTAAGTTTTTCATATCAAGACCTGCTTTCTTCGATAAAGAGCTTTTCTAGACTTTCTTTTTCTTCCTCTACCCTATATATATCTACTTTGCCATTTAAAAAGTTTACGATATCTGCAATCTCTTGGTTAGATTTTTTGCCTAAGATTATCTTTTTTCCGTTCATCCTATCCTCATCAAGGTCTAAAAGTTCTAAGGCTTTTTTGTTGTCTGATGTGCGTAGTGATATAAATGGTGGATGAAGCCTTCTATAATCTTCTAAGCTGCCATTGTAGGTTAAATTGCCATCTTTAAGAATTCCTATATGAGTAGATATCTTTTCTATTTCGTCAAGGATGTGAGAAGAGATTAAGATGCTTGTGGAAGAGTTTCTTACAATATTTCTAAATAGATTTCTCATTTCTTCGATTCCTTGGGGATCGAGTCCATTTATAGGCTCATCTAATATTAAAAGCTTGGGACTTCCTATCAATGCCATAGCTATGCCAAGTCTTTGCTTCATACCTAGTGAATATTCCCTAGATTTCTTTTTCCCTACATTATTTAGACCTACAAGATTTAAAGTTTTTAAAATTTCTTCTTTTTTTATGCCCTTTAACTTACATATTATTTCCAAATTTTCATATCCAGTTAGATGATCATAAAATGAAGGGTTTTCAATCAAAGCGCCGAGATTTCTATTGAATTCTTTTTGATTTTTTGAATTTATTTCCTGTCCAAAGACTTTGATAAGGCCATCATCTTTTTTTACAAGACCGAGTATGAGTTTCATAAGAGTGGACTTGCCAGCACCATTTTTGCCTATTAAGCCATAAATAGAGCTCTCTTCGATATCCAAAGAGTCGATATCCAAGACCTTTTTATTGTTATATGATTTTTTTAGATTTTTTATTTCCAATATTTTTTTCATAATCATTCCTCCTAAAAATAAGATAGCAGGTAGAGATAAAAATAAAGTTTAAACAAGCTCACTTTTACATCACAAAGACAAATAAATTAAAAAACTTGTGTATAATAGGGTTAATGAGGTGGCACAAATGGATTTTAGGGAAAAATTTTCTATATTAATAGTTGATGATGAAAAAAGCTTGTTAGAAAATTTGTACAACTTTTTAAAGAACAATGGGTTTAAGGATGTCTATACTGCAAAAAATTTAAAAGAGTCTAGATTCAAATTAAAAAATTTTAAAATTGATTTAATAGTTTTGGACGTGATGCTTCCTGATGGAAGTGGTTTTGACTTGTTGAAGGAAGTTAGACAGAATTCTAATGTGGCAGTCATAATTCTATCTGCCCTCGATGGGATAGACGATAGAAGAGAAGGGTTTGAGAACAAGGCGGATGACTATTTAGTAAAGCCTTTTTTCCCGGATGAGCTTCTCTGGAGAATTGATGCAGTTTTAAGAAGAAGTAAGAAGATTAAAAGTGAAGAAAAGATAAATTTTGGCAAGGTGATTTTCTATAAATCAAAGGGTATTCTCGAAAAAAATGGCAAAGAGATAGCCTTGACAGCCACCCAATTTAAAATCTTAGACTACTTATCTGAAAATATGAATAAGATAGTTTCAATAGATAGGATTTTAGAAAATATTTGGAAAGATTCTTATGGTTATGAGAACACACTGATAACTCATATTTATAGATTAAGAGAAAAGCTAGAGGATAATCCAAGAGATCCTAAAATCTTGATAACTATAAAGGGGCTTGGATACAAGCTTGTCAAAGAGGATTAAGAATGTTTAATTATATTTTAAAAAGGTTTAAAAAAATTGTCATTAGAATACTCGCCTTGATGTTTTTCCTGATATTTTTTCTTATGATCTTTCTCTACCTAAACTATAGGTTAAATAATAAATATCCAAATCCTAATTCTGTTTATTCCTATGTAGAAAGTAATAAAACTGATGAATACTTAAATGAAAATAATAGAGAGTTTTTAAAAGAAAAAGATATTTGGGCGATAAGGCTTGATAAAGACGGGAAAGTCATAGAAAGTTTTAATAAGCCCAAGGAAGTAAAAGACAAATTTGATCTTACAGATGTCGCAAGATTTAGTAGATTTTATTTAGCTGACTATCCAGTATTTACATACATTGTAGGAGATGGTCTACTCATATTTGCCTATCCCCAAAACTCCTTGGATAAGTTCCCATCAAATTATTATAATTACAACAAGTTCCTTTTTAATCTGGGCCTAGTTTTGTTATTTTTTATTTTATTTTTGCTCTTTGTTTATATAATTTATAGTATTGACATAAAAGCCATAGTAAAAAATCTATTGCCCTTTCAAAAAGCGATAGATACTCTATATGAAAATGATTATGAAAAGTTAGACGAATATGGAGAATTAAAAGATTTGGCATGTAGCATAAATAAGGCAAATGAAAAGTACAACAACTTAAAGGCATCTCAAGGTAAGTGGATTAGAGGTCTAAGCCATGATGTGAGGACTCCTCTTGCAAAAATTTCCTGGGAACTAAATAAAGAAGCTCCCAATAGGAAAGATATAAAAGACCAAGTCTTGAAAATTTCAGATATCCTCGAGGGACTAAATCTCACCCTGTCCCTCTCCAATCTAGACAAGGAAGATTTTAAAGAAGAAAGTCCCATAAAAGTAGCAAGAAAACTTATAGTAGATAAACTAAATGAAAATCCAGATAGAGAAATTATTTTTGAAAATATCATAGACAATCAAGATGTAAAGATTAAAATGGAGCCAAACTTATTTTACAGAATGCTCGAAAACATTTTAAAAAATGCTCTCATCTACACCAAATCCAAGATCAGACTTAAAATTTCAGACTCTAATGAAAGCTTAATTATTACAATATTAGACGAGGGCAAAGGCCTATCTGAAAATATTATAAAAAAAGTCGATGAAGAAGATCTGACCAATATTACAAGCCATGGCTTGGGCATTTTTATTTCTAAGCAAATAGCCGAACTACATGGTGGTGTCTTTAGCATAAAAAATAAGTATCCAGGACTAGAAATATCTTTCATCTTTTATAAGGAAAATTAAAAGTTAGTAAGAATAACTAATATTTTAAGAATAACACAGGTTGCCAAGATGGATTTACCACACTAATAAGCAGTGTTTCATAAAGAGATGGCACAATAATACAGGAAAATGCAAGAAAAATATATAGAGAAACCTTTTATTATCGTCAATATTGAAAACTGAAGCAAGAAGAAACGACAAACACTATGTTATAATAAGGAACAAAAGCCAAGTGATTTTAAATTTTATATTGATCTAAATAGTTATATCAGAAATCCATAGATGGATATTATAAAGATGTGTATGCTATGAAAATCTTAAAAGACAGCAAAAGATGAGCATTACAAAAATAAATAGTATAGCCACAAGAAAACCGAGAGATAGAAAAGAGGCTATATTTTTGGTATGATTATATCGATTAGACTTTGAAAATATGATGGAGATTTAGCTTACAAGCTGTAAGCCAAATGAAATAATCGATTGGAATTTATTATATAAATATAGAGGAGATTTCATGAAAAAATTAATATGGTATATTTTAGCGGCATGTATTTGGACAATTGTATTTCCTGTTACTGCAATAACTGCATGGGCTTTCATGATAAGCGGGCCTCTTGTTGTAGTGGCAATTATTTTAAAAGTTATTTTAATAGTACTTGGAATAGATGCGACTTGGATTAGGACTTCATCTTTTAGTTTTGGAACCTTTCCCGATTTGATCATAGCTTTAAGTCTAGGACTTGTCTTAGCTATTTTGGGATTTTTACTCTGGAAACTCACAAAGAAAATATATAGATGGCTAGACTCTCTAAATCCAAGCAATTATCAAAAACAAGCTGGTGAATGAGGACAAGCTCTATGAGCTTAAAATTTTTAAAAATATAAATTAGGCTAGGTGTCTTATGTATATGATTTATTAAAAGCTCCTATTTATGAGAATTTCTTAGAAAAGTTTGAGTAAACAAAGGATAATTAGGCGGATAAATACTAGTTTTTTAAATCCACATATCAAAAATACTATTTGAATTTAATAAAATTTTGAAACATATATTTTAAATTGATATATAATAACAATAAGAAGTATCAAGTAAATGGTTTTGTTTGAAATGGCTTTTAATACATACAAGATCTTAGCTATATTAAAAGGCCTCTCATTTTTCGAGGTGCATATGCTTTTAGTTGAAATAGTTATTTTATGTTTTTTATTTTTCATCTTGTGTCTTGCGGGAACGGGGACAGATGACAAAAATTTAAAAAATTATGAGTCTTATCCCGATGAAGTTCAAAAGAGAATACGTGAGATACCTGAGTACGCTATAAAGATTAAAGAAAAAAGCAAATGGGCAACATTTGTTATGAACTTAGTTTTATTTTTAGTATTATTTTTTATTTGTGGAATTTTCATAAGAGAAAAATATTTTTGCCACAACTTTGTATCTATTTTGATACTTGGTCAGGTACTAAATGTCTTTGATTTATTGGTGATTGATTTATTTTGGTGGCGCAAGACAAAAAGAATCAGATTTTCAAAAATACCGCAAAAAAAATTCTATCAAAATCCTAGGAAGCACATCGAATCTTTTTTTAGAGCTCTTGTTATGTATTTTTTAGTTGCAGTGATAGACGGGTATTTGTTGACTTTGTTTTGAAAATTTTGTAAGAGTAGTTATTAAATAAAAGGACTTTTGAAATTTTTGATTTCGAAAGTCTTTTTTTGTAAAAGTTGGAACTATTGTTATAAATGAGGTTCTTAAAAGGCCGGGCATAAATTGCATTTTAGGCTTATTTAATTTGAAAGCTATAAAATAAAAAGAGAGACCACCCCTTGAGGTGGTCTATGAATTCTCATTTTCTATTTTTTTTATCTTTTACTTTTTTTAGCCTAAAGAAGTCTTCTCTTTCTTTTTCCTGCAAGATGTTTTCGATTTCTTTTACTATTTTTGTGTACTTGGGGATTTGTATTTTGTCCAAGGCATTGGCTCTTTTTTGTGTTTTTTTAATTTCTTTTGCCAATTTGAATACTGAATTTTCAACTTCTGCCAACTCATAGATCATATACTTTACTTCATGTAAATCTATGCTCGCCTTATCGAAGGCTGATGTAGTTCTGTGAAAGGAGTACTCTGCTCGATTTTCTTTTTCCTTGTATTTCACCTTGGGAAGCTCTACACCCATGACAGATCTAAATTTAACTTCATAGTCTTCTTCTAGGGGGACTGCCTTTGATATTTCGAAGATTGACTCTGTTCCCATTGTGATGGTTGCATCTTCAAGGGCCCGATAGGTCTTTTCGAATTCTACTACTATTTTATTTTGGATTTCAGCAGCTTTTTTATTAAGGTCCATCATTTCTTTTATGAGGACGGTCCTTTTTTTATCTAGTAGGTCGTAGCCTTTTTTTGCAAAGTCCAAGGACGATTTTGTTTGTAAAAGATTTGCTTTTGTAGGTATTACTTTTGTTGCCATTTTTTCCCTACTTTCTCTATCTCTATATGCTATCTTTTATTTCTTCTTGCAATTTATCGTTTGAGCCATCTTTTTTTAGATATTTTTTCTTGAGTTCAGGATCTATTCTATCTAGGCTTTCTTCGGGCAGTATCTTTAAAAGTTCCCATCCTAGATTCAAGGTTTCTTCTATATCTCTATTTTCATCAAATCTTTGGCGCAAGAATCTTTTTTCGAATTCGTCTCCAAAATCCAAGATTTTTTTATCCGAGTCGGAAAGGTCCTCTCTACCTATTATTTGAGACAGGGCTCTTACTTCTTGGACTTTTGAATAGGATGCGAAAAGCTGCGAGGACAAGTCTGCATGGTCTTGTCTTGTATATCCTTCTCCTATGCCGTCTTTCATAAGTCTTGACAAGGATGGCAGTACATTTATTGGAGGATATATTCCAGAGCCGTGAAGGTCTCTTGAGAGTACGATTTGGCCTTCTGTTATATATCCAGTTAGGTCGGGGATGGGATGAGTGATGTCATCATTTGGCATGGTAAGGATGGGAATCAATGTAACTGATCCGTCTATGCCTTTTATCATTCCGGCTCTTTCATATAACATGGCAAGGTCTGAGTAGAGATGACCAGGATAGCCTTTTCTGGAGGGGACTTCTTCTCTTGATGAGGATACTTCTCTTAGGGCTTCGCCGTAGGAAGTGATATCTGTCATGATAACTAGAACATGCTTATGGCATTCATAAGCCAAGTATTCGGCGCAGGTCAGGGCGCACTTTGGAACGATTAGTCTTTCCATTATTGGGTCATCGGCATAGTTTATATACATGACTACATTTTCTGATACTCCTGCACTGTTGAACTCTTCTCTAAAGTAGTCGGCTTCGTCATGTTTTACTCCTATTGCAGCAAATACTATTGCGAAGTTGTCTTCTTTTTGAGCGTTGGATATTTTTGCCTGTCTTACTATTTGGGCAGCTAGTTCATTGTGAGGTAGGCCTGATCCTGAGAAAATGGGCAATTTTTGTCCACGAATCAAGGTCATCAGAGCATCTATTGCCGATATACCTGTTTGGATAAAGTTTCTCGGATAGAGTCTTGCTACTGGGTTTATGGGTCTGCCATTTACATTGTAAAATTTATCTGCATAGATTTGTCCGCCCTTGTCGATAGGTCTTCCAAGTCCGTCAAAGACTCTTCCCAAGACTTCGTCTGTTAAGGGTATCTCAAAAGGTCTTGCCTCAAATGTGACTTCCATATTTTTGGTAGAGCTACCCAGCAAATCGCCAAAGACTTGAATAGTGGCCTTGTCTTCATCTACTTTTACAACTGTTCCAACCATAGATTTTTTTCCATCTCTGGTTTTTATTTCTACTACTTCATCGTAGGAGACATGATGAAGGTTTGAAAGGTCAATCAAGGAACCTTCTATTTTATCTAGTAATAAATAATTCTTTTTCATCTATTCACCTACATTTTCATCCATGAGTTTTCTGTAAAACTCTTTGATTTCGTTATTTATCTCTACTATTTTAGATAGGTCATCGTTGGGGATGTCATATTTCATATTGATTACTTTGCCATAGAGGGCGTCGTTTTTTATTTGAGATATGGGTATTTGTTTTTCGACTGCTTGACATCCCAATTCATAGAGCAAATCTATGGTCTTTAGCATTTCGAATTGCTTTTCAAGGGGGACATAGGTATCAGTTGGATTAAAAGCATTTTGTTGTAAGAATCCAACCTTGATTACTCTACAAATTTCTAGCACCAATCTTTGATCATCTGGCAGCACGTCTTCTCCAACTAGCATTACAATTTCGTTTAGCTTGGCTTCTTTGTGAAGCAGGTCTAAAAATTTGGCCCTAAGCTCTGGAAGGTCCCCGTCTAGATGCATGTCATAGTAATTTTTTAGCATCTTCACATAGCCTGAATAAGAGTTCATCCAATTTATGGCTGGATAGTGTCTTGCGTAAGCCAACTCTTTATCCAAGGCCAAGAATACATTTACGAATCTTTTAGTATTTTCTGTTACTGGTTCGGAGAAGTCTCCGCCTGCAGGGCTTACTGCTCCTATCAAGGTTACTGAGCCTTCATTACCAGAAAAAGTTTCTGCGTAGCCAGCTCTTTCATAAAACTCTGCAATTCTAGATGGAAGATATGCTGGATAGCCTTCTTCTGCAGGCATTTCTTCAAGTCTTCCTGAAATTTCACGAAGAGCTTCTGCCCATCTTGATGTGGAGTCTCCCATCAGAGCCACATGATAGCCTTGGTCTCTAAAATATTCAGCTATGGTGACACCTGTATAGATAGAAGCTTCTCTAGCCGCAACTGGCATGTTAGAAGTATTGGCTATTAGGATTGTCCTATCCATCAGAGGCTTTCCTGTGTGGGGGTCGATTAGTTTTGGGAAGTCTTCTAGGACTTCTGTCATTTCGTTACCACGTTCTCCACATCCGATGTAGACGATTATATCCGCATCACAATATTTTGCGATTTGGTGTTGAGTCATGGTCTTTCCCGTACCAAACCCTCCAGGTACTGCTGTCGTACCACCCTTAGCAATAGGGAAGAATACATCGAATACTCTTTGACCAGTTACAAGAAGTCTATCAATTGGCAACCTATTTTTAACTGGTCTTGGAATTCTGACTGGCCATTCTTGGTACATCTTGACTTTGTGGATTATACCATCCTCGTCTTCTACCTCTAAAAGGTCTGTTTCTATATTATAGCTACCGTCTGGAAGTATGGATTTTATTTTACCATTCACATCCAAGGGAATTAGTAGTCTATGAGTGATGATTTCTGTTTCTTTTACGCTGCCAAAAATCATGCCACCCTTTACAAAATCTCCTAATTTGACTTCGAATTTGACATTCCACAGCTTTTCTTCGTCAAGGGATATAAGGCCGATGCCTTCAGGCATAAAGTTGCCATAATCGTCTTTTATTTTTTGCAGAGGTCTTTCTATACCATCAAACATATTTGATATTAGTCCGGGACCCAATTTAACTGAAAGTGGCGATCCTGTTGGTATTATTTTTTCGTCCCTTTTCAAGCCCGATGTTTCTTCATAGACTTGGACGGTTCCCAAATCTTTTTCAATGGTTATGACTTCGCCTATAAGTTTTTTGTCGCCGACTACAACCATTTCTCTCATTTTAAAATCCGCCATATTTTTGCCAACAACTACTGGACCATTTATTGATTTAATTAATCCTTCTTTCAAAATATCACCTAACCTTCAGTGCGAAGTGAAGCATTTTGCCAATTTCGTACTTATTGTCTTCAAGTATTTTATAAAGAGATTTATCTATGCTATAAGTCATGGCTTCGTCTAGAATTATAAATCCGCCCAATTTTTTGGGATTGAGGGAAAGAAATTCAAGTTTGATGCCCTTTTCTTTTGCCAAATCTTCCATAGCTTGTCTAAGTTCCTTATCAGAATCAAGAATATGGATGATGTAGCTACCTTCATTCAAAGTATCCAGAAGAGCTTTAAATCTCTTTATTTGTTCTTTATTGTAAGAATCTTCCTTAACATAAGACTTTATTTTTTCACAGACACCATCTATTAAAAGTCCCACCAACTCATCAGCTTTTTCAAGCTTCTTGATCCTTTTCATTTCGTTGGTCTTGCCAATCATTTCATATTTTTTCTCCTTGGCAAGGTGGATACGTCTTTTGATGAGGTCTGTTTTCATATCTTCGAGTTCTTTTTTCTTCTTTTGCAGGGTAGATTCTATTTCTTCTTTGCTAGCCTTTATCCTAGCTTCACAGTCTTTTTCTCTTTCCAAGTATACGATTTTATTAAAAATCGCAATTTTATTTTCAAGTAAAATCATATTTCCCCCTTTAGAGTTTGATGCCTACGGATTCTTTGACATACCTCAATATGAAGTCCTTGTCTTCGATTCCCTTAGGACCAGGGATAGTAACAACTAGGGGAAGAGTGCCGCTTAATTTTTTTTCTATGACATCTTCTTTTATTTCATTAGAGTCTCTCTCAGTTAAGATTATTATACCGAGGTCTTCTCTGTCTTTATTTTTTTTAAATAAAGATTTAAGCTCAGCTGTATTTTTACAAAACAATCCGTCTATTCCAGATAGCCTAAGCCCTGTTGTCACATCTCTATTTCTAGAAATCACAAGAGATTTCATTATAGTCTACCCAGAATCATAATTGAAATGATAAGTCCATAGATGGCTATACCTTCTGATAGACCGAGGAAAATCATGGTTTTACCAAGTATCTTAGGATCTTCTGAAACAGCACCTATTGCAGATGAACCTACATTTGCAACTGCAAGACCAGCACCTAGAGCTGCAAGACCTGTTGAAAGTCCTGCTGCTATAAAGCCTAGACCTTGAGAGGATCCTCCTTCAGTTTGAGCGCTTACAAAGCCTGGCACAAGAGTAAAGACGGTCATGAACAAAAGAGGCAAGAAAAATACCATATTAAATCTTAAAAACATACGAAGCTTTTTTTGATTTGTAGTGGTTCCCTTGTACATGTAATAAACTCCTGTTGTGATTGTCGAAAGCACAAATATAAGTGCTATAATTATTAATTTTTCCATTATTTATCCTCCAAACGTATTGTTGTTGGGACGAATTCGTATCCGTCTCCTGTGTAATATTTACTAAACATTTCATAGTATTCAAGTCTTAGACTTTGAATAAATACTATAAGTCCTTCCAGACCTATTATTACTATATTTCCTACTATAAGTGAGATGAGTTTTGCACTTGGTGTGCCTATCATCTGACCGATTGTTTTAAATGCTATGAATAGACCAACGTGGTTTATTGCAAATGCACCGACCCTGATAAAGGAGATTATATTTGAAACGACACTTAATATGGTTTCAAGTAGTCCGAACACAGCTCCTATATAGTAGCCGCTTTCTGTCTTAATCTTTTTCTTAGTTACAAAAGACATGATGACTTTTGAAAGTATCATGGCTAGAAGTGAAAGCACTATTATGCCGATACATAATTTTGTCGGAATTATGTTTACATTTAAAACTTTTGATGCTGCCAAATTCACAAAGCTCAAAAACACCAAAAAGCCCGCCAGACCTTCCTTGCCCAAGAAGGCTTCTTCATATTCTTTATTTGTGATTTTATTTATAAATCCTAGCCCGTAAGAGATTATTAAAAACACAATACCAGCAGCTATTGCAGCACCAAGGGTAGTATTTATGTTTTCAAAGGGTCTTATCAAAAATGGCTTTATTAAATCTTCAATGCCAAAAACTGATCCATATAGAAGACCGAATATAGCAGAGCTAAAGCCAAGTCGTTCCAGGAGCCCTCCAAAGCCTTTGTTTTTCTTAGATAAAAATATACCCGCTAAGAAAAATACTGCCCCTTGTCCAAAATCACCAAACATGGCGCCATAAAGCAGCATATAGGTAATTGCAAATAATGGGGTCGGGTCTTTTTCTGTATAATTTGGCACCCCATACATGTTTACTAAAAGTTCAAAGGGCTTAAAAAAATTTGAGTTTCTAAGCTTTGTCGGTGGCTTGATGCCCTGCTCAACAGGATCTTTAAAACTTGTGATAAGTCCATCGTACTTGGACAAGATCTTTTCAACAGGCTCTTTATCTCTAAGACTTATCCAACCTGATAGATAGAAGTATTTATTTGACTTTGCCATAAACCTCTTAACCTCTTCTATATTTTCTGAGATTAACATAGATGTTATGGCACCCTCTACTTCTTTTCTATTGCTATTTAAGAACTTGTCCCTGTATTCTAAAATGTCATTTTCTTCTTTTTTTAGATTCTTCTTTTCCGCTTCAAAGTTTTCAAGGATTTCTTTGGCAGTTCCTTTATATCTTCCAAGGATTTCTACATCTTCCCAATTTAGGCTTTTTAATATTCTGTCAATTTCCTTTTCTACTTCCTTAGGAAAGATTGCAAGGTAGACTTCTCTTTGATCTATTGTCGCTGTATGAAATATCATGGCTAGGATATTTCCATAATTTTTTTTCAGCCTAAATCTGGCCTCTTTGTCCAATATACCAAATCTTACCTTGAAATACTTTAAATCTGAAAGCTTCGACAAATCGATGTTTACATTTTTAAAATAGTCATAGTTTTCTTCTATGCCATTTATAACCTTTAAATCATCTCTTATTTCTTTGAGTCTTTTGGATTTATGTTTTATTTCGTCATAGAAGACCTCATAATCTGCTCCCATATCAATCAGATCATAGTCAACCTTTAAATCTTTTATGCCAAAAAACTCTTCCATTTCTTTTGCCTTTTCAATGGTGGCCTTTAGCATGGAGTTTCTTTCAAAAGGAGCTATATGATTAAGTTCGATAGCCCTTTCCAAGTTGTTTTCGTTTTCTAGATTGAAAGTGAAGGCGTTGTTGTCTATCTGATTTTGCGAGTTTATTATGCTAACAGCGCCCGTCTTTAAAATATCGACAACCACACTCTCCATTTTATCTAGGGGAGCGACAACATTCATTATTCTCATTTTTTCTACAGCCAAGTATATTCACTTCCTTTATAGCTTCTTACCAAGTAGTTGAGAGTTTCGCCAGTAGATAGGTTAAATCTCGTTGCCTCCATAATCGCCCTTACATCCTTGACTTCAAAATCCAAGATATAGATAAAGGCGACGAATTTTGAAAAATCGAAAAAGTATTTTTTGAAAACTTCTCGACAGGTATAGTAGATAAACCTCGAGCTTCTCCTATCCATGTAGATATCTTGAGACTCACCTTGAAACAAAAAGGCATAAGGTGAGTTTAAAATATAGGGGACGAACTCTTTTTCTATATCCATATAAACCATTTCTTTTAGCTTATCGAAGTTGAAAGATTTTCCTCCAATAATTGCAAAATTCAACAGCTCTTCCGGCATAAGACCATAATACTTGATACCACGATATATCCAAGTCACATTCAAAAGATCAATCTTTACTCCCAAAACCTTGCCCACATTTTCTTTTTCGTATTTAGAAAAGGTGTTTGCAATTTCAATTAGTTGTTGGTAGTAGAGCTTGTCCAGATTCATCTCCATATAAAAAAGTACTACATCCTCTGCATCGTCTACGTATTGGCGTAGGACTTTGTAGTACTTCGTTCCCTTTAATTTCTCTACAAAAGTTTTAATGGTATCGGCTTCATCTATTAAGTTTTCAAAATTTAAAACAATAAGCCGATCCCTTAAAGTTCTTTTGCCATCCTTTGTCTTTAAGTATCTGAGGACTCTTTTGATATCGTCTATTTCAAATTCAGAAATAGCTGCATTTACAAATGCAAGGTGTTTGCCCTTGTAGTAGTGCCTTAACTTTTCTAAAAGATGTAGCCTATAAAGGTCTAGCTTTCTTTCTGCTTCATATGAATCTTCGTATCCATCGAAGTAGGAAGACAACTTTGTGCTTTCTTTCATATAGGCGATTATTTCGGAAACGGTTTGAAATCTGGACATATTGATGTAGTCTTCATCAGTTAAAAATTCAGAGGTCATCTTGCTCATTTTAGCTGATACTGCATTAAATTCTCCCATTTCTATCCCTTCAATATAAATTTTTTAAAGGCTTCTTCAACAAGTTCCTTTTTTTGAAGTCTAAAATTTTCATCGATTTGAGAAAGTTCATTTTGAATCTCCTCCTGCCTCTTTTTGACCTCTTCATCTGCAGATGCCATAATCTCAGAAAATTTTGCGGAAGCGGCATCTTTCGCTTCTTTTGTGACTTCACTTTCCATTTGAGAGAGCTTTTTTTGCAAGTCTTCCTTCATGGAGGTGATTTTTTGATCTGTTTCTTCCATGACAGCCTTGGTTCGCTCCTCAATATCTAAGATGCTATTAATAGTATCTTTCATTGCATCCCTTCTTTCCAACCATATAATATACTCCCAAAATAAAATATATACAAGAACCTTCTTATATATATGTTGGTAAATATCTTATATTTTTTATTCTACCCATTTTTTTATTGGATAATAAATAACAATTATTAATATTTAAAAATTAATAAAAATATTTATAACTACATATCTATAGAAAGGGGGATGTAAGCCTAAAAATAACAATAAAATAAGGCTATTTAAAATAGCCTTATCTCAGTTCATCACCTAAATTTTTCAGCTTGTCAACTTGTTCTTCTCTTCCGAGGACTATTAGCACATCACCTATTTTAAAAGTATAGTCGATGGGAGGATTAAAGAGTAAACTTTCATCTTCAATCTTTTTTATTGCAAGCACAATTAGACCAGTTTTTTTAGGTATTTGCGCCTGAATTAAATTTTTGTTTTCCAAATAAGAGTCTTTTTTTACTATGACCTCCTCCAAATCTAGCTCAAGATCTCCTATTCTTGTGACCACATCTAAAAAAGAAATTATATTTGGTTTTATCATAAGAGATGCCATTCTCTTACCACTAATCTCCGTTGCTGATAGGGTCTTGTTTGCTCCGACCTTTAATAATTTTTCGCTGCCAGACTTGCTAGTGGAGTTGGATATAATATATATTTCTTTGTTGAGATTTCTAGCAGTAAGCACAGTAACTATGTTGTCCACCTCTGTATCCAGAGTGGATATGAGCCCCTTGGCTTTTTGGATGCCGGCGTGAGTTAGCACACTTTCTTCAGTAGAATGGCCTTCTACTACCAAGATGTCATGGTGACTATAATTATCAAGGTCTTCACGCTTATCAGTTATAACGACGAAATCTAACTTTTCAGCCATAAATTTTTCTATTATGACCTCTGCCAGCTCTCCAGAGCCACATATTATGTAATGATTATTCAAGGCAGAAATTTTTTTCTCCATTTTATTTCCCTTCCATAAATCCATGAGTTTGCCTTCTACTAACATAGCTACAAATGTTGTAAAGGCATATCCGACTATACCGACACCTGCAAATATCATAATTATTGAAAAAATTTCCGACCCCATATTGGGCTTGCCGACTTCGCCAAAACCAACAGTAGATATTGTTATGACAGTCATATATAAGGCATCGACAAAGCTTAGCTTCAATAAAATCATATAGCCTAGCACGCCTGTTAGCAGCAGAAGAACAAAAGCAGACAAAATAAATTTGAGTTTTCGTTTTTCTTCCATAAACATCACCTCATCTATTTGATTATAGCCTACTTCACAATAAAAAACTATGAATAAGGACTTGGCAGAGATTTTTATAAAGAGCGAAAGTGAAATTTACAAGATAAATTTTAAGACTTTAAAAATCAAAAAACCACCGACTTTGCGGTGGTTGTACATTCTAGATAGAGAGTTTTCCGACATTGTAGGTATAGGCGGCGATTCTTTCGAATGCGACCAGGCATTTTTCAAACATAATACCACTTTCTGGATTGCATATGCCCTTTTTCATCCTATCCACATGAAGCTTTCTATAAATTTCAGCATTGTTTTCGACTCTGGCATAGGCAAGTCTTAAATCATTAACTCTGTGAGGTTTTGCTATATCGGTTTCAATTGATTTGAACATATCTTCTATTATAGATTCCAGAGAGTCAAATTCTCTTATGGCCTCATCAGTATAAGGAAGATCAGAATTATAAGAATATTGAGAATTTTCTGCTATGCTTTTAGTATGGTCTCCTATCCTTTCAAGGTCTCTTACTATTCTAAGATAAGCTGTAAATAGAGAAGAGAGAGAAGTGTCCATAGGCAGGTTGACATTTTCTATAATATGTTTTGAAATTTGTGAGTTCAAATAATTTATTATGACCTCGTTGTGAAAGCACAGGTCAAATTTTTCTTGATCAAAGTTGTGAAATAAACTCACACTCATCAGAAAGTTATTTCTAACTAGAGTAAGCATCCTTTCGCTTTCTGCCCTTATTCCTGCAAAAAGTGTTGTTGGCTCTTTGATGTTGGGATTTATATATATAAGTGATTTTTCATCTTTTTCAGCATCTTCACCACTTATTACTAGCTTAGAAATTTGAGCTATTTTATTACCGAAAGGAAAGAGCATAACTGTTGCGAAAATGTTGAAAAATGTGTGCATATTGGCGATTTGAGCAGCTGGAACACTTCTTGACATAAAGGCTATATATTTTTCTACCGGAACAAAAAATGCTAAGACTACAAATAAAACAGTTCCCATTATATTAAAAAGCACGTGGCAAGCTGCAGTTCTTTGAGCATTTTTGCTAGCACCTATTGATGAGAGAACAGAAGTTATACAAGTGCCTATATTAAAGCCACATATTATAAACATACTTGCCCTAAGACTTATCAAGCCCATATTAGCAGTTGCCTGCAAGATACCAAGAGAAGCTGCCGAAGATTGCAAAACGGAGGTGAAAATAGTTCCTGCAAAAATTCCCAAGATGGGATTTTTAAATGTTGCCATCAAGTCGATAAACTTGGGGTCTTCAGCAAGAGGCGACATAGAGCTTGACATAATTTTCATACCCATAAAGAGAAGACCTATGCCCAAAAAAATTTGCCCTGAATATTTAAGCCCCTTATTCTTCTTAACAAACTTTGCAAGTATAAAACCGACAAAACAAAAAAGAGGAGCGGCTGCTACAATATCAAGAGCCACAATCTGACCAGTAATTGTAGTACCTATATTGGCCCCCATAATGATACCTATGGTTTGTTCAATGGTCATTATGCCTGCATTTACAAAACCGACTAGCATTACAGTTGTCGCAGAAGATGATTGGATGACTGCAGTAACCAAGGTACCAATTAAAAGACCCTTAAATCTACTTGAAGTAAATTTTTCAATAAGGCCCTGCAATTTGTTACCGGTTGCCATCTCCAGCCCTTGGCTAGTCAGATCCATCCCATATAGAAACAGAGCCAGCCCACCTAAAAGGCCGAGCAAGTAACTTAATTTCATAAAAACCTCCAAATTATACTAGATTAATTTTACTCTATAATCCTATTTAATAAAAGACAAAAAAGCATACCAAGGCTCTTTAAAAAAATGTGCTAAAAAATTCAAGATAAACTACAGCGATTTAGATTTGAAATTATCATTTAGAAGGTGTTTTGATCCAGCGATACGAAATTTTATTTAAGTTAAAATCGAAAAAAATTTAATAATAAAGGCGGGTAAGGCGAATATAAAATAAATAATAAAAATTTTAATAAAATAAAAATAAAAACATAAAAAAATGATATGAACCATAAAAAAGTGTATATTATAAATTTTTGTATAAATATGTAAGAATATATAAAGTTGATTGAAAAATAGGAAAACGCATTCAAATTATTAAAAAAATATAAAAAACTACATTATTTTTTTGAAAAAAATAAATTAAATATTAACAAAAAAGTTTAATGAGAAGTAAAACAAATGAATTGGTTTATCACTTGATGGAAAAAAGCAAAATTTTTTTAAAATACTTAAACATAAATTGAAACGTCTTAAAACAAGTGATAGAGCAATTTAGCAACATAAAGTGATAGCAAATAATTTTATTTTTGAAAAATCAAGGCTTGCAAAGTTTCGTGTTAAAGAATATAATACCTCATAATAAAAATTTAGCTGGATAAAGTACGATATGTAATATTTTAGCGAGAATGAAAGGAAGTGGAAATGAAATGGGAAAATACATTCTCAAGAGGGTGCTTCAAGCAATCTTTGTACTCTTTATAGTCATATGTATAACATATGTCTTGATGCACCTAATTCCGGGAAGTCCATTTTTAAACGAAAAGGCACCAAGTCCTGAGGCTATCAAGGCTCTAAATGAGAAATATGGTCTTGATAAACCGCTTTGGGTTCAAGTGAAGATGTATATAAGAAACATCTTAAAAGGGGATTTCGGAGTTTCTTTAAAAATGCAGAAGAACAGACCTGTTCTAGATATTATAAAAGAGATGTTCCCTACTTCGGCTAAGATTGGTCTTATGGCACTTGTAAGCTCGGTCTTATTTGGTGTTCCGATAGGCTGCATAGCTGCATACAATAGAGGTAAGTTTACAGATTCAGCCCTAAGAGTTGTGACAACTTTGGGTATATCAGTTCCTTCATTTGTTGTGGCGACCTTGCTCTTGCTAGGCTTGGGAGTAAAATTAAAAATTTTACCGACAATGGGACTTCAATCTTGGACTGGATATATAATGCCAGTCATAGCCCTTTCATTTTATCCGGCTTGTTATATAGGAAGATTAAGTAGATCATCCATGCTCGATGCAATAAATCAAGACTATATGAGAACTGCAAAGGCCAAGGGCGTATCCTCGGGAAAGAGAATATTTAAACACGCTTTGAGAAATGCCTTTATACCAGTTTTGACATATCTGGGACCCTTGACAGCGGGTATACTTTCTGGCTCTTTTGTAGTAGAAAGTGTGTTTTCACTTCCGGGTCTTGGAAGATATTTTATTCAATCAATATTAAATAGAGATTATCCGATTATAATGGCGACGACCATATTTTTTGCATCACTTGTAATTATCATGAATTTAGTAGTCGATATCCTATATAAGGTAGTCGATCCTAGAATAGACGTGCTTAAGGGGGGAGAATAATGCATGACAACAAATCGCAGTTTAAAAGAAGTAAACTCTCCTTGCAAATAGATAAGGACTTGTTTCCGGATTTGGAAATTCTTCCTGACGACTTTGAACTAGCCAGTGAAAGTGAAAAAGAAACCTTTATAATGAAGGCTCCATCTGTCTCCTACTGGAAAGATGCCTGGCGTAGACTCAAGGCAAACAGAGTTGCCATGGTGTCTTTGGTATTTATAATTGTCGTGATATTATTTGCATTTGCCGGACCTCTGTTTAGAAATGGTGATTACACAACTCAATACAGAGGAATGGAAAATCTCCATCCAAATGCAAGCTTCCCCTTTGGCACTGATAAATTGGGAAGAGATCTCATGGTAAGGACTATGTATGGAACAAGAGTTTCTCTTATAGTTGGAATCTTCGCTTCTATAATTGTTTTGATTATAGGTACTCTTTACGGAGCGATATCAGGTTATATCGGTGGAAAAGTGGACAGCATAATGATGAGATTTTTGGATCTAATCTACTCAATCCCAGACATACTTGTAATAATATTGCTTTCGATAACAATAAAGATGCCCATGGAACAATGGGTAAACAGCTCTGGCTCCAAGTTTGCTCTTAGAATAGCGACAATAGGACCCGGATTGATTTCTATATTTATAGCCTTTGGACTCTTGTACTGGGTTTCGATGGCAAGGATAATAAGAGGTCAAGTTTTGAGCTTGAAGCAACAAGAATTTATCACAGCCGTAATAGCTCTTGGTGGAAATAAGAAAAGGGTAATTTTTTCTCACTTATTTCCCAATGCAATAGGTCAAATAATCGTAATGACAGCTATGCAAATTCCATCAGCAATATTTTTGGAAAGCTTCTTATCCTTCTTAGGAATAGGTGTTTCAGCTCCTATGACTTCTCTTGGAGCTATGGCATCAGATGCCCTTGGAGGAATATATTCATACGCATACAGGCTAATAATCCCATCGGCAATATTGAGTCTTATGATTCTAAGTTTAAACTTGTTCTCAGATGGACTCAGAGACGCCTTTGATCCAAGACTTAAAAAGTGAGGTGTAAAATGGAAACAAAAAAATTATTAAAGGTAAAAGATTTAAAGGTTTCCTTCTTCACACCAGCTGGCGAAGTCCAAGCGGTTGGAGGAATCTCTTATGAAATGGGCCACAATGAAATCATGGGAATAGTTGGAGAATCTGGCTCTGGGAAAAGTGTTGAAGCTTACTCTATAATGGGACTTTTAGCTGACCCTGGTAAGGTTGTTGGCGGATCCATAGAGTTTGAAGGCGAAAATATTCTTGAATACGACAAGAAACAGATGGAAGACTTTAGGGGAAACAAGTGCTCAATAATTTTCCAAAATCCTATGACTTGTTTAAACCCCGTTTATACGATTGGCAATCAGCTTATGGAGGCTTTGCTTTGCCACAAGTCTGTATCAAAAGAAGAGGCCTATAAAAAGGCGGTTAAGATGCTAGATCTTGTTGGTATATCCAATCCAGAAAAAAGGATGAAACAATATCCTCATGAGCTTTCAGGTGGTATGCGTCAAAGAGTAATGATAGGAATGGGGCTTATAAATGAACCTAAACTCTTGATAGCAGATGAACCTACAACTGCGCTAGATGTTACCATTCAAGCACAAATTCTAGAGCTAATGAAGAGGATTCAAGAGAAAAATGAGATGTCTATCATATTTATAACTCACAATTTGGGAGTTGTGGCATCTATATGCGATAAAGTTTCTGTAATGTATGCAGGAAAAATAGTTGAACAGGGCAGCGTTGATGATGTCTTTTATAGACCATCTCACCCCTATACTCATGGTCTTTTAAAATCCATGCCTAGAATAGATTCTGAAGGCTATGAAAGACTTGAGAGCATAGAAGGTAGCCCAGTAGATATGTTAAATCCACCAGAAGGATGCGGTTTCGGTACCAGATGCGAACATTGCATGAAAATTTGCCTTAGAAAAGATCCTCCAATGGTTGAATTGGGAGATGGACACAGGGCAAAATGTTGGCTTCTTGCGATGAAAGAAGGTGAAGCTTGATGGAAAAAATAGTAAAAGAAAATAAATCAAGTTTAAATAATCCTGACAGGTACGAAATCAGAAGAGAAAAATTAAAAACGGCGGACAAACTCTTGGAAATCACTAACCTAATAAAGAGATTCAAGGTAAAAGGCTCTTTTGGAAAGACTAAAGAAGTCCACGCAGTTGACGATGTCAGCCTATATATAAAAAAGGGAGAGACTCTTGGGTTAGTAGGAGAATCAGGATGTGGCAAGACGAGCTTAGGAAGGACTATTTTAAGACTTCATGAACCGACATCTGGCAAAATAGTCTACGAAGGTGAAGCCATATATGATTCATCAGCCAATGTAGCGAAAAATATGGTGCCATACAGGCGAAAGATGCAGATTATATTTCAAGACCCATCTGCTTCGCTAGATCCCAGAATGACGGTCGGCGAAATTGTAGGAGAGGCTCTTGATATTCATAAACTATACCAAGGAAAGGCTGAGAGAAAAAAGAGGATAAGTGAACTTCTTTCTACTGTCGGTCTAAATCAAGAACATGCCAATAGGTATCCTCATGAATTTTCAGGAGGACAGCAACAAAGAATAGGTATCGCAAGAGCCCTAGCCGTAGAACCTGAATTTATAGTTTGCGATGAGCCTATATCAGCCTTGGACGTTTCAATCCAAGCTCAAATAGTAAATATGCTGGAGGACATGCAGGATCAGTTGGGACTTACCTACCTCTTTATTGCCCATGACCTGTCAGTTGTTCGACATATATCCGATAGGATTGGTGTAATGTATTTAGGAAAGTTGGTTGAACTTGTAGATGCTGACAAGCTTTACAAAAGACCACTTCATCCTTACACCAAGACTCTACTTTCAGCTATACCCGTTCCAGATCCTGAAATTAGCAGGAACTCAAACAGAATAAAGCTCGAAGGAGAAATCCCATCAGCAATAAATCCGCCTTCTGGCTGTCGTTTTCATACGAGATGCCCCAAGGCTACAGAAAGATGTAAGACAGAAGTACCTAAATTTGTGGAAGTAGAAGATGAACACTTTGTAGCTTGCCACAATATTGAATACTAAGACATATATCCCTAAGGGGTGTATATAAAAATTATTTTTTAGGAGGGAGATTCTTTTGAAGAAGAAAACAATTAGCCTTTTGGCACTCTTACTTGCAATGGCAACTTTGCTAGTTGGTTGCGGCGGAAATAAGGCACCAGCAAATGGAGAAAAGAAAGAAGGAGAAGCAAAAGCGCAAGCTATAGATGATCCTGCAAAGAAAGACGGCGTACTAGACGTTTGTATAGCATCTGAACCAAGCTCAGTAGACCCTGCAATCAATTCAGCAGTTGATGGAGCAATCATACTTCAACATGCATTTGAAGGACTTGTAAAATGGGTAAATGACGGAAATGGCAATGCTAAGTTGGCACCTGGTCAAGCTGAAAAATGGGATGTTTCTGAAGACGGTTTAAAATGGACTATCACACTTAGAGACGGAATAAAATGGAGCGATGGCCAACCTGTAAAGGCTCAAGACTTCGAATATGCTTGGAAGAGATTAGTAGATCCTAAGACTGCTGCCGACTACAGATATATGCTAGATATGGTAAAAGGATATGAAGAAAATAATCTTGCAGTAAAGGCTCTTGATGACAAAACTTTAGAAGTTGAATTGGCAGTTAAGTGTCCATATTTCGAAGAAATAATGGCATTCCCAGCAACTTTCCCAGTAAGAGAAGATATAGTTAAGGATGAAAAGTGGGCACAAAATCCTGAAACTTTCATAGGCAATGGACCATTTAAGATGGTGGAATGGAATCACAATCAAAACATCCTACTTGAAAAAAATCCTGACTACTATGATGC
This sequence comes from Peptoniphilus sp. GNH, assembly GCA_021307325.1. Classification (NCBI taxonomy): domain Bacteria; kingdom Bacillati; phylum Bacillota; class Tissierellia; order Tissierellales; family Peptoniphilaceae; genus Peptoniphilus; species Peptoniphilus sp. GNH. The sequence goes on along the minus strand of CP089931.1, from coordinate 1,140,477 downwards.
TGCTAATATAAAAGCTGAAAAAATTAACTTCCACCTAAAAGATGATATAAACTCAATATATGCATCTTATAGATCTGGAGAACTTGACTTTATAGAAAGTGTTCCATCAGAAGAAACTACAAACTTACTTGCATCAGGCGAACTTCAAGTTAAACCTTATGTAGGAACTTACTATGTATCATTTAACAATCAAAAAGCACCTTTTGACGATCCAAGAGTTAGAGAAGCATTTTCTCTTGCAATTGACAGAAACTTTATCGTAGAAAAAGTTACAGCATCAGGAGAAGTTCCAGCTCCAGGATTTGTTCCAAAGGGAGTAAATGATGCAGAAGAAGGAAATGACTTCAGAACAAACGGTGGAGACTACTACTCAATTAAGCCTGAAGATTATGAAGCAAACTGCAAAAAGGCTAAGGAACTTTTAAAAGAAGCTGGCTACGAAAATGGTGAAGGATTCCCTGTTGTGGAATATCTATACAACACTTTGGATTCTCACAAGGCAATAGCAGAAGCTCTACAAAATATGTGGCAAGAAGTTCTTGGCGTACAAGTAACTCTTCAAAACCAAGAATGGAATGTATTCTTAACTGAAAGAAAGAATGGAAACTATTCAATAGCAAGAGATGGATGGATTGCAGACTATAATGATCCTATGTCATTCTTAGATATGTTCATGACTGGCGGAGGAAACAACAATCCTAAATATTCAAATCCTGAATTTGACAAATTGATCAAGCAAGCGAAAGCAAGCACAGATGCAAAAGAAAGATTTGAATTGATGCACAAGGCAGAAGAACTTGCATTTGGCAAGGATGTATGTGCGGCACCTCTATACTATTATGTAAACAAATACATGATGAAATCTAACATCGAAGGTATGTACTACACACCACTTGGATTCTTCTTCTTTGGACAAACAAGCGGATATTAAAATTTAAAAAGAGCCTCAGCATTTGCTGAGGTTTTTTTATTGCAATAAATTATAGACATTGGTCTTTAAGTGCTTTTAAAAAATAAAGTTCATATTTATATAAATCAATAGATAAAATTTAAACATGTGCATAAGTGAATATAGATTTATACTCTTGGGTAAAATATAGGTGGAAGTCAATATCATTTTATATATAAATTTAATTTGGAGGTAAAAGATGACTAGACCGAATATAAAACTAAAAGATTCATACGGGCTTTTTATAGGAGGCCAATGGGTTAAATCTTCAGATGGAAAAGAATTCGAAGCTAAATGTCCAGCAGACGGCTCGCATCTTGCAAATGTAGCAGAGGCCACAAGAGAAGATGTGGATAAGGCTGTAAATGCAGCTTGGGCAGCCTTCCCAACGTGGAAAGAAACTACAGCCAGTCAAAGAGCAAAAATTTTAAATAAAATCGCAGATATAATTGATGAAAATGCTAAACACTTAGCGATGGTAGAAACTTTAGACAATGGAAAACCTATAAGAGAAACTAGCAATGTGGACATACCTATGGCGGCTGAACATTTTAGATATTTTGCAGGAGCAATTCTAGCAGAAGAAGGCGCAGCCAATATGTTAGATAGAAACACCCTATCTATAATTTTAAGAGAGCCAATAGGAGTTGTAGGTCAAATTGTGCCTTGGAACTTTCCTTTCTTGATGGCAGCTTGGAAACTAGCTCCAGTTTTGGCATCTGGTTGCTGCACAGTTTTAAAACCATCTAGCTCAACATCACTTAGTGTATTGGAACTTATGGATCTTATAAAAGATGTAGTACCCAAGGGAGTCATAAATATAATAACAGGCGGAGGTTCCAGATCGGGACAATGGATGCTAGAACACGAAGGATTTAGGAAATTGGCCTTTACAGGCTCCACAGAAGTCGGTTATGAAGTTGCAAAACAAGCTGCAGAAAAATTGATACCAGCAACTCTTGAATTGGGTGGCAAATCTGCCAACATCTATTTTGATGACTGTGACCTCGACCAAGCCATAGATGGACTTCAACTCGGCATTCTTTTTAATCAAGGTCAAGTGTGCTGCGCTGGCTCAAGAGTTTTTGTGCAAGAAGGAATTTATGATGAATTTGTAAAAAGAGCAGTTGAAAGCTTCAACAAGGTAAAAGTTGGTTTGCCTTGGGAAGAAGACACTCAAATTGGGAGTCAAATTTCAGCAGGTCAAGTGAGAAAAGTTTTGAGCTATATTGAAAAGGCTAAAGAAGAAGGAGCAGAGATTTCTGCTGGAGGATGCCAATTAAAAACAGACAAGCTTGCAAATGGATTCTTTACGGCACCTACTTTGATTACAAATGCTAGTAATGATATGACAGCAGCAAGAGAAGAAATATTTGGACCTGTTGCAGTTGTAATAAAATTTAAAGATGTTGAAGAAGTTATAAAAATGGCTAATGATTCTGAATACGGTCTAGGCGGAGGAGTGTGGACTAAGGATATTGATAAGGCTATAAAAGTTTCGAATGCTCTTGAAACAGGTAGAGTGTGGGTGAACACTTACAACTCAATACCAGCTGGGGCGCCTTTTGGCGGAGTGAAAAAATCTGGCATAGGACGTGAAACTCATAAAGTTATGTTGGATCACTATTCTCAACTAAAAAGTATAATTATAAATCTGTCTGGAAAGACTTCTGGTCTTTACGGACTCTAGAATCTAATTAAATTACAAAATGGATGCTCAAATTTAAGTGGGGCATCCATTTTTTTTATTTAATTTAAAAAAAATAATGAGATATAAAAGAAAAGATGGACTAGCCATCAATCCATTAGCACAAGCTTGATTTGTATTTATTTTCATATAAAAATGATATAATCAGATTGCGTTATTTAATGCAAATTATGATTTTTTAATAAATAGGAGGAAGTAGATGAAGGGATATTTAGCATCTCATTTTTTTAATGAGGGTATGTTTTTATGGACAGAAATGATTGCCAAAAAAATAAGAGAAAATACTTGCTTGGAGCTTTATGTGCCACAAGAAAATGCCGATATAAATGACAAAAAAAACAATGATGCAAGCATTACAGATATAGCTATTTCAAAAGCGGACACTGCTAAATTAAAAGAAGCTAACATTTTGATTGCTTGTTTGGATGGGCTCACAATTGATGACGGTGTGGCTGCTGAAGTAATGGCACATGGTGTAATGGCTGAGTTTGAAAAAGAAAGAGGGATAGATTTTCCTCGATTGATACTTGGAATAATAACAGACATGAGATATCAAGGCACAGGAGAAAATAAACTTTATAGAAATCTCATGATAATGGGAAAGGTCAAAGAACATGGCAAAGTTTTGGTGGGCTATCCCAAAGATGAGGTCTATATAAATGAGATGATTAGTGAAATTAATTCTTTTATTGAAAAAAATAAAAAATAAAAAAGCTTTAAAGTTTTTTAATATTTTTTGAATTTGTAAGTAGATTAAGTAAATGATAAAATGACAACTTGTTTTTAGTCTAAAGGGCGTATTTGTAAATTTGCCAAGGGGCTTTAGTTTGAAATTTTTGTTGAGGTTTTTAAATGCTAGTTAATAGAGTTTTAAGATATGGTAAATTTAATACTAAGGATGAAGACAGGATGGCAATCAGCTTTTTGGCATCCTTAATTGGACTTTTGTTAAATGTCTTTCTTGCAATCATAAAGTTGGTCATAGGCCTTATCACAGGTTCTGTCTCTATCCTTGCTGATAGTTTAAACAATATGACGGACTCAGCCTCCAATATAATCACAGCCCTTGGCATCCACTATGCAAAAAAACCGGCCGACAAGGAGCATCCCCATGGGCATGGAAGAGTTGAATATATAGCCTCGCTTGTGGTATCTAGCTTAGTTTTGAGTGTGGGTATTATGTTTTTTAAATCTTCATTTTTAAAGATTAAAAATCCTGAGAGAGTTTTTTATACTAATTTTCAAATTTTTATTATGATTTTTTCTATTTTTGCCAAGCTGGGGCAGGCGCATTTTTACAATGAAATCGGCGAGAAAATAAAATTTAGTCCCCTAAAGGCTCTTGGCAAGGATTCCCTAAACGCTGTTTTGTCGACAGGAGTTGTTGTAGTTTCTATAATCATAGAGAAGTTTTCCTCTTATCCAATAGATGGTATCGGAGGCATTTTAGTATCCATTTTTATTATCTATTCAGGCTTCGAATTGATAAGAGATTGTGTGAGCGAACTAATAGGTAAAAATGCTCCGAGAGAATTTATAGATGAATTAAAAAGAAGGGTCCTTTCATATGATGAGATTTTGGGAGTTCACGATATTATAATAAATAATTTCGGCCCTCAAAATGTAATAGTTGTGATGGATGTGGAGGTGCCATTTACTATGGAGCTTGTAGCAGTTCATAGCCTTATAGAGAGAATACAAAGGGAAGTAGGAGAGGCCTTGGATGCTCATATAGTAATTCACATTGATCCGATTGGAGACAAGAATCCAATATATTATGATCTTTCAAGAAGTATAATGAAAGTCTTAAAAGATTTTGATTGGGTAATTAGTTTTCACGATCTTTTGATAAACAAAGACGTGATTCACTTAGACATTGTGCTTGATGGAGAAAAGATAAAAAAAGAGGAAGATGTTGATTTAAAGAAAAGAGAAATCATATCCAAACTTTTGGAAGAAAGGCCGGGGTATAGATTTGATGTAAATATTGACAGGAGGCTTGCACCATGAAAATTTTGATAGTTGGAGCTGGTCGTTTGGCTCAAAGAGTAGTAAGGATGTTGTCTTTAGAAAACCACAAGCTGACAGTTGTGGATGCCAATGCAGAGAAATTGGGCAAGCTAAGGCGATTTAAAAACCACACATATATAGAAGCGGATCCTCTTGGCTTGGATTTTTACAAGTCGGTTAATTTGGGTGATTTTGATGTAGTTGTATGTTTAACTAGATCGGACAAGACCAACATAATAATTGGATCTGCAGCCAAGCGGCTAGGAGCTAAAAAAACTATAGCCCTCTTTAAAGAAGTTTCACCGATTGAAGATTTGGAAGATTTGAAATCTAGCATAGGCATAGATGAAGTGGTTTCTTTAAATAGGGAGTCGGCTCAGGCCATTGCCGATTTGGTCTTTGATGATTTTTCTGGCAAGTCAGATTTTTTTGCCAAAGGAAAGATGCAAGTCTTGAGTTTTAGGGCAAATAATAGTCCTGACCTTATAAATAAGACAATCGAAAAAGTCGGCGCACTTATGCCATTTTTGATTGTGGCTTTGGCAAGGGACAACAAGGTCTTTATTCCTAATGGCAATACAATAATAGAAAAAGATGATTTGATTTATATAGCTGGGTTGACAAAAGACATACAAAAATTTAGGCACATATATTTTCCCGCTAAGACACAAGTTGAAAGCAAAAATATCATGATTGTAGGCGGAGGAGAAGTCTGCGAGTATGCTGCTGAACTCATGTCCAAAAAATCTTGTAATATAAAATTGATTGCAAAAGATGAAAAAAATGTTAAAAGATTAAGAAGAAATCTTTCTGATGCTCTTGTCGTAAGGGGCGATTTTGAAGATTTTAGAGTCTTGGAGGGTGAAGATATAGAAAAGCAAGATGTCTTTATAGCTGCGACAGATTCTGATGAGTTGAATATAGTTACTGGACTTATGAGCAAAAAGTATAAGGTGGGCATGGCAATTTCAAAGGTAGAGGGCCTTTCCTACAGTTTGCTCTTGGACGAACTTTCGATAGATCAATTTGTAAATCCTATCGGCATATGTGCAAATAGGATTGTCGAAATTATAAGAGGTAACAAGGGGCTTAACACCTTTGTAAGCTTTTCAGGCAGGGCAGAAATGTGGGAAGTTAAGCTAAGACAAAAGCTACCTATCATAGATAAAAAGATAAAAGATTTAAACTTGGCTGATGGGATAATAATTGCCGGCATAGAAAGAGAAGACGGACTCATTTTAGTGCCAAGAGGGGAAACTGTCATTAGACAAAATGACAAGCTAATAGTTTTTTGTAAAAATGAAAGTTTGAAAAATTTGTGCAAGGTTGTAAACCCTGAATCGACTCCGACCTTTTTTGGAGAAATATTCAGATGAGAAGATATTTTGATAAATCATGGTGGGACATATTAGAAGGAGAATTTCAAAAGCCCTACTATCTAGAGCTTAGAAAACTTTTGGTTAATGAATACGAAAATTTTGAAGTGTTTCCTCCAAAAGAAGAAATTTTTACCGCATTTAGCTTGACTGCTTATGATAAAATTAAGGTTGTCATTTTGGGTCAAGATCCCTACCACAACCCTTCGCAGGCACAAGGTCTTGCTTTTTCTGTAAAAGACGGAGTGAAAATCCCCCCATCACTTGTTAACATCTACAAGGAGCTTCATGATGATTTGGGGATTGAGCCTGCTAAGACGGGCAATTTAAAAGCTTGGGCGAGACAAGGGATTTTTCTTTTGAACACAACTTTGACAGTTAGAAAAAATCAACCCATGAGCCATGAAAAAATTGGCTGGGAGATTTTTACAGATAGGGTAATTGAGCTTATAGATAAAAAGGAAGAAGCCCTCGTATTTATCTTGTGGGGAGGACATGCCCGATCTAAAAAGCGACTTATAAAAAATAAAAAACACTTGATAATAGAAGGACCTCATCCATCACCGCTTTCAGCATATAGGGGATTTTTCGGTTCACGCCCTTTTTCTAAAGCGAATGAATACTTAAATAAATGTGGAATAGAGGCACCTAGATGGGAGATTGAATGACATATTTTATAGACGGTTTGAAAATTATATTTCCTATATTTTTCATTATGGCACTTGGATATTTTGCAAGGAAAAGAAAAATAATAGATGAAGGTTTTATAGAAGGGGCGACATCCTTGGTATTTTATTTTGCCTTGCCCATTTCTCTATTTAATGACATTACAAAAGAAGAGAGCTTAAAGATGAATCCAATCTATGTTGCATATGGAATGGCGACTCTTTTGGCATCATTTTTAATAGCATTGGCTATAGGAAAAATTTTTATAAAGGATGATAGAAAACTCACAGCATTTGTCCACGCAGCCTTTAGGGGAAATTTTGTATATATAGGATTTCCTATAATAAGAGGCATTATGGGCAATCTAGCTCCATCTTCATCTGTTCCCATAATCATGTTTGTAGTTTCCTTTCAAAACATATTGGGAGTTGGTCTGTTGACCTACTACCACGGGGGCAAGATGAACTTCAAGAAATTATTTTTACAAATTTTAAAAAACCCCATGACCCTGGCTTGTATTTTTGGATTTTTAGCAAGAGCAGTGTCATATAGACCTGAGGGCTTTATAGGTGAGACGATGGGCATGTTATCTAAGCTTTCAACTCCGCTTGCCCTTATTTTGATAGGCGGCTCACTAAACTTCCAAGGCATAAGAGAAAACGTGGCGACCATATTTTCCGCAGTATTTATAAAGGAAATTCTCTTGTCAGCCATCTTTATACCTCTGGGAGTGCTAATAGGATTTAATAGAGAAGAGCTGATAGTTTTATATGTATTTTACGCAGTGCCATCAGCCCTTAATACATTTTTATTTGCAAAGAAGATGGGATCTGATCATGAACTCACATCACAGATTATTTCGGTAGGCTATACTTTTAGTATCTTGAGCTTCCCTCTTGGAATAGCAATACTTTCAGAGCTGGGTATTATTTAAGGAGAAGACATGAAATATTTAAAAAATGATTTTTTTGACACTGATAAAATTAAGATAGGATCAAGTCCCTGCCTTTTGATAAGGCCTAAAATCAAAGCGGATAAATACAAGACCATAATCTTTTATCATGGCTGGTCATCTTCTGCTGATAAGCAGGCTTTTAGAGGAGGCATTTTTGCATCTTATGGCTATCAGGTTTTGTTGCCAGATGCCAACTATCATGGAGAAAGAATCATAGAAGGTTTCGACTACGACAAAAAGGATCTAGAAAGAATATACCTGCCAAAGACTTTAATGTCTAATATAATAGAGGCTCCGCAAATTTTTGAAGGGCTTATAAAAGATTACAAGGCAGACGAAAATGAAATTGCCGTGGCGGGTCATTCTATGGGAGCCATGACAGCGGGATGCCTTTATTCATTTAACAAGAAGTTAAAACTGGCTCTTTTATTTAATGGGACAATGAATCTAGAACCCATGATTTGCGAATACATGAAGATGGGTGAAAATTCAGAAGAATATCTTAGAATTTATGAATTTTTAAAATCCATAGATCCAATAAAACACATAGAAAATTTTCCCGACAGACCTCTTTTGATGCTAAATGGAGCAGAAGATAAGTCTATAAACCCAGCTTGGCAAGAGGCATTTTATACTAATATAAAAAAGAGCTATAACCACAAAGACTTGATAAAATTTGAAAAAATGGACTACACGCCCCACATACTCACGACTCAAATGCTAGAAGAAGCCATCAGATTTGCAAGAAAAGTTGGATTTTAAATATTAATACAAATAAGAATTTCCTAATAGAATTTTAAAAAATTTATATTAAGCAAAAATAAAAAAATCAAGTCAACCAAGACTTGATTTTTTATTTGCATTAAAGGTCTTATTTTTCTAGGACCAACTTATTTAATTCTAAAGGTGGAATATATTCATCGCCTTTAAAGACTCTCATATTGCCACCTGATATCTCATCAATTAATAAAATGTTATTATTTTCATCTAGACCGAATTCCAACTTTATGTCATAAAGGTCGAGGCCTTTTTCTTTCAAAAGGTCGAAAATAATTCCACAAATTTGTCTGCTCAAATTGGCAAGCTCATCGTATTGTTTGGGTGTCATGATATTTAAGATTTGTAGACAGTCTTTACTTATTGTAGGATCGCCTGCCTTGTCATCTTTTATAGTTATTTCAAAAAAAGCATCGAGGTCGCTGCCAAATTCTATATACTTACCATATCTCTTATGAAAAGAACCAACAGCCTTATATCTGATGATAAACTCCAAACCATGTCCAAAAACTCTGGCCTTTTTGACCTCCATAGAGTTATTTTCAAGGTCGCTTTTAACATAATGAGTCGGAATATTCTTTTCTTTCAATTTTTCGAAGAAATATTCAGTAAGCTCAAGGCCCGCTCTTCCAGAGCCTTCAATTGATAGCCCAACTTGGTTTTCGCCTGGGTCAAACACACCATCTTTTCCTGTAACATCGTCTTTAAACTTCATCAAGATATTACCGTTGTCCAAAGAATAAATATTTTTGGTTTTGCCTTGGTATATTAAATTCATCATTCTCTCCTTGTGTTTGCAAAATATATGAAATTGAAATAACTACAAGCTAATTTTATTAAACTTGTTTGTGAAAGTAAAGAAAAAAATTAACCCCGATAAATGAAAATTTTTAATTTTGATAAAAAAATATTGATGTTGAAGAAATATGATAATTTGATATACTTATTTTATCAGAAAAATTTAAGGAGCGGTCATGTCAAAAATAGCTGTAATAATGGGGTCACTCTCAGATTATGAGACGATGAAAGAAACCTGTGCTCTTTTGGATGAGTTTGGAATCGACTACGACAAAAAAGTCATAAGTGCACATAGGACGCCAGAGTATATGATTGATTTTGCAAAGAATGCAAGAAAAGAGGGATATAGTTTAATTATAGCCGCTGCTGGTGGGGCTGCCCACTTGCCGGGTATGGTGGCATCTGTGACTACTCTACCTGTGATTGGGGTGCCTATAAAGTCATCAACTTTGAATGGTGTTGATTCTTTATTATCAATTGTTCAAATGCCTTATGGTGTGCCAGTTTCTACAATGGCAATAGGGCTAGCGGGTGCTAAGAATGCAGCTATCACAGCCTTGTCTATACTTGCCATAAATGACAAAGAGTTAGAAAAAAAGTATAGAGATTTTAAAACTAAATTAGAGAATATAGTAAAGGAAGATATGAAAATATGATTAAGACTATATTACCAAAAAGCACTATCGGTATAATCGGTGGCGGTCAACTCGGACGAATGCTTGCAATGAGCGCAAAAGAAATGGGCTATAAAATTGCAATCCTAGATCCGAGAGAGGATGCCTGCGCAAAGAAATTTGCAGATTATTTTATCCATAGTGCTTTTACTGATTTTAGGAGCATTGAAAAACTTTGCCAAATGAGCGATGTCATAACTTTCGAATTCGAAAACATAGACATAGAGTCCTATAAAAAACTAGAAAAAAAATATAATTTTGTTCAATCATCTCGTGTGCTTGAAATCTCCCAAAATAGACTTAGAGAAAAAGAATATGCAAGATCTCTTGGAATAGAAACTGTAAAATATTATGACCCGGCAAAAGATGATATAAAAATCGACAAGCCTTATCTCATGAAGACTAACAGGCTAGGCTATGATGGTAAGGGACAAAAAATTATATCTACAAAAGAGGAAATAGAAAAAGATACAATCTTGGAAGAATTGATAAAACTTGATAAGGAAATCTCGGTAGTTGCTGTAAAAGATAGAGATGGCATAGAGATTGTAGCTGTTGTTGAAAACGAACACAGGAACAATATTCTCTTTAGATCTAATATACCTGCTAATGTTTCCAAAGAGCAGGAGCATCAAGCCATAGAATATACTAAGAAGATATTAAACGACAATGACTATTATGGCGTGCTTACTGTGGAATATTTTATAAGCGATGGCAGGGTTATTTTCAATGAGATAGCACCAAGAGTTCACAATTCAGGTCACATAACTATGCAATCGGCAAACAAGTCACAGTTTAGGGCTCACATTGAAGCAATTTGTGGGCTCAAAGTTGGGAAAATAGAAAATAGAGAAGCCACACTTTACAATATTTTAGGTCAAAATGAAAAATATTTTATAAATCTGATAAGCAAAAGACAAGGTTACTTACACCTTTATGAGAAGGAGGGTAGATTAAATAGAAAAGTCGGTCATATAAACTTTTTGGGTGATGTGCATTTGGAGGGAGAATTTGAATAAGAGAATATTTGTAAGAAAAAGAGATGGCTATGATAGGGAATCGGACAATTTGAGGGAAAAGCTAAATAGAGATTTTGATTTAGCTTTGAAAAATTTAAACATATATGTAATTTATGACATTTATGATATAAGCGATGACCTATATGAAAAGGCAAAAGACAGAGTGTTTTCAGAGGTCATGATAGATGAAGTTTTTGAGGATATAGACCTTAAAAATAAATGCTATATAGCCTATGAAACTTTGCCAGCTCAATATGACCAAAGGTCGGATTCGGCTATGCAAGCAATAAGACTAATTGACAAAAATAGCAAGACATTTGTAAGAAGCGGCAAGCTTGTAGTCATAGATTCCGATATTAATCTAGAGAAGTTTTCAAAGGTCAAGAAATTTCTTATAAATCCAATAGAATCAGTGGAAAAAGATTTGTCTAAAATGGACTTTAAAATTGATTCAGACAAGAAAGAATTAAGGGATTTTAGTGGATTTAGAACTTATACAAAAGAGGATTTCGAAAAGATTATAAAGGATTTATCCTTGGCTCTGGATGTAGAGGATCTTGAGTTCATCCAAAAATATTTTATAAAAGAAGATAGAGACCCGACAGAAACAGAAATTTATGTCCTTGATGTGTTTTGGTCAGATCATTGCAGGCACACAACTTTTGAAACAACTCTTGACGATATAAAAATCAAGTCTAAATTATTCCAAAAAGAATTACAAGATGCTCTAGACTACTATATTTCACTTAGAAAAGAGCTAAATATCACAAAGCCAATAAGGCTCATGGACATGGCATCCATAGTAGGAAAATATCACACAAAGGTGCTTGGAGATGAAAATATAGAAGTTTCCGATGAGATAAATGCCTGTTCATTTTTTACAGATATAGAAAACAAGGGGAAAAAGGAAAGATGGTTGGTTCAATTTAAAAACGAAACTCACAATCATCCATCGGAGATAGAACCCTTTGGTGGAGCATCTACTTGCATAGGAGGAGCCATAAGAGATCCCCTATCGGGAAGGTCATATGTCTATCAAGCTATGAGAATATCTGGATCTGGAAATATACTGCAAAAAGTGGAGGACACCCTGGAAAATAAATTGCCTCAAGTAGAAATTTCCAAGGGCAAGTCCCAAGGGAACTCTTCTTATGGAAATCAAATAGGTTTGGCTACAACTTATGTAAGAGAGATTTATGATGATTCCTACTTGGCAAAAACTATGGAAGTGGGCGCTGTTGTTGGCGCTGTCAAGGAAGGAAATTATAAAAGAGAAAAATTAAATCCAGGAGATATAGTTCTTTTAATAGGTGGAAGGACTGGAAGAGATGGCATCCAAGGGGCGAGTGGGTCTTCTGTTATTCACAATGACAAGTCTCTTACAAGTGCGGCAAGCCAAGTTCAAAAGGGAAATCCTGTTGAAGAAAGAAAGATTCAAAGATTATTTAGAAAGCCTGAGGTCACCAAGTTAATAAAAAAATGTAATGACTTTGGAGCTGGTGGCGTTTCAGTTGCAATAGGAGAGTTATCCGAAGGTATAGAAATATTTTTAGACAGGGTCAAAACCAAGTACGAGGGACTAAATCCGACAGAAATAGCCATAAGCGAATCGCAAGAAAGAATGGCAATAGGTCTTGCAAAAGAGGATTATGAAAAATTTGCAGAAGAATGTAGAAAAGAAAATTTGGAATATGTCCATGTGGCAAATATAACTGATAGAAATAGACTTGAAATGTACTATAAAGAGGAGAAAATAGTAGATTTCAAGGCTGAATTTTTAGCAACTGCGGGAGTTAGAAAGCATGCCAGAGTTGAAATCTATGACAATGAAGGACAAAATCCTTTCACCCACAAAGAAATCACAAAAGAGGCAATAATAAACGAACTAAAAGATTTGAATGTGACCAATCAAAAGGGCATGGTGTCTCAATTCGATTCGTCAGTGGGAGCTATGACTGTTTTGATGCCCTTTGCTGGGAAAAATAAAATTACACCAGTCCAAGCGAGCGTAGCAGCTTTGCCGACTCTGTATTCAACATCTGACACGGCGACGATTTTAAGCTATGGATTTGTGCCTAAAATTTCAAAATACTCACCATTTCTATCAAGCATGTACGCAGTTTTAGAATCTGTTGCCAAGGTGTATGCAGCAGGAGGCAATAAGCAAAGCTTGTACTTCTCTTTTCAAGAATATTTTGAAAAACTTTTGGACGATCCAAAAAAATGGGGCAAGGTAAGCCAAGCCCTTCTCGGCTCCATAATTGCTCAAAAAGAAATCGGAAGACCATCTATTGGAGGAAAAGACTCCATGAGTGGAAGCTTTAACGATATAAATGTAGTCGAAACGCTTATTTCTTTTGCCTGCACACCAGTTAAGATAAAAGACGTAATAAGTCCGGATTTAAAGGCTCTTGAAAATAAGATTTATTTAATAGATATAAAAAAGGACGAAAAAGGCTACCCAGATATAAAAAAAGCCATGATAGATTTTGAAAAATTGAACACCTACATCAAAGAAGGCAAGGTTGTATCAGCCTATGTTCAAGATTTCGGATCTGTTGGTGCATCACTTCTAAAAATGGCAATGGGAAATTCTCTTGGATTTACAATTGATTATGACAAGGCTTTAGACTTTAATCCAGCCTCAATAGTTGTAGAGGCCAAGGAAGATTTGGACTTTTATTATCTGGGTCAGGTGACAAAAGATATTTCTATAAATGGAATAAAAATAGATTTAAATGAAGCTCAAGCTGCATATTTTTCAACTCTAGAAGAGATTTATCCAACCTATTACAACAAGAATGGCGGCAAGGTAGAAAATATTAGCATAAGGGGAGAGCAAAAAGTTTATTACAAGCAAAAAGTTGACCAAGTTAAGGTGGTCATACCTGTTTTCCCGGGCACCAATTCAGAATATGATACTCAAAAAGCTTTTGAAGAAGCTGGGGCAAGTGTCAAGCAGGTAGTATTTAAGAATACAAGAGAATATGACATAGAAAATTCCATAGAAGAGCTAGTAGAAGCTATTTATGATTCACATATAGTTGCTTTTCCTGGAGGATTTTCTGCAGGAGATGAGCCAGATGGTTCGGCTAAATTTATAGTAAATGTGCTAAAAAATGAAAAGGTAAAAAAAGCGATTCACGCTCACCTAAAGGACAAAAAACTTATTCTTGGCATCTGCAACGGCTTTCAGGCTCTTATAAAATCAGGACTTTTACCCTATTCAGAGATTAGAGATCTCGACAAGAAAGACTTGACCTTGTTTAGGAATGTGGGCTTTAGACATATTTCAGATACGGTTATAACAAGAGTAGCAAATACCAAATCGCCCTGGACTCAAGATTTTGAAATAGGAGATCTTCACGAGATGATTCTAAGCCATGGTGAAGGAAGACTAGTGGGTGAGAATATAGAAAAATTTAAACATCTAGCAGCTTTTCAATATGTAGACTTTGATGCGGATGCAAGTATGGATGGCAGATTCAATCCAAACGGTTCATCTTATGCAATAGAAGCAATGATTAGTGAAGATGGCTTGATTTTAGGTAAGATGGGTCACAGTGAAAGGTCTTATGATTGGCTTTACAAGACAAATACAATAAAAGGCAGACAAGATATTTTCGCTAATGGCGTAAAATATTTTACAAGATAATTTGACAATAGATTGGAGTACTTATGTTTGGAATTTGGAATTATGAAAATGCGTCGAATATAACATTTTATGCTCTGCACTCCTTGCAACACAGGGGACAACAAGGAGCAGGGATTGTGTCAAGTAATGGACTAAGGTTAAGAGGTTATAGAAACAACGGGCTTTTAGCAGAAGTTTTCAAAGATGATGAAAGATTAAAAAAACTTGAAGGTAAGGCTGCCATAGGAGCTCTTTGGTATTCAAGCAATAATTCAAGCAATGTTCAAAATATTGAACCCCTACTTTATAAATTTCACGATGGTCATATCGGCATAACTATGAATGGGAATTTGACCAATGGAAAATGGTTAAGAGAGGAACTTGAAAATGATGGAGCAGTCTTTCATTCAGCATCACATGCCGAAATAATAATTCACCTTATTAGGAGAAGCAATAAAGAAACTTTTGAAGATAAAATAAAGGATGCTTTATCTAAGTTGCAAGGTTCATTTTCTGTCATGATTTTGACCCAAGATGCTCTTTACGGAGCAGTTGACAAGCACGCTAGAAGACCTCTTGTCATAGGAGAACTTGGAGATTCTATATGTATGGCTTCGGAGTCTTGTGCCCTCAATGTAATAGAGGCAAAATTTTTAGAAGATATATCAGCAGGTGAACTTGTCAAGGTAGATGATAGCGGATATAAAAAGACTCAATTTACAGAAGCACAAAACATAGCAATAGAGAGTATGGAATTTATTTACTTTGCAAGACCTGACTCCACAATTCTAGGAAGAAATGTCCACAAAGTCAGAAAAAATTCAGGCAGAATTTTGGCTCAAGAATACCCGGTGGATGCGGATATAGTAGTTGGTGTTCCAAACTCATCCCTATCTCTTGCCAGTGGTTATGCAGAAGAAATAGGACTTCCTTATGAAATGGGTCTTATAAAAAATCAATATATAGCCAGAACCTTTATTCAACCAACAAAAGATTTGAGGGATATGGGCGTAAAGATGAAACTATCAGCTCTTCCAGATGTAGTAAGAGGAAAGAGACTTGTCTTATTAGATGATTCCATAGTAAGGGGAACAACATCAAAAAGAATTATAAAAATTTTAAGAAAGGCTGGAGCCAAGGAAATTCATATTAGGATAGGCTCCCCTCTTATAATTTTCCCTTCATATTCGGGCATAGACATATCAAACTCCGATGAACTTATAGCAGCCAATATGAGCAAGGAAGAAATCAGAAAAGAAATAGGAGCAGATTCACTAGAATTTATAAGTATAGAGGGGCTTAAAAAGTCTGTAGGTTTTAATTTTGACAGCGAAAACAAGGGCATATCCTTGGATATATTTAATGGCAAGTATGAAGATGGTTTGGGAAGTTATGAAGAAGAATTTTTTGAAAACATTACTGAAATACAAAAAAATATTTTAAATCTGGAGAGGTATAAATGAGCGAAAAATATAAAGAAGCTGGTGTGAGCCTTAACAAGGGATATGAAGTTGTTGAAAGAATCAAAAAACATGTGAACACTACAAGAAACAAGGGCATGATGGATATGATAGGTAGCTTTGGAGGGGCCTTTGATTTGGGAGCCTACAATTTCAAAAATCCAGTTCTTGTAAGCGGTACAGATGGAGTTGGAACAAAACTAAAACTTGCATTTGAAATGGACAAGCACGATACAGTTGGCATTGATGTTGTGGCAATGTGTGTAAATGACATCTTGGCTCAAGGGGCGATTCCACTTTTCTTTTTAGACTATATAGCTGTCGGCAAAAATAATCCCGAGCAAATAGAAGAAATAGTTAAAGGCGTAGCCGATGGTTGCAGACAAGCTGGAGCTTCTTTGATAGGAGGAGAAACTGCAGAGATGCCGGGCTTTTATAAAGAGGGAGAATATGACATAGCAGGCTTTGCTGTTGGAGCGCAGGAAAAGGAACTGCTAATAGACACTAAAAATACAAGAGCGGGGCAAGTTGTAATAGGCCTACCCTCAACAGGTTTTCATTCAAATGGATTTTCTCTTATAAGAAAAGTTATAAAAGACAATAACATTTCTCTTGATGATAAGTTTGAGGACACTACCATTGGAGAGGCCCTTTTGAAACCTACAAGAATTTATGCAAAAGAAGTCCTGACACTTCTAGAAAATGTCAAAATATCTGGCATTTCCCATATAACAGGTGGAGGATTTTTTGAAAATTTACCTCGGGCCCTCAAAAAAGGTCTTGGAATGAAAATCTATAAGGACTCCTACCAAGTACCATCTATTTTTAGATTCATTCAAGAAAAGGGACAAATACCAGATTTAGAAATGTATCAAGTTTTTAATATGGGAGTTGGACTTGCAATCATAGTAGAAAAAGAGGATGAGCAAAAAGTTTTAGACTTAATATCTGATAGCTTTTTATTGGGAGAAGTTGTGGATGGAGAAAGGATAAGTCTTGTATGAAAAATATAGCCGTATTTGCAAGCGGTAATGGGACAAACTTCGAGGCTCTAGCCGATGATAAAGAGATTAGAAAATTAGCAGAGATAAAAATTTTAATCTGTGACAATCCTAAGGCTAAGGTCATAGAAAGGGCGAAGAAAAGAAACATAAATGTGTTTACTCTAAATCCTAAGGACTATGCTTCAAAAGAAGACTATGAGAAAGAATTTTTAGATCATCTAGTAGATGTGGATTACATTTTTTTGGCTGGCTATATGAGGATTTTATCTCCTTATTTTTTGGAAAATTTTTCTGGAAAAGTCATTAATATCCACCCTTCTCTGCTGCCTCTTTATAAGGGCAAGGATTCTATAAAAAGAGCCTATGAGGCAGGGGAAGAATACATTGGAGTGAGCATACATTTTGTAAATGAAGAAGTTGATGGGGGCAAGATAATAATTCAGGACAAGCTAAGGGTTGATTATGACAAATCCTTGGATGAAGTGACAGAAGAGATTCACAAGCTGGAGCACAAATTATATACAAAGACTGCAGCGAAAATTTTGAGGGAGGAATTATGAGAAAGGCTTTAATAAGTGTGAGCGACAAGACGGGAGTAGATGAGTTTGCAAGAGGACTTATAGAAAACGGATTTGAAATCATATCTACGGGTGGCACCTTGAAATATTTGAAGGATAAAGGCATAGCCTGCATGGACATAGCAGATTACACAGGATTTTCTGAAATACTAGAAGGCAGAGTAAAAACTCTACATCCCAAGGTGCATGGTGGGCTTTTAGCTAAAAGAGATCAAAAAAGTCACCAAAAAGAATTAAAAGACAATAACATAGACTACATTGATTTGATTTGCGTAAACTTATATCCATTTTTTGAAACTCTAAAAAAAGCTGGTGTTAGCGATGAGGAAATTATAGAAAATATAGATATCGGCGGTCCGTCTATGCTAAGGTCAGCTGCAAAAAATTATAAATTTGTAACAGTAGTAACAGATATAAAGGATTATGAAAAAGTCCTTAAAGAGCTTAGAGAAAATAAGGACACTTCGCTTGAAACAAGACAAAGACTAGCTTTTAAAGTATTCAAAAAAACTTCTGAATATGACGCTATGATTGCCAAGTATTTTGAGAAAAAAATAGGCATAGAAGATACAGATTTAAGTCTACATTTCAAATTAAAAGATGAATTGAGATATGGCGAAAACCCACACCAAAAAGCAAGACACTATATTTCAGACGAAAAAGTTTCTTATGCAATGCAAGATGCCATCCAACTTCATGGCAAAAAGATGTCCTATAATAACATCCAAGATGCATCGGCAGCTCTTGATATCCTTCAAGAATTCGATCAAACAGTTTGCGTAGCTCTAAAGCATATGAATCCTTGTGGAGTTGCCCTTGGGAAAGATGTCTACGAAGCCTATACTAGAGCCTATGAAGCAGATCCAGTTTCAATTTTTGGCGGCATAGTTGCAATAAATGGCAAGATAGACAAAAAAACTGCTGAAAAAATGCACGAAATTTTCCTTGAAATTATTTTGGCAGAAGACTATGAAGAAGAGGCTCTAGAAATTTTAAAAGAAAAGAAAAATCTAAGAATATATAAAATACCTAAAAAAATAGACAAAGAACCCCTGCTTATAAAATCTGTAAGAGGTGGCATTCTGGTACAAGATTATGATGACAAATTGTACGACAAGTTTGAAGTAATAACCGAAAAAAAACCAAACGAGGCAGAAATAAAGGATATGGAATTTGGTTACAAGATAGTAAAGCACATCAAATCAAACGCTGTTGTTGTAGTTAAAAATGGCCAAACTCTAGGAGTGGGGGCAGGACAAATGAACAGGGTCGGTTCATGTAAGATTGCCTTCGAACAAGCGGGTGCCAAGGCCGAGGGAGCAGTGCTTGCATCTGATGCTTTCTTCCCATATTCTGACAGTGTTGAGCTTGCAAGCAAGTACAAAATATCGAGTGTAATCCAACCTGGTGGCTCAATTAGAGATCAAGAGTCAATAGATGCGTGCAACCGTCACAACATCGCCATGGTATTTACAGGCATGCGCCATTTTAAACACTAATGGGTAGGGTTTTAGTTTTAGGCAATGGTGGGAGAGAGCATGCCATTGCAGATAAGTTATATAGAGAAGGCCATGAAATATTTATGCTCGGTGAAAATCCCGGCCTTGCTAGTTTTGGAAAATGTGTCAATTTAGAAAAAAATGAAATTGTAAATTTTTGCAAAGAAGAGAAAATTGACCTTGTTTTTGTTGGCCCTGAAGCCTATCTAGTAGATGGCATAGTAGACCTTTTAGAAGAAAATGGCATAAGGGCTTTCGGAGCGAGAAAAAATGCTGCCATATTAGAAGCGAGTAAGTCTTTTGCAAAAGATTTTATGAAAAAATACAATATACCTACTGCAAAATACGAAACTTTTACAGACTACAAGAAGGCTCTTTCATATGTGGAAAATACATCCTTTCCAACAGTCATAAAGGCTGATGGCATAGCTGCAGGCAAAGGCGTTTTGATTTCAAATAATCTTGATGAGGCAAAGCTTGCTTTAAAAGAGATTATGCTTGATAAAAAATTTGACGAGGCTGGTTCCAAGGTCGTGATAGAAGAATTTTTAGAAGGGGAAGAGTTTTCACTTTTGGCATTTGTATCAGGAGAAAAAATTGCCCCGATGAAGATTGTGCAAGACCACAAAAGGGCCTACGACAATGACAAAGGCTTAAATACTGGTGGCATGGGAGCTTATATGCCAATTAAGCACATAAGCAAAAAAGATATAGACGAGGCGATTGAAAATATTATAAGACCCACAGCCAAGGCCATGATAAAAGAAAAAAGACCCTTCAAGGGTGTGCTTTTTGCCGGACTTATGAAGACTAAAGATGGAATCAAGACAATAGAATACAATGTTCGCTTTGGAGATCCTGAAACAGAAGTTTTATTGTTATCACTTAAATCAAGTCTTTATGATTTAGCAAACAAGGTAATAGATGGAGAAGACTTTGATTTGCAATGGGATGATAAATCTTATATAGGTGTAGTCATGGCATCTAAGGGATATCCAGAGTCTTATGCCAAGGGTTTTGAAATTTCAGGTCTTGATCAAGTAGAATCAAAAGTTTTTCACATGGGAACAAAAATAAGAGATTCAAAATTATTAACAAATGGTGGCAGAGTGCTTATAGTCTGCGCAGAAGGCAACAGTTTAGAAGAAGCTAGAGCCAAGGCCTACAAGGACATAGAAAAGATAAAATGCGAAAATCTTTTTTACAGAAAAGACATAGGACACTTATCTTTAGACTGATCTTGTAAGATAAAAACATAAAATAAGAAAATATAAGATAAAAGGCTCGCAAGCAGATAGATTTTAAAGTAAAAGCATGGACTAAAATCTTCTCTTGAGGGCCTTTTTAAATGCTAAAAATTTTAAAAAATTATAAGTCATATTTGGGATGCTAAAAGTGGATGAAAGTTTAAATAGTAACCAATAGTCACATATGCTATCATAGCAATATAAAATAAAAAGGAGTTTATATGGCAAATATTTATGGCTATGTCTACTTAATAATGGCATTTTTTCTAATTTTGGGAACACTGGTAGATGATTTTTCAAAAAAATATAAAAACAAGATCCTATCCTACATATCAAATGCCTTTGCGATTTGTGCTCTTATAAGTTTGGGCATATATTTAATGAACCTAAAGATGGAATTTCTATACAAAGAAAAGGTCTGGATTGCGATTTTTATTTGGATGGCAACAAATACTATAAAAAGACTTTTTTTCAGCAAAAACCCTGAGAAATATGAAAATTATTTTATTGCCATCGAGTGTTTTCTCTTGATATATTGTATGAGCATACCCCTTATGTGACTTTTAAATTATGACTTAAAAAACTCATAGTTTAAAATTCTATGAGGGCGAATTTTATGACGATTTAATTAAATTCTCAATATTTTGCAAAAATTCTATTGACAACATTTTGAATATACCTTAAAATATTGTGCGTTTTTGCAAAATTTTCCTACTTGTGCTATAATAAATATAAATCTCATGGTAGGAAGGGTGATTCTGTGAATCAGGTGGAAGCTATAAGACGTGAGCTAAGGGATAACCTTGGAAAGAGAGTCATTATAAAGGCTGACAAGGGAAGGAAGAAAATTATTACAAAAAGGGGTGTGCTGGAAGCAGTTTATCCGTCACTTTTTGTAGTGAATGTAGAAAGCAGAGAAGAAAGACCGAGAAAGACCTCTTTCACTTACTCAGATGTGCTGACCCATACAGTAGTGTTGACAATTTTAGAAGAAGCATAAAGAAGAAGCATAAATATAAGAAGGCTAAGCCTTCTTTTTTTATTGCGATTTATTATATATAATCTACTTAGGTGATTGTATGAAAATTTTTGCTCCTGCCAAGGTAAACTTTGGCTTGAAAATTGTAAATAAGAGATCGGATGGCTACCACAACATAGACACAATTATGCAATCCTTGGACCTGTATGACGAGCTTTGGCTAGAGAAAAAAGATGCTGACATTGAGCTAAGTGGTATGGATAACTTATCTCTTGAGGACAACTTAATTTACAAGGCCTGGAAAAAAGTTTGCCTTAAATTAAATAAAAATCTTGGTGTGAGAATAAAGATAAATAAAAAGATTCCTATGGCAGCTGGTCTTGCCGGGGGCAGCAGCGATGCAGCTATGGCAATAAGAGGGCTAAATGAAATGTATGGCCTTGAACTTTCTAAATCTGATATGGCAGATATCTTAAAAGGAATTGGAGCAGATTTGCCTTTTTGTATTTACACAGGAACTTATAGGGCAGGTGGCATAGGAGAAAGGCTTAAAAAATTAAAAAACCCAAACTTTAATATCCTTTTATTAAATCCGGGATATGAGGTCTCCACTAAAAGTGCCTATGAAAATTTAGAAGGTGTATTTGAGAAAAGCCGCATGGATGATTTGGAAAAGGCCCTTTTAAATAGAGATTTTAAACTTCTAAAAGAATCAATGGCAAATGATTTGGAAACTTATGTATTGAGGATGCACCCGGATTTGTCACAGATAAAGGAGAGAATGAGGGCTTATAAAGGAATAAGCCTCTTGTCAGGGTCTGGGCCCACAGTGTTTGGAATATATGAAGATGAAGTGAGCTTAAATGCAGCCTACACGGATCTGAAAAGGGATTATAAGCTTGTCTTCAAGACAAGGACAATAGATGAGATATGAAAAATAATAAAATTGCGATTTTAGATTCCTCTCTTGGAATCTTGGCAAATGAAAAATTTGTAAGAGAAAATATAAATGAATATTTTGATTTTTATGTGGATAATGAAGGCTCCAGATTTGGAAACTATAAGGATCTAGATTTTTTGCTTGCGAGGTGGGATGAACTTTTTAAAGCTTCTTATAAGCAAGTTTTGATTTCTGATTTTGATTTGGCATTTCAAGCTTATGGGATTTTAGATGAAGTGACTCTTGGCATAGAGTCTTTTATAGAAGATGCTAAGTCTGGCAAAAATTTGTATTTATCTAGCAGAAATTTCAAAGACAGATTATCTTACAAGGGACTTATTATAAAAAAAGATGACTTGCTTGATGCGACTCTTTTGGCAAATGCAGTAGAAGATGGCATTTTTCAAGGAAATATAATAGATAAAATCTTAGAAGACCTCTTTAGTTTTGATATGGATGCCTACGACAAGGTCTATCTTTTGTCTTCTAATCTTGTGCTTATAAAGGATCAAATAGAAAAAAAATTACAAGCTAACAACTTTCATGGTCAAGTGAAAACATCGATTGAATTTTTAGAAAGAGAAGCTAATAATTTCAAAAAAAGCATAAAGAAAAGCACTGGGCCTAAAAATTTTCTAATAACGGGCATAAGACCAGACTTTTATATACCGGCGGAAGACTATTTAAAAACTTCTAAACCACTAACAGTGAGATCTTATGATTTTGGAAGAGGCAAAGAAAACTTTCTAAAGACCCTAGATGCCATAGCCAAAGGACTAGATAGGGCGATAGAACAGATGGGTCTTATAGATGCAAGACTTGAAGATGAAAATGCATCAAAAAAATCTAAAAAAGAAAATAGGGGCGACATATTTACGAATCAAAAATAAAATTAAATGTATAAAAACACCCTCCTTACTGGATAAACTAGTAAAGAGGGTATTTTTTATATTTCCTTATTTTCTTTAGCTGCATAACAAAAACTTATATAGCCAAAGATAAAAAGGGCAGCTATGGCAAAGATGCCCTTGTTTTGATCTCCTGTGAGATGCGATATAAGACTTACAAGAAGAGTGCCGATAACAGATGCTCCCTTGCCAAAGATATCCATAATACCGAAGTATTCGCCAGATTTCTCCTTTGGAATAATCTTAGCATAATAAGATCTTGAAAGGGCTTGGATGGCACCTTGAAACATGCCGACACCGACTGCCAACACCCAAAATTCATATAATTTATCCAGCTGAATGGCATAAAGCGCAATTAAGGTATAGGCAAGGATACATATCTTCAAAAGAGATGAGGTCTTTTTGCGCTTGGAAATCCTACCGAAAAAGATTGCACAGGGAAAGGCTACCAGTTGTGTAACTAAAAGCGCAATCATAAGTCCGTTTGAGGACAGACCAAGGGAGGAACCGTAAGCTGTTGCCATGTTTATAATTGTGTAGACTCCGTCTATATAGAAAAAGAAGGAGATGAGAAAATATAAAATTTGTTTGTTAAGTAGGATCTCTTTTATTGTGCTTTTTAGATTTTTAAAGACATTTATGTGGACGCTTTCTTCAAAATACTTTTGCTCATAAGATTTGAAAAGGGGCATAGTAAAAATAAGCCACCAGATTCCAGTAAGAAGAAAGGAAAATACTATTGCATAGGAAAGCTTTAGTCCAAATTTTGGGAAGAGACTTAAAGCGGCTATGGAGATCACAAAGGGAATACAAGATCCTATATAGCCCCAGGCATATCCCAGAGAAGAAACCTTGTCCATCCTATCTTCTGAAGTTATATCGGTAAGCATGGAGTCATAAAAGACGAGTGAGCCATTGAAGCCTACCTTGGCAAGCACATAAAGTCCCAAGAAAAGTAACCAAGACTTTGAAAATGGAAGCAAAAAGCAACCCAAAAGACCGAGAAAGACAAAGACGGAAAAAATTGCCTTTTTCTTTTTACGTCTATCGGCTATGGAACCCAGACTAGGACCAAGTAGGGCAACGATTATAGTGGATATACTAACAGCATAACCCCAGTAGGCAAGATAAGTGGAGTCGGAAAGTTTCCCCTTTGCCAAGGCTTTAAAGACTATGGGGATAACTGTGGTAGCTAAAAGTATAAAGGCGGAATTACCTACATCGTACATAATCCACTTTTTTTCAAGTGAGGTCAATTTTTCTTTCATATTTTAACTCCGTTATAATTTAAATTGAACTTATCATCCAAGGTCTTGTCATGGAAGATAAAGTCCAGAGCATTTTTTAAAAGTGATGGTGCTTCTAAGAGTGTATTGTCAAATATTTTTGTCAAAATCTCATTGCTATTACTAGCTTCTTCAAAGGGGACTTGTCTTAAAACTTGACCATTAAACATACTAAGGCCAGCAAGTTTAAGTAAAGTCAGAAAGAATTTTTCCTTTGCAAGGCTTGTTGGCTTAAAAATTCTTTTTATTCTTTTAAAATTGGCGATTGCTTTTTCTGTAGACTTCAAAGTCACATGGGGATAGCCATCGTAAAAGGAAAAGACATATTTTGCCAAAGAGTTTGCAGGTAAAAGCTTGTCCAGATCGAATTTAAAAGGATCAAGACCATCTTTTAGCATATAGTACCTATCCAGTTCTGATTCTATATCAAGATGGGAGTAATCACCCTTTATAAGGGCGTTGACATAAGGATGGATGTGAGAATCCAAAATAAAATGGCAGATAGAACCCATCATATAAGCTCCGTATGGAGAATCAAGACCCTTGTCTTTTAATAAATTTTTATTCTTTGCTATAAAATCTTTACCCGGTCTATCATGAATATAGGTGCCGGGGGCGTCTTTTTTCATCCCTTCCAAAACATTGAAAAAGTAAAGATCCGGCCCTTGGTTTCCAAATAAAAAAAGATCCCTGTAAGTATTTGCAATTGACCTTAAATTATCATTTAGACTCTTAATAATTTCTATGCCGAATCTATTGTGTGTATAAATACTAGCCATTATTCACCTCTAGATAATTTATACCATAAAATGTAAGACAGGTGGTAAAATAATTGTAAGAATATATATTCCAAAAGGTGAGATTTTATGAAAATAATAATAATATGTGTTGGAAAAATAAAAGACCAATATATAAAAGACGGAATTGAAGAATTTAAAAAGAGATTGACTCCTTATAGCGAATTAGAAGTGGTTGAAGTAGCAGACGAGCCTTGCCCAGAAAATTACAGCACTTTGCAAGAACTAGAGGTAAGAGCAAAAGAAGCTGACAGGATTTTGGAAAAACTCTCTAAGGATTCTTATGTAATGGCCCTAGATATAAGAGGAAAAAAATATAACTCGGTTGAATTTGCCAAAAAAATAAAAGCTATTCAGCTAGGAGGCAAGTCCTCCATAGATTTTATAATAGGCGGCTCCACAGGGCTTCATGAAAAAATAAATCAAAAGGCAAACTCGGACATATCTTTTTCAGATATGACCTTCCCCCATGGTCTTATGAGATTGATTCTTGTAGAACAAATTTATAGAGCATTTAGGATTATAAATAACCATCCATATCACAAATAACAAAACCAAGTCCATTAAAGACTTGGTTTTGTTATTTTACAATACCATTTACAGTCACATAGGGTTTGCCGAGCTCATCGTTTAGGTCATATCTGGATAAAAAAAGCTCAGCCACCTCATCTTCGCCCCGCACCTTGCTAAGTTGGTAGGGCTCGTAGGATGACAACTTTTCAAAGAAGTAATAGTCCTTTCCTTTTTTAAAAAGAAGACCTGCATGACCTACAAATAGGGACTTGCTATCCTTGTCGTGAAGGTAGGCAAGCATCAATTTTACTTGGCCATTTTTGTAGACTATATTTTTTTTATCCAAAGCTTCCTGTAAATATTCTTTCACAGCTTTTGGATCTTTTATTGTATCTGGCACTTCTATTTCATTAAAAAGAGCATAAAATTTTCTCTTGTTTACATTTTTTAGCTCTGCACAAGTTTCTAAATCTTCCTTATCAAACATCAGATAAGATCCTTTTACATCGGCTTCTTTTATGTCTATTGAATTTAAAATACCAAGAGCTGCGACCTCTCTACAATTTAACTTGCTAGATTTTTCAGAGTAGTCCTCATTGTACTTATAAGGGTCTGTTGGACCCATTTTTAGGTCTTCCCAACCCTTTACTATAGCCTCTTCATTTGTCGAGTTAAAATTTTTTAAATTATTAATTATCACATCAAAATTGTCGATTTTATTAGCCTTAAAAAGCTCTTCAAGCTCTCCTTGTACTCCTTCATCTCCTAAATTGGAAAACTTTGCTTCAAACTTTTTGCATGCGAATAGAAATAAAGTTAAAATTATAAGTAAAGATATTTTTTTCATAAGGCTAATTATAAAACAAGAAGGATAAAAAAATGTTACAATCAGTTTAAAATAAATAGAAAAATTTTAAAAATTACATAAAAAAAGACCTCCAACTTTGGGAGGTCTTTTCTTATTTTAGAGTTCTATATAAAATAACTGCATGTAAGCCAAGGGTGATTAGGGGTGCGATGTAATAGAAATAAGTATTTGTAAAGGCAAAAAGACGTTTTAGTCTATAAACTGCTGCAATATTTACAATCCCTGCCAAAAATGGGATGACTAATAGATAGATACTTGGTCTTAGATAGCCATTAGGATTTCCCGCATCATCAAAGTGGACTGCTATTTGAGCGGGTAACTTTGAGTAGAAGATTAAAATTATTAAAAAATTCAAAACAAGGCTTGCCAAGGTAGTTTTTATCAAAATTTGTTTCATATGAGACCTCAATTTGTGTATATTTTATATCTCTTGATATATAAAAAGCATACTATATCTGCCAAGATGATGACAAGAGCTAGACCAAACATAGTTGCAAATAAACTCTTAGTACAATAGTATATGCCAATACCTATTGCTGCGGGGATTATTGTGGCAAGCAGGGATAAGATCATGGCAAATCTTTGCTTGACAATTTCTGTAACATTTATCCAGTCGTATTTTGCAAATTTAAAATCCAAAATAGCTGAGAAAAGTGTATTTAAAAGCATAAAAGATAAAGGCAAGAGGATATAAAAGGGAAGTAGTTTATATGGCACCTTAAACTTTACTATCAAACCACTTATAAAGATTACAAGAGGAAGGATTGATATGCTAAGGGACATAAAAATTTTGGGCAGGGCTATGTCCAAGGTGGACAAGGGAGCTGTGTAGGGTATCCAAGCATTTTTTCCTTCGACAGAAAAAGCCGCATAAGTCGTAGCTGATGAAGAACCCAGCCAAGTAGCTATAAAGATACCATAATTTGCCAAAATATTAGATAGATTATAACCAGCCATAGCATCTATGCCCTTAGCATCTACAAGCCAAATCACTATGCCACCAGCAAGAACTGCGAAAGAGGGGATTATAGTGTTTGAAAAGTAGACTGGATAAGAAAGATATAGCCTCCATTCCTTTTTGTAGTTTGCCATAAATTTGGACTCAGCCTTGTAGCCCTTATTCTTGTAAGCTCTTTCTTTTTTAGAAGATTTCGATCCGCCCGATTTTAAATTTTCATAGATGGCAAAATAATTTTTTGCGACATAGGTCATGATAAATCCGGCAATGACAATCGAGATAGCTATAAATATAAAAAAGCTTGCAAATGAAGCCTGAAGAAGAATTTTTTGAAATAAAATATTTTGAGGCGTCAAAATTTTTGCAGCAATTTGAAACTTTTCTATTAGAAGCGGTAGACTCGTAGCCAGTGCCTTCTTAAAGACATAAATGCCAAGATAAACAATGACAAGAATAACGCCTAAAAGTCCAGACAGCAGTTGGGATTTGTATTTGAATTTTACATATTTTCCAAAAATTGTAGCTATTAGAAAACTTACAACCAAGGGAATCCAATGGAAAAATATAAGAGTGACAAGCCCCAAAATTCCTCCGACTACATTGTGACCTTTGACTATAAATATATAAATTATAGGAAATGCCATAAAAGTAAGTACGGTAATAAAATTAGAAACAAGTAGACCAAGAAGCTTGGACCAGACGAGTTCCTTATTGCTAAAAGGAAGAGGTACGAGGATGTTGATTTCGCTTTGTCCAAAAAGACTAGTAAGACCTGTCATAAATACGCCCACAAGAATCATAAGCACAGTCAAAAAAGAAAAAATTTTCATGGTGAGATCGGGATTTTTTGATCCTGCAACAGAGCCTAAGATAACATAAAATTCCAGGATTATAAAACCGAGAATTAGTCCCCACAATTTTGTAGCTTTTTTCTTTTTTATCGTGCCATTAAGTAGGTCCTTTTTCATCTCCATTTTAAAAAGGAGCATCAGTTTGTCAAATCTCATTTTTCATCAACTCCATGAATATGTCTTCTAGGGAGGCTTTTTCTGTGACCTCTTTGGTATCGCCTTGGGCAATGATCCTTCCGTCTTTTAATATGGATATTTTATTGCAAAGGCTTTGAGCCACTTCCAGAACATGGGTAGAGAAAAATATGGCTGCACCAGATTTTACCATCTCCTTAAATTCTTCTTTTAAGTAGTGAGTGGCAGTAGGGTCTAGACCGACAAAAGGCTCATCTAGAATTAGAAGTTTGGGCTCATGCATAAGAGCAGCTATAAGAGCAAGCTTTTGTTTCATACCGTGAGAATATGACGAGATAAAATCTTTGATGGCATCTTCGAGATCAAAAATTTTCAAGTATTTTTCTATATTGGACTTGCGTTTTTCTTCGGACAAATCATAGACATTGGCTATGAAGTTTAGATATTCAGTTCCCCTCATAAACTCATAAAGTTCGGGGTTATCAGGGATATAAGCCATTACACTTTTCGCCTTTAAGGGGTCTGTTTTTATATTTATGCCATTTACATAAATCTCGCCTTTCTTATAATCATTTAAACCAACTACACATTTTATAGTTGTAGTCTTGCCAGCACCATTTTTGCCAATAAATCCGTAGATGTCACCAGCTTCGATATCTATATTTACATCATAGAGGATTTGTTTTTTTCCGTAGGATTTGTTCAGATTTTTTATACTTAACATAATAGCCTTCCTTCTCTTTAGTAAAAAATAAAAATTCATTTGCATAAAACTGCAAACAATATTTTGATATCAAAATTATATCAAAAACTTATTTTCCAAGCAATCGAGAAATATATAAAAATTTTCATTGGGCAACAATTATTTTTAATTAAGAAAATTTGTATATATACTGTGATATAATATCTCTTATTAGGAGGACTTATGCACCAATATAGAGGAAGATTAATTGTACACACAGGCTCTATGTTTTCAGGTAAGACATCAAGCCTTGAAAGAGATATAAAAAGATTTAGAATAGCGAACTATAAGTGCGTTGTTTTTAAGCCAGTAGTAGATACAAGATTTGTAAATGACAAAGTAATCACTCACGACAAGACGGAGCTTGATGCTGTAAGTATAAGTACCATAGGAGATATTTTAAACTATATAAGAGAAAACCCTGTTGATGTTTGTGGAATAGACGAGGTTCAATTTTTAGAGGGAGGACTCGATGAGATTAAGGCAGGTCTAAAAACTCTCTTGGACTCACATGTCACAGTTGTGGTTGCAGGTCTTGATATGGACTTTTCTGGAAAGCCTTTTGAAGTTGTAAAAGAGCTTATGCCAATCTGCGACTACCTATACAAGCATCATGCAGTCTGCACAATGTGTGGAGCCGATGCCTGGGTTTCACACAGAAAGACGGAATCTAAAAAGAGGTTTGTGCTTGGTGCCAATAAGGAGTATGAGCCTCTTTGTAGGGCTTGCTACAACAAAAAGTTGAGAGAGGAGGACGAATGAAAACTTGTGTAATCGGGGGATGTGGAATTGATATTGTAGGCTTTCCCAAGAACAAATTGATTTTCAAAGATTCTAATCCGGGATTTATAAGACACTCCATGGGTTGTGTTGCAAGAAATATTGCCGAGAACATTTTTAGACTTGGAGAGGATGTCAAAATCTTATCTCTTGTCGGAGACGACCACAATGGCAGGATGGTGCTTGAGGGTCTTAGAAAGCTTGGCATGGATCTAAACGGCATCGAAGTTGCAAAAGATCAGGACACAGCAACCTATCTTGCTCTTTTAAGCGAGGATGGGGATATGGAGATAGCCCTTTCCCAAATGGAAATCATCACAGAGATTTGCCCAACTCATCTTGAAAGATGGAGAAGTGACTTGGAAGAAGCTGATGCGATTGTAGCCGAAACAAATCTTTCAGCAGAATGTCTCCACTACCTATTAAACAATTTCAAGGGCAAATTTTTCGTAGACTCTGTTTCAGTAACCAAGAGCAGAAGGCTTAGAAATGCCTTGGATAATATTTATTTTTTAAAAACAAATACTCTTGAAGCTGGAGAAATTTTAGAGATGCAGGTCGAGGATGACGAGCAAGTCATAGAGGCTGGGAATTTGTTTTTACAAAAAGGAGTAAAGATTGCAGCCATCACTAGAGGATCTAAGGGAGCTTATATCTTCACTGAAAATGGCATCTATGATATGTGGGCTCAGAAGGTAGATGTAGTAAACACATCTGGAGCTGGGGATGCTTTTCTTTCTGGCTTTGTAAAAGGAGAGCTGTCTTCTTGTCCTATCGAAGAGAGCCTTAAAATGGCAATGGCAGCGTCCTTACTCACTATACAAAATGAACAGACTATTTCAAATAAATTGACAATGGAAAATATTAAAGAGGAGATGAAAAAAGTATGCTTGAAAAAAATTTGAGAGAAAAATACTTAGACTTTGCGCCAGAGGTGGCAGACGCTTTAAAGAATAATAAGCCGGTGGTGGCTTTGGAATCCACAATCATATCTCATGGCATGCCTTATCCTAAAAATTTGGAAACAGCAAAAAATGTAGAAAAGATTATAAGAGATGCAGGCTGTGTGCCAGCTACAACTGCTATAATCAATGGCAGAATCAAGGTGGGCTTGAGTGAGAAAGAATTGGAATTTATGGCGACTGATAAAAATATAATCAAGTGTTCAACAAGGGACTATGCCCATGTTGTAGCAAATGGTTTAAATGGAGCAACTACAGTGGCAACTACTATTGTAACTTGTTCCTTGGCTGGCATAAAAGTCTTTGTCACAGGTGGCATAGGCGGAGTGCATAGAGGAGCTGAAAAGACCTTTGATATCTCAAGAGACTTGCAAGAATTGGCAAATAGAGATGTGGCAGTTGTGTGCGCAGGAGCTAAATCTATTTTGGATATAGGACTTACACTTGAATATCTTGAAACATTTGGAGTGCCAGTTCTTGGCATAGGAACTCAAGAGATGCCGGCATTTTTCACAAGAGAGTCGGGATTTAAATTAGACTACAAGGTAACACCAGAAGAAGTGGCAAAAACTATGAAAGCAAAGTGGGATTTGGGTCTTCATGGGGGACTTGTGGTTGCAAACCCAATCCCTGAAGCTGATCAAATGGACAAAAAACTCATAGACAAGGCCATAGAGGATGCTCTTGAAGAGGCCAAAGAAAAGGGAATCCACGGCAAGGAATCGACACCATTTTTACTTTCAAAAGTTTTAGAAGTTACAAAAGGAAGCTCACTTGAAGCCAATATAAAACTTGTCGAAAACAATGCCAGAGTGGGTGCCGAAATCGCCAAGGAATTTTATGCAAATTAAAATATTAGCTTAATTAAATCCGACTAAAATCAAATCCGATTGAGGTCGGATTTTTTGTTAAATAGGGACTTTACTATGTGTTATAATGACAAAAGGTGATAAATTGCTGGTAGGTGTATGTGAACTTAGCCTTATGATATATGAGTCTTATTCTCTTAAAAAGAAAAGATCCGTAATAAAGAGCTTGCTTTCA
The DNA here is from genome assembly GCA_021307325.1 of Peptoniphilus sp. GNH. Classification (NCBI taxonomy): domain Bacteria; kingdom Bacillati; phylum Bacillota; class Tissierellia; order Tissierellales; family Peptoniphilaceae; genus Peptoniphilus; species Peptoniphilus sp. GNH. The sequence goes on along the minus strand of CP089931.1, from coordinate 1,108,360 downwards.
AAACTTAGTAATAAATTTAATATTTCTGTGTGTGAATCGGGAGATAATGATGACAAGTCTTTTGCTCGTATTGGGATAGCTGTTGTCGGCAATTCTAAGGCTTTTTTAAATGACTGTATAGATGCTGTGATAGATTTTTCGGACTGCCAAGATGAATTTGAAATCATAGATATTTACAGGGAGGTGTATTGATGGCAAAGCTTTCAAAAAAGAAAGTTGTAGAGGTCTTGGACATCTTAGATAGGACTTATCCCGATGCTAAATGTGAGCTCAATCATAAAAATGCCTTCGAGCTTTTGATTGCAACGATACTTTCTGCCCAATGCACCGATATAAGAGTCAACCAAGTCACAGAAGGTCTTTTTCAAGAGTGTAAATCGCCAGAGGATTTTATAAATCTTGGGATTGAAGGTATAGAAAAGAGGATATACTCTCTTGGATTTTATAGAAACAAGGCCAAGTCTATCATGGGCACATCTCTTGCTTTAAAAGATATGGCTGAGATTCCAAAGACAATAGAAGGACTTATGAAATTGCCAGGCGTTGGCAAAAAGACTGCCAATGTCGTTGCCAGCAATTGCTTTGGAGTACCGGCGATTGCAGTCGACACACATGTGTTTAGAGTATCTAATAGAATAGGCTTGGCAGAAGCCAAAAATGTAGAGGATACAGAAATGCAACTGCAAAAACAGATTCCAAAAAAAAGGTGGACTCAGGCGCATCACACCTTGATTTTTCATGGTAGGAGAATTTGCTCTTCTAGAAGCCCCAAGTGCGAAATATGTCCAATAAATGAATATTGTAAGTATTATGAGAAGATGAAATGAAAAAGAAAAGAAAAAAAACTAAAAAACTTTATTACATCTTGCCGCTTGTATGTCTTATTTTTGTAATTCTAGTAAGCCTTATAAGCATGGGCATATATATTGGCAAAAAATCTGGCGACAAAATCTTTAGAGGCATTTCTGTTGGTGGAGTAGACATTTCAGAACTAAAAAAAGACAAGGCCAGAGAAAAACTTGAAGAGGAGTTTTTAAAAAACTTGGATCAGAAATTTCTCTTGTTTTTTAATGGAGACGAGGTCTACAAAATTTCCTATGCAAATCTGGGCTACACAATCAATCTCGATGAGCTAATAGAAAAAGCCTATGCCATAGGCAGAGAAGGAAATATAATTAAAAACATAATAAAGATAGGCTCTTTACCAGTGGATAGAGAAAATTTGCGGGTGGAAGAAAATTTTGACAAAGAAAAGCTTGAAAAAAATCTAAAAGAGCTTGAAGAAAAAATAAACAGAAGCCCTAAAAATGCCATCCTTGTATATGAAAATGGCCAAATAAAAATAATAGACTCTGTAGAAGGAAGGCGCCTTGATTTAGAAAAGACGAGACAAGAAGTAATAGATTATCTTTCAGTAAAAAAGCGGATAGAACTTCCAATTGAAGTTGAAAAGGCTGAAGTAACAAGCGATGACTTCAAAGATATAAATGGGCTTTTAGGAGAATTTACAACTCAATATAGCAAAAGCGGCTCTGGCAGAAAGCACAATATAGCCTTGGCAGCATCTAGAATGTCCAACTTCATCATAAAACCGGGTCAGGAAGTGTCCTTCAATGACCACTTGGGAGACATATCAAAAGAAACTGGCTATGAAGATGCCGGTATAATTGTAAATGGAGAATTCGACAAGGGAGTCGGAGGAGGAGTCTGCCAAGTATCAACTACATTTTATAATGCTCTTTTAAGGGCGGATGTAAAAGTTACTGAAAGATCTAGTCACTCTCTGCCAGTTGGATATGTTCCCATGGGGACAGATGCAGCCATATCAACTGGTTACAAGGACTTGAAATTTAAAAACAACTATCCAACTAATATCTATGTATTAGCTACGACAGACGGAGATTATTTGAATTTTAAAATTTTTGGAGACAGCAGTAAAAAAGACTATGAAATAAGACTAAGACCGGTAGAAGTTGAGAGTATAGATCCAGCCATAAAAGAAGAAAAGTCTGATGAGCTTTATGAAGGAGAGCAAGAGGTAAAGAAAAAAGGCAGCAAGGGCTATCGCTATGAAACCTACAAGCAAGTAGTAAAAGATGACAAGATATTGAAGGAAGAAAAAATCTCCAAATCCTATTATATACCGCAGGATGAGCTAGTTTTGGTAGGCACCAAAAAAAGAGAAGAACAAACAGAACAGATTCCTAATGAGAAAAATAAGAATGAGTTAAAAGAAAAAAGTGCCGAAAAATCTAAAAAAACAAGCTCTAAAAAAGATAAGAAGGAAGAAAAACAATCAAATAAAAAACAAGTGAAGAGAAAAAAGACCGCGCGATAGGAGCAAGAGTGTTAAAAATATTTGGGAAACTAAAAAAGAAAAAAACTATATATGAAAATGTCCTAGAATGGCTCAAGACAAAAAATGACAAGACCATCGAAGAAGTAAAAGCCCCAGGCGATATGGAGCTAGAGTATATGAGAAAAGGAATGGAAAAAAGAGAGTCAAATGATCTCAACAAGGCCCTCATGGATTACTATAACAAGGACAAGAAAAGCCTAGATGAGATTGATGAATTTTTCCAAAATCATTTGGCACTTGAAGTGTTTGAAAAATTTTCCAACTTCATCTTTGGACAAGATAACTTTTCAGAAGACAAATTGCCGGGCCTATCAATCCTTCTTATGAGAGACTCCTTTCAAGTAGAAAGCGTTAAATTTGGCATCTTGCTTGCCGAATATTATAATCTCGACAATTATTATAGGGCACTTGAAATAATAAAAAATCTCTCCGTCTTTCCAAGCTTCACCTATTATGGGGTAAGAGTATTGAAAAACACAGAAAAAGGAGAAGAATTGCTAAGAATGATATATAAAGATGGCAACTCAAAAACAAGAGAAATAATAGAGGTAATGAAATGAAACTGGGGAAAATACAAAAGCTAAAAGTCTTAAAAAAAGAAAATGGCAGAGCAATTTTAGAAGATGAAAAAGAAAAAATTGCCCTGACAAGAGAAGAATCCAAAAATGTAAGAGAAGGACAGACCTTGGAAGTCTTTGTTTACAATGACAAAGAGGGATTTTCTGCAACTCTAAAAAAACCCTTGGCAGAAGTTGGAGAATTAAAAAAATTAACCCTAGTTGCCAAGTCTAAATACGGTTATTTTGTAGATATAGGAATAGATAAAGATATCTTTTTACCATTCAAAGAAGCTGTTGGTAGACCGATAGAAGGAGAATCCTATCTACTCTATTTATATGAAGATAGATCCAAAAGAATCTGTGCCACTATGAATATCAAAAAACATCTCTCGGTCGAATCTCCCTACAAGGTAAATGACAATGTAGAAGGATTAATCTATGGTATAGACCACAAGATAGGAGCATTTGTAGCAGTTGATGGTAAGTATGACGGCTTGATTTTACAAAGAGAAATAAAAGGAATCCACAGAGTAGGAGAAGAAGTAAGGGCCAGAGTCCAACGCATACTGCAAGATGGAAAATTGACCCTTACCTTTAGAGAAAAAGCCTATAAACAAATGGGCATAGACGCCGAAATGCTTTTAGATTTGATAAAAGAAAATAAGGGCATATTGGAACTATCGGACAAGTCCAGTCCAGAGGAAATTTTAGAAGAAACCGGACTTTCAAAAAAGGCTTTCAAAAGGGCACTTGGAAATCTTTACAAAGAAAAATTAGTAAGACTAGAAGATGACAGGGTGATTTTTATTGGAAAAGCTTGAGCTTGAAATAATAGACTATACTCACGACGGACTAGGACTCGGAAGAGACCAAAACAAGGTTGTCTTTTTAGACGAAGGGGTCATAGGCGACAAGGTTATCTATGAGACATTAAAAGAAAAGAAATCTTTCAAAAGAGGGCGTGTTTTAGAAATAAAAAAGCCCTCTGTTTTTAGGCACCCATCTCCCTGCCCCTATTTTGAAAACTGCGGTGGCTGCAGCTTTTTAAATGTGGACGAAAAAGTAATAAATAATTGGAAAGAAAAAAGGATAGAAAAAAATTTATCCAGTCTAGCAGACGACACCACCAAAAAAGGAAAACTCATAAAAGAAAACAGCCTTTATTACAGAAATAACATTCAGCTAAAAGTACAAAATGGACAGCTTGGTTACTATTCAAAAAAAACCAACAAGCTAGTTAAAATAGACAAATGTTTGTTGGCAAAAAAAGAAATAAACGAAATAATAACCCTACTTATAAAACAAGATCTAAGAGGATTAAAAAACATCTATATAAGGCAAAACTATAAAAATGATATTATGCTCATCCTAGAAGGCGAAAGAATAAGCAATAAAATAATAGCAAGCATTTGCGAAAAAGTGATAAGCCTCTACGAAAAAAAGAATAATGAATTCAAGCTAATCTATGGGAAATCCTACTTAGAAGAAAAAATTGGAGAAATAAAATTCAAATTAGGACCAGGCTCCTTCTTTCAAATAAATCATCAAGTGATGAATAAAATCTACGAACTAGCAATAGAAAAACTAGACCTGAAAAAAGAAGACAAACTCTTAGATCTCTATTGTGGAATAGGCACTATGACCCTAATAGGCGCCCAAAAATGTAAAGAAGCCCTGGGGATAGAATATGTAGAAGAAGCAGTTTGCTTGGCAAGAGAAAATGCAGAAGAAAATAAAATAGAAAATACAAGCTTCATAGCAGGAAAAGTCGAAGACCTTCTAAATAAAATAAAAGACTTCAACAAAGTCCTAGTAGACCCACCGAGAAAAGGCATGGACAGAAAAGTCATAGAAAAACTTTTAGATTTGCAGCCCGAAAAAATAGTCTACGTCTCCTGCAACGTTGACACCCAAAAGAGAGACTTAGAAATATTAAAAGAAAAATATAAAATAAGTTATATCCAAGCAGCAGATATGTTCCCTATGACCCCACATGTTGAGAGTGTCGTATTGATGACAAAGGTTGCACCCACTAAGTAAAATAAAGTGTAGAAATTATAGGCTTCTTCCAGTGCTATCGTTAAAAGGTATAGGTGGGCTGGAATAAGCCTTGTTTTTTGGACTATAAAATAGGTGTGTGGAAACTTATCGACAGTAAAAGGTCGACAAGACAGAATGGATATTTGCAAAAATGCACCCACCTGCACCCACCTTTAAAAGATAATAGTAGGTTGATAATAGACTAAAAATAGGTTAAAATAAGACTAAATAAAGGAGGCGTATTTATGAAGGGGAAATGTATATTTTTAGATACATATGTCTTACAGCAGGATATGCGAATAAGGTTACCTAAAGCAGTTTTATCCAATTTGAATATTCAAAAAGGAAAAACAAAGTTTGATATATATTTAGATTCAGAAAGTGAATGTTTATTGCTAAAAATACATGATGAGGATGGTGAAAATTAGTGGATAAAATTCAAGCGATTTCGTTATTTAGCGGTGCAGGAGGAATGGATGTAGGATTTGAGAATGCAGGAGTGTCTGTGTTACTGGCTAATGAAATTGTAAGTGATGCTAGTGAAACATATCGTGCCAATCATCCACATACAAGGATTATTAACGATGATATTAACAACATAATTAATACTTTAGATAAGTATTATGGGATTGATCTTGTTTTTGGTGGACCGCCGTGCCAAGGGTTTTCAGTGGCGGGGAAAATGAATCCTTCTGATGAGAGGAGTAAGTTAATTTTTACTTTTTTGGATGCCGTAAATAAAGTACAACCTAAAATGTTTGTAATGGAGAATGTTAAAGCTTTAGGTAAGTTAGACAAATGGAGTTCGGTTAGAACAAAATTTTTAGATAAAGCCAAAGCAATGGGGTATAGATGTGAGCTTTATATTTTAAATGCAATTGAATATGGGGTGCCTCAAAAACGTGAAAGAGTGTTCTTCATAGGAATAAAAGATTGTAAAGATGATAATTTTGAATTTAATATTCGAAATCTTTTACAGAAACAAAAAAATCAAGCTCCTTTCATAAGGGAAACTCTAAAGGATCTTGGTAAAGCAGGAACTAAGGTTAATCCAAATACTTGTACGGCAAAAATTACTTTTGCTACTAAGCCGATTATGAGAAAATCTCCATATGCAGGTATGTATTTTAATGGTCAGGGAAGACCTATAAATGTTGATGAATATTCGAATACACTCCCTGCCTCAATGGGAGGAAACAAAACCCCTTTTGTAGATGAAGACTATTTATATGGAAACTCGGAAAGTGATTGGGTAGTAAATTATCATAAAGGGCTTATGGAAGGAACTATAGAACCTGAATTTGTGGAAGCTCCCAAAAGATTGAGAAGAATTACGATCAAAGAAGCTGCTAGAATACAAACATTCCCAGATGATTATATTTTTTGTGGAAACAAAGGTAAGATTTATACTCAAATTGGTAATGCGGTTCCTTGTAAATTAGCTGAAGCTGTCGCCAAAGCGATAATGGAGTATTTTAAAAAATATTGCTAGTGTTATAGAGGAGCATAAAAAATGCTCCTCTATTGATATAAAGAGGCTGTAAAAAATTTACTGATGTAATTCTTGCCATTTTATTTTTACAATTTCCGCAGTATTTATATCAGATATATAATTGTTCAAGTCGGAATAGAAATTTTTCCTGGCTAGAGGTGTCATTCGTTGTAAAGTATCTGACATCCACTCAAAAATATTCCAATAATAGTATACTATGTCTTGATAATTATAGTTTCCCATATATAAAGATAGATTACTTTTTGTCATTTCTTTAGGACAATCTTCTTCACGGCAGATCACAATTACCTCATTTACATTATTTCCATTATTATCATTATATATATGGATGCAGTCATATGAATCACGGATTCTAGCTATGTCAAAAGGTTTAACGGTGATTTCATAGACTTTATAAATTATGCCGTCAATAGATTCTTCATTAACATCACCAGGTTTTTTGCTAGTGGTACTTGTAACAGAAGCTCTATCTTCTTCTCCAGTAACTATTACTCCAGTATTCATAGCAAGATGAAAGTTTTTTAGAAGATAAGCTGCTATCTTTTGTGGAGTATTTCCCGAATCAGGGACTTTTGTAGTTAATTCATAACAAAGCTTATATAGAAATAGAGGATCAGAAGAAGGTTCCACATTAACACTAAGGGCTTCTATGCGTTTGGATTCTCCAATTAATTTACGAATCAATGAAACAGAAACATCATCAATTATTGTTTTATCTGATTCGAGTAAATTTACCAAGTTAACAACTTCTTCAGCGACATTAGAAGGTCTGCGCTGAGTAGCCCAAGTCATGTCTAAGCCTACAGTTGCTTTAGCGACATTCAAAGGACCAGACTTTCTATGTGGAATTTCTTTATTGATTAAAAATTCTTTTATAGGTCCTTCATATATTGCTCTGGGATTACAATCATATAAGCCCACAGAGGCTTTGAATGATGAATCTAATTTCATTCCTACAATTACTACGAGTAAAATTTCTCTGAATCCCCATGCACTTGTGGTAAATAGCTTGTTTAATGAATTGCTATATTTCGATTCATCAACTAAATAATCATCATTGATTGCATTTGCATAAATACTATCTAAAATAGATGATACTTTTTTATTTCTTTCATTTGTCGCGCTCATTTTATTTAACTCCTTAACGATTTTTTGTGTATTAGGTTAGTGTTTAATAATTACCTTAAAGTGATGACCTTATTTAATGCAGATGCATAATAGCCATTGATTGGATGTTACTGTTCATCTTCCTCATCTATAAACTTTGTTTCTAAAATATCTTCAATGCCACATTTAAGAACTTTACATATTTTTAGTAAAACATCTGTTGTTAGATTATCTCCACGACCTAGTTTTGCAATTGTGTTAGAACTAACGCCACTTTGTATTCTTAAATCTTCACGTGTCATGTTTTTAGTTAGTAGTATGTGCCATAGTTTTTCGTAAGTTATTTTCATATTGTCTCCCAATCTATTTATGTTCAGCGTTTACAACGTCATTAAGAAAACCATATCTCCCAGAGTTTGGATTTCTTGTAAATTCTATTACATTGATGCCTTTATCAGGACAATGCTCTGGTATGAAAGGTAACTCATCCTTCTGTTCAATCATAATTATTTGTCTATTATGATTCTGTTTGAGAATAAATTCTAGGAAACCTCGCTTAACTGAGTTAATTGCTTCCACGTATTCTGCTTCAGATAATTGAGTTAAGGCAGAGTCAATTGCAAAGAAGTTAGGGGAGTACCCATTTATTTCTAATATGAAGCTATGCATTGAATAGGATACTAAAGCATTTAGTATTGCACAGTATCCACCACCCATACTAGAAGCTTTGTTTATATTATCAATTTCAATGTCGAATGATTTCATGTTAAGTCTAGCTGAAGAAGCGCCTCCAATTTTTGATTTTTCTAGAGCGTATTTTAATTTTTCTTCAAATGCTTGTATTAACTGAAGGTCAAATTGACTAAATATGTTGTACTTGTTGATTGCTTCATCTTCTTTAGTTTCTTGAATAAATAAATCTGTACCAAATTCAGTTTCAATCTCCTTTAATGAAGCTAATTCAAAATGCATTTGCATTATTTTTAGATGTTTATTTAGTTCTTCATTAAAGGTATCTAATTTCGGTTTTAAAGAAGAGTTAATATAATCATCCAAATCAGCTTTTGATTTTTCTAATTCAATAATTTTCTTTTCAACAATTTCTTTTTTCTTTAAAGCACTGCTCTGTGCAATTTCCAGATTAACAAGGTGCGATTTTAGATTGTTTAATTCTGAAACAGCAGATTCAATGTAATCCTTTTTAGGAGGATTTTTTAATTCATTATTGCAGAAAGGACAGTTTTTATGAGGTGTTATGTCTATAGATGCAGTTTGACCATCTATAATAAACTCCAACCTTCGTATATCTGATTTATACTGGTTATTTAATGACTCAAAGTTTCTGAGTAATGTATTAGTTTCAGAAAGTAATGAGTTATTATTGTACAAGTCATTTAGTAATTCTTTACCTTTATCATTTGCTTCATTTAATTGTTCTTGAAGAATACTTATCTCTGCTTGCAGAGAATCAACTAGTCGTTTTGAATCTTGTACATCATGATTGGGTAGTTTCTTTTCTATAGATTCCTTTTTAGCAATTAGTTGATCCTTTTTGGAACGAATATACATAATTATTGCTTCACGTTTGGCCTTGCTTATAGTAGGGTCTTCTTGTTTTTTTACATCATTGGCATCTAATCCTGTTAATAGAAATAGAAGGGCAGAAGCTGATGGAGTTCTACCTCTTTGATCGGGCATTAAAAGAGCAGAAGTCTCTCTATCAATATCCTTTTGTTTCATAAGGAATAGATGTAATATAGTTCTCCAAGTTAATTTTTGAGTTTTACCTGCTTGAGATGCTAATACTTTATGAGTTGTATCAATACCTATTAAATAAAGTAAAATATCACTAATGTTTTTCTTTGCTTTGTGATCAGCGCTATAAAATCCACAATCAATATTTGATATACCACTGATAACTTCAATTTTGGTAGAACCAATTTCTCTTTTAAGTGTTAGACTACCATTATCCGAATCCAGTAACAATTCAATATGAGTATATCCGTTATTGTTATCTACAATTTTTGATGGTTTATCTGACTTAGGTGTAAATCCAAAAACATAATCAATACAGTCCATGATTAAACTTTTACCTGTATTAGATGGGCCTATGATTAAATTAACTCTGTCTGAAAAATCAATAGTAGAAGGAGAATGGCCTCCTCCAGATACTGTTAATCGTTTTATTATGAATCCATTCATGTTAATCCTCCAATGAATCAATAGAGTTATAAAGAATAGTAGAATGTAGTTCTATAAAATTCAGATTAGGATACTCACTCATTATAGATTTTATTGCATTTCTATATTCATTACTGTATCTATCGTTGATGGCATCTGCTATTCTTTTCCCTTGGGGTGAGATGGAATAGCTGTATCCGTTATTATTAGAAATAAAATCTACGGATGATTCTAAAACTAATTTTTTTAATGCTAGAGAAATGGACCTTGATTTTGCAGAAAACTCGCTATGTCTAAATATTCCATACCCATGTAAATTTTCATCAGAAATTCCATAATCATTACCATATATGGCCATGAAATCAATAGATGTAATTTGTGATTCATTCAATGGAATATCATTGAGTACATCCAGTAATAACAGTATACGAAGAGAAGATTCAAAAACAGATCCAAATAGTTCTTTTTTAGCCATTTTATTTCACCCACCTAAGCTTGCCGTCATTTACTAAATGATGACAAACGCCTTTCTGTATTTTATTACTTATCCAATAAGGTGACTGGCTTAGTAAATAATTTCTATATTGTAGAGTTGAGGCTTGCTCCATGACAGATAGCATTTTTTCATATCCGTTAGCATACTTTTTCCTATTTGTATCTTTAACTCCATCAAGCGTTTCTTCCTTTAGAACGTCAAATTGATTGGACAGATTATCAGCATCCAATTCTAATAAACTGCGTTCAATAGAAACTGCGGCATAGAAATCAATCCTGCGATCATTTAAATCGTCTTCGTAGTCAGGATAATGCGGAAGATCCTTATTAGAAAAATTTTTAACTGCTTCTGCATCACCATATGCTGCATAAAGTTCCTGAATATATGGTGATTCGATGGGAGAGGCAATATCTGGTACTTGAACAAATATTGGGCGGGGTAAAGAGGCAACTTTTGTATTAATATCCTTTATTAAATTAAGACTTTCTTCGAAGGGGGAGGAGGTCTTTTTTTTCGCTTTGGATTTCTTAGTAATAGACAGAAAAATCGATGCTAAAAGCTCATAACATTCGATGTCGGGAGCAGAACCAGTTAAACCGTTATTTTGTAACCATTCACATATGTCTGTATAAGAATCAGATTTTTCAATGCATTCATGAACCCACTGAATATATTTGTCAATATCTTTATTTTCAAAGAGAAACAAGGCATCCTTTTTACTGATAGAGTTTCCATTTATATATCTTGCCTGAGTATCAGGCATATTGTCTAAAATTTTACAATTATCCATAACAGAGTCTTTTATAAAATTTCCAATCATGTCTACAAAAAAATCTGCATCGTTTTTTCCGAAGGAAAAATATGGTTTTAGTCCTTGTGCATAATCTTTGAATTCCACGAAATAACCTCCTTTCATTATTTCTTCCGCAAGCTTCCGAATGCTTCCGTAAGTTCCTGAATTCAAATAGGTCGAATTGGTAGGATATAGGTATAGAAATTCTCATATTTTCTATTAAAAATATTATATCAGAATTCTTGGCAATAAACAAGAAACTCTGTGCAAAGAGGGAGGTGACATATATGGCAAAGAATTCAAAACAGACTTCTAAACGAGTTGCTTCTAAAGCAAGTTCAATTCTTAGAGATGGTCGTTATGGAAGTAAAGCAAAGTCTGTAGCTGGTAGTGCACTAGCACAAACCAAAAAAGGCAGGTAGGTGCCTAAAAGTACTAGTAACTCTTTTATAAATAGTACTTTGCAAATTAGGGGGTGGGTTTTAGAAAACTCACTTACTAAGCAGTGACTGATTAATAATCGGCCTGCACAACTAAATTATCACAGAGCCTGATTAGCTATAGGGCGATGGGATACATCATACGGCATTCACGGATTTATTCGTGAGGTGCTTTGTGAGGTACCTCTATTTTTCTATGGCTATTTTTAGGCAAGAGAGTCGGTGCTTCATATAGCATCGGCTCTTTTTGTATCCTTTCGTCTTACTGCAATCGGCAGAAAGGAAAGGGATTTTTATGAAAATCAAAATACGTTATGAAAAAGAGTTTACAACATTTGAACTAAACCTATCTGAAATCAAAGGTTGGTTAAATATTGACTTATTACCAGATGAATCAGAAGAAGAGTTTGAAAAGCGAGCACAAGAAGAGGTTGATAAAGAGTACAACCGTCCAGAATACAATGTCATGCATAAGCAAGAAAGGCATAAAGGATTTGCTATTTCAACAAAGGATGAAGATGGTGAAAAAACCGGTGATTTTGAACCAAGTATGAGTGAAGTGGTGGATCCTTCTATATTCCTTAAAGACGAAATAAATAGGAATAGACAGGAAACATATGAAGCTGTTAAGGAGTTTGTTTATTCAGTTTTGAAGCCAGATGTAGCTGATTTATTCATGTCAGTGAGAATTGGTGGAATGCTAATCAATGAAAAAGCGGAATCTATGCTAAGCCGTGATGCATTTGAATCTGAATACGAATATAACGAGGCAGTTTCAAGACTTGCCAACTCCATTACACAAAAATTAAAGAGAGCGAATAAAAATTTAGAAAAAAGTTTTTCAAAAGCGTCAGATTTTGGACTCTCCCAAGGCTACCAAGTAGAAGGCAGTAGTTCCTTCAAAGAAATTTAAGGAGGTAGCTAATATGAAAGAGCTAATCAAAATTGACTACAACAGTGAACGTCCTACTGTAAATGGACGAGAATTGCATGAATCTTTACAGATTAAAACAGCCTACAAGGATTGGTTTCCTAGAATGTGTGAGTATGGATTTGAAGAAGGAAAGGACTTTTGCTCAATTTTGAGCGAAAGTACTGGAGGAAGACCAGCTACGAATCATCAGCTGACAATCGATATGGCTAAACAGTTATGTATGATTCAAAGAACTGAATTGGGTCAAATGTTTAGAAAGTATTTCATTCAAATTGAAGAGCAATGGAACTCTCCGGAAGCAGTAATGGCTAGAGCCTTACAATTTGCCAATAAAAAACTGGCGGTTGTTGAAAAGGAAAACTTGAAACTTCTAAATACAGTAGCACTTCAGTCGCAACAAATTGCAGAGATGAAACCAAAGGTTAGTTATTACGATGTTGTCCTTAACTGTAAGGATCTTCTTTCAATGAGAGCAATAGCAAAAGACTATGGGAAATCTGCTCAATGGATGAATAATTTCTTACATGATTTGGGAGTTCAATTCAAGCAGTCAGATATTTGGCTATTGTATCAAAAGTATGCAGAGGAAGGTTATACCAGTACTAAGACTCATAACTATCTTGGAACAGATGGAGCAAATCATTCTAAGGTTCATACTTACTGGACTCAAAAGGGAAGACTATTTATCTATGACCTAATGAAACAAAACGGAATCTATCCACTTATTGAACAGGAGGCAGACCATGAGTAAGACATATAAGAAACACCTTGAAAATCCAAACTTTAGACCACTTGCATATATCTGCGCTCCATATAGTGGTGATAAAGATTTAAGCATTAAGAAAGCAATTCACTATGCAGAGTTGGCATACAAGAATGATGCAATTCCTGTAACTCCACATCTATTGTTTCCCTTTATGGATGATAGAGATTTAGAACAAAGAAAGGATGCACTTTTTATGGATATCATACTTCTTGGTAAATGCCAGGAAGTATGGGTGTTTGGCAGTCAAATGACTGAAGGCATGAAAAGAGAAATTGAAATTGCTGAAAAAAGAAAACAGGTTATTAAGTATTTTACAAGTGAGGGTTTGGAGGTTAAGACAAATGCTAAATTTTAATTGTTATGATGCTACTTGCATCGGAAATAAGAATAACTGCCTTTATCCTAATATGGTAACAGTTGTTGATAGGGATAGCTTTATAAAAGCTATCTCTTTTGACCATGTTACAGCAGAGTTTCAAGGCAGTTATAGAAGTAAAGATAAGTTCATAACTTCTAATTGCATACCTATGGACTGTGATAATGACCACTCAGATGATGAAAAAGACTGGGTGACACCTTTTGACGTGGCATTAGCCTTTCCTGGAGTATGCTTTTTTGCATCATATAGCAGAAACCATATGAAGGTAAAAGGAAATAAGTCAGCAAGACCAAGATTTCATGTCTATTTTCCAATTGAAGAAATAAAGGATGCTGGAGAATATTCAAGTTACAAAGAACAACTTTATAGAGAGTTCTCATATTTTGATGATAATGCTTTGGATGCTGCCAGATTTATTTATGGCATTCCAAATCCGAAAGTAGAACTTTACGATGGCAAGTTTTCAATTATTGAATTTCTACAAGAAGATGAATTTGCAAAGCTGGATGAAAATGTTATTGAAAGTGGCAGTAGAAATAACACTATGAGCCATATTGCCGGCAAGCTAATAAAAAGGTTCGGTGCAACCGATGAGGCACATGAGAAATTTTTAGAACAGGCAACTAGATGTGATCCTCCTCTATCTGATGAAGAACTCTCAACCATTTGGAATAGTGCTAAAAAATTTGGAGATAAGGTTTCAAACCAAGAAGGATATATACAACCGGAGCAGTACAATCTTGAACTTCAGCTTATGCCAGAAGATTTTTCAGATGTTGGCCAAGCGATAATTTTAGCAAGGGAGTATGGGGATAAACTTCGTTATTCTCCTGCAACAGATTTTCTTGTATATAATGGATGCTTTTGGGAAGAGTCACAGCCTAATGCTCAAGCAATAGCACAAGAGCTGACAGCAAGACAACTTGAAGAGGCGGAGATTGAAATTCAAAAGGCAATAAGTGAGATGAGCAAAAATGGGGCATGGGCACTTATTGCTGCAATGGGTCCAAAGAAAGCAAGTGTCCAGTTTAATAGAGAACAAGCAAGGTCTTTTGAAAAATATGAGCAGGCTGAAACCTATCGTAAGTACGCAATTAAAAGAAGAGATACAAAATATATCTCTGCTGCACTTAAGGAAGTAAGGCCTATGGTTCAAATCGAACAGTCGATGCTTGATGCAGATGAATTCCTATTAAATACACCGCTTGAAACTATAAATCTTGTAACTGGTAGTAAAAACAAACATGAGGCATCTGACTATATTACAAAACAAACAACGGTATCACCTAGTGAAGTTGGTAAAGAAATCTGGGATGATGCACTTAACACTTTCTTCGTAAATGATGATGCCCTTATTTCCTATGTTCAAAAAATAGTGGGACTTGCATCAATAGGAAAGGTTTATGTTGAGGCTCTTATTATCGCATATGGTGAGGGAAGAAATGGTAAGTCTACTTTTTGGAATGTAGTATCAAAGGTGCTTGGAACATATAGTGGGAATATGTCTGCAGATATGTTAACTGTTGGATGTAGAAGAAATGTAAAACCAGAACTTGCTGAGGCAAAGGGTAAAAGACTGCTCATTGCTGCTGAACTTGAAGAGGGTATGCGAATGAATACATCAAATGTAAAGCAGCTTTGTTCTACTGATGAAATCTTTGCAGAAAAGAAGTTCAAATCTCCGTTTAGTTATGTTCCTAGCCATACCCTTGTTTTATACACCAATCACCTGCCACGAGTAGGAGCTGTTGATAAAGGAACCTGGAGAAGATTAATAGTCATTCCTTTTGATGCAAAGATTGAAGGTCAAAACGATATAAAGAACTTTACAGAATATCTATATGAAAATGCTGGTGGTGCGATTCTTTCTTGGATTATCGAGGGAGCAAAGCAGGTTATTGCAGATGAATATCATATTGATCCCCCCAGAAGAGTGGAAGACGCCATAAAAGCATATAGAGAAAACAATGACTGGATGAATCATTTCTTAGATGAATGCTGTGAAATTGACAGTGCTTTTACAGAAAAGAGTGGTGAGCTATACACTGCTTATCGAGCATATTGTCTTAGAACAGGTGAATTTACCAGAAGTGCAGCCGATTTCTATTCCGTTTTAGAGCTTGAAGGATTCAATAAGAAAAAGACTAAAAAAGGCATAATTGTCTTTGGTATTCGTCTTAAATCGGAGTTTGAAGATTAAAAGGTGCAGGTAGGTGAAGGGTATTTACTATTATTGTCTATATAGGTAAAAAATAAGTATATATATTAATATGGGAAAATACCCTGCATATCCCTGCACCTCTACTAAAAATGGAGGTTTTCATGTTAGAAAAAGAAATAGAAAAAGCTTTAGTAAAAGAGGTTAAAGCACTGGGTGGCTATTGCATAAAACTTACTAGTCCAAGTATGAATGGTCTCCCTGATAGAATGGTATTTTTATCAGATGGGAAGTTTGCTTTTGTTGAGCTAAAGGCAAAAGGCAAAAAGCCTAGACCTCTTCAGTTAAAAAGAATGGCTGATTTTAGGAAGTTAGGATTTAGGTCATTTATGATTGATGGTAAAGAGCAAATCGGAGGTGTTATTGATGAAATATTCTCCTCATGATTATCAAAGGTATGCAACGGACTTTATCATAAATAATCCAATATCAGCAGTTCTATTGGAAATGGGTCTTGGAAAAAGTGTCATAAGCCTTAGTGCAATAAATGAACTTATGCTTGATTTCTTTGATGTATCAAGGACTCTTGTTATCGCACCATTAAGAGTTGCAATTTCTACATGGCCAGAGGAGATTAAAAAATGGGAACATCTAAAATATCTTACCTATTCTGTAGTAACTGGAAGTGAGAAAGAAAGGCTTGATGCATTAAAGAAATCAGCACACATTTATATCATTAACCGTGAAAATGTAGATTGGCTTATTACAAAAAGTGGATTTAAGTGGTTCTTTGATATGGTAGTCATTGATGAACTATCCTCTTTTAAAAGTTATCAGGCAAAAAGGTTTAAGTCACTTCTTAAAGTAAGACCAAAGGTAAAGAGAATCGTAGGACTTACAGGTACACCATCCAGTAATGGACTTATGGATTTATGGGCAGAGTTTAGGCTCCTTGATATGGGAGAAAGGCTAGGAAGATATATCACTCACTATAGGCAGAATTTCTTTATACCGGATAAAAGAAACCAGCAGATGATATTTTCATATAAACCTAAAGATGGTGCAGAGAAACAGATATATAGTTTAATATCTGATATTACGATTTCTATGAAATCAAAAGATTTTCTGAAGATGCCAGAGTGTGTACTAAACGAAGTTGAAGTTTACCTATCTGAAAAAGAACGAAGATTATATGATAGGTTAAAAGCTGATATGGTTTTGAAACTGGAAGATGAAGAAATTGATGCTGTAAATGCTGCGTCACTTTCCAATAAACTCCTACAAATGGCAAGTGGAGCTGTCTATAACGATGATAAGGAAAGTATTCATATTCACGATAGAAAACTTGATGCACTTGAAGATTTAATTGAAGGTGCTAATGGCAAACCTGTTCTGATAGCCTATTGGTATAAGTCAGATTTAAAAAGAATAAAAGACAAGTTTGATGTAAGAGAACTTAAGACAAGTGAGGACTTTAAAGAATGGAATCAAGGAAATATTCCAGTAGCTATTATCCATCCTGCATCTGCTGGTCATGGACTTAATTTACAAGCTGGAGGTTCAACACTTATTTGGTTTTCTCTTACTTGGTCATTAGAACTTTATGAACAAACCAATGCCAGACTATATAGGCAGGGTCAGAAAGAAACAGTTGTGATTCATCATATATTAACAAAAGGAACTATTGATGAAGATGTAATGAAATCATTAGAAAATAAGAACAAGACACAAGCTGCACTCATTGATGCAGTAAAAGCAAATCTAAAATGAGTAGAGGTTCTATAGAGAACTTACCTCAATACTTATGGAGGTAAGAAATGAATGCAAAAGAATATTTAAAACAAGCTTTTTATTTAGACAAGAGAATAAACTCAAAGCTGGAGCAAGTTGAATCACTCAACGCTCTAGCAACAAAAGCTACATCGACCTTATCAGATATGCCTAAGAGTCCTAATAGAGGACCATCAAAACTTGAAGATACTATCGTAAAGATTGTAGATCTCCAAGAAGAGATTAATAGAGATATAGATAAACTTGTAGATTTGAAAGCAGAGATGGTTGGAACAATCAAACAGATTCAAAATAAGGAACTTCAAGTTATCCTTGAAAAAAGATATCTTTGTTATGAGACTTGGGAGAAGATAGCAGTGGATATGAATTACGATATTAGACATATTCATAGACTTCACAATCTGGGGTTAAAAGAAACTTCAAAGCTAATCAAACCTTGTCATGAAATGTCATAGAATGTCACTATGGAGTTGTAGTATTATTAAAATAGCAAAAGAATAATTAATAGAGCCTTGAAGATTTAATCTTCGAGGCTTTCTTTATGGAGTGATAAAGTGCCAAGAAAACCTAAGAGACCATGTTCTCATCCAGGTTGTCCTGAATTAGTTGATGGACGATTCTGTAAGAAACATGAGAAAGAATACAACAAAAACTATGAAAAATATAAACGAGATCCTAAAACTCATAAGCGTTATGGAAAAGCATGGAGACTTATAAGAAAAAGATATGTAGCAGAGCATCCACTTTGTGAAATGTGCTTAAAAGAAAATAGAATGACAAAGGTAGAGGAAGTACATCACATACTTCCTCTTTCTCGTGGTGGAACTAATGACGAAGATAATCTTATGAGTCTTTGTAAATCTTGTCACTCAAAGATTCATGCTAATATTGGAGATAGATGGGGTATATAATATCAAAAGGAGATTGTGCTATGAAATGGAAATACAATGGAACTGATATTGAATTTACAATTAATGAATATAAACCAATCAAGAATTTTTGGTGTGATGTTACTTTAAAAGTCAATAATAAATATTTTAATTATTTAGAAACAGGAGAGATATTAGAAAGCCAAGATGTTGATTCTATTTTAGATTGTATTGAAAGACTATTAGATAGAAAAATGTATCATCCAGAAGAAATTTTCTTTACAGAACCTTATATATCATTTGTTTTTTATCCTCCAAGATTAGAGAGAGAGGTTTGCAAATTAATACCACTGGATAATGTAGATGCGTTGACTGATATATATGCTAAGATGATTTTTGAATTAGAATTAGATGAAGGTTTTGGAGGGCATTACTATATTTTAGAGTTATGCGAAGAAGAATTAAAAAATTTAAAAAATTATTTAGTAAAAGTTGTAAATAAATAAATCTTGAAAAAAGCACTTATTTAATAAGTGTTTTTTTATTGTAAAAAATTTCTGAGAGGAGGGGGAGTCTTAATCTCTACGATTGATTTCCTTACCAACGGTGCCGCCCTCTCACGCACAAAAAAACGGGTTCAAAGGCCCTATTAAAGAAGATGATAAATTAGGAGGTGATACTATCGCTAAAGACGGAACATACAGAGGTGGAAGAAGAGTAAAAGCAGGAGGGAAACCACAGCCTGCTGCTGAAAAAATAGAAAAAGGTAAAAAAGTAGAAATACTAATGAATGATATTTCAACATTCACTCCAGAAGAAATAGATGCAGTTGACTTACCAGATGGAGCAGTTCTTGATGGAACAGATATGCCTACACCAAGTGATTATCTATCAGCAAAACAAAAGAATGGTATACCACTCGGGGCTGATGAAATATATAAAGAGACTTGGAGTTGGTTAAAACAGAGAAACTGCGAGAACTTAGTAAATCCAAGATTATTAGAATCATACTCACAGGCATTTGCAAGATACATTCAATGTGAAGAGGCAATAAGTCAATTTGGACTATTAGGCAAGCATCCTACTACTGGAGGAGTTATTGCATCTCCATTTGTACAGATGTCTAGTCAGTTTCAAAAGACAGCCAACCTTTTATGGTATGAGATTTATGACATAGTTAAAGAAAACTGCACTGAAGTTTATGAAGACTACGGAGAAGATATGATGGAAAAATTACTAAGGCAGAGGAGGTAATAAATTTGCACCCTTCCGATGAAACAAGACGAAATCATAGATTTCTTTGTTTCTATCGTTGGGCACGAGTACATTTTCATTATTTAAAGAAAGAGAGGAAGAAAATGTTTGAAAAAGTAAATCCAAAGCATCCAGATAAAATAGCAGATTGCATCGCTGGTGCAATTGTAGATTTAGCATATAAAGAAAAGGACAATCCTAAAATAGCAGTTGAAGTATTGCTAGGGCATGGAAATTGCCATGTCATTATTGAAACGGACTGCAATCTAAATAAAAAAGAAATTGGATCAGCAATTAAGAGGATAGCAGGAGATGTCATAGTAGATATTAAAATTGTAGAACAGGATATCCACCTATCAAATAATCAAAGAGAAAAGATAAGATGTGGAGACAATGGAATTTTTAAGGGAGTACCCACATCAGATGAAGAAAAGAAACTATCTTTAATTGCTCGTGAAATCTATTCTAATTATCCCTACGATGGAAAATACATTCTTGATGGAGATAAACTTATCATCTGCCAGTCAAATATATCTACAGAAATCTTAAAATCAATTTATCCAAGAGCAATTGTAAATCCATTAGGAGATTGGACTGGGGGATACAATGTTGATACTGGAGCGACCAATAGGAAACTCGGATCTGACATGGGAAGAGCAGTAACTGGTGGAGGTCTTCATGGTAAAGACCTATCCAAGGCTGATGTATCAATTAATATTTATGCCCACCTAAAGGCACAAGAAGAAAAAAGAGAGATTGAATTATCCTGTGCAATCGGGGATGAAACTGTTGATGGTAGACCATATTCAGAAATTGTAGAAATTGCTAGAAACTACATTAACTCTATTGGTGGTTTTGAGGAATTTGCTAAGTGGGGGCTAATATGATTACAACAAAAGAAATGAAATTAGTTGATATCGAAAAACTTGTTCCCTATGTAAATAATGCAAGAACTCACTCACAAGACCAGATTAATAAACTACGCTCATCAATTCGAGAGTTTGGTTTCATCAATCCTGTAATTATTGATAAAGACTATGGAGTTATTGCAGGCCATGGAAGAATTATGGCGGCGAAGGAAGAGGGGATAAAAGAAGTACCATGTGTATTTGCAGACCATCTAAATGAGGCACAAAAGAAAGCCTATATCTTAGCTGATAACAGAATGGCTCTTGATGCTGGTTGGGATGAAGAACTACTAAGAGTAGAAATTGAATCGCTAGAAGATTATGGCTTTGATGTAGAGCTCACAGGTTTTTCAACAGATGAACTATCTAATATTTTTGACTTAGGAAATGATACAGAAGATGATGGTTTTGATGTAGACAAAGAATTAGAAAAACCTACTTTTTCTAAAGCTGGAGATATTTGGACATTAGGTAAACATAAAGTTATCTGTGGAGATTCTACAGATGAGACCACTTACGAGAAATTAATGGAAGGATCAAAGGCAAATCTTATCATCACAGACCCTCCATACAACGTAAACTATGAAGGATCAGCTGGAAAAATTAAAAATGACAATATGGAGCAAGGTAAATTCTATGAATTCTTACTAAGCTCCTTTTTAAATATGAAAAAGTTTCTTGCAGATGATGGTTCGATTTATGTTTTCCATGCTGATACAGAAGGACTTAATTTTAGAAAGGCTTTTCAAGATGCTGGATTTTATTTATCTGGAACTTGTATCTGGAAGAAACAATCCCTTGTACTTGGAAGAAGCCCTTACCAGTGGCAACATGAACCCATCCTTTATGGCTGGAAGAAAAAAGGAAAACACAACTGGTATACAGGAAGGAAAGAGTCTACCATTTGGGAATTTGATAAACCAAGAAAGAATGGTGACCATCCTACTATGAAGCCTATCCCACTTTTATCTTATCCTATTAAAAATTCATCAATGACAAACTCCATTGTACTTGATCCTTTTGGTGGAAGTGGAAGTACAATAATAGCTTGTGAACAGACTGATAGGATTTGTAGGATGATAGAACTTGATGAAAAATTTGTAGATGTCATTGTAAATAGATTTATTGAATTAGTTGGCAGTGATAAAGATGTAAGCCTTTTAAGAGATGGAAAAGAATATAAATACTCAGAGGTATTAAAAGATGAATAAAGAACTAACATTAGGTTCACTATTTGACGGCAGTGGAGGATTCCCTTTGGCTGCTATTTTTTGTGGGATAAAACCAATATGGGCATCGGAGGTTGAGCCTTTTCCAATAAGAGTTACGCAGAAAAACCTACCTCAAGTTAAACATTTAGGAGATATAAAAGATATCGACGGGTCTGAAATCGAACCTGTTGATATCATTTCCTTTGGTAGTCCTTGCCAAGATCTATCAATCGCAGGTAAGAGGGCAGGACTTGAAGGGAAAAAATCTAACCTTTTTTATGAGGCGATAAGAGTTATAAAAGAAATGAGGTGTAAAAGTAATGGTGAGTATCCAAGATACCTACTATGGGAAAATGTGCCAGGAGCCTTTTCATCAAACAAAGGAGAGGACTTTAGATGCGTCCTTGAAGAAATTACAAGAATTAAAGATTCCACAGTTAAACTTTCTCGACCACCGAGATGGCACAGTGCAGGAGAAATCCTGGGAGATAATTTTTCCCTTGCTTGGAGAGTCCTTGATTCTAAATACTTCGGAGTGCCCCAACGAAGGAGAAGAATCTTCCTTGTCGCAGATCTTGATGGAGGAAGTTCCAGAGAAATATTATTTGAGCAAAAAAGCTTGTCAGGGGATACTTCAGAGGGCTGCAAGAAAGGAAAAAGAAATACCAGAGCCATTAAAGAAAGCTTTAATAAGACAATCTGTTTAAATGACCAAGGTGGGGAGAGGATGGATTTTTATAATGAGCAAAGTGGAACCTTGAGAGCAAGTGGAGGAATTGCACCATTCGTTTTTGAAAATCACAGTCAAGACTCAAGGTATAAAGGACCACTAAAAGAAACACAAACACTTGCATCAAACTTAGGACAAGGTGGAAATAACCAACCATTTGTAGTCTACGATATAAGACAAACTTCAGAAAACACTAAAAATGAAAGACATAATATTTATGAGTGTGACGTTTCAAGAACCATTGACACATCTGGAAATACTCCTACAAGAAATCAAGGTGGAGTTGCAATAGTTGAGGATATCTACACCATGAGCAAGAATTCTCATTTTACAAAAGCAGACAAGAATATATCGTCTTCTTTAGTTGCCACTGATTATAAAGATCCTCCGCTTGTTAACCAGAGACTTGTAAGAAGATTAACACCAAAAGAATGTGGAAGATTACAAGGATTTCCAGATTACTGGTGTGATAACTTAGGAATAGAATGTCCAACAGACGAAGACTTGTCCTTTTGGAGAGAAGTTTTTGATAAGGATGCTGAAATAAAAGGTCTTAAAAAGAAGAAAACAGATAAGCAGATATTAAAGTGGCTTAAAAATCCTCATACAGATTCTGCAGAATATAAAATGTGGGGCAATGGAATTGCTCTTCCATGCGCTATATATATTTTCAAAAGACTTATAAATACTGCAAATAAGACTTGATATAAATCTTGAATTAAGTGATATATGTATGTGAGGTGATTAGATGATTTCAAGGGAAATTATACAAAAATTAAAAGAGGCGTATCCAGTAGGTACGAGAGTGAAACTAATCCAAATGGAAGATGACCAAGCACCTCCAGTTGGAACTTTAGGCACAGTTTACGGGGTGGATGCCATTGGATCAATCCTAGTAAAATGGGATAATGGTTCAATGTTAAATGTAATTTTCAGAGTGGATAGAATAGAAAAGATATCCGATAAAGGTTGAAATATAGCCATTATATTCTTTTATTAACTTGACTTATTTTTGACAGTACGGTTATATGTACATACAAAAAAAGATAAGGAGAAAAATATGGCATACAAATACATGAAAACACAGGAAGATTTAAATGAGTTAATCGACTCTTCAGCAATTACAATGCTTGGACTTTACGAAGGAGACAATGGAGACTTAGCTTTCCAAGATTATTTAAAAGATTACCTTGAAGATGACACAATTTATATCACAATGGGAAAAACAATTAACGAATTTTACGAAAGCAACCTTCCTGAAGACTTAAGGATAGTAAGTTTAAAATATAATAAGCTTGGAAGACTTCCAATGATAAGGCTTGAGATTGGAGCAAAGTGGTTTGACGACTTTATAGATAATCTCCAAAAGAATAAGAAAAGAGGAGTAAGATAAATGACAAACCAAGAATTGAAAAGACAATGCTTTTTAGAAGCCACCAAAAGAATTAATGAAAGAAGAGATCGAGCACTTTTAGAAATTGCCAAGAAACATTCTTATGCAATAGAAGAAAGAGGAGATTTAGAAAAAAGGAACAATGATTCAGAAGATTTTTTAGAAGTTTCAGTATGGTCATTAAAAGAAATGTTAAAAGAGGCTTATGAATTAGGAAAACAAAATAATTAAAAACCAAGAAATTGAGCGAAGGCTCTTTTTCTCGTAGTGAACTAGCTAACGGCTAGTATTTTTTATGCCTATTTTTCAAGGAAGGAGGTCAAATGAAATATAAACCAACAAAATTTATGCTACCTACATCTCACTATGATAAAAACAAAGCTGACTATGCTGTCACTTTTATAGAATGTCTGAAACATACAAAAGGTAGATGGGCAGGTAAAGACTTCAAGCTTATTGAATGGCAAGAAGAAATCATAAGAGACTTATTTGGAATTGTAAAAGATACGGGATACCGACAATTTAATACAGCCTATATTGAAATACCAAAGAAGATGGGAAAATCAGAACTTGCAGCTGCTGTAGCACTCCTCCTTACTTGTGGCGATGGAGAAGAAAGAGCAGAAGTTTATGGATGCGCTGCTGATAGACAACAAGCAACCATTGTCTTTGATGTTGCAGCTGATATGGTAAGAATGAGCCCAGCCCTATCTAAAAGAGTAAAGATTCTAGCATCTCAAAAGAGAATGATATATAAGCCTACTAATTCTTTCTACCAAGTTTTATCTGCAGAGGCTTATTCTAAACACGGATTTAATATTCATGGTGTAGTCTTTGACGAACTTCATACTCAACCTAACAGAAAATTATTTGATGTTATGACAAAAGGGTCTGGCGATGCAAGAACCCAACCACTATATTTTCTCATAACAACTGCAGGAACAGATACGAAATCAATCTGCTACGAAACTCACCAAAAGGCAGTGGACATACTTGAAGGTAGAAAAACTGATCCAACTTTTTATCCTGTTATTTATGGAGCAGACAGAGAAGATGATTGGACAGATGAAAAAGTATGGCATAAGGCAAATCCTTCTCTTGGAATTACAGTTCCTATAGAAAAAGTAAGACAAGCCTGTGAATCAGCTAAGCAAAACCCAACTGAAGAAAATGCCTTCAGACAGTTAAGATTAAATCAGTGGGTCAAACAAGCAATCAGGTGGATGCCTATGGAAAAATGGGACCTATGTAATTTTACTGT
This sequence comes from Peptoniphilus sp. GNH, assembly GCA_021307325.1. Classification (NCBI taxonomy): domain Bacteria; kingdom Bacillati; phylum Bacillota; class Tissierellia; order Tissierellales; family Peptoniphilaceae; genus Peptoniphilus; species Peptoniphilus sp. GNH. The sequence continues at coordinate 1,083,217 of CP089931.1, read as the reverse complement.
TAATGAAGAAGAACTAAAAGGAAGAGTTTGCTATGGTGGACTTGACCTATCAAGCACAACGGATATTACAGCTTTTGTTTTAGTATTTCCTCCAATAGATGAAGATGATAAATATCAAATATTACCTTACTTTTGGTTGCCAGAAGATAACCTCGACCTAAGAGTAAAAAGAGACCATGTAAACTATGACCTATGGAAAAAACAAGGCTATATTATGACAACAGAAGGCAATGTAGTTCATTATGGTTTTATTGAAAAATTTATAGAAGACTTAGGCGAAATATATAACATCCGAGAAATTGCCTTTGACAGATGGGGAGCAGTTCAGATGGTTCAAAACTTAGAAGGTATGGGATTTACTGTTGTTCCCTTTGGACAAGGATTTAAAGATATGTCTCCACCAACAAAAGAATTAATGAAACTAACTCTTGAAAGAAAAATAGCCCATGGAGGTAATCCAGTTCTAAGATGGATGATGGACAATATTTTTATACGAACTGACCCTGCTGGAAACATTAAGGCAGACAAGGGAAAATCTACTGAGAAGATAGATGGAGTAATTGCCACAATTATGGCACTTGATAGAGCTATAAGATGTGGAAATGATACAAGCGAATCTGTTTATGATGATAGAGGGTTAATAGTATTCTGAATTTGGTATAATGACAATAGGAGGATTATATGAAAAGGTTGAATACTCCATTTGGAGATATATCTATAAAAATCAACGACAAAGAAATAAGCTACGAATATAAAAAGTGTGCTAATGATAGAACTTGTCCTAATTTATTAGGTAGGTACTTAATAGAAATAATATCTAAACCAACTGGTGAAGAATATAGCATTTCTTGTGAAATTATAAAAAATCAATCCTTAAAATCTGAAATAGAAACTGGGGAGATGCTAGAATGTATAGGTTTTTATGGGGAAGAAAGGATAAAGCTATCCATTGGAGCCTATGGAGAAAGTTGGGGATACATAGGAAGTAGACTAATGGAAATAAGTAATGATTACGATATAGAATATAAACCTAATGGTCTATCTTATTTGATATTAAAAGAAACTAAAACAGAGAAATATTACTTTGCTATATCATGGATTGACGATGTAGGGTACGAGGATCCTATAAATAATGATGACCATGATAGGGATGTAGAGACTTGGTTTGGCTCAGATCCTATTTTGTTAATATAAATTTCTAGCATCTACAAAAGTAGGTGCTTTTTTCATGACTAAATTAAGGAGGTGGTAATATAAACATTTTAAATTTAATATTCAAGTCGAGAGACAATCCTAAAGACGGGGAGAGGATATCTTCATCGTCTTTTTTATTTGGGAGAACAACAGCAGGTAGGAATGTAAATGAATTTACTGCAATGCAGATGACGGCAGTTTATTCATGTGTGAGAGTCCTTGCTGAAACATTAGCTGGACTTCCTCTTCATTTATATAAAAGGGGAGATTCAAACTCAAAAGAAAAAGCTAAAGACCACGTCATATATTTTCTTTTACACGATGAACCAAATACTGAGATGACATCATTTGTATTTAGAGAAACATTAATGACTCATCTTCTACTTTGGGGTAATGCCTACGCTCAGATAATTCGTAACGGAAGAAATGAGGTAATTGGACTTTATCCATTAATGCCAAACAAAATGACTGTTATGAGAAGTGAAGATGGAGAAATCTTTTATAAATACAATCACAAATCAGAAGAAGTTTATCTCTTAAAAGAAGATATCCTTCATATACCTGGACTTGGTTTTGATGGCCTTATTGGATACTCGCCAATTACAATGGCAAAGAATGCAATTGGTATGGCTATGGCTTGCGAAGATTATGGAGCGTCATTCTTCCAAAATGGAGCACAACCAGGTGGAGTTTTAGAGCATCCAGGAATTATTAAAGACCCAGAAAGAGTTAGAGCGTCATGGAATGCTGCCTTTCAGGGACCTAAGAACGCCAACAAAGTGGCTGTACTTGAAGAAGGGATGAAGTATCAACCCATAGCTATAGCACCAAGTGAGGCCCAGTTTTTGGAAACAAGAAAGTTTCAGTTAAATGAGATAGCAAGAATTTTTAGAATACCACCTCATATGATTGGAGACTTGGAGAGATCGTCATTTTCAAATATAGAACAGCAGTCACTTGAATTTGTTAAATACACTCTTGATCCTTGGATTGTTCGTTGGGAACAATCCTTAGAAAGAGCACTACTAACAAATAAAGAAAAAGAATCCTACTTTATTAAATTCAACCTTGATGGACTTCTAAGAGGAGACTATGAGTCAAGAATGAATGGATATGCTGTAGGAAGACAGAATGGGTGGATGAGTGCAAATGACATAAGAGAATTAGAAAATCTTGATAGAATCTCGGCTGAAGAAGGCGGTGACTTATATCTTGTAAATGGAAATATGCTACCACTTGATAAGGCAGGTAGTTTTTATCAGCAGAAAGGAGAAGAAACAAGTCCTAATGAAGAACAATAAAATATTTTGGAACTGGAAAAAGGATTCAAATGAACTCTATATAGATGGAGTTATTGCAGAAGAGTCTTGGTTTGATGATGAAATCACTCCAAGGCTCTTTTTTGAAGAATTAAAAAACAAAAGTGGAGACATAACTGTATGGATCAACTCCCCTGGTGGAGATTGTATAGCTGCATCAAGAATTTACACCATGCTTTTAGAACACAAGGGAAATGTGACCATTAAGATTGATGGGCTTGCAGCATCAGCAGCATCAGTCATTGCCATGGCAGGAACTGAAGTGCTGATGAGTCCAACATCATTAATGATGATTCATAACCCCTTAACTGTAGCTATTGGTGACTCAAAAGAAATGCAAAAAGCTATAGACATGTTAAAGGAAGTCAAGGAATCAATCATCAATGCTTATGAGATTAAGACAGGTTTGTCCAGAGAAGAGATTTCTAACCTAATGGATGGAGAGACTTGGTTTGATAAGAACAAGGCTATTGAGATGGGTTTTTGTGATGGTACTCTCGCCGACAAAAGAAAAGATGAAAAAGTTACGAACATGGTCTTTTCAAGACGAGCAGTCACAAACTTGCTCTTAACAAAGATAAATAAAGAAGTAAAGACTCACTCAATGAGTGAGATAGAAGAAAGATTAAACAAAATTAAAAACACTTGGAGGTAATTATATGAATTTAAAAGAACTAATGGAAAAGAGAACTAAATCTTGGGATGAGGCAAAGAAATTTGCTGAATCTAAGAAAGATGAAAATGGTCTAATGTCTGATGAAGATTTTAAGACATATGAAGAGATGGAAAGAACTATAGAGAATTATACTCGTGAAATCGAAAGAAAGAAGAGGGAAGAAGAAATGGATAAATCCTTGGAAAAACCTACTACTCAAGCACTGACAAATGAACCTACTACTTTTAATGAAGAAGATAAACCAATGAGAGCAAGAAATGTCTATAAGAAATCTATGATGAAGGCATTAAGAACTAACTTTAGAGATATTTCTAATGAATTAAAAGTAGGCACAGATGAAAGTGGTGGATATTTAGTTCCAGAAGAAATGGAAGCAGATATTGTAAATGGTCTTGAAGATGAAAATATTGTAAGAAAACTTGCTACAAAAGTTCAAACTTCTGGACTTCATAAAATTAACATTGCAGCTACAAAGCCAGCAGCCCTATGGGTAGAAGAAGGTGGCCAACTTACTTTCGGAGATGGTACATTCGACCAAGTAGCACTTGATGCGCATAAACTTCATGTTGGGATTAAAGTTACTGAAGAACTTTTATATGATGCGGCCTTTAATTTAGAAAAATACATCACTGAAGAATTTACTAGAGCACTAGCAAATGCTGAAGAGGATGCTTTCTTAAATGGCGATGGAGTAAATAAACCTACAGGAATCTTTGACTCTAAAAAGGGTGGAGAACTTGGCCTAACAACAAAGGCTCAAACAATTACGGCAGATGAACTAATTGACTTAGTTTACTCCCTAGATAGACCATATAGAAAGAGAGCAGCCTTCATTTTAAATGATGCAACAGTTGCTCAAATTAGAAAGCTTAAAGATGTTAATGGTGCATATATTTGGCAACCATCTCTTAAAGATGGAGAACCAGACAGACTTTTAGGATATCCTGCCTATACATCTGCCTTTGCTCCTAAAACTGAAAAAGGAAAACTTGCTGTAGCCTTTGGCGATTTTTCTTATTACAAGATTGGAGATAGAGGAAATAGGTCTTTCCAAGACTTAAAGGAACTATTTGCTGGAAACGGTATGGTTGGTTTCTTAGGCAAGGAAAGAGTTGATGGAATCCTTGTTTTAAGAGAGGCAGTTAAACTTTTAAAAATTGGTGCTACTGCCTAAGGAGTAAATTATGATTACTCTTGAGGAGGCAAAGTCCTATTTAAGGGTGGATTTTGATGATGAGGATGAGATGATTGAATCTCTCATCCAATCATCAATCAAGCACTCCATGGATGTCGCCAGAGTTGATAGTGAAGAAGACCTTTCTAAAAATCCAAATGGAAAGATAGCTGTCTTATATATGACTGCTTATCTTTATGAACATAGAGAAGAGGCAGATTATTCTGAACTAAACTTAACTCTAAGGGCTTTATTATTTGGAATGAGAAAGGCTGAATTCTAATGAAGATATCAGATTTAAATAGAAAAATAATCTTTCAAAATAAAGATGTTGAGGTGGATGGAATTGGTAACCATAAATCAGTATGGACAGACTATCTAGAAACCTCAGCCTATATTTCCTTTCAAGGAAAAGGCGAAGAAGTTTTTTTAGGAATGGAAGTAGATAGGTCAGATATTTCTTTTACTGTAAGATTTCAAAATAGGTTGAAGAATATTAATACTTCGGAGTACAGAATTCTATTTGATGATGAAATGTACAATATCGTCTCAATTGACTTTATGAACTACAAAAATAGACTTATAAAGTTTAGGTGTAGGAAGGTGAGTAGATGAATGTAAAAATTGAAAACCTAGCCAGTGAAATAATGAAGGGCTTAGAAGAATATTCTGATATGGCAACAGATGAAGTCAAAAAGGAAGTCAAAAAAGCTGGTAGCAATATTAGAAAAGACATACAAGAAAATGCACCTGTAGGAGAAACAAAGAAATATTCTAAATCTTGGTCTGTAAAAACTATGAAAGAAACATCAAACTCAATAGAAATTGTAGTCCACTCAAGAAATAGATATCAACTGGCTCATTTACTTGAAAAAGGTCATGTTCTTAGACAGGGAGGAAGAGTATCTGCTAAGCCACACATTGGACCAGCTGAAGAGAAAGGAGTTAGAGAATTGGAAGAAAATATAATGAGGAAATTACAAGATGGATAGGCTATTAAAAATAATTGAAGATATAGGACTTCCTTTTGCATACTCCCACTTTGCTGAAGGAGAAAGCCCTGCTCCACCATTTATGGTCTATCTATTTCCAAAGAATAAAAACTTTGGTGCAGATGGAGTAGTTTTCTATAAGAACACCCAGATAGTCTTAGAACTTTATACTGATAAGAAAGATTTAAAACTAGAAGAAAAAATAGAAGAGATACTTGATAGAGAAAAAATCTATTATGAAAAATCTGAAGTTTGGATTGAATCAGAAAGACTTTATGAAGTTTTGTATGAATTCACACTTAATTTAAAAATTACGGAGGTAAATAATAATGGCCAATAAAGTTAAATTTAATATTTGTAACGTACACTACGCTCTCTTTGATAAAGCTGAAGAAGGTGTTATTAAATATAAGACACCAGTGCCAATGCCTGGTGCTGTTTCAATTTCATTGGATCCTAATGGAGAGCCTGAAAGCTTTTATGCAGATGGAATTGAATACTACACTATTTCAAACAATATGGGATATGACGGAGATTTAGAAATCGCTCTTATTCCAGAATCCTTTAGGACTGATGTTTTGATGGAAAAATCAGATTCCAATAAGGTTCTAATTGAGTCTTCAAATTCTGAAACTGCGAACTTCGCATTGTTATTCGAGTTTGATGGTGACCAAAAGAAAATCCGTCACGTCATGTATAACTGTTCAGCAGCAAGACCTACCCTTGAGGGAGAAACCAACGAGGAATCAAGAGAAGTTCAACCAGAAACCTTGTCTATTCAAGCAAGACCACTTCCAAATGGAAATGTAAAGGCTAGAACAGGGGAAGAGACTACGAAGGAAACTTATGATGGTTGGTACAAGTCAGTCTATATGCCAACAGAAACTACAGTAACACCTTCAAGAGCAAGTGTTGGAGGTAAATAAATATGGCACTAACAAAGAAAATTCAAATTGATGGACAAGATGTTGCTTTCCGTGCATCAGCAGCTATCCCAAGAATCTATAGGCTTAAATTTGGAAGGGATATCTTTAAAGACTTAATGGAACTAGAAAAGTCCATGAAGAAAAATGATGAAGATAAATCTAATCTTGACATAGGTTCATTAGAACTATTTGAAAATATAGCCTATGTAATGGCCAAGCATGGAGACAAAACTGTGCCAGATAGTCCAGAAGAATGGTTGGATAATTTCTCAACCTTTTCAATTTACCAAATTCTGCCACAGCTAATTGAATTATGGGGGCTTAATATAAAATCGGAAGAAGTTCCTAAAAAAAGTAAGACCAACAGAAAGACCAATGACTACACCCTTATTCCTATTAAGGGCAGTGGAGCTTGGTCTTTCTGTTTCTGATTTATCCCTATTAACAATTGGACTTGTAAATGATATGTTCACAGAAAAGAATAACGATGAATATAAATACAAGGAAGTAGCCACACAAGAAGACTTTGATAAATTTTAATCTACTTATGGTATAATTACTGTAACAGAGGTGATACTGTGGGTAAAAAGAAAAACAAAGGTCGAAGTCCAAAAATCAATATCAACGAAATTCCAAAAAGTGACAGAGAAGAGGCTGTTAGAAAATATAATAAGTCTCCCGACACGGTAAGAATATATTACAATCAAAAAGATTCAACATTACTGGCTATAGATTCTTCAATTGAAAAAAAAGAAGTAAACTTTGATGAGGGAAATATCTTTTTTATTATTGGCGGAAGAAAAAACAAAAAAGACAAAATAAATCAAGCAGATATTATTAAGGCAATTAATGATGAATTAGAATTTTGGTTTTACACTGACGATGATATTTACAGTGAATATTAATTTTTAGCATCTATCAAAAGGGTAGGTGCTTTTTTGATGCTCAAAATTAAGGAGGTGAGATATTGGCAAATAGAATAAAAGGGATAACTGTTGAGATTGGTGGGGATACTACCAAACTTCAAACTGCATTAAAACAAGTTAATACGGAGATTAAACATACTCAGTCTGAACTTCGTGATGTCAATAAACTTCTAAAACTTGACCCTGGAAATACAGAACTTATCTCCCAAAAGCATAAGCTATTAGGACAGACCTTAGAAGAAACAAAGAATAAATTAACCTCTTTGAAAGAGGCACAAAAACAAGCTGAACAGGCTCTTGCAGAAGGAAAGATTTCCCAAGAGCAATATGATGCCCTTAAACGTGAGATTATTGAAACAGAACAAGCCCTTAAATCTCTAGAAAGACAAGGGGCAACCACTAATCAAACTCTGCAAAACATAGCTATTACTGGAGAAAAATGGCAAAACACAGGGCAAAATATAGAAAATGTAGGAAGAAAAATGATGCCAGTATCTCTTGCAGTAGCAGGTCTTGGGGTAGCGGCAGTAAAGACTGCATCAGATTTTGACTCTGGCATGTCAAAGGTAAAAGCAGTATCTGGTGCAACAGGGTCTGACTTTGATGCTCTGAGGGAAAAGGCTCGTGAAATGGGAGCCAAAACAAAGTTCTCAGCATCTGAAGCGGCAGAGGCTATGAACTACATGGCCATGGCTGGTTGGAAAAGTAAAGATATGATTAGTGGTATTGAAGGAGTCATGAACCTTGCTGCAGCTAGTGGTGAGGACTTAGCTACTACTTCAGATATCGTAACAGATGCCCTTACAGCCTTTGGTTTAAAAGCAGAAGACTCTTCTCACTTTGCTGATGTTCTTGCTGCTGCATCATCTAATGCCAATACCAATGTTTCATTAATGGGTGAAACCTTCAAATATGCTGCGCCTATTGCTGGGACACTTGGCTATTCAGTTGAAGATACAGCAGTAGCTATAGGTTTAATGGCTAACGCAGGAATAAAAGGCTCACAAGCAGGGACAGCTTTAAGGTCTGGACTAACAAGACTCGCATCACCAACTAAAGAAGTTATTAATGGAATGTCCATGTTGGGATTATCTATTGAAGATGTACAGGGGCTTTCACTTGATGAGACTCTAAGCACCTTTAGAGTTGCCTTTGCTAACTTAGACGGAACTCAAAAAGCACAAGCAGCATCCATGATATTTGGTAAAAATGCCATGTCTGGAATGTTGGCAATTATAAATGCCAGTGAAAAAGACTATAACAGTTTGAGTGATGCCATTTATAACGCAGATGGAACAGCAGAAAAAATGGCTGCTACTATGCAGGATAACTTAGCTGGTCAATTAAAGATTTTACAATCTGCCTTAGAAGAATTAGCTATATCCTTTGGAGAACTTTTAATGCCTGCTGTTAGAAAAGCAGTAGATATATTAACAAAACTGGTAAATGGACTTAATGCCCTTCCAGGACCAGTAAAAGGTATTATTGCAGGTATCGGTCTTTTTATAGCTGCTCTTGGTCCAGTTCTTATGATTGTAGGAAAGCTTGTCTGGTCAATAGGAACTATTATGACCAAAGGACCTCTAATAATAGGAGGAATTACTAAGATAGTTGGAATATTTACAGGCACACTTATACCAGCAATCACTGCAGTAGTATCAGCCATTGGTATTGTTCCTATTGCTATTGGTGCAGTAATAGCGGGTCTAGTTCTTTTATGGAAGAAGTGCGACTGGTTTAGAGAAGGACTTATCTCTATTTGGGATACTATCAAAGAATCAACAGTTGCTATTTGGAATGGAATAAAAGAATTCTTCGCCAATCTATGGCAAGGAATATCTGATTCATGGACAAGCACTTGGACTGAAATTACTACTTTCTTATCAGAATTCTGGTCTGGATTTATTGAAGGTGTTAAGACTACTTGGAAAGGCATCAAGGACTTCTTTGCCAACCTATGGAATGGACTTTCTGAAGGATGGAATACTATCTGGACATCTATAACAACTTTTCTAACTGAATCTTGGAATACCTTTATTGAGGGAGCCAAGAGTTTATGGCAAAGTTTAGGAGAATTCTTTACAAGCCTTTGGACAGGAATTAAAACTATTTTTACCAATATATGGACAGCTATTTCAACTACAACTACAGAAGTATTTACAGCAGTTAGTGAGTTTATCAGGACTACTTGGGAAAGTATTAAGACTTTAATTTCAACAGTTCTAGATGCAATCAAAGTAAAAGTAGAGACTATTTGGAATGGACTAAAAGAGTTTTTAACAACAGTTATTACTGCTATTGGAGAATTTATTTCTACATCCTGGACAAACATAAAAACTACAATTGAGACTATCTTGACTTCTATTAAGGCAGTTCTTGAATCAGTCTGGAACGGGATAAAGACCTTTATGTCATCAACAATGAATAACATTAAGTCCTTTGTTTCATCTGCTTGGAACTCCATAAAGTCGACTATTTCATCTGCAGTGAATACTGCAAAGTCAGCAGTATCATCTGCATTTAATTCCATGAGATCAAGTATTTCATCAACCATGTCAAATATTCAGTCCACTATTAGAAATGGATTTAATAATGAAGTTAATCACATTAAAAATTTGGCATCCCAAGCTTATACATGGGGAGCCGATATGATTAACGGAATTGCTAGAGGGATTAGAAGTGCAATTAGCAATGTTACATCGGCTGTATCGAATGTAGCATCAACTATTAGGTCTTACCTGCACTTCTCTGTTCCAGATGTTGGTCCACTTACTGACTACGAATCATGGATGCCTGATTTTATGGAAGGTCTATCTAAGGGGATAGAAAAGAGCAGAAGATTAGTTCAATCTTCGATGGAAAATGTAGCAAGTGATATGGTTTTAAGTCCCAATATATCATCTCTAGGTATTGGGAGACACGATAAAGAACCTATTGTAAATGGAATTGATATAGGAAGACAAATATCCGATGCACTTGCAAACATCAATTTAAAATCGGAAAATTCTGGAGATATAGTCATACCAGTTTATCTTGGAGGGACTCTCCTTGATGAAGTTATTGTTAATGCATCTATGCGTAAGAATTTAAGAAGTGGAGGTAGATAATGACCTAACCCAAAATCTGTGATTTTGTTGGTAGGTCAGATGCAGTCTCACCCCATGAACAAGGAGCAAAGCGACGCAGTGAATGGAGGTGTAGTCGTATAATGAAATATCAATCATATTTAATTATTGAAGGAGTAGACCTACCTCTACCAAATTCTTATGATTTGGAGTTTAGAGATATTGAGGCAGATACTGGAGGAGAAACAGAGGCAGGCACTATTCAAAAGGATATTGTTAGAAATAAAGTAGCAAGTATTTCTGTAAGTTTTTCTTGTAGTCCTAAACTTGTAAAGACATTGAGTAGTTTTGCTAATAATTCTAATCTTAAAGTTAAATACTTAGATACAGAAACACTAGAACTAAAAGAGTCACAAATGTATATAGACAAGTTTCAAGTCAAACTAATAAAAGATACTTCTTATAAAGGATTGTGGGAAGTATCTTTTTCATTGGAGGAGTACTGATGCATCCAACAAGCAATGAATATAAAACAGCAATCAAAAAGAATTCTCGTAAATTTTATTGGACGGGAAATATCATCTTAAAAGATGAAACCATTATTCCCTTTACCAATAAAGATATTCTTAAAGGATCTGGATACATTCATCGTTCATGTTCTGGATCTTCTGAACTTGAAATAGGTACAGTTTATGCTGGAGAGTTTGGAATTAGCCTTTTTTCAAATATAGATAGGTATTCTTTAGAGGATTCAAAGCTAGAACTTTTTTACCATCAAGAATTAGAAAGCAAAAAGATAGAAACTATACCAATGGGAATCTTTGATGTTACTGAGGCAAATAGGTCTAAGAAGATTTTAGAACTAAAAGGCTATGACTATATGCTTAGATTTGATAAGAACTTCCCTGTAACCGATACCTTTGGCACAGCCTTTGAATTACTAAGTCTTTCATGTGAGAAGTGCAAGGTAGAACTGGGTATGACAGAAGATGAGGTAAAAGCTTTTGTAAATGGAGAGGAAGTTCTGGCAATTTATCAAGACCATGATATAGAAACTTATAGGGATTTTATTCACTATATAGCATCTACCCTTGGTGCTTTTGCGGGGATTAGTCGTGATGGGAAATTAATTTTAAAGAAGTATGCAGAAAGCATATCAACTGAAATTAAAACGAGAGAAAGATTTTCTTCATCAATATCAGATTTTAAGACAAGATATACAGCCATCAACTCAACAAACGCAAAGACTAAAATAGCTGAATACTATGCTTTAGAAAATGATGATGGGTTAACTATGAATCTTGGAATAAATCCTTTAATGCAATTAGGACTTCCAGAAAAAAGAAAAAGAATGTATGAGGCTCTTCTTACTGAAATTTGCAAAATTCATCACACACCTTTTGATATGGTAACAATAGGAGACCCAAGTCTTGATGTAGGAGACAGAATAGCTATTTCTTACGAAGAAGAAAAGATTGAAGGACTTATTACTGACATAGAGTACAAGATAAATGGTAAGCACAGGATTTTAGGAGTTGGAAAGAATCCATATCTATCAAAGGCCAAAAGCAAGAATGATAAAAATATAGTAGGACTTTTAAATCAGATTGAATCGGAAAAGTTGGTAGTTCATGCCTATTCAAATTATTCTGCCTTTAATCTTTCTACTACAGACACGTCGATAATTCGTATAGAATTTGCCTCTAATAGAGAAACGGAGGCAATTTTTAATGCCTCTATCTTGTTAAATATAATTTGTGACACTGAAGAAAAAACAAGAAAGATATCAAGGAAGGTTAAGAAACAAGTAGAGATTTTAAATAATGATAGGAAATCCTATGATCCTCCAAGGTTTGAAGAAAAAGAAGAAGTAGAGGAATTAGACTTTATTGAAAACATAGAAATACCAACAAGGATAGTTATTACTTATGTTTTTAATGATACGAAAATAGAACATCACATTCCAAAAGAAACCTACTTAAGTGGTGACCACATTCTAAATCTTTTTTATCCATTAACCAAACTTCAGGAAAAGACGATGAACAACTTTTCAGTGCTTATTAGACTTGAATCAGGACAAGCTATGATAAGTAAAGATAATGCTATCGCAGCTATATCTGGTCAGTCTCTTGGTTCTACAGAGGCTTGGGATGGAAAGATTAAGATTGATGAATCCTGGAAGAGAATAGAACTTAGTCATTCATTTCTACTTAGGAAGTTGAAGGATGAATACAAAGTAGAAAAACAAGTCCCAAGACCACTAGTATTTAATGAAAAGGTAGGAAGATTTAAATATCGAGGATTGATGCTAGGAAAACATACAGAAGAAATTACTACAGAATTTAAAGATAAGGAGGAAGGAAATGCTCAAGGGTAAATCAGTCATCGAACTAACTGATGTGAGGACAAATAAGAAGGAGATTTATGAAGATGAAAACCTAATAACCAATGCAGTCCCAGATTTATTAAGACTGAATCCATCAGGACTTATGTATCCCTTAGATAATGGAACAGTTAAGTTTAAAGATGAAATATTTCCCATAGCTAATAAATGTTATGGTGGGATTCTGCTATTTGAAAATCCTTTAGAAGAGGATCAGAATAAGATAATTGCACCCTCAGACAATCCAATTATTGGTTATGCATCAAATGACGTTAATGAAACTGACAATGCCAAAGGAGGATCTGCGAACTTGACGGAATCCAAACCAATAGATAGAGGATATAAATTTGTATGGGACTTTTCAACTTCACAAGGAAATGGAAGGATTTCATCCTTAGCTTTAACTCATTATAGAGGAGGCAAAAGCTTTTATGGGAACTCTTATGACAGAGAATCAGGAATTCTTATGTTAAATAAGGTTAGTACAAAAACAGACAAGGCTGTTCTATCTTATTATGCAGGTCTTGTTGAAGTAAACTTAAAAGACCAAAGTTTTTATTCTATTTGGCCTATGCCCGATAGACAAATTCAAATAGCTAAAATTAGGGAGTCATTTTTTAATTTAGGACTTAATGATACGATTCTAGATATGCCTACACAAGATATTGAAGTAAATTACATTAAACCTGAAAAATTTTTCCCTAGTAGATATAGCATTAACTGTTCTTTCCATGATGGGGAAGATGGATATTGGTATGGATTTTCAACGGTAGGGGAAACGAACAGCAGGGGAAATGCTGAAATATATACGATAAAGATTAAGAAGGAAGATTTTTCATTTACAGAAGATAAGTGGGTGTTAGAAAATGTACAACTGCAAATAATAGGTAGATATCCAAGTTCTGAAAATGAAAGCCATTATAGGACGATAGGGAGTGTGGTTAGAGGTAAATATTTGTATTGTTTAAATTACAAAAAAAATGGTGTTTATAAAATAAATATTAATAATCCAGTGGACATTACATTGATTAATTTGGAAAGCGAAGTTGATATATTAAGAGGAGAATATACAAATCAGTATTTTTACAAATATGGGGATTATATAGGAACCAGACAATTTTTAATTGATAAAAATGATAATGTTATTTATACAGCTACTGTTGATATGAAGTTTTTAACTTCACCTTTAATTAATATTGGTCCATTTATGATTGGTTTTGATACAGATTCTGGTTATGGGAGTTATACTCTTTATAAACTTCTATTCCTTCACACGCAATATCTTGGAACAATTAATAACCTATCAAGTCCAATATTAAAAACGGCAGATAAGACAATGAAAATAACTTATACATTAACTGAGGAGGAATAAAATGAACAAATTCTTTGAAATACTAAAAGTATGTTTTACAGCTATCGGAGGATGGTTGGGATTTTATCTTGGAAGTGTAGATGCTTTTATATACACACTACTTGCTTTTGTGATTGCTGACTATCTAACAGGAGTTTTAAGAGCAGGGGTTGAAAGAAAGCTATCCTCATCCATAGGATTTAAAGGGATAGCTAAAAAGATTATGATTTTTATAGTTGTAGGAATAGCAAACCTATGTGATGTAAATTTAATTAAAGGTGATGGAACAATGATAAGAACAGCCATCATCTTTTTTTATATAGCAAATGAAGGTCTTTCTATTTTAGAAAATTCTGTAGCTTTAGGTTTGCCAGTACCAGAAAAATTAAAAAGAGTATTGGAACAATTCAAGGAGGAAAAATAAATGAGTAATAGCCCATTAGTACAAGCAACAATTCTCTCACCTAACCATAGCGGTAGAAGAAATCAAAAGATTACTAAAATAGCTATCCACCACGCAGCTGGAGTTATAAATGGTAGAAATCTTGCTGGAGTATTTGTGCCAAGGTCAAGACGTGCATCAGCTAACTACAATTTAGGATCCGATGGAGTAATTGTTTTAGGGGTTGATGAATCTAACAGAGCGTGGACGACCTCATCTTCCTGGTGTGACAATAGAGCAGTAACAATAGAAGTAGGAAACTCTACGAGAGGACCTCAGTGGTTAGTTTCTGATTATGTTTTAAATAGACTAATTGATTTGGTGACAGACATCTGCAGAAGAAATGGAATCTATCCTTGCACCTACACTGGAGGTAAGGATGGTGTTCTTCAAAAACACGAATGGTATAAAAGCACTAACTGTCCTGGTCCATATCTTGGCAGCAAGTTTTCATATATAGCAAATGAAGTAAATAAGAGACTTGCAGGTGGAAGTAATGGCTCATTAAATACAGGCACATCATCTCTATATAGAGTAAGAAAGTCATGGGTTGATGCAAAGAGTCAAAAGGGTGCATTTAGAAATTTAGATAATGCTAAAAAGTGTGTCAATGCAAATCCAGGATATGCTGTCTATGATGTAAATGGTAGATCTGTTTATCAGGTAGCAAGTGCTCCATCAAAGAGTGTTGATACCTTAGCAAGAGAGGTAATTGCAGGAAATTGGGGAAATGGACAGGATCGAAAAAATAGACTTGAAAGAGCTGGATATGACTATAACGCAGTACAAAGACGAGTAAATGAAGTCTTATAACTAATGACAAACAATGCCTACTTTAGAGAAATCTAGGGTAGGCATTATTTTTTTTGAAATTTTTTATAAATACCGTCAGATTTCACCTTCTCCCAAGGCTACCTAATAGAAGGGCAAAAGAAAAGTCCTTCAGAAACGGAGGTAGAAAAATGAAACATAAACTTCTAATCAGTGTTTCAAAAGAACCAAAAGCAGATGGCTATGCAAATTGCAAGACCATTAAGCTAAGGGAAAGATTTATCAGATTCTTTCTTGGAAAGAAATCAGACATTATGGTTTTTATTCCAAGCAATAGAATTGATGAAATTTCCATTCAAAATCAAGGAGGTGAGAGATAGTGAGTACCAAACAAAAATATGACTTAATGATGGATGCGTCAAAATTGCTTAAGTCATTGGCTGATGTAGTAGAGTCAATTGCAATTGCCAATAAGGATACTACTTATATTGAGGCAGATGCAAAAGTTATTGAGGAAAAGCAAGCAAAGGCTTTAGTGGAAGATAAGAAATTGAACCTTGAAGATGTAAGGGCAGTGCTTGCAAAACTAAGTCAACATGGGAAAACTGCAGAGGTTAAAGAGCTGATTGTTAAGTTCGGTGGAACGAAGTTATCAGATGTTCCAAAGGAAAACTACAGTCAGCTATTAAAAGAAGCGGAGGAAATCAAAATTGACTAAACATTCAATTTTATCTCCATCAAGCTCACATAGGTGGCTTAACTGTACACCAAGTGCTGTGCTTGAACTAGAGTTTGAAAATACCAGTTCAGCAGCAGCCGAGGAAGGAACGGCAGCACATGACTTTTGCGAACATAAGCTAAAAAAAGCATTAAAGATGCGAAGTAAAAGACCTGTATCTGATTATGACTCAGACGAAATGCAAGAATGTACTGATGCCTATGTGGATTTTGTTTTGGAGCAATATGAATTAGCCAAACAGAAATGTAAGGATCCGGCTATTTTGATTGAACAGAAAGTGGATTTTTCAGAGTTTGTCCCAGATGGTTTTGGAACTGCCGACTGCTTGATAGTTTCAGATGATACGCTTTCCATAATTGACTTTAAGTATGGACAGGGAGTTCTTGTTGATGCCTATGATAATTCACAGATGAAATGTTATGCACTTGGAGCACTTTCAATTTATGAGAGCCTATATGACATAAAGGAAGTCAGTATGTCAATCTTTCAGCCTAGAAGAGAAAATGTGTCTACTTGGATAATTTCTGCAAGCGAACTAAAGAAGTGGGCAGAGGAAGTTCTAAAGCCTAAAGCAGAGCTTGCTATTAAAGGTGAGGGAGAATATTGCTCAGGTGATTGGTGCAAATTCTGTAAGGCTGCAGTTAGGTGTAGAGCAAGGGCTGAAGAAAAACTGAAACTTGCAAAAGATGAGTTTAAACTACCACCACTTTTAACGGATGCTGAAGTAGAAGAAATCCTAATTGTTATTCCGGATTTGACATCATGGGCAAATAGCGTCTTAGCTTATGCAACAGATATGGCAGTTAATCACGGTAAAGAGTGGGATGGCTTTAAGGTTGTAGAGGGTAGGTCGGTAAGAAAGTATAAGGATGAAAATGCAGTAATAGAAAAGGCGAAAGAAAATGGCTATTCCGATATTTTCAAGACCAGCCTAATCACACTTACTGAAATGCAAAAACTGATGGGAAAGAAGAAATTTGAGGATATTCTAGGCGACCTCATTATCAAACCACCTGGAAAACTGACACTTGTACCAAACTCAGATAAGCGTCAGAAAGTAAATGTATCAAATGTAAAAAACGAATTTAATGAAATAATGGAGGAAAATTAAAATGGCAAATATTAGTAGAACAAAGGTAATCACAGGAAAAGACACAAGACTTTCATATTTTAATGGTTGGGAGCCAAAATCAATCAATGGAGGACCTGAGAAGTATAGTGTATCTCTTCTTATTCCAAAGGATGATAAAGAAACAATTACGGCAATTGAAAAGGCAATTGATGCTGCAATCGAAGAAGGAATAGGTAAATTTGGAGGAAAGAAACCAAACAAGGCAGCCATTAAACTTCCACTTCGTGATGGGGATATTGAGCGTGATGATGAGGCATATAAAGGTCATTATTTCATCAACGCAAATAGCGTGACAGCACCTCAAATTGTAGATAAAGCTGTAAAACCTATCCTTGATAGAAGTGAAGTATATTCAGGTTGTTATGCTCGTGTATCCATTAGCTTTTATGCCTTTAACTCAAATGGAAATAAAGGAATCGCCTGCGGACTTGGAAATATTCAAAAGATTAGAGATGGTGAGCCACTTGGTGGAAGAAGTAATGCTTCTGATGATTTTACAAGTCTTGAAGATGATGACTTCTTGGCATAGGAGGTCATTATGACATTAATTGATTGGTTTATCACTATTTTTATCGGCACATGGCTCTTCGATTTTGTAGCAAAAACACTGGTAAGTCTTTATCTAGACATCAGAGAAAAGATAAACGGAAAGTAACATGGTGGGTGGCACTAATCTGCCACCCTTATTTTTATTGGAGGTGAAGAAGATGGAAACTATCAGTATTGACATTGAAACATATAGCAGCATAGACCTTAAAAAGTGTGGTGTATATAAATATGCCGAATCCGATGATTTTGAAATACTCTTATTTGCTTACAGCATTGATGGCAGTGAAGTTAAAGTCATAGATTTAGCAAAAGGAGAGGAAATCCCTGCTGAAATATTGGATGCACTCACTGATGAGAAAATAAGTAAATGGGCATTTAATGCACAATTTGAGAGAGTTTGTTTATCAAGGTATTTAAGGGATAAAGGTATCAGTCTAGATCCTTTTTATGATAATCATGAACTTAGTACATCAATGGCGATGTTTTTAAATCCGACTTCTTGGAAATGCACCATGATTTGGTCTGCAACACTAGGACTTCCATTGTCTCTTGAAGGAGTAGGTGCTGTACTTGGACTTGATAAGCAGAAACTAAGTGAAGGTAAGAGCCTAATAAAGTATTTCTGTGTGCCTTGCACTCCGACAAAAACTAACGGAGGAAGAACAAGGAATCTGTACTTTCATGATGAAGAAAAGTGGGAACAATTCAAATCATATAACAAGCGTGATGTGGAAGTAGAAATGGGAATTCAAGGAAAACTATCAAAGTTTCCTGTTTCAGAAGATATATGGGATGAGTTTTATTTAGACCAGGAAATAAATGATAGGGGCATTGCTATTGATCCTGTACTTGTTGAATCAGCAATCAAATTAGATAGCGATGTAAAGGCTAGTCTTATGCAAAAGCTAACAGAAATTACTGGACTTGAAAATCCTAACTCAGTTCTTCAGATGAGAAACTGGTTATCGGAGCATGGACTTGAAATGGAGTCTCTAGGCAAAAAGGAAGTAGCAAAAGAAATAAAGACTGCATCAAAAGAACTTGCTGAGGTTCTTACTTTAAGACAGCAGTTATCCAAGTCTTCTGTTAAGAAGTATACAGCCATGAAAAATGCTGCCTGTACAGATAATAGGGAAAGAGGAATGTTTCGATATTATGGTGCGAATAGAACCGGAAGATTTGCAGGAAGACTTGTTCAATTGCAAAACCTACCACAAAACCATCTACTAGACTTAGCTGAGGCAAGAGCACTTGTAAGAGAGAAAAATGTAGATTCACTTGAAATGCTATATGAAGATATCCCAGATACTTTATCTCAACTGATTAGAACTGCCTTTGTGCCACAGAACAATAACAAATTTATTGTAGCTGACTTTTCAGCTATTGAAGCGAGAGTCCTTGCATGGCTTGCAGTGGAAAAATGGAGAATGAAAGTCTTTGAAGAAGGTAAAGATATCTACTGTTCATCGGCAAGTCAGATGTTTGGAGTTCCTGTTGAAAAGCATGGTGTAAATAGTCATCTTAGGCAGAAAGGTAAAATTGCAGAACTCGCACTTGGCTATGGTGGTTCGGTAGGTGCCTTAAAAGCTATGGGAGCACTTGATATGGGACTTACTGAAGAAGAACTTCAGCCACTGGTTGATGCTTGGAGAAACTCAAATCCTATGATTACTAGCCTTTGGTGGGATGTTGATAGAGCGGTCAAAACTTGTATAAAGCAAAGAATAGATACTAAGACTCATGGCATTACATTCTCATGGGAAAGTGGATTTTTATTTATAGAACTTCCTTCAGGAAGAAAACTTGCCTATGTAAAACCTAGAATTGGCGAGAATAAATTCGGTGGCGAGTCAGTTACTTATGAAGGTGTCGGTAATGCTAAAAAGTGGGAAAGACTGGAAAGTTATGGTCCTAAATTTGTAGAAAACATTATTCAAGGGACTGCGAGAGATATTTTGCTTTTTGCTATGAAGACATTAAGAAACTGCCAGATTGTAGCACATGTCCATGATGAAATAATTATAGAGACTGATAAAAGAATGAGCCTTACTGCAGTATGTGAGCAAATGGGAAGAACACCACCTTGGGCGAAGGGATTACTTCTTCGTGCAGATGGTTACGAATGCGAATTTTATAAAAAAGATTAATAGAAACGTCAGATTTTGACCTTTCCCAAGGCTACCTAATAGGAGGTAGCCTTTATGAATTTAGAAGAAAAAGAAAAGATAAAGATATCAAGAGAAAAGGGATCTGGATATACAGAAATAGCTAAGCATATGAACATTTCCGTCAACACTATTAAGAGTTTCTGTAGGCGTAATGGGCTAGGTGGTATGAAAAGTAAAGATGAAAATATTTCTGTCTGTGGGTATTGTGGTAAGCCTATAAAACAGATAGTAGGAAGAAAAAAGAAAAGATTTTGTTCAGATAAATGCAGAAATAACTGGTGGAATAAAAATAGAGAGTTAGTAAGTAAGAAAGCCAACTATGAGTGTATCTGTGCTAACTGTGGTAAAACCTTTATTTCTTATGGCAATAAAAACCGTAAGTATTGCAGTCATGAATGCTATATTTCTGCTCGTTTTGGAGGTGAGTGCCATGAAGATAACTAGCAATAATCAAATTAGATCTGATACACCATCAAGGGAATTTACAGAAGAAAGTATGCAAAAAGACTTTGAATATGAAGTGGCACAAATGCTGACAAAGAGGCTAGTAGATAATGGATTAATTTCAGAAGATGAAGCGGTGCAGATTAGCGAGCTTAATAAGCTCAATTTTGAGCCGTTTTATAAGGAAATACTAGATTAATAACTTGATAAATAGTGTCTTTAGAGTGATATATAGTACTGACCAAAAAGGAGGTGAGACGATGGCAAAGATAACAAAAATAGAGAAAAGACAGCAAAATAACAGAGTTAAGAAAATGCGAGTAGCAGCCTATGCTAGAGTTTCAACAGAAAGTGCAGAACAACTCCTTAGTCTTGAAGTGCAAAAAGAACACTATGAAAATTACATAAAGGCAAATCCTTACTGGGAATACGCAGGGCTATATTTTGATGAAGGTATCAGTGGAACAAAAATAGAAAAAAGGGAGAGCCTGCTGAAATTACTTGATGATTGTGAAAAAGGAAAAATTGATAGGGTTATTACAAAATCTATCAGTAGATTTGCAAGAAATACAGTGGACTGCCTTGAAATGGTAAGAAAACTTACAGGGCTTGGAGTAGCCATCTATTTTGAAAAGGAAAATATAGATACTGAGCATATGAGCTCAGAACTTATGCTTTCAATTCTAAGTTCTATTGCAGAAAGCGAATCAAGATCTATTTCGGAAAATAGCAAATGGTCGTTAAAAAGAAGGTTTGAAAATGGGACTTATGTTATTTCCTCTCCACCCTACGGCTATGAAAATGTTGATGGAAAGATGGTTGTTGTTCCTAGTGAAGCTGAGATTGTGAAGGAAATTTTTAGAATGGCAATATCAGGATTGGGATCATATCTAATAGCGAATGAACTAAACAAAAGAGGCATAGCTACAAAGAAAAACAGCAAATGGCACTCTTCAACAGTTCAAGCTATTTTAAAGAATGAAAAATATACAGGAGATGTTATCTTTCAAAAAACCTATACAGACGAAAATTTTAACAGACATCAAAATCGTGGAGAAAAGGTCAGATATATGATGAAAAATCACCACGAACCTATTATTAGCCATGAGGATTTTGAACTGGTAAAAACAGTAGTAGGTCAGAGAAGAAAAGAAAAAAATATAGATGGTTCAGATAACAAATATCAAAAAAGATACGCTCTTTCCGGAAAGATATATTGCGGAGAATGTGGTTCAAAAGTAAAAAGGTGTATGAGATATGCACAAAGTGGAGACTATGCTGTATGGACCTGCGTTAGGCATATTGAAGATAAGAAAAGCTGCAACATGAAGTATATAAGAGAAGAACATATCAAAGCAGCATATGTTCAAATGATGAATAAGCTTATAGCAGGCAAAAATACTATGCTGAAGCCTTTTGTAGACACTTTGCGAGGTGGCAATAACAAGGATCGGCTAAGGCATATTTTAGAACTTGATGAAAAAATAGAAAAGCTGAATGAACAAGCTCAGGTACTAACAAAGCTATTAAGTAGTGGTTATATAGAGCTAGATGTATTTTACGCAGAAAACAATAATATTTCCTTGGAGCTTGATGAACTTGAAAAGGAAAAAGCAAGTCTTTCATCAATTGTTAGTGGAGATCTAA
Organism: Peptoniphilus sp. GNH; assembly: GCA_021307325.1. Classification (NCBI taxonomy): domain Bacteria; kingdom Bacillati; phylum Bacillota; class Tissierellia; order Tissierellales; family Peptoniphilaceae; genus Peptoniphilus; species Peptoniphilus sp. GNH. The sequence goes on along the minus strand of CP089931.1, from coordinate 1,061,319 downwards.
CTCATCTAAATGAAGCCCAAAAACTACTAAGATTTATAAACAAAAGTGATTGTATCAAAGATTTTATTGATGATACTTTTTCGGAATTTGTTGAGAAGATCACGATAGAAGATAGATTTAAATTCACCTTTCATCTGAAGTGCGGCTTAAATTTAACAGAGGAGGTGATAGTAAAGTGACACACATACCATATGGATACCGAGTAGAGAATGCAAAAGGTATTATCTATATACCAGAGGCTGAGAAGGTGATTGCTCTATATAAAAAATATCTTGAATGTAACTCAATGAGGGCATCAGCAAAAGCTGTAGGAATAGATAAAACACATAGTTCCATTGGAAAGATATTAAGAAATACGGTATATCTTGGAACAGAATTTTATCCAGAATTGATAGATGAAGATCTATTTAATAAGGTTCAAGAAGCTAGAAAAAATAATACGATTCAAAGGAACAGAATCAAAGAAATTAGTCCTTCAGAAGCGTTTGTGCCTGTTACGGAATTTAAGTGCTGCAGAGCAGAGCTGAAATTTGATGATCCATATAAGCAGGCAGAATATGTATATAGTTTGATTAGGGAGGGATAGAGTTGAATGAGAATGTAATGCTTATTCCCGCTAGGAAAAGACCGGGGAATTCGATAAGTAATCAAAAAGAAAAACCTAAGTTAAAGGTAGTAGCTTATTGTAGAGTTAGTACTGATAGCGAGGAGCAAGCTGGAAGTTATGAAATGCAGATGAAGCACTATACGGACTATATTTCTAGAAATAGTGATTGGGAATTTGCTGGAATTTATGCGGATGATGGTATATCGGGCACAAATACCAAAAAGCGTGAAGGCTTTAATGAGATGATTAATGACTGCATGACAGGTAAAGTGGATATGGTTATAACTAAATCCATCAGTAGATTTGCAAGAAATACCATAGACTGCCTGAAGTATGTAAGGCAGCTAAAAGACAGCAACATACCTATCATATTTGAGAAAGAAAATATAAATACTATGGAAGCAAGCGGTGAACTTCTTCTTACCATTATGGCATCACTTGCTCAGCAAGAATCAGCTTCATTATCTCAGAATGTTAAGATGGGTCTACAGTTTAGGTATCAAGAGGGAAAAGTACAGATTAACACAAACTGGTTTTTAGGCTATACCAAAGATGCAGATGGCAATCTGATTATCGATGAGGAAGAGGCTAAGGTTGTAAAAAGAATCTATCGTGAGTATCTAGCTGGATCAAGTCTAAGAGAAATTGCGACAGGACTCCAGAGGGATAAAATAAAAAATGGAGCAGGACATCTTAAATGGCATGTTTCTAACATAAAAGGAATTCTGGAGAATGAAAAGTACATTGGTGACGCACTACTGCAAAAGACAATTACAACAGATTTTATCAATAAAGTTCGTATAAAAAATGATGGAACAGAGCCACAATATTATGTGAAAGATAACCATGAAGCCATTATTCCAAGAGATATATTCATACAGGTGCAGGAAGAAATGCTAAGGCGCGCTAATATGTTTAGTGGAGAAGGGAAAAAGAAAAAGCGAGTCTATTCAAGTAAATATGCGCTTTCTAGTCTTTGTATTTGCTCAAAGTGCGGTGATATTTACAGGCGAGTCGCTTGGAATAATCGTGGAGAGCGTTTGGTGGTATGGAGATGCTGTACAAGGGTTGAGCATGGGCCAAAAAGCTGTGATGCAGCTACTATACCAGAGGAAGAACTACAAAAAGCAGTTGTAAAAGCCATGAATGATGTTTTGAAAACTTCTGATGATACTGAAAAAATTCTAATAAAGAATATTGAAAAAGTAGTTGCTGGAAGTAACGATGAAGAAATAGAAGCCATCAATAGAGTAATTGCGGTAAAACAAAAGGAACTCCTTGCACAGGTAAGAGCTAAGAAAGACTATACGGACATTGCTAATGAAGTTGATACCCTAAAGGGTGAAAAACATAAGATGCTTGTTCAAAAGGCTCTTGATGAAGATGCCAAAAGACGCATCAAGGATATGGAGAAATTTCTCAAAATTCAAAGCAGAGAGATAACAGAATATGATGAAGAACTTGTGAGGAAATACATCAAACAGATAAAAATATTTGATGATAAATTTAAAATTACCTTCAAATCAGGGATAGAAATAAATATTGATAGAATAAGGATTGATTAAATCCGTTGAATGTATTTCGAGTTCTTAGGGTCTCCCTAACAAGTTAAAAATTGATAAAAAAAAGAAGCAGATCCCAAGGGGCTGCTTCGTCAATTTTTCGTAAGTGTCCGTACACTTACTGTGCTTGCTACAAAAGAACGATTAAGATAGCAAGCATTAAGCATATTTTCAGAACAGTATATCAAATTTAACAAGAGATGGGAAGAGGGAGGCTCATATTTATGGTATAATAGCAAAAAATTATCAAGAAGCGAGACAAAAGGTATGGAGTTAAATAGAAAGAGTATTATCGAAAACGCCTACAATGGGTATATTTTTTCGGAGAAGAAAAATGTTGATAATGCGAAAGTTTATCGTTTTAGAAACGAAACGGGTACAGGAGAAATGCGTTGTTATGATTTGCTTGAAGGAATTCAATTATCTTATAACAACTTAAATATGGAAACAACACATCAAAAAATAACACCTAAAGAAGGAATCTTACAAATTGATCATTGCCTTGAAGGGTGCTATGAATTTAAGCTGGAAAATAATGAACGCGCATTTATTAGGAAAGGAGATTTAAGTGTTTTAGAACTTGGGAAAGTACCGTTTGAAAACTCTTGTATTCCCATGAAAAAATATGTTGGGCTTTCTCTTTTTATTGATATGAGTATAGCACAAAAGTCCATTTCAAAATATTTTCCATATGGAAATATAGATTTGTTTGAAATGCGGGATAAGGTGTGCAAAAATGGGGCGGCGTTAATTATCCGCTCTCGTCATGAAATCAATCATATTATTGGTGAATTATATAGGGTTGATGAGAGGATACAGCTTCCATATTCAATAATTAAAACAATAGAACTATTACTATTTCTGAGTTTAGTTGAAAGTAAAGACACACATAAACTTCCATCCTTTTCTGAGCCTGTGTACGAAGCAACTCAAGAATGCTACAAAGCTCTTATGGAAAATTCTTTTGACAGATATTCTATTTCTGAACTGGCAAAAAAATATGCAATTTCTGAATCAAGTCTTAAAAGATGTTTTGCTTATATAACCGAAAATTCAATAGGCAGTTTCATTAAAAAAACTTGTCTTGAAGCGGCAGCAGAGTTACTAATTCATAAGTCAAGTATGTCTATCGGAGAAATAGCGGATTTAGCAGTATACTTAAATCAAGGCAAGTTTTCTTCAGCTTTTAAAAAACATTTTGGAGAGCCACCACCGGAGATAGGCACTATAAGGGCCTATCTCCGGTGGTGGCTCTCTAAAGAGGGCATTATTGCCCCCCAGTTGAACTGGGGGATTTTATCATTCCTATTCGGTGCCATAAAATGGGCGCCAGAGAAAAATTCCCTGACGCTCGCTTCTTGCCCAACTAAACATGATTGCTATTATGTAGAAAAAAGCAAGGGGATTTTCGAATATGTCGAAATATTTTCCTTCTGCTCTGCTAAGCACAAGAGAAAGAAGATGATATTTCAATAGTTTATAGAGGAACTTCTCTAAACAGAATGATTTGTTATATCGTTTTTATTGATTTTTTTTTTGCTGTGCCCACTTCCGATATTCAGAAGGATATAGACCAGTACTTTTTTTGAAGTCTCTTGAAAAACGACCAGCATTACTATATCCAACAGCCAGAGCAATTTGCTCAATTGAAAAATCGGTGGAGCAAAGGAGATTTTCTCCCTGAGATAAACGCCGCTGTTGAATATATTCCGTAATGGTGCAGCAATAGACCTGCTTAAATGTAATTTTCAACTTTGTTGTTCCCATGCAGGCAATGCGCGCTAGTTTATCTAAAAGAATTTCTCTGTTGTAATGATCGTTGATATACGCAGCGACATTTTCAAGAGATTTTATATCCTGTGATGAAATACGGACTTTCCCTCTTTCTGGACTCCTTTTGTTATGTTCGAGAATCAAAGCTACAGCCTCGAAAACTTTACTTTGGAAGAATAGTTTTGCGGCCATTCCATCTCCATTATAATTCCAGATTTTGCGTAACAGAGAAACCATTTCAGGGAAATCATTTGTTTGATCAATCTCGCGAAATGCTTCATCTGGATTTATATATTCATCTGGAAATGCTTCTTTTAGATACTTTTCATAGTAAGCAGGCATAATCTCTATACCAATCGTCCGAATTGGTATGTTTTTATGAAAAATTGCCTTGTATGGGTGCTGGCCTCCAAAGAATGTTTTTATACATCCCGCGGTAAGGCGCCGGTAAGGCATGATTTCTTCACCAGATACAGATTCGTAATAGGTGATGCTTAGGCTCTCCGGCCAGTTTAGGCTTTCCTGATCGAAAAATTCATCCTCGTAAAAATAGAAATCATGTATTTTGATATTAAATAGGTTTTTTTCACCGTATATCCAATAAATTCCCTCTCCAAATGATTCAGGCAAACAATAAAAGTTTCCAATAGAGCTAAATTTTCCATTTGGTGGCATTTCCTGAAAACCACTTTTTATCAACATAGTATTGAATTGAGCAGCAATATCGGACATAATCATCCTCCTCAGACACATTAGACATACTTTCAGACACATCGGACGACAATGGGCTGAATGTGTTGCGAAAGAAAATCAGTTCATGTATAGTTTTTTACAGCGGTTAGCTGGAACTAATCAAAGCCTACCACATTGATTTTAGAAAGTCAAATGTGGAATATATCAAAATGGAGGAACAAAAAATGTCTAACACGAAATCCGGTCTTTCTGTCAAAGAACTTATCGTAACAGGTGTCTTTTCCGCAATTATCTTTATCTGTATCAGCCTTAGCGGTGGTGTGTTTGCGATGATGCCAGCACTCACTTTCTACTATCCTGTCGGTGCTGCTCTTCTTGCTGGTCCAGTGTATTTGCTTATGGTTGCGAAAGTACCAAAGAAAGGCCCCATTTTTATTGCAAGTGCGCTTATGGCAATCTTTTGCTTTGTAACAGGTATGCACATTGGAATGACAATCGGCTATTTAATTGGTGGAGTACTTGCAGAAATTGTCGCACACACTGCAAATTATAAAAGCAAAAAAATGAATATTCTTTCGTATGTATTCTTTTGCTTGGGTGGAACTGGCACATATATTGCATATTTTATTAACCCGCAAACATGGGTAAATACTATGCTGGAAAAAGGAACGACACAGGAATATCTTGATAGTATGCTTGCATCTACCAGTTGGATCGTACTTGTAACAATGTTGATCGGAACAATAGTGATTGCTTTGCTCAGCGGTTTTGTTGGAAGCAAGCTATTAAAGAAACAGTTTGAAAAAGCGGGTATCACAGCGTGAATATACAGTACACAAAAATTCATAGTGGATTGTGTACGTTTGATCCACGCACAAAAATCTTGTTACTTGCAATCACTGTATTTGCCGCAACGATGGCTCCATCGTTGCGGCATGTATGGCTATTAGTGTTATTCATCACACTTTTTGGATGCACATGCGGGAAAGCCAAACGCTCTTTATGCCATCTGATCTTTTTTGCTTTATTTTATTTACTGACCCTTTACGTTCTCTCTCTTGATACGGGTGTTGTATATACGATGTTTGTCGCATGGATGGGGCTTTTCTACAAAGTGTATCCTTGTGCAATGCTCGCTGGAATCATACTGTCCACAACGAGAGTAAATGAATTTCTGACAGCAATGAATAAAGCACATCTTTCTAAAGGAATATACATTCCGTTGGCGGTTATGTTGCGATATATTCCGACAATTCAAGAAGATTGGCACTATATCAAAGACGGTATGCGTTTAAGAGATGTATCACTTTCTTTTAAGGGTTTTATTCATCACCCTGGGATGACAATTGAGTGTTTGTATGTCCCGCTTTTAATGACTGCGTCCAAGGCAGCTGATGAACTTGCAATTGCATCTGTAACAAGAGGCATTGAAAATCCTCATTCACGGACCTGTCTGATACAAATCAAATTTAGAATACAGGATATTTTGGTAATCATTTGTTTCTTGTTTCTTTTGGCGTTGAACGCAGGTGAGATTGGAGGTGCGGTATGATCCAATTCAAAAATGTTGGCTTTGCCTATGCAGGGACAACCGCTTCCGAAATCGGAGTAAAACATATTGACCTATTTGTAGAAACAGGAGAATGCGTTTTGCTTTGCGGTCGTTCTGGGTGTGGTAAGACAACAATTACAAAATTGATTAATGGACTTATCCCTAATTATTTCCCTGGCGAGTTAAATGGCGATGTACAAGTGGATGACCTGAAGGTTTTTGAAACACCTACATATCAACTTGCTGAAAAAATCGGATCTGTATTTCAAAATCCGAGGACCCAGTTCTTTAATGTAGATGTGGACAGTGAAATCGCATTTGGAATAGAAAACGCGGCTGTCCCACCGGAGGAATTGCATCGTAGACTTGGAAATACTCTTGATGTCTTACATATCCGTCATTTGCAGGGCCGAAATATATTTGAATTATCCGGGGGCGAAAAACAAAAAGTTGCCTTTGCGTCTGTGTATGCAATGGACCCGGATATTTACTTGTTGGATGAGCCGTCTTCTAACTTGGATATGGCCTCAATAGCGGACTTAAAAAAATATTTGCAGCTTCTGAAAAAAGCGGGAAAAACAATTTTAATTGCTGAACACCGCCTTTATTATCTTCTTGATATAGCAGATCGCATTGTATATTTGTCAGAAGGGGAAATCCAGGCAATTTGGACGTCAGCAGAACTCAGAAAGCTCTCGGATGTTGAAAGAAAGAATATGGGGCTGCGCGCTGTGGCGTTAGAAACTGTGTATCCCGTTGTTGCCAATGTTCCAATTCAAAAACCTGTACTGGAAATACAAGATGTATCACTATTTTACAAAAAGCAGATGATTATCAGTCACATCTCAATGCAGGCTTCTAAAGGTGAAATCATTGGCGTTGTCGGATGCAATGGAGCTGGGAAAACGACATTCCTTCGTGCTTTATGTGGGTTGCATAAAGGATCCACAGGGAAATTCTTGTGGCAAGGCAATGCACAAAATGAAAAGGAACGCATGAAGCGATCTTTTATGGTTATGCAGGATGTTAACTACGAATTGTTTGCAGATAGTGTAGAAGCTGAATGTACGTTTGGAATCAGATACACTGATCCTGCGCTGGTGAAAAGAGCATTAGATGATTTGGACCTTCTTTCTGTCCGTAAACGGCATCCGAACACACTTTCCGGAGGACAAAAGCAGCGGGTTGCTGTAGCCGTTAGTATGATATGCGGTAAGGAAGTGGTGGTTTTTGATGAACCAACTTCGGGTCTTGATTATGACAGCATGGAGCAAGTTAGCAAATTGATTCAGGACCTTGCAAAAAATAAAGTCATATTTGTTGTCACTCACGATTATGAATTTGTCTGCCAAACATGCTCGCGTCTGATTCGCTTTGATTGTCACGTTTTGGCAGATGATATTCCCGTTTGTATAGAAAACAAGGAAAGAATTTATGCACTTATGGAACAGGGGGAGAAAAAGTGATATGGAGCAGAAACAAGAAAACCCAATAAAACTTCTTTTGTCATGGTCGGGGAAAAGTAAACGGTATCTTTTTGCGTCCGTCGCCTGTGCTTTTGCAAGCGGCTTATTTGTAATAGGGCCGTATATTGGCATTTATAACCTTATGGATGCGATTTTATCCGAAAATATAACACAACGGTTATTGGTGAATAATATCGTACTGATTTCTGCAACAACTATCCTGCGTATGATTACTTTGGCTTGTTCAGGCGTTCTTTCTCATAAAGGAGCTTATGGTGCATTATATCGTGTACGTTGTATGATAGTGGAACATTTGGCAAAAGTTCCGTTAGGCGTACTGGATGATCATAGCACGGGAGAAATCAAAACTGTTTTAAATGAGGATATTGAAAAACTGGAACTATGCCTTGCTCATAATATTCCAGAGTTGGTAAGTTATCTCACTGGTCCGATAGTCATTTTTATTTATTTAATGACAGTAAACATTCCATTAGCGATAATTTCTTTGATTCCCCTTCCGATTGCAGGAATTGTTATGATACATCTTTTTAAGGGTATGTCAAGTATCATGCATGATTCAAACCAATCTCTTATTGCATTTAATTCGATTATGATTGAGTACATTCGCGGAATGCGGTTAATTAAAGCCTATAATATGGGAAGTAAATCGTTCAAAAAATTCTCGGATGCCATTAAAGAGGAAAGCAGAGTATGGAATTTGATCTCGCGTAAAATGGGACCTCCCTTTGCAATTTTCATTATTATTCTGGAATGTGGAATGGTTCTTTTGGTTCCTATTGGTGGAATGCTGTTTTTAAGAAATTCTATCACTTCCAGTGTGTTTTTGCTTTTCGCTTATGTTGGTTCTCTATATTTAACTGAGCTACTTCCACTTCAGCAGTTAGGAACAACCTTTGCACAGGCATTGAATGGAGTTACTAAGACAAAGGAAATACTGGAGTTGCCTGTTTATGAAAGCGATGGGGATTTTCCTACACATTGTGATATTGCCGTTAAAAACATTTCCTTTTCATATGATGGGAAAAAGAATGTTCTGGAGAATTGCAGTTTGTATGTAACTGAAGGAGAGAAAATAGCTCTGATTGGTGTTTCCGGTGCTGGTAAAAGCACAGTCATTGAGCTGATCTCCCGATTTTACGATGTGCAGGAAGGTCAGGTATTAATCGGCGGTATAAATGTAAAAAACATAAACTATGAAAAATTGCTTCAAAACATATCCATTGTATTTCAAAAGACGTTTTTGACCCGCGACAGTGTTTTGGAGAATATCCGAATGGGCAGTAACGCCACTCTGGAAGAAGTGAGGGCAGCCGCAAAAGAGGCACAGATTGATGATTTCATCATGTCTTTGCCAGATGGATATGATACGAAAGTAGGCAGTTTTGGCTCCCGTTTCTCTGGCGGAGAAAAACAAAGGATAGCGATTGCAAGAGCTATTTTAAAAAATGCTCCTATTCTGATATTAGATGAAGCCACAAGTGCAGCCGATCCCGAAAATCAGTTGGAAATAGATCGGGCAATTGAGAATCTTTGCAAAGGGAAAACCGTTTTGATTGTCGCACATCGTTTGGGTGCAGTTAAAATGTGTGATAAAGTGGCAATTGTCGAAAATCACACGATAACCGATGCAGGCACCCATGAAGAAGTCCTTTCCAGAAATAATTATTATAGAAAGGCATGGAGCGATTACAATGCTTCAAGAAAAATCGTCTATGGCGGGAAAGGAGATGAAGCATAATGAAAGAAACAGGGCCATTGCATAAAAATATCCACTTTAATATAGGCGTGATATTCACGGTTATTGAAGGTTTTCTTTCTGGATGCAGTTATATGACGATTTACCTAGTCATTCAGATCCTGCTCGGCAAGAAAACAACTACAACAGACATCTTAACGATCACAGGAATTCTGTGCGTAGTCTATGCTTTGCGAGTGCTTATTTACAGTATAGGTTATACACAGAACCAGATCGGCGGGGCTGCCGTTTCAAAAAATCTTCGCCTTTTCCTTGGAGATAAATTTAAGAGGATTCCTCTCTTTCGCTTCACACATGGGCAGGTGGGGCAATATGTAAATACAATGACATGCGATGTAAATAGTTATGAACAAATATTGACACACAAGGTAAGTAACTTGACCAAAAATATTGCTCTGGCCGTTATGGTTATTGTATTTATCTGTTATTTGTATCTGCCCGCAGGAGGGATCCTTTTGCTTTCTACTTCCATGCTGATTCCTGAAATGTGGCTTTCTTTCCGAACGGTAAAAAAGTATGGAACCAGAAAAAATAAGGTTTCATCTGAAACAGTAAGCAGCATTGTGGAATATATAGAAGGTATTCAGACGTTTCGTGCATACGGCGTGGCTGGCACAAAAAATAAGGCAACCACAGAAGCAATGCAATTGTTCAGTCAGGTCAGCTTTGAATATGAAGCACATGGTATTCCCATAAACTTTGCTTTTAACATTATTAACTGGCTTATGGTTCCTTTTATTATGTTTATTGGGATTTCTCCGTGGATGGCAGGAGAAATTCAGACGATTGATTTTCTGCTTTTATGTATGCTCCCTATGTTGCTGGCAAAGCTAATCGGGGCAATTTCAGTAGATTTGTTTAGCTACAAAAACCTTGTGATTTCAAAAAACAATATTTTAAAAGTAATCCATGAGCCAGAAGAAAACGGCAGTACAGAACTGTTCACAGTTAAGAATTATGAGATTGTTTTTGATAATGTGGACTTCTCCTATATTCCTGGCGAAGCAGTTTTGAAGGAAACTTCCTTTATAGTTCCAAATCAGAAATTGACTGCAATTGTTGGTGATTCCGGTTCCGGTAAATCCACCATCTTGAACCTGATCGCCAAATACTATGAGCCGACTGGCGGCGAAATCCGTATCGGCGGTAAGCCAATCAGTCCTATATCCGCTGAGCGTGTGTTGGAACAAATTTCGATGGTAGATCAGGATGTATTTCTCTTTGATGATACCATTCGTGAGAATATCCGGCACGCCCGCCCCAATGCCACGGACGAGGAAATCGAGGCTGCCTGCCGGGAGGCTAATTGTGACGGCTTCATCCGCAAGATGGAAAAGGGATACGATACGCCGACCGGCGAAAACGGAAACCTTCTCTCGGGTGGTGAGCGTCAGCGAATTTCAATCGCCCGCGCTATCCTGAAAAACAGCCCGATCCTGCTTTTGGATGAAGCAACGGCGTCCCTTGACATCGAGAACGAACTGGCAGTAAAGCAGGCCATCGCCAATCTGCTGAAAGAGAAAAAGACTGTGGTAATGATTGCTCATACCCTTTCCATCGTCAAAAATGCAGATCAAATCCTTGTGGTATCTGGCGGAAAGATTGCTGAAGCCGGTACTCACGATGAATTGCTGGCTAAAGGCGGAAAGTATGCGGCCATGTGGAACGCCGAACAGAAATTATCTGCATAAGGGAGGTCTTAATGAAACTTCATGCGTCCGGGGAGGACTATCTGGAAACCATTCTTGTTCTTCAAAAGAAACTCGGTATGGTACGCTCCGTAGATGTGGCTCGGCACATGGAGGTGTCAAAGCCCAGTGTGTGCCATGTAGTAGCAACCCTGCGGGACGGTGGCTTTCTCACGATGGACAGCGACTATTTCCTGCACCTGACCGAGATCAAAGCTTATGGTATCAGATACCTAAGAGTAATCTTTATCGGTTCCCTCTTTGTAAATTTTACACAGTCCGCAAACATGGTTATGCGTGGCGAAGGTCTAATGAAAAAAGCCATGATGATAATGGGACTTGGAGCTTTACTGAATATCATTCTTGATCCGATTTTAATGACAGTTATGGGTGAATACGCCATTGAAGGTGCTGCCCTTGCAACGATTACAGCACAGTTTGTTCAGGCGGTTGTAACGCTGCACTACTTCCTGAAAAAGAGTAAAGTCGTTAAAATTCATAAGATTAAGTCCGATGAAGAAATAAAAAAAGAAATGTTTGGAGTAGGCTCATCAGCTATGATGATGCAGCTTCTGTTCATGATTCAACAGACTATGCTTTATAAAATGGCATTTAAGTATGGCGGAGATCCAAATGGAATTTTGATGGCAGCATCGCTTCGTGTATATGCCTTTTCGTTCATTCCACTTTGGGGAATGAGTCAAGGATTGCAGCCTGTTATCGGAACAAACTTCGGAGCAAAGCAATATGAAAGAGTAAGGCAAGCAATGAAGGTATTTTCTATCGGAGGACTTGTGCTTGCGGCAATCTTTTGGATTCCATCATTATTGCTATCAAGTCAGATACTTTCTTTGTTTGGAGTAGAGACAAATATCATAGAACAAGGGGTAGGAAATTTCAGACTGTTCTATTCCGTATTTATTTTATATGGAGTAATGGTCATGAGCATTACATTTTTCCAATCTATTGGAAACGGAAAGAAAGCGGGGATTATTGTTATGCTTAGACAGCTATTCCTGTTTGTCCCTGCAATGATTCTTTTGCCAATGGTATTTGGAGTAAAAGCTGTTTGGTTCACACAGCCCCTTGTTGATTTCATTATGATTGTTGTTGGAATCTTCATGATGCTTGGAGAACTAAATAAGATGAGCAAAGAAAAAGTACAAGCATAAAAATTCTTATTATGTGCGTGGACACCTGAAATAGTAGAAGGGCTTAATTTATGAGGAATAGTTAGTTGTAAAATGGAGGGACAGGATATGATAAAAGCTATATATTTCTTTGAAGTTATAACTCAAAACAAAATCCTTCCTTTTTCTTATAAGATTTACAGTTGTCTGTCTTTCCATATTCTCGTCTAAATAATTAAATATAGTAAAAGAAAGAACAGGTTTCTTTCATTTTAGAGGACTTCTTATGCCAAGATGCAGGAGTCCTCCTTTTTTGTCTGAAAAACAAATAGACAAAAAAGAAATGGAGGAAACTTTATGGCAAAAGAGTATTACCTTTATGTCAGAGGGCAAAAGGTAAAAGTCAGTGAAGATATTTATAAAGTCTACTGGCGAGAAAAAGAACACGAAAAGTATTTAGAGCAGGTGGACAGAAAAAACCACCTGCTTTTCTTTTCCTCTTTGGATCATGATGGACATTTTATAGATAACATCGCTGATGAAAACGTTGATGTAGAAAAAATAATTGAAACTCAGATCTTAATTGAAACAGTCAGAAAGGCTATGTCAAGGCTGAATGATGAAGAAAGGGACATCATAGAGCGTTTGTATTTTAATGATGAAACATTATCGAGTGTAGCAAGAAGTAAGAAAGTAAGCTATCAAGCTATACAATGGCGAAAAAACAATATTCTTAAAAAGCTAAAGGTGCTTTTGAAAGAATTTATAAAGTAAACGCCTTGTAGATGGGGGCAGATTTTCCTTTATAAATTGAAGGGAGATCTGTCCTTATATTTTTTTAAAGAAGTGATGAAAACAATAAAGTTGAAGAGAATCTCTCTTAAAGCCGTTAGGCTATTGTTCCTTGAAAACTGAATAGACCATGACGGGACTTTTAATTACTTAGTGAGCGTAAGGAATTTACGCCATGACTTTCCTGCTGAAGAAATTCGGTTTAAATGAATACTGTCAAAGACAAGGATAGAAGGAAACGAGCGATAAATAAATTTTCTTAAAGCAAAGAACGAGGATAACTTTGCGAGCGATGACCTAAGTAATGATAATGATACTTCTTTAGTGAAAGCCGGCTCATCTTAACAGGGGCGGTGGTGAGATTCCAATGTTGCTTATCCTAAGCACCCGTTAATGTCATAAAACTTTAGATAAAATTATATGAGGAGGATTTAGAATGAATAATGAACTATTAAGATATAGCCTCCAATTATCTATGCTGTCTATGTTACTTTCTAAGCACTTGCTCAGTGATATTGAATATAAAAAGATAAAACTAAAGCTGATGAAAAAGTATAATATCTCTACAGAATTATATTTATAATGTTTTGCAAGTGTGGTATAATAGAACTGCATAGAAAGATACAAAAAGGAGGCAGTGCAGTGAAAAAGGATGTTAAAGTTATTAAAGGTGATACCACACTGAAAAGAACTGCATCAGGGTGTGTTCAACGCTCAATAAAGAGAGTGGCAGCTTATTGCAGAGTTAGTACGGATACTGAAGATCAGATTAATAGCTATAATTCTCAGGTAGAACATTACACAGAATTTATACAGAAAAATAAAGAGTGGACTCTTGCCGGAATATATGCTGACGAGGCGATAACAGGAACACAGGTTGATCGAAGAATTGACTTTCAAAGATTAATAAATGACTGTATGAACGGCGATATAGATATGATAATTACAAAGTCTATATCAAGATTTGCAAGAAATACATTAGACACCTTAAAGTATGTAAGAAAGTTGAAAGAGTTTAATGTTGCGGTCTTTTTTGAAGAGGAAAACATAAACACCTTAACAATGGACGGAGAGTTGCTTTTAACAATTTTAAGTTCAGTTGCGCAACAGGAAGTAGAGAACATTTCAGCCAATGTCAAAAAAGGTTTGAGAATGAAGATGGAAAGAGGAGAAATGGTAGGCTTTCAAGGGTGTTTAGGCTATGACTATGATCCGGAAACTAAAAGCATTTCTATCAATGAAAAAGAAGCTGAGATTGTAAGATATATTTTCAGAAGATATATTGAAGGTGTTGGCGGTATGGTAATCTCCAGAGAACTTGAAGAACAAGGATATTTATCGCCAAGAGGAAATAAAAGATGGACGGAAACAACAGTTTTAGGAATCATAAAAAATAAGAAATATAAAGGGGATCTTATGATGGGAAAGACCTATACGGTTGATCCTATTTCAAAGAGAAGATTGGATAATTTCGGAGAACAGGATAAGTTTTATATAGAGAACCATCACGAGCCAATCATTTCGGAAGAAGATTTTGAAAAAGCTCAAGGTATTAGATTAAGAAGGTCAAAAAACAGAAATACCGTTGCTAATAATGGCGGTAAGAGAGAAAAGTATTCAAGAAAATATGCTTTTAGCAGTATGCTTGAATGTGGATTTTGTGGTCATAATCTTTCAAGAAGAAATTGGCATTCGAGTTCAGAGTATACAAAAGTTATATGGCAGTGTGTCAATGCTACTAAAAACGGAAAGAAGTATTGTCCGCATAGTAAAGGGATTGAAGAAGAAGCCATAGAAAAAGCATTCATGGAAAGTTATCGTCAGGTATGCCACAATAATGTTGAAATTACTAATGAATTCCTTAAAACTGTGGAAGAAGAATTGAAAGACAACAGTTTAGCTAAAGACCTGAAGAAGATAACAAATCAACTTGATAAGATACTAAAGAAAGAAAAGGATCTTGTTGAGTTAAGGCTGAATGAGTCAATCAGCATGGATATATATCAGGATAAGTATAATGAAATAGCTATTAGTAAAGAGAAATTACTTGCAGAAAAAAGGACTTTAGAAGTAACACTCACTGATGAAAAAGCGTTGAAGAAAAGGCTCGAGGGGTTTAAAAAATTACTTGAGTCCAATAAATATCTTGAGGAATTTGATAGGGCAGTATTTGAAAGTATAGTAGATAAAATCATCATTGGGGGAACTAACGATGAAGGTGAAATTGATCCTGCAATGATTACTATCATATATAAGACTGGAAAAAAAGATTCTCAGGACGGAAGATTATTCAAGAGCAGAAGAAAAAATGCCAAGAAAGTTAATGAGGAAACTGACAACAAATTGTATCCTCATTCAAGCGACGAGGTTAATAATTTGTATTCCTATCCTATTGACAACACATGTGGAGACGGTAGCTCTGTTGTCCAAACTAAATACAGAACATCATTTAGATATAGAAATAGGGGAAGATGAATTATCTGAAATTGACTTTTCAAAAGACGCAACTTATGGAGAAATTAAAAAGTATGTGTTAGATAAATACGGACTAAAAGTTTCAAGCCTATATATTGCACAAATAAAAAGGAAACATGGTCTAATAGAGAGAGAAAATTATAATTTTAGTAAGAAAGAAAATCAAAGAGTGCCAAATTGCCCAGAAGAAAAAGAAAAAGCAATCGAAGATGCTTTAGAGCATTTTGGAATGATTTAAATAATATCTAAGATTGAAAATTTTAGATCATTGTGCAGGGTTTCGTGTCATAATAGTGATAGAGGCAAATAGTTATGTAAATATAAAGAGTTCAAGACTTCTACCAAAGTTTAAAACTCAAAAAATAAATAGTTGGTGTGCTGCTTAGAGTAACCATTTTGATAATGTGGATGCGAAACAAAAAGAGATAATCAGACTTCGTAAAAAATTGAAACAGGTTGAAATGGAGAATGATATTTTAAAGCAAGCTGCACTACTGTTAGGCAAAAAATAGACCTCATTATCTCGAACCGAGATAAATATAGCATTAGTGCAATGTGTAGACTACTTGGGGTCACAAGAAGTTTAGTCTATTATCATTTGAACAAAGAAAAAGATGTGAAATTAGATGAAGATGAAAAACTAATAGAAGAAATAAAAGAAATATTCAGAAGAAGTAGAAACAACTATGGAACACGCAAAATAAAAAAAGAACTAGGGAAAATTGGATATAAAATATCGAGAAGAAAAATAGGCCGAATAATGAAGAAAAATGGCCTAGTCTCAAACTATACAGTAGCACAATATAAAGTAATAAGATCCAAATGCAACGAAGAAGACATCCCTAACCTTTTAAATAGATAATTTGACAATAGAGACTATTTAGAAGCAATAGTAAGCGACCTAACATATGTAAGAGTAGGAAAAACATGGAATTATATATGTTTAATAATAGACTTAAACAGCCGTGAAATAATAGGATACTCATCAGGTAAAAACAAAGATGCAAATCTAGTAGCAGAAGCATTTTACTCAATAAGGCAGCCACTAAATCGTATAAAAATATTTCACACAGACAGAGGAATAGAATTTAAAAATATAAAAATAGAAGAAATATTAAAGGTATTTGGGATAAAAAGATCGCTAAGTAAAAAAGGAAGCCCATATGATAACGCAGTAAGCGAAGTAGTCAATAAAGTAATGAAGACAGAATTCATATATCAGGAGAACTTTACTAATTTCCAAGAACTTAATCTAAAATTAGCAGAATACGTATATTGGTATAATAACCTAAGAATTCATGGATCTTTAGGATATAAAACACCAGTAGAATATAGAAAAGCAGAATAAAAAGCTCTGGAAGTTTCATAAATTAAATAAAATATATGAACAGACTGTCAAGGGCAAATTTCAACGAAATTTGGGCGAAGCCTTTACCCTTGATTGTCTGAGAATATATTTTATAATCTAAAGAAACTTTCAAGCTTGATAATGTTCGGTTATAAATTGTCTAAAAAAGGGTTGCCATTCCATGTATTTGGGTTCATTAGAAGAATGCCGAGCAATGGGTAACATGACGCTGATGTGTTTATACACAAAAAAGCTACACGTGCGTTGGCTGACAACAGGGAGCTAAGTAAATTAACACCAGCTAAAATGTTTGACGCTATTAATAAATGACAAGTATATGAAATTGGTTTTACCTAGTTTAAAAAAGAAATTATAATGAAAATATGGAGGCTAAGAATATGAAGATTAATAATGAATGTTGTTGTGGATGCAAAACAGAAAAGCCGGATCAAATTAAAGACAATTGTCCTGTATGTAATAATGAAGGGATTTCCGTTAGTAAAGTAACTGTTGAACATCTAGTGGTAGATGATTATCGTAATGCTGTTAACGGAGATCAATATAAGATTTGCATGAACGAGGACTGCGACGTTGTTTACTATAACTTAGATAATGAAATAAAATTCTTGAAAGACCAAGTTAGAGTTCCTATCTGGGTTAAGAAAGATGCAGATCCTAAGTATGCTTGTTATTGTAGCGAAGTCACAGAAAATCAGGTAATTGAAGCAGTTGTAAAGCATGGCGCGAAATCCGTAAAAGAAGTAAATGTCATCACTGGGGCAATGAAAAATTCTAATTGTAAAGAAAACAATCCGTTGGGAGTTTGTTGTCATAAGATTATTCAGGAAGCTATCGATAAAGGCTTGAAAATGAAATAATTACAGTCGATATGTTCCTACAAACGAGAGCCAATCTTTGATATGTTTCCATCTACGAGCGTGGATATGTTCCCCATAACCATAGGGGTTGAGACGGTAGCACTTTTGTCCAAACTCGATGTCGATAAGCATATAGACGTTGAAATTGAGCTGGATGAGCTTGATTTGACCAGTGCGGAGAGCAAAGCAACATATGCTCAAATCAAAGAATATGTTGGGAATAAATTTGAATTAAAAGTTTCGACATTATATATTGCACAGATAAAAAGGAAATGTGGAATAGAATTACGAGAACATTACAACAAGTCTAAAAAGGAGAAACAAATTATTCCACAGTGTACACCTGAAAAAGAAGAAGCCATCATGGATGCTTTGAGGCACTTCAAAATGATTTAATAGGAAAGAATGCCAGCATATGACTTTCTGCATTTATGACATTCCTACTTGGTATAGGAACAGCTATTATTCTTTTCTTGCAAGGTATCAATTAGAAAATAGGCTAAATATAAAGATTGATAGGACCATTTTTATATTTAAAGAAGCGTTGAAATGATTGATAAAAGCAATAAAAAATTTTGGGATAAATTTGCTAAGCTATATGCTCCTTGTATGAAAAAAACAAAGGAGTATATGATAGAGTTTGCGAATACATTCGTCCTCATTTGAATAAAGATATGTAGGTGCTTGAACTTGTTTGTGGAGTAAGATCTTTCTTATCTTATAAATTCCATATTACAAAGCATAAGAATTACAAGTTGCTGGAAGATTATGATGAGAGAAATGGTTTTGATATTGAAAAGTATATTACACGAAAGGGTAAAACTAAGATAAATGGTAATACAGTGATAACAAGATTGTAATATTTACTGTAAGAGTCTACACGGGCGAGGGATTATTTAAAAATAGTAGACTATTTGATATAATAGAATTAGATAAATTAGAATTTATCGGGATAAAAGAGAGGACTGCAAGGCCATATGAAGCATGAAGAAATAAGAGGAAAAAAAATTATACTGCGCAGGCAAAGAGAAGAAGACGCTCCGTTTTTCGCCTATTGGTTTAATCAGCCGCAGGTTATGTTTCAATGCGGATTTGAGAAGACAACCGATGAAGAAGAGGAGAAAAGAACTATTAACGTCAGCCACAAATCGGAAGACTCGGTTTGGTTTACGATTACTGATTTTGACGGTAATATTATTGGCGAGACCGGTTTGCTCCGTATGTTTCCCGCGTGGCACCAAACAGATCTGACGATTATTATTCCAGACCCTGAAATGCAGCATAAAGGATATGGTTCGGAAGCAATCCGCATCATGCTGGACATGGCATTTCATGATTATGAGATGCATCGTGTCTCGATCGGCGTGGTAGGGTTGAATACAGATGCACTGGAATTCTACAAGAAAATCGGTTTCAAGCAGGAAGGTATTTTAGAAGAGGCATATTATTATAACGATGAGTACAGCGATTTTATAATGATGCGAATCCTTAGCCAAGAATGGAAATAAGCGACAAATTCCAGTTTGTCGAGTCAAATAATTAAATAGAAACGAAAGAGATGATAGATAATTAAACTCTATCGTCTTTTTTTACTCAAAATAAGGACGGAATAACACAACAAATTCTCTAAAACAAATCACTAAATCAATGTAAGATTGAATGAAATCAATATTTATACTATAATTAAATAAATCTAATGAAGAGAAAAAGAGGGATATTATGGCACTTAACTATAAACCATTATGGATACAGTTAGCAAAAAAAGGATTAAAGAAAACAGATGTAATAGCTATGGCGGGACTAACAACAAATGTTATGGCACAAATGGGCAAGGATAAACCAATTACATTTAAGAATTTAGAAAGAATATGTAAGGCTCTATCTTGCACTCCTAATGATATTATTAGTTTTGAAGATGAATTTGAAAAAGAGATTTAAATTCTTATAGTTCTTTACACTTGATTTACAAGGGATCAAAGAAAATCTTAATAAGGGTTTCTAAAATTTTATTGAAATAATGTATAATTTGTGATAGCTTACTTACAATTTTAGAATTGTAATCTTTATATAGGGTGTTTTTATATCTTGTCAATGATTTTGTAAATATCTTTTAGATTGGAATCCAAAGTTTTGTGAGTAATTTATTTGAGAATTTACAAAACTTCTTAATACATGACCTGTATGCGTATAATGACATTGACAATAAGACATCTGTGATTATAGATTTTAAATAACTATATAAATTGTAAAAAAGTATAGCACTAATACTAGCAAGAAAATTTATACGAATTTAGTTGACACAACTAAGAAAAATTGCTCCCATTTACGAAATGGTTTATACTTCAAGAGAGGAGGTAAACTAAATTGATGAAAACACTTGGTATGTTAACAATCATCTGCTTAACAGCATCAATTATGATGGTGAATTTTATACTTATTATACCGAAATTTGGCTCGAAGCATTTCGGCGCACCTGATGATATCAAAGTTATGATGAGTAAGTTGCCAGATAAACCGATTTGGGTCAATATAATCGGCGGACTTATCATGATACTTGGATTGCTAGCCATTGCAGCTGTTCTAGGCTGGGCAATTGTTGATACAGTAAAATTTAGTTTAACTTTTCAGCAAGCCTTTGTTAGATTTTTAATACTATTTGAAGGATATAAGCTTTTTGATATTATCTTTTTTGATTATCTCATGCTTACCAAGTTAAAATTGCCGACTAAAGTTTACCCAGAGACGGTTGGTGCTAAGGGTTATGATAATTTTGGTTTTAATGGGAAAAGTCAGATTGCAAAAATTATAATCTTCTTTTTCGTGAGCCTAATTTTGGCATATTTACTGACCGTTTTGGTTTAACTAAAAATTCATAACTTGTAATGTTCAATTCAACTTCTTGGCTATTTGTTTTAAGGGGCTGTAGCTTAAAAAGAACCAATTATCAGAAATAGATAGAAGCCATGAACAGTTGTATGAAGATGGGTTAGAGTGAAATATAAACGAAAGAAACTTCAATCTAATGAATGTGAGCATATCTTAAAAACAAGACAAGAACCATTCCTATACAAATATCTATACATGCAAATTCATATAAGATAAAGGCGTATGATATTAGATGAAGCGACATCTAGCATAGATCCAGAAAATGAATATTTAATACAAAGAGCCATATCTAATTTAAGTAAAGGAAAAACTGTAATTATTATTGCCCATAGAATTGTAACAATAGAGGATGCAGACCAAATACTTGTATTGGACGATGGGGAAATTGTTCAAAGAGGAAAACACAGAGATTTAATAGAAGAAGAGGGACTATATAGAAGTTTTATGAGAATCAGGGGTAAAGTAGAAAATTGGAAAATATAATAAGGAGATAAAATAAATGTTAAAATTGAGTCACATATCATGTAGGGTTGATAATTTACAAGAGGCTTGAAAAAAATCACTGAAATGGGCTTTAAAATTGAGTGGGGCTCTAATAATATAAATAAAAATGGCAGAAGAATTTATCTACTAATAGCCTACATCTTTTATCTTTGTGAGAAAAATATGATAAAAAAGATAAACAAAAAGTTATAACATTCCAGATTGGGATTACATGGAAAGATATATAGAAAACGTAAAACTAAAATGTAATATAGAAATGTATAACATTTAGAAAAAAGACGATTAGAAAAATAAAAATCTAGTCGTCTTTTTTATTGTAGGAAAGGATATAAGTATGAAAAAATTAGATCAGATAAGACAAGAATCAAAAGAAATAAAAGATAAAATTGATGATAAAGAAGAAAGATTAAGGCAACTAAAAAATCAAGAAAAGAAGATATTAAAACAAGACATAATAAAAAGAAGAAAAGAAAGAACTCATAGGCTCATAACAAGAGGAGCAATCTTAGAAAGCCTTATAGAAAATGCAGAAGAACTAACAGATGAAGAAATAAAAATCCCACTAGAAGAAGCAACAAAGACAAAAGAATTTAAAGAAACACTAAGAATAATGAGAGCAAATTAAGAAAAATAAAATAATCAAATCTCCCTTAGATTTTCTAAGGGCGCAATTATACACCCTAAAGGGTGTGTGCGTTCTCCGAAGGCTCTTGCAGAGAGCATATCAGCTAAACACTGATACATGGGAGCTACACTCCTAAAATTAAAATAATAGTATGATACTAAACGAATTTTTGAGTGAAGAAATATGAATAAATATTGCGCGCATGGTGAAAAAATAAGATTGACATTTTGTATACAAAGATATATAATTTATACGTAATTTTGTGCTTAAAATTAGATATACATTAGTATCATTAATGTACTTTAAGGACGGTTAATTTTGGAGAAAATATATAGAAGAAGCCTAGTTGCGTTTATTTATAATTTAATAATAATGATTTTTGGAGTGTTTGTTGCATTTTTAATTTCCGGAGTAATTGGAGGATATAAAGTTGCAATTATTATATCTTCTATCATCATTATTTTGGTTGTAATAAGTATATTTAGGCAATTGAGAACTAAAATAATTATAAATGGAAATGGTTTATTAATAAACGATGGAAAAAAGGAATTTAACTATAATCTAAATGAAGTTCATATTTCTTCAGAACAAAGAAACAACGACTCGTTTTTCTTATATCTTTATACAGAAGATGGTAATAAGGAAATGTTTGATTTATCTTCGCTAGGAAAAAGAAAATATAATGAACTTATTGAAGATTTAGGAGTGGTTGGAGTAAAAAGCAAAACAATTAAATTAAATGATGTTAATAAAAATAATTAAAAAGGAGGATGAAAATGGAGAAATATTTAGAAGCATTTTTTTCAATGGGAGTATATGCTTATGTTGTGATTGCAATCTTTATATTAGTGGCTGTTTTTTCGTTTGTGTCAATTAAAATGAACAAAAATGCCTTGACTAAATGGTTAGCTGTACATCCTAATGCGGTGAAAATTGAGCTTTCTTCCGGAAATAATGTAATCACTCAAAAACAATTATATGCTAGAGTAATCAGTGGTGAAGCTGCTATTTTTAATGAAAAAGCAAAATATATAGTTTGTGCAGATCCAGGAGATATTGTTTTAGAAGTAACTTACACATATACTAGACCAGGAGTGTTACATAAAAATGTTACTACAACATGGGGACCTGCAAAAGTGGAGCTTAATGTTGAAAGAGGAAAAGACTATTTACTAAGTTTTGATAAGAAAGAAGAGCAATTTAAGTTATCTAGTAAATAATTATTTGATTGACTTGAGTTGAAGGAATAGCTATCGTTCAAAAATTTTGTATTAAAGACAGATATCATTTAATATTATGTATCGGTTTAATTAACAGCAAATCAAACAGGTTTGCTGTTTTTTGTTGTTCAAAATAAGGCGTCAATAAATAAGAAAAGGTACTTGACAAAACGCTTCATGCGGAGCCAAACCCTTGCAGGGAGCAACAACCATTCGCTTTTTAAAAGTCAAGGGTAAATAAACTCGCTAAGGCTCGCCCTTGACTTTTAAAATTTGAAATGAAAGTAACAATTAAGCCGACTAACTGCCTGTACCCGTAAGGGTGAAACAACAAAATTAATTCAGTAGTCGGCTTTTTTTAATTCTATCATTTCAAAACGCTCATTCACAAAGTGGATATAAAAAATCTATTAAGCCTCCACCTAAAACAACAAGAAAGAAAGGAAGTGATAAAAATGGCAGACAGTTTTCATTTTTCAGTAAACATAATATCAAGAGGAAAAGGCAAAAGTGCAGTAGCAAGTGCAGCATATATAAGTGGAGAAAAAATAAAAAATGAATGGGACGGAGTAACCCATGACTACACCAAAAAACAAGGAGTAATTAGCAAAGAAATATATTTGCCAGATCAAGCAACAAAAGAATATAAAGACCGAAAAACCTTGTGGAACTCGGTAGAACTATTTGAGAAAAATTCTAATGCCCAACTTGCAAGAAACTTTATCATATCTTTACCAAAAGAGTTAAGCATAGAAGAAAATAAAAAGATGATAGAAGAATATGTTCAAAACAAATTTGTAAAAGAGGGAATGATAGTAGACCTAGCAATTCATGATGAAAGTAGAGATGGAAATCAAAACATTCATGCTCATATAATGACCATAGTAAGACCAATAAATGAAGATGGAACATGGGGGCAAAAAAGTAAAAAAGAATATATCCTAGATGAAAAAGGAGAAAAGATTTTAAGCAAAA
The DNA here is from genome assembly GCA_021307325.1 of Peptoniphilus sp. GNH. Classification (NCBI taxonomy): domain Bacteria; kingdom Bacillati; phylum Bacillota; class Tissierellia; order Tissierellales; family Peptoniphilaceae; genus Peptoniphilus; species Peptoniphilus sp. GNH. The sequence continues at coordinate 1,037,368 of CP089931.1, read as the reverse complement.
ATGGAAAACCAAAGACAAGAAAAGTAGAACTAACAACATGGAACGATAAAGGCAATGTAGAAAAATGGAGAGAAAATTTTTCAGACCTTTGCAACGAATGCTTAGCAAAAAATAATATAGAAAAAAGAGTAGACCATAGGAGTTTTAAAAGACAAGGCATAAAACAAATACCAACAATACATCTAGGGGCAAGTGCTAGTGCAATGGAAAGAAAAGGAATAAGAACAGAAAAAGGAGATATAAATCGTGAAATAAAAAAACAGAATGAACTATTAAAAAACATAGGCAATGAAATAAAGAAAATAACATCATGGTTAGCAGGCTTTAAAGATAAGCTAAAAGAATCATACAAGGAATATAAAGACCAAAGTAAAAAGCAAATAGAAAATGAATCAGGACTCTTTAACCTCTATGAATATTTAAGCTTTTATCAAGAAATGCAAGAAAATAATAGAGCTGAATTATCATTTTATGGGAAAAGAAACAAGGCAATCTATGATCTAAAAAGATATGCAAGTGGAATAAATTATCTAAGAGAAAACAAAATAAAAACCATATCAGACCTACAAGGGCATATAAATAACCTAAGAAGCAAAAACTCTGAAATATATAAGACCATAAAAGAAAACAGTCAAAAGATAGAAGACCTTAATAAGTGTTTAGCCTATGCAAAGACTGTAAGAAAAACAAAAGCAACCTACCAAGAATATGAAAGCAAGAAAATATTCAAAGAAAGCTTCTACAAGAATAATCAAAAGGAAATAGACCAACATATAAGGGCAAGAACCTTAATTGAAAAAATTAGTGGAAAGAAAAATTTAAGAGAAAAAGAATGGATAGGAGAAATCAAAAACTTAGAAGATGAAATCAGTAAATTAAATACAGAGTCAGAGAAGATAAGGGAAAGATACAAGGAAATAAATCATATCAAATATGCAGTAGAAGTAGTAAATAAAGAATATGGTATCGACCTATCAATAGAAATTGACAAGGCGATTAAGAGAGGAGAAAAAGAAAGTATCATAGAAAAGATAAAAGAATATAAGCAAGATAGTGATATGTTTAATAAAAAAAGACAATCAACCAAAGACTATTACAAAAATCAAGAAAGATAAGACCTGGTAAAAATATTTTATCCAAGCTACAATATGACCAAGAAAATAAAGGCAGATCTAGGAGGTAATAGAGATGAATAAAAGGCAAGAGCTAATAGATGAACTCATAAAAGCAGACCAAGATGGAAAATATAAAACATATAAAAGCACAGAAGAAATAAAAGCAATGAATAATGAGGAAATACAGATTATATATTCCAACATGAAAAACTATCTATCAGACAAAAGAACACATATAAACTACTAAAGGTGGAAAAGCCGGATTTAAAAGAGATTGGTCAGGCAGAAAAACAGATAAAAGCCGCCCCCCTAAAGATGAATATATTTGTTCAACATATAACTTAGCAAAAGGGAATTTTGAAGAAAAATGTTCATCACACTATATCAGGAACGAAGTTCTTAATAAATTAGTTTTAGAGACTATCAAAGAAGTAAGCGAGTATATAAAGTTGAATGAAGAAGAATTTATAAAAAAAGTGTACTCAACCTCAAAAGAGCAAATGGCATTAGAAAAATCCATTGAACATTCAAAAAGTATATTAAAAAACTTTGAGGAAGATAGTATTAGAGCAGATAAGTTTATATCACTTGTAAAGAAATATGCTGATTTTAGCGAACTTACAACTCCAATGATAAATGAATTTGTAGATAAGATACTGGTTCACGAGGGTAAATGGGATAACTATGAAAGAACACAGGAAGTTGAAATATACCTGAACTTTATTGGCAAGTTTGAATTGCCACAAGAAGAACCTAAAGAACTTACGCAATATCAACTTGATGAACTAGAGAAGCTAAGGAAAAAGAGAGAGAAGAAGCGAGAGTATAATTACAGATATTAAAAAAAGAAAAAAGCCAGTATGGAAAAAAATTATGACTTTGTGGTCGGCGTAGTTTTAAAACTGCACCGACTATTTTATTTCATACAAATAAATATGTAAATCAGTAAATTTTCTAAAAAACATCTTACAACTATTGTTAGATAAAACTAACTGATGTATAATCAATAATATCATTATTGATAATTTGATTATTGATTATACTATTAAAATTAAAGTTTTGTAAGAATGGAGGAATGGACATGGCAAATAGAAACCATGAACTTGATAAACCAATCATTGAAGCTGCTAAAATAGAGTTTTTGCAAAATGGATTTCAGGCTGCTTCAATAGGCAATATTGCTAAAAGAGCGGGAGTTACAACGGGAGCAATCTATACAAGGTATAAAGGGAAAGATGAACTTTTTTATAGTTTGATAAAAGAATTTTTAGAAGCTATAAGTGTGAAAAGAAAAGAGAACGAATACTCGTATAGGGAATATTGCGTAGATAAAAACTTTGATCATTTTTTGCGTAGCATTCAGAAAGAAACCAAAGGATATGTAGATGTGTTATTTAAATATTATGAGGAGTGCAAACTAATACTTTGCTCAAGTAAAGGCAGTTCTGTAGAAGCAATATTTCGTGAAATGATGAATAAAAAAATTTCCATAACAAAACAATTTATAAGGGAAAATATAGACCCGAATATAAGTGAGATGAAATTAGATTTGGTAGAGCTTTTGATGAATCAACAATTTAGTGCTTTTAAATTAGTGATTGAAAAAGGATATAGCAAAGAGGAGACAATCGAGTACACAAAAATGCTCGGCGAATTTATTGGGGCGGGTTGGGAAAAGATATTTGATGAAATTATAAATAGGTATTGAATTTATGTACGATAAAGGCAAGAAGGACGAAAATATTTTAGATTTTAAAATAGATTTTTCCTATGAAGGCAAAAAGGAAAAGTCGTTAGATGATGTAATTGGCAGCATATCAAAAGGAGATTGCATAGTTCTTTGTGGCGAAAGTGGATGTGGAAAATCAACATTACTTAGGTGCTTAAACCATTTAATACCAGAGTTCTATGATGGGATATTTAATGGCTATATCTTGGTAAATAGCAACAATATAGAAAACAAGAACATTGGAGAAGTTGGAGAATTGATTTCGTCCGTTTTTCAAGATCCAAGAAGTCAATTTTTTACAATGGAAAGCGATACGGAAATATCTTTTGGACTTGAAAATAAAGGGTTAAGCCAGGAAATAATAAAAAGAAGAACAGAAGAAGCTTTTTCAAAATTTGGCTTGGAGTATTTGAAAAACAGGGAAGTATTCAAACTTTCAAGCGGAGAGCGTCAACTAATAGCGATTATGTCTGCTTGGGCAATGGATACGGATATTATTTTACTTGACGAGCCAACTGCAAACTTAGATTATTTAGCCATAGAAAAACTGAAAAATATCTTATTGCTTCTAAAAGAAGATGGAAAAACTCTAATAATCAGTGAACATAGGCTTTACTATTTGAAAGAGTTGGCTGATGAATATTGGCTAATAAAAAATGGAAGCTTTTATGAAAAGTATGATAAGGACGATTTTAAGATATTTTCTAAGGATGAATTAAATAATTTGTGTTTACGAGTTACGGATTTGAATCAGATTGAGGTTCAGAAGAAGTGTTCTAATGTTGTCAATGATAAATTAGAGGTAAAAAATATATCCTTTGGATATAAAAAACAATATATTTTAAATGATTTGTCGTTTATAGCTTATTTGGGAGAAGTGACTTGCTTGATTGGCAAAAATGGTTCAGGTAAAACCACCTTAGGAAAATGTGTATGTGGACTATTGAAACCAAAAAAGGGAAGAGTTTTTTTAAAGGAAAAAGAATTGAGCCATAGGCAGCTATCGCAGGATAGCCTATTTATTATGCAAGAAGCTGAATTTCAATTTTTTACAAATTCTGTATTATCTGAACTGAAGTACGGTGTAAATCGAAACAAATATGATGAGATAGAAGCTCTACTTAAAAAGTTTGATATGTGGAAATATCGTGATAGACATCCATTTTCTCTTTCAGGTGGGCAAATGCAAAAATTAACCTTAATGATGGCGTATCTTTCGGATAAAAGTGTGGTTATTTTAGATGAACCAACCTCAGGAATGGACAAAAAAAGTTTAGATGCTGTAGTGGGATTGATAAACGATATGAAAAAGAAAAAAATCGTGATAACAATTAGCCATGACTTAGAATTTATTTCATCAGTTGCGGATAAATGTTTGGAACTTGATGATGGAACGATACAAAGGATTTGTGAAGTAAAAGAGAATAGAGATATTGAAAGCATTAAAAGTATATTTGAAAAAGATTTAGAACATCAACCTCCGGCAAAAAGAGAAAAAAATCTTTTAGATCCGAGAACAAATATTTTGTTTTGGCTTCTTTGTATGGTTGCAGTAGGAATCGACAATAAAAGTTTGATTTTTGAATGCAATTTATTAGCTCTCGTTTTTTCTCTTGCAAATAGAAGATATAAGACTTTAGGAATTACTTCTATCATTATAGGACTTATTTACGGTCTTGAAATCATATATCCGAATGAAATTACAATGTTTACGGCAAATTTGTTTCCTAGATTTATTTTAATATTTCTACTATTTCCTATTATTCTTGGAGGTAGAGGGGCAACAAATATGCTCGCGGGACTTAGAAAAATAAGAATACCTGAGAAGTTATTATTGATTCTTGCAGTTTCTTTCAGGTTTTTCCCGGTGCTAAGGAATGATTTTAAATTACTTAGACATGTGCTTAGAAATAGAGGAAGTTGCAAGCATAAAAATATAATAAAAGAAAAAATAGATTATCTTGAGGCTCTGATTGTATCACTCATTTTTCGAGTGATAAGAATAGGGGAAACTTTATCAGCTTCAGCAGAAACAAGAGGAATTGCTTTAAATCATAAAAAATCATCTTATGTTACTTTACAGTTCAATTTATGCGATTACATATTGATGATTGGAATGATAGTAATTTTGATGATAAATATTTTATAAAAATAGGAGGACTTAATCATGAACAAAAACAAATTGAAAGCGAAAGATATCATTACAGTTACTTTATTATCATTGTGTAACATTTTGATATTTTCGATTGGAACATTCATGTATGCAACACCAATTACCATACTCTTAACACCGGTGCTTTACTCATTATTACAGGGTATTGTTTTCTATGTTATCGGAGTGAAAGTGAAAAAAAGAGGAGCGTTTTTTATATATTCCCTTATTCAAGGAGTGATAGCATTCTATCCACCATATATTTTGATGTTTGTAATTTCAGGATTGATAGCAGAGTTTTTATTATATAAAAAAGGTTATGGTAATTTAAAAGTTATTGGAGTCAGCTATGTTATTCAGCAAACTTTGGCTTCAATTGGAAGTGTAATTTATCCATATACAATAGCCTTGAATAAAACTATAGGAGCCATGAAACAAAAGGAGTTAGCTTCAAATATTATAGCGGCAGGCAAAATGATTTCTTCTTGGGGAACGCTGGTTTTACTTGCCTTAGTTATAGTTTCAGCAATCGCAGGAGCTTATATAGGTAGCAAGGTCGTAAGGAAACATATTTTAGAAAAAGAAGCTAATGCATAGGGTGAAGTCATGAAAAAAGAGAAAGAACCAAACTTTTTTAAAGAAATGGATTCGTTTATAAAGCCATACAAAAAAAGATATATTTTATCTGTTATGCTAAGTATGCTTTCTGTTCTATGCGAACTGTTATCCTACGCTTTTGTTGGAATTTTAGCGGGATATATCTTCAAAGGATTTCATGGAAACAACATGATATATGTCTTGATTTTCACTATAATCTGCAAAATATCAGGGGTGCTGCTTTCAAATATTTCAACACTTATATCTCATAAAGCAGCATACTTAACGCTAAAGGACTTAAGATATGCAATTTGTGATAAATTTGTTAGATTGCCGATGGGATATTTTGATATGAATCCTAGTGGAACATTAAAAACGATATTGGTAGATAGGGTGGAAGATATAGAAAAAACATTAGCACATCTACTTCCTGAGATGACTGCAAATTTATTGATACCTATTGCCATGATTGTTTGGATGCTTGCAGTTAATATTAAGCTTACCGGGATTATATTTCTTTGGGTTATATTTGGACTATCAATCGGAATGCTTATGATGATTGGATATAAGAAAAAATATGAGGGACAAGTACAGGCACAAAAGAATATGAATCAAGCGGTTATAGAGTATGTCAAGGGGATTGATGTAATTAAAACTTTCAATATGGAAGATAGCTCCTATGCTAAATATAAAAATGCAGTCATACGCCATGCGGAGTATGCTATAAACTGGATGAAAAGCTCACAGATTTATGCGTCTCTTTCCTATAGCATAGCTCCTGTATCTATATTTCCAACAATTGTTGTGGGATTGATATTTTTTAATAATGGGTTTCTTACTGAGCAAAGTTTATTTTTGTTTATGATGATTTCTCTTGGAATATTTAAACCGATTGTTAAAGCATCCAGTTATGTTGACCAATTGGCACAGATGGGAACTGTTACTAAGGAAATAAAAGGAATCTTAGATTATCCGGAACTTAAGAGAAGTGAGAATTCTAATTTAAAAGAAAAAATGACATACGACATAGCGTTTGAAAATTTACAATTTTCTTATGATGGTACAAAAAATGATGTTGATGATGTGAATTTAACCATTAAAGAAAAAACTATGACTGCAATTATTGGTACTTCAGGTTCAGGAAAATCAACTCTAATGAAACTTTTAGCCGGATTTTGGGATTTTGAGAAAGGAAACATAAAAATAGGTGGTATAGGGGTAAAAGACCTTTCAATGAATGATCTGAATACTCTTATATCCTATGTGGATCAAAATACATTTTTATTTGATGATACTATTTTGGAAAATATTAGAATAGGTAAAAAAGATGCAACGAATGATGAGGTGATAGAAGCTGCTAAAAGAGCCGGTTGTCATGATTTTATTCTAACTTTGCCTGATGGATATGACACCATCGCAGGGGATAGGTTATCCGGTGGAGAAAAGCAAAGAATAGCTATTGCCAGAGCAATTCTAAAAAATGCTCCAATTATCATATTAGATGAAGCAACTGCAAGTACAGATATTGAAAATGAAGAAAAAATTCAAGGAGAGTTACTGGAATTTACCAAAGGAAAAACACTAATTGTTATTACACATAAAATTAAAACTGTCATAAATGCAGATAAGATCATATATATGGAAAATGGGAAAATCATTTGCGATGGAAAACATGAAGAACTTATTAAGTCGTGTTCTGCGTATAAGCATTTATATGAAATAGCAAATTGATTGGAGGTGAGAATATGTTTGAAGCTATAAAAAGTGTAAGGAACTTTAGTAAGAAAAGGCAAGGCAGTTTAGTCAAAATTTTAATTCTATCATTTATAGAAGGCATATTCGTTATGCTGAAAATGATAGCAATAATTTTAGCGGTAAACGCCATGTTTAATAGTAATTTAATGGACAATTATATTTATAAGGTAATGATACTCGGAATTGTATGTATCATCGGAGTATTTGGTCTTGGTTATTTCACACAACTGGGTTCTGTATCCGTTGGATTTGAGATGGCGAAAGATAAAAGGTTATATTTTGGCTCATTATTTAAAAAACTCTATTTAGGGTTCTTTAGCAAAAATTCAGTAGGAAATATAAACTCAACACTGACTACATCTATTTCAACTGTAGAACAAGTCGCACCAATCATTTTAATTCATGTGATAGGTGGAATTTTATCTGCTATATCAATAGTTTTAGGATTTGCTTACTATGAATGGCAAGTTTCCGTTGTAATATTTGCAGGCATATTAACATATTTGTTTGTAGTTAATTATCAAATGAAAATTTCAAGAAGCGAAGCTCCCAAAAGACAATTAGCACAAACAAAATTAACGGAAAGTGCTATTGAATTTATACAGGGAATAAGCGTAATTAAGGCTTTTGGTATGGGAGAAAAAGATGAAAGAGTAAAAAAAGATATAGATGGTAGTTGTGTTAATAATATAAATTTATCCGAAAAATCTATTCCCTCAAGCATAGGTGCCGGTCTTACGATACAACTGTTTGAAATTATGATTATTAGCTATGCGTTTTTTATGTGGAATAGTGGAGAAATTTCTCCTCAAAAAGCCATCAATTTATTGATTATGAGCTTTGTAATATTCCAGTCTGTAAGTCAAGCAGGTTCTATTCTTTCTATGATTGGGCTTTTAGATAGTTCACTAAAGGATATAAGCAGTATGGAAAATGCTGAAGAAATAAAGGTATTATCACCTATTCAAAATATAAAATCCAATGAAATAGAATTTAAAAACGTGAGTTTTTCTTACGGAAAAGGAGAAGCTTTAAAGGGAATATCAGTAGCTCTTAAACCGAACACACTTACAGCGATTATCGGACCTTCAGGTTCAGGAAAAACAACGTTTTGCAAGCTTATACCGAGATTTTATGATGTAAGCGAAGGAGAAATTCTGATTGGTGGAGCAAAAATAACAAATATCTCCACCGAAGAATTGATGAAAAATATAAGTATGGTATTTCAAAATGTGTATTTGTTTGAAGATACAATTATGAATAATATTCGTTTGGCAAAGCCAAATGCCAGTGATGAGGATATTATATCCGCTGCAAAAAAAGCGCGCTGTCATGACTTTATAAAAAGCTTGCAAAAAGGATACGAAACTAAAATTGGCGAAGCGGGTAGCACTTTATCCGGCGGAGAAAAACAAAGAATAGCGATAGCTAGAGCAATACTCAAAGATGCTCCCATTGTGATTTTAGATGAATTTACCAGTGCTTTAGATGTAGAAAATGAACGCCATATTTTGCAAGCCATCGATAATTTAGTACAGAATAAAACAGTTATTATGATTGCACACAGGTTAGAAACTGTTAGGAAAGCAGATAACATCATAGTTTTAGATAAAGGGGAAATAGCACAAGAAGGAACGCATAATGAGCTTATAACTCAAGATGGGATATATAAATCATTCATTTCAATAAGAGAGCGAGCAAATAAATGGAGTTTTAAGTAAATACATCTATTTTGATGTTTGACTAAATAGATGAGTATTTAATGGGAGATGACGATGTTTTTTGATAATAAAAGTTTTTGAAAGTAACTTTTAACACAAAAATTAAATAATTCAATAACAATAAGAGTTAATTTGATTGTTATTTTCGGAGGACTTTTTACGCCAAAGTGGAGAAGTCCTCCTTTTTTATTCTCAGAAAACCATGATGTCATACGCAATAAAGGCAGCAAAAGAATCCATAAATCTTGAAAAAGAAATAAGAAAAAAGGTGAATAATATTTAGAAAAAGCAAATGGAGTATGATTTTAAATAAGCCATAGCCAAGGTAAATAAAAAAGAAAAAGAAAGTATCATAGAAAAAATAAAAGAGTATAAGCAAGATAGTGATAAGTTTAATAAAAAAAGACAAATGACTAAAGACTTTTATAAAAATCAAGAAAGATAAGACCTGGTAAAAATATCTTATCCAAGCTATAATATGACCAAGAAAATAAAGGCAGATCTAGGAGGTAATAGAAGATGAATAAAAGGCAAGAGCTAATAGATGAACTCATAAAAGCAGATCAAGATGGAACATACAAAACATATAAAAGCACAGAAGAAATAAAAGCGATGGACAATGAAGAAATACAGATTATATATTCCAACATGAAAAACTATCTATCAGACAAAAGAACACACATAAACTACTAAAGGTGGAAAGGCATTGTAAGCTATTTTAAAGTATAAAAGGTACAAATACCTAAGAAATATATAAAATCATCAAAATAAAGCATTCCACCACCAAGAACAACCAAATAAAAACAATCAAAGGGAAGTATAGAAAAATTAAAGTCTATACTTCCCTTTTTTTAATTCAAAAAAAGGAGATAAAACATGATAAACGAAGAAATAAGTAAAGAAGCAGGTCAAGCAGCACAAACCATAATAACATACACAATAAAGGCAGCAAAAGCGAAAATGGAAGCAGAAAAAGAAGCGGCAAAATAAGAAGCAACAGTATGATAAAATATTAAAAAAATGTAGTAAGAGGTGAGAAAATGATAAAGAAAATATTTAAAGGAATTTTAATTTTTTTAGTATCCCTTATTATTCTTATAGGGATTGGAGATTTTTTATGGATTAATCTTCCGAAGTTAAATGCCAGAAAAAATATTTCTGATATAGAAGACTATGGCAAAGCTGTAAGCCAAATAAACTTAGATGACAATATACAAGTCGTTGGACTTGGGGAAGCGGCTCACGGGAATTCTGATTTTCAAGATTTAAAATTAGAAGTTATAAAGACTTTAGTTGAAAAAAATAATTTAAAGAGCTTTGCTATTGAAGCTGATTTTGGCGAAGGAATGATAATCAACAATTACATTCACGGAAACAAGAGAGATGAAAATATTTCAAGAATTTTTTCTTTTAATATTTATCACACAAAGAATATGAGCGATCTTATAAATTATATGTTTGACTACAATCAAAAAGCCAAGGATGAGGACAAACTTTCTTTTTACGGCTTTGACATGCAAAATCCAGAAAAATCTATTGATTTAATATTAGATTTTTGTAAGGAAAATAATATATTACAAGAAAAAGACTTGAAAAAGGAGCTTTCTTTTATAAAAGATGAAAAAATTAAGATTTCACAGATAAAAGATAAGGAAGCTTTGTTGTTAGAGATAAAAGCTTATGCAGACGCCCTATCCTCTTCAGATGCAAAAATAGCTTCAAGAGCTCTTACAAATATATTAAATAGTATAAAATATTACGAATTAGATTTTAATGACTATGTAAAAGTAAATAATGTTAGAGATGAGCTTATGGCTGAGAATGTTAAATGGATAAGTGATTTTGAAAAATCAAAGGGAAATAAGATGCTTTTAATTTCTGGACACAACGGTCACATTGCAAAAAGTGAAAAATTTTATGAGCCAATGGGGTCTCACTTAAAGAAAATTTTTGGAGAAAAATATTTTATTATTGGAACAGACTTTTATAAGGGAATTGTTAATATCAATGTGGCTGGTCCAGATAACAAGAGGTCAAACCATGTCTTTGTATCTGCTGATCCTTTAGCTTACAGTGCGAGAAAATTTAAAGGAAAATATTATTTAGATTTTACAAAAGTTAAAGATGGAGAAACTTTTGACCTTATAAATAAAGAAATCAACATGATAAGTCTGGGTGAAGGATATTCTCCTCTTATGAAATTCATGCCAAGGACTTATAGGGTAAAGGAAGTTCCAAAAGATTTATATGACGCAATGATCTTTGTTTATTATGCAAAGCCAATTGCTGTTAATGATTAATATTATTTATGAAAGAGATGGAAGATGTTAGAAGTTCAAAATATAAAAAAGATATGACCAGAGAAATTTAAGGGAGTAACGAAAAGTCACACCCTTAAATAACCATAATAACAAGAATTCCGAAAATCGGAAATCAAGAATTTCGATTATCGAAAATCTGGGAAATATCAATGTAGAAAGGATATAAAATTGAATAAAGATAAAATTCATGATAAAATTACACTAATAATAGTTATCAATAGGAGATAGAAATGTTAAAAAAATTTTTTGAAAATGTAAAAAATCCTAAAAATAATTTCGGTGGTCGTTTCATGGTGAAAGAAATGAACATTGGTCACGAAAAATTGGCGAAATGGGGCAGATCCTTTTTGAATATTAAAACCTCGGATGTAGTTTTAGATCTAGGATGTGGTGGTGGACGTAATGTTCAATACTTCCTAACAAAGGCTAAAAAAGTATATGGAATGGACTATTCAAAAACAAGTGTAGATATTGCAAGTTCAGTAAATAGCGAAGCTATAAAAGATGGCAGGTGTAAAATTATTGAAGCAGACGTGGCTAAGTTACCTTTTGAAGATGAATCCATAAATATAGTAACTGCCTTTGAAACAATTTATTTTTGGAAGAATATAGAAGTATCTTTTAGGGAAATCCATCGTGTTCTAGTAAAAGACGGTCAGTTTCTAATATGCAACGAAGGAGCATATAGAGAGCATAAAAACATAAAAAAATGGGCGGATATGCTAGATTTTGAAGTTTATTCTCCCGAATATCTTACAGAAACATTGAATAAGATAGGATTTAAATGTGAATACCATCTGGACGAGAAAGAGCATCTAGTATTTTTAGCTAGAAAATTATAAAAAAATTGTGAATAATGAAAAATAAATTTTTAGGAGAAGTAGAGAAAAAATCTACTTCTTTTTGTAATTAGAAAACCCCCAGTTAGACTGGGGGTTCCGTTTAGCTTCAGCGATGAAAAACTGATAAAAAAGACCCCCATGTTAAAATAAATTTGTGGTTTACCAAAACACAAAAACAACAGGAGGTCTTTAATGAATTTAAATCACACTCACAGTCTATCACATACAAAATGGAACTGTAAATATCACATAGTATTCGCACCAAAATATAGAAGAAAAGAATTTTATGGAAGTAAAAGATTGGAAATAGGAGCAATATTAAGAGAATTATGCAGTTGGAAAGAAGTAAATATAATAGAAGCAGAAGTATGCCCTGACCATATACACATGCTATTAGAAATACCACCCAAAATATCAGTATCAAGTTTTATGGGATTTTTGAAAGGAAAGAGCAGCATAATGATATATGAAAAATGGGGAAACTTAAAATATAAATATAGAGGCAGACAATTTTGGTGCCGAGGATATTATGTAGATACTGCAGGGAAGAACACCAAAGCAATACAAGAGTATATACAAAACCAGCTGAAAGAAGACGAATTAAGCGGCCAGATAACAATGGACAATATAGACCCCTTTAGGGGTTAGCAAGTAGAAATTGCAAGTGGTAAACCACAGGCGTCCTTGAGACGCAGCAAGTAAAAAAGGCCCTTTGGGCCGCATAAGAAAAACCCCCAGCTACGCCGGGGGATGATTATTGCTTTTTACCAAATTTATATATACCTATAAAAATATATAGAAACTCATATAAGATAAAGGCCTATAAATATAAAAATTACTTTAATCATAATAATCACATTTTAAATTGTGATGTTTGCAAGCTAAATTACGAACATCACTAGGAAGTTTTCCCTTGTATCTTTTGTAATAAATGGAAAATTTGCTATGGGATGTGTATCCGACAGATTCAGCTATTTCCTTTATAGGTAGTTCGGTATTTAAGAGAAGAGTTTCAGCTACATTCATTCTTTTTCTTTGAGTGTATTCTGTAATGCTTTGACCATATTTTTCTTTGAACAAATTTTTTAATTTTGTTCCACTCATTTTAGATATTTTTTCAAGGGTTTCCTGATTTACATTCATGGCGAAATGATCATCTAAAAACTTAGATACATCTTCAAGTGCTTTATTATCATCAGACTCAATTTTATATTTATTTCTATTTAAGTATGTATCGATTATTATACTTATCCACTCATTTGCTTTAGCTTTAAAGAAAAAATCAGCGGCAGGAACGTCCATCTTACAATTTAATATTTCCAATGCAACTTTTTCTAAGGATTTTGTAAGAATTATTTGATTCGGTTGAAGTAAAGCTGAATAAAATGATTCCGGATTAATGTTAATAGATGCTAAATGTTTTTCTATTAGCTCTTTTTTAAAACCGATGGAAACAGCAAGATAGTAAGAGTTCTCGTGTAATAAAAATAGGAAGTCATCTCTTATATTATCAAAATCAAGAGTATATAAGGAGTTTGCAGTAAGAGTTTGATATGGATTAAACTTTTCTCCGTTTGCGCTTACAATGTAGCTTGAATATATTGAAACATAATCTGACATACTATAAGTATTATTTTTAACTACTTCCTCACTGATATAAAAATCAAGTATATCAATAATGAAGCCGTCTCCTTTATAAAACCAATATAGGCCTTCTCCATAAGTAGAGTCCTCTTTTTTCCAACAAAAAGTGTGGCCTGCACTTGAATATTTCTTGTTATTTTTAAATTCATCTACTTTCATATAATCTTTTACAAAATCAAAATATGTCATAATATACCTATCCCTTTTAGACAATATCCCAATTAGCCTTATTAATTCAAAACTATTGTATTAGTAATTATGCCAGACGTATAATAGAAAAGCAATGATAATTACTATCAGCTAATTAAATTCATATCTAAAAGGAATATCAAAGAAAGGAGATAATATTATGAAGATTTACAAAAAACTATTTGCTTATGTACAGGATAAAAAATATCTTGGTTTTTTAGCTATAGTCTTTTCTGCTATATCTGCTGTACTTACGGTATATGGATTTTATTTAATCTACAAATTTCTGGATAATTTAATAATTAATTCAGATTTATCTGGTGCAGAGAGCATAGCATTAAAATCTGTTATCACACTAACATGTGGAGCAATATTTTATTCTGTTTCAGGAACATGTTCTCACATACTAGGTTTTAGGCTTGAAACAAATTTAAGAAAAAGGGGGATAGACGGCTTAGAGAAAGCAAGTTTTAGGTTCTTTGACCTAAATCCATCTGGTCAAATAAGAAAGATCATAGATGACAACGCCGCGCAAACTCATCAGGTTGTAGCTCACATGATTCCCGATAGTTCTCAGGCAATAGTTACACCCGTACTTGTACTTGCACTCGGCTTTATAGTAAGTATAAGAGTTGGCATAACTTTGCTTGCTCTTACCATAATCGATGGCTTAATTTTAGGTGCAATGATGGGAGAGCAAGAATTTATGAAGATATACCAAGAAGCTCTATCTAAACTAAGTGCAGAGACTGTTGAATACGTTAGAGGTATGCAGGTAGTAAAGATATTTAGAGCAAATGTAGAGTCATTTAAAAGCTTTTACAAGGCAATAAAAGATTACTCGAAGTATGCTTATAATTATACACTATCTTGTAAAAAACCTTATATTTTGTATCAATGGTTATTTTTTGGTTTTATTGCAATTTTAATTATTCCTATAGTTTATTTTATGACTAGCTTAGGCAGCGCCAAGGCGATTTTAATTGAGCTTATTATGATTTTATTCTTATCAGGAGTTCTCTTTGTTTCATTTATGAGGATGATGTGGTACGCTATGTATATTTCTCAAGGCAATTATGCAGTAGATACTTTAGAGGCACTTTACAATGATATGCAAAAAGACAAATTGGTCCATGGTGATGTCAATAATTTTAAAAACTACAATATAGACTTTGACAATGTTAGCTTTGCTTATAATGACAAGGCCGTCATTGAAAATTTATCCTTTAAATTAGAAGAAGGAAAGTCCTATGCGCTAGTCGGTTCATCGGGATCAGGTAAATCAACAGTAGCAAAACTTATATCGGGTTTTTACAATGTTAATGAAGGAAGCATAAAGATAGGCGGCGTAGCAATAAGTGAATACTCTGATGAAGCTTTAATTAAAGCCATTTCCTTTGTTTTTCAAGATTCAAAATTATTCAAGAAAAGTATTTATGACAATGTAGCTTTAGCTAATCAAGATGCGAGCAAAGATGACGTTATGAAAGCCTTAAAATTAGCAGGATGCGATTTGATATTAGACAAATTCCCAGAAAGAGAAAATACTATCATAGGCTCAAAAGGAGTTTATTTATCTGGTGGAGAAAAACAAAGAATCGCAATTGCCAGAGCAATTTTAAAGGATTCTAAAATTATTATTATGGATGAAGCATCAGCATCTATTGACCCAGATAACGAGTTTGAATTGCAAAAAGCTTTCAAGAATCTTATGAAGGGTAAAACAGTTATCATGATTGCACACAGACTATCTACAATTAAAGACCTTGATGAAATACTTGTTATGGATTGTGGCAAAATTATAGAAAGAGGTTCTGACAAAGAATTAATGTCAAGTGATACAAAGTATAAGAGACTGCAAGAAATGTTTAACAGTGCGAATGAATGGAGGGTTTCAAATGAAGGAGTTTTATAAAAAAAGATTTGCTCTTACAGATAAAGGAGCAAGAAATTTAAGTAAAGCAACACTGGCTTCATTTTTCGTTTATTGTATAAACATGCTTCCTGCGATATTACTAATGATTTTTGCTCAGGAAGTTTTGGAAAATATTGTTAAAAGCAAGGGATTTTATATAGCATTCTCAGTTTTTACCTTGATAGTAATGTATATTTTGCTTTCTATCGAATACGATAAATTATATAGAACAACATATCAAGAAAGTGCGGACTTAAGAATAAGGACAGCAGAGAATTTATCAAAATTACCTATATCATACTTTTCTAAACACGATATTTCAGACCTAGCACAGACAATCATGTCTGATATTGAAGGTATAGAGCATGCAATGAGCCACTCGATACCCAAAGTGGGCGGTATGGCACTCTTCTTCCCACTAATATCCATTATGATGCTAGTGAGCAATGTCAAGATGGGTTTAGCTGTACTTATACCAACGATATTAAGCTTTATATTTATACCACTATCTAAAAAACATCAGGTTAAGGGACAAAAAAGATATTATGACGTCTTAAGAGAAAACTCAGAAAGCTTTCAAGAAAATATCGAGATGCAAATGGAGATCAAAGCCTATGGCTTATCAGAGGAAATGAAAGATAAGCTATATGAAAAAATGGATAAAAGTGAAAAAGTGCACTTAAAGACAGAGATAGGACTTATTTTAATTATGTCACTTTCATCAATTTTTAGCTTTATTTCCCTTGCTGTTGTGATATTTGTTGGCGTAAATCTAATTATTAATAAAGAGATAAGCGCCCTCTACCTTATAGGATATTTACTAGCGGCTATGAAGATAAAAGACGCTCTTGATGCATCTAAAGAGGGAATGATGGAGATATTTTATTTATCGCCTAAAATTGAAAGATTAAAAGAAATTCAAAATCAAGATTTACAAGAGGGCGAAGTCTATAATCTGCAAAAATTCGATATTGCTCTAAAAGATGTTGAATTTGCTTATAATAATGACGCAAAAGTTTTAAATGGCGTAAGTTTTAAAGCTAAGCAGGGAGAGGTAACTGCTTTAGTAGGCGCAAGCGGATGCGGAAAAACAACCATCTTAAAACTTATATCAAGACTTTATGATTATGATGAGGGACAAATCTTAATCGATGGCAAAGATATAAAAGAAATATCAACAGAATCTCTTTTTGATAAGGTGTCTATTGTTTTTCAAGATGTAGTTCTCTTTAATCAAAGCGTTATGGAAAATATTAGGCTTGGTAAGCAAGACGCAAGTGATGAAGAAGTTAAAAGAGCAGCAAAACTTGCAAACTGCACAGATTTCATAGAAAAAATGGATAAGGGTTTCGATACTCTTATTGGTGAAAACGGTGCTGAGCTATCAGGCGGAGAAAGACAAAGATTATCAATAGCCAGAGCCTTCTTAAAAGATGCACCGATATTGATCTTAGACGAGATAGCAGCAAGCCTTGATGTTGACAACGAGAAAAAAATTCAAGAGTCTTTAAATAATTTAATTAAAGATAAGACAGTTGTAATTATTTCACACAGAATGAAATCCATAGAAAATTCTGACATGATAGTAGTTCTTGAAAACGGAAGAGTAGAAAGCCAAGGCAAACATGGAGAGCTTTTACAAAAATCAAAAGTTTACAAGAATTTAATAGAAAAGACAAAAATGGCAGAAGAATTTATTTATTAGGAGGATTAAAATGGATACTAAAAAATTAAAAGTAAAAGATTTAGTAAGTATCGGTGTTTTTGCCGTAATTTATTTCGTCTTGATGTTTGGTGTTGGCATGATGGGTATGATTCCAATATTGTTTTTAGTTTACCCAACAGTTTTGGGCATAATCTCAGGGCCTGTTCTTATGTTATTTATGGCTAAAGTTCAAAAACCATGGGCACTATTTATACTCGGCATGATATCACCACTTGTGATGTTTGCTATGGGACATACTTATGTAGTTGCAGTCTTATCACTTATAGTAATGATAATAGCAGAATTAATTAGAAAGATTGGCAATTATAATTCATTTAAATACAATATGCTTTCTTATGCAATCTTCAGCACATGGATATGTAGCTCTTTAATGCAAATGCTTTTAGCTAAAGAAAAATATATTGAATTATCTATGATGATGGGAAAAGATTATGTTGATGCAATGGAAAAACTAATAACTTATCCTCACATGGCTTTAGTAGCTTTAGGCGCTTTTATAGGAGGAATAATTGGAGCATATATAGGCAAGGCCCTATTGAAAAAACACTTTGAAAAAGCAGGCATTGTATAATGCCTACTTTTTCTTCAAATGCTCCCTTTAATCCAAACCCCATCAGTAAGATATTAGTTGTATTCATCACAGGCTTAACAGTTGCGCATAGCATAAACATCCGTTTTGAGCTAGCGATTGTATGTCTTATTGGTATTTTACTTTATTTGAATGGTTACAAAAAAACACTTTTCAAATGGATAGTTTTATGCGCAATATTATATGCTTTACCTAATTTTATGGCCCTATCTAATATAAATCCAATAATTAAGATGTTTTTAAGCTTATTTATTATCTTCAGAATGTTTTTATTGCCATTTATGGCAGCAAGCTTCATGATAAAGACCTCTGATGTAGGCGCAATAATTTCATCAATGGATAAGCTTAAAATTTCAAAAAATCTTTCCATACCTATTGCGGTTATGTTTAGATTCTTTCCATCTTTTAAAGAAGAGAAGAAAAACATCAAAATGGCTATGAGGGTAAGAGGGATAAATTTTATAAACCCAATCGAATATCTTGAATATGTTTCAGTGCCGCTACTAATTATATCTTCAAACATTGCAGATGATATAGCAAAAGCGGCAGAAACAAAGGCAATAGAAAATCCAATTGCCAAGACCAGATATACTCGTGTAAAGGTACAGCTAATTGACTTTGTCTATGTTTTAGTAATTGCTGGACTTATTGTGGGAGGCTTAATATGGTAGAAATTAAAAATTTAAGCCTTGATTATGGCAAAGAACATATAATAGATGATATATCACTATCCATAGCTGAGGGAGAGTGTGTGTTATTTACAGGAAAAAGCGGAAGTGGCAAGTCATCTTTAATAAATTCTATAAACGGACTAGCTGTAAGATATGATAATGCAAAGACAAAGGGCGAAATAATTATTGATGGTAAAAATATAAAAGATTTGGAGCTTTATCAAATCTCGATGCTTGTCTCAACTGTTTTTCAAAATCCTAAGACTTATTTTTTTAATGTCAATACGACATTAGAATTATTATTTTACTTAGAAAATATTGGCCTTGCAAGAGAAGAGATGGACAAGCGTTTGAATGAGATGCTAGAAATTTTCCCGATAAAAAATCTTTTGAACAGAAATATATTTAATTTATCTGGCGGCGAAAAACAAATACTTTGCATTGCTGCTTCTTATATAGCAGGCACAAAGATCATAGTTATGGATGAGCCATCATCAAATTTGGACATTAAAAGCATAGATGTTTTGACAAAGATGCTAAAGATACTAAAAGAAAAGGGCATAAGCATAATTCTAGCTGAGCATAGAATTTATTATTTGATGGACATAGTTGACCGTGTATTTTTAATAGATAAGGGCAAAATTAAAAAAACTTATACTAGAAGTGAATTTTTAAAGCTAGATACAAGGGACTTAAATGATTTAGCCTTAAGGGATAAGAAGCTAACTAAGTTGGTAGTTTCTCATTTAAAAGGAGATGGAGAGTATCAGATAAAAAATCTTAGCTATAAATTTAATGATGGTGAATATTTAAGTGTAAAAAACACTTCTTTTAAACTTGGGGAAATTTATGGCATAATAGGATTCAATGGACAAGGAAAGTCAACGCTCTTAAGATGTTTAATTGGCCTTGAGAAAAAATCAAAAGAAGAAATTTATTTTAAAGGAGAGAAACTATCTAAAAAAGAAAGACTAAAAAACTCTTCGCTTGTTATGCAAGACGTAAATCATCAATTATTTACAGATGAAGTATTCAAAGAACTCAGTCTAGGTGTAAAGAATTTTGATGAAGAAAAGGCAAAAATCATTTTAAAAGATTTAGGCTTAGATGAATTTATTGAAAGACATCCAATGAGTTTATCAGGAGGACAAAAGCAAAGACTTGCAATAGCATCTGTTATGTGTAAAGATTCTCAGTTTGTCTATTTCGATGAGCCTACAAGTGGTATGGATTATTCAAATATGATAAAAATACCTGAGCTAATTAAAAAATATAGAAATAAAGATAAAATAATTTTTGTAGTCTCCCATGATATAGAATTTTTAAATGAAGTGGCAGATGAGATTTTTGAATTGTAAAATAGAGTTTGTTAAACATGTCAATAGAACTGGGAGATTATTTATAAATTTCATGATATTTATTTATGGTATTAATATTTTCCGTATCTTTAGGGAAATTCTTTATTTACTTACATTAATTAAAGAGATGAGGAATAAAAATTGGCAGTCTTCGGACTGCCTTTATTTGTTTAGTTTAATGTAGTAAACCATATGATTGAAAGGAATCTGTGTTATATGCTACAATTAAACTGATAATTGATATCATCTAAGCGAAAGAATGTGCTTAACTGTGACTTTATATAAGAGTATATTGATAGGTCTTTTATCAAGGTACGAAGACAAGGGAGCTTTTGATGAATTTTTAAAATTTTTAAAATTCCAGGCAAAAATAGTTTTTGGAATTGCGGCTTTAGCAAACATAGCATTAGCTTGGGTAATTTTATTTGGATTCACAGTATTTCCAAGATGGCAAGTTTTATTTACACCTATATTTCTTTTGCTCTTTACTCCTCTTACTGGGAGGTTACCAAAGGGACTGCATATGATTATTCGCAGAGGCTGGTTTAACTTAATATATTTTGTTTACTACTTATCTTTATTGATAAATTATACTAATATCAATTTATAAGATTATAAAGTAAAGGATTAAAATTATTGTTTTAGTTGTTAAAGGCAAATTTTATATAATTTATTATTTACAGGAGGAAATTTTATGAAACGAGTAAATTTTATGGATGACGATAAAACAAAGGCTGACTACAAAAATTGGGTTCCCAAAAGCTTGTTAAAGAATTTAATATTTGCAAGCCTTACAGCTTTCATCCTATTTATAGCCTTTGGTGTCAGTGATTTTGTATTTAGTGGAAGAACTCGTCTAATATGTGCCCTTATTCTTGGGCTTGCAACGTTGATACTTATTTTCTTTGCAAGCTGGATGAGATTTTTATATAGGGCTTTTGATTACAACGGGAAAAGAAAGCTTGCCAAAGTCATAATAGAGGGGACTGCCGACTATGTAAAGATCCCAGATGGTGGCGTGGGTTTAGATTTAGGATGTGGTAGCGGTGCACTTACAATTGCTTGCGCAAAGAAAAATCCAAAAGCGACCATGGTGGGTTGTGACATATGGAGGGGCTCATACAAAAGTGAATTTTCTAAGGAACTCTGTAAAAATAATGCAAAATTAGAGGGAGTAGAAAATGTGAGATTTGAAAATGGTAATGCAGTGAATCTTCCTTTTAAAGATGAAAGTTTTGATGCAGTAACTAGCAACTATGTTTATCACAATATTACAGGGAAAAACAAACAAAAACTTTTACTGGAAACATTTCGTGTACTAAAAAAAGGTGGAGTTTTTGTCATTCATGATTTGATGAGCAAGTCAAGATACGGTGATTTGAATAAATTTATGGAAAAGCTTAAACAAGATGGCTACGAAGATGTGCAATTAATTGATACAACAAAGGGTCTTTTTATGAGTCACAAAGAATCTTTATTCCTTGGACTTTCTGGCTCAACCCTTCTTATTGGGAAAAAATAAAATTGTATATAAATTACTATAAAAAATTTTAGAAAGTTGATGGGGTGTGCAAGATGAAATACAAGGGTTTTTATTTCTTATTATTTAAAGGTCCAATGAAGAAAGTTCTTATAGAAAAATATAATAAAGCATATGCTTCAGAAATTATTAAAAAGAGCAAAAAAGTTTATCGAGAACTTGTAAAAAATATGGACGATATCGGCGAGGATAATCCCATGGCATACAATGAGATGTTCGCCCTTGTCTTTGTTGCTCCATATATAGCAAGTGAGAAAAAAATTCCGCCGGAGACCGTCCAGGAAATGATGCGTCGCTCTCTTTATACTTTCAAATGGTTTTTTTCCTTGATTAATCTCAATACTAAAAGGGGAAAAGAGGCCAATAAGAAAAATATTCTTAAGTATTACAAGTGGTATACAGAGGAAAAAGAAAAGCTCTATCCCACATCTTTTAAAGTTGATTTTGAGGGAGAACCCTATGAGGGTGCTTGTTATTACAGAATTACTCGTTGTCCCATTTGTGCTTATATAAAGAAGTTGGGTGTAGATGAATTAATGCCACTATTCTGTGAACTTGATGAGCTTATGATAAGCTTTCAACATGGAGTTTTACACAGAAAAGAAACTATCGCTAAGGGAGGAGACTTTTGTGATTACTTCATCTTGGGAGATAAAGAGTAATAGATAATTTTATTATTAGAGAGGATATTTTTACTTGCTTTTGAAAAAAATTAAATAATGAGGAATTAAATGAAATGGGCGGGAGTGTCTATGGAATGTGCGGATTTTCCATGGGAGCAACAATTGCGGTTGAACTCATCGGAAGAGGAAATGTTTCTGCTTCGAAAGTACTACTAGATGCGGCGATTACTGCAGAGTTGGGTCTTATGGCAATGCCTTTTACATATGCTTTTATCATTGGAACAAGTAGAATCAAAAATAAAAAGCCAATACCTAAATTTATATTAGATAAGATTATGGGCAAGGATAATCTAAGCGTAATAGAAATGATGTATCCGAAAATTCCAAAAAATACTATTAAAAACGCCTGCAAGTTTATCTATCATTATAAAGTCCCGGATAATTTATCCAAATTTTCAAATCCAGTTTTGTTTTGGAGAGGAAGCGAAGAGCTAATCCCTGAAAAAAGTGAAAATATATTAAGAGAAAATCTTCCACAAATGGAAACGGAAGTGTTTGAAGGGATGGGTCACGGACAATTTCTCCACGAACATCCCAAAGAATACGCTGAGAAACTAAAAATATTTTTGGAAAATAAATAAGGAGAATAATATGGAAATTAGAAAAATATCAAAAGCAGATTTAGAAGAATTAGCAAAGTTAATGATAGATGTCTATAATGCTCCACCTTGGAATAATAAATGGACAGTGGAAACAGCCTTGGAATCCTTAATAGATATTTCAGACTTTTCAAAATTTTTTGGCAATGTAATTGTCGATGGAAATAAAATATTCGGTGCAATAATTGGTCATATAAGAAGATATTCTAGTGAATCAACTTTTTATATCGATGAGTTTTTTATTGCTGAAAAATATAGGGGGACTGGTCTTGCAAAAAACCTTTATCAAACGAGTATAAAAGAATTGCAGCAAAGAGGTATAAGCGGTGCATTTTTCACTACTTTAAAAAATTCTCGAGCCTATAATTTTTATGTAAAACAGGGTGCTTGGGATTTGGATGATTCAGCATGCTTTTACCATCAATTTTAGTAAATTTTTATCATGTCGAAAGGTGTTTATTTGAAAAATTATCAGAGATAAGGCAGATATAAGCTTGGGAATGAACGGATATGAATAAAGTGCGAATAATAGTTAAAGTATTAGGAAAATAGAAAGGGGTTTAAATGATGAAAAAACCGATTAAAACTTTATTAAAAAACAAGAGCTATCTTAGCTATTTTTTTGCGACAACATTTTCTATGGGCTCTAGCAATATTCTTCAATTTACCCTGGCCCTATATATTTTGGAAAAAACAGGATCGCCACTTGTATATGCTTCAATACTTTCCATTATAGTTATCCCAAGAATTTTACTCACTCCTGTGGGTGGAGTTGTAGGTGATAGACTAAAACGAATAAGCATAATGAAAACTTTAAATATGGTGCAAATTTTAGTTATGACCATATATGCGGTTTACTCAGGTATCTGTGGCGATATTTCACTCGTATCAGTATATATTCTTGTTATAATTTTAGAGATGGTTGAGGTATTTTATAATTCAGCCGAAAGCTCTATACTATCTGAGATTATAGATAAGGATTTAATGGAAGAAGCTGTTACTTTATCAAGAGTCGATGATGGCATTGTATATATTACAACTCCAATGCTGGCAGCATTTATATATAAGAGCTTTGGAATTTTTGGTTCCTTTGTTTTGATAAGTGTTTTATTAGTTTTCTCCCTAATATTAAACTTCTTTATTGAAACACCCTTTGCTGATGAATTAAAGGAGAAGAATGCTAAGGGCATCAAATCTTTCTTTACTGAATTTATTGAAGGCATTAATGAGTTAAGGAAGGACAGGTTCTCAAAAATTTTTGTAATAGTAGCTCCCTTAATTAATTTTTCATTTTCAGCTATCTTTAGTGTTGTTATAACATATGTATTCTTGGAGGTATTTAAAACGAGTGAGTATATCTATGGTATGTATAGGATGGCAACTGCAGGTATAAGTATCCTGCTGCCGTTCTTGATACTTCCAATTATTAAAAAGATTAAACCGGAAAAATTATTAAAGTACAGTGCCATATCTATAGCCGGATTTCTGTTTTTAATTGCTTGGTGTGTTTATTATGGAATGGGAGCCGGAAAAAACAATATTGTTTTGGTAGTAGGTCTAATAACATTTTTAGATTGCCTGGTAATTAGTTCGGTTATGCCGTTAAATATAGCTACACAAGTATTTTTTCAAAAAAATATTAAAAATGAATTTAGAAGTAGAATTATGTCAGTTTTTAGCATGCTTGCATTATCATCTATACCCTTAGGAAATATGTTCTATGGATTTTTGGCAAATATTATGCCGGCATATATGTGTATATTTATTGCAAGTTTAGCTGTACTGATTGCCTACCCACTTATTTTGTATATATCGAAAGATAAAAGTGTTTATAATTAAAAAATATAAATAGATAAATTAGAGGCATTAAAATAGTTCTTATTTTTGCTAAGAAAATATTGTAATGCCTTTAGCTTTAAATATTATTAATGTTAGATTTATAGTTCTTTTAGTTTATGCGTGTTAAATAAGGGATATAAGTGTAAATTAATTTTATCTTTCTACTTCCTTCCCATAATAATTTTCATAGTTTTTCCTATACTGAACAAGGTCAGAAAATTGTTCTTTATTCAAAGAATACTCTTGCATAAGGGTGTTCTTTTTTTCTTGCAATTCATCGAGTTTCGTTAATATTTCTTTTGTATTTGGTAGTTTTTTATAGCTTTCTAAAATTTCTTTTGTGGCTATTTTATAGACGGAAAGTTCACTATAATATTCTTCTGCAAATTGCTTGTCTTTAGGATTTTTCTTGTGGTATTTATAGATTTCACGATACTTATTTATAGTATTTATATTTTCCATATCTTGGGATAAACTCTTCATCTCAGTTTCAATTTTCTTTATTTTATCTAATAAGTCTTGTCTATCATCAGCAGACTTTTTGATCAGGTCATCGAGTTGAGTAATTGAATTAATTCCTTGTTCTCTTAATCTAATTATTGAATCAGCCATAGTTTTGATATTGTGTTTTCTTGCCCAGACTTCGTAACCTTTAGATGATTGAGCTTTTTCATTAGTAGATATATCAATAACATTTCCTACACGTTTTTTAATAGGATTAGCTTTGTTTTTAATCGCTAAATCTATTCTTTCTTTGATTTTTTCTTCAGTATAATCTTCTCCGATAGTCTTAGCTCTTGTAAATCTTTGCTTATCTTTATGACGAAAAGCAATGTGTTTACCAAACTTAATTTCATAATCAAGAGTTTTCATATTTTCCAAAAACTCTTCCCATGAGTTAGACCTATTAATCATTCTATCTATATCAAATTGCAGTTTAGACTTCCAAGAATTTCCTTTCTTGTTTTGGTCATATTCGTACCAAGATTTACCTGCAGTTTTATATTTTCTTTTGTAAGCTTCATAATATTCATCAATGACTGAAAGCTTGTTTTCTTTACATAATTCGTCACTTTGATACCTAATTTTATGGTAAGATTTTTTGTTAGATTGGTAGCATTTACCAGTCTTGTAATTAACATTATTAAAAATAATATGGTTATGGATATGCTCTCTATCTATATGAGTTGCAAGAACAAATTTATAATCTTCTTTTAAAATTTTTTTACATAATTCCATTCCTATCTCGTGAGCTTTTATAGGATCAACCTCTCCTGGTAGAAAAGATTGTATTAAATGTCTAGCCAAAACTGTACCTTTAGTATCATTGTCTTCTCTAGTTTTCATAAATTGAATATGAGCAGTAGATGGATGACATTTGAATGAAGATACCAAGACTTTTTCATCAGTTTTTTCACTCTTAGTTATATAATCTATTGCCAAATTTAGAGTTGATTTTATTGGATGTATTTTTGTAATTGCCATACTAATCACCAGAACTTTCTTTTGATTTTTTAAGAAGTAGGGAATGGATCTGCCATATTTCTTTTGATAATTTTTCTATCTGTTTATTCATTGATTCAATTTCATTTTTGTAAATAACACCAGTCGTATTAGTTGCTTTTGCAATCTGGTTTATATTATTTGTTGCATTTGAAAGTAGCCATTGTAGGTTTCTAAATGGTTCTAAATCTACAACATAAATCTCTTTTTCTAATACACATTTCCTAAGAAAGTGGGACATAGTTTTACAATTTGCAAGCTTCATTTTCTTTTCAAAGATTTCTTTTTCTTCATCTGTTAAATATATTTTAAGCTGATTATTTCTTTTTCTATTATCCATAGTATATCTCCTTATCATAAAATATTGGGGTCTTAGGGTTCTCCCTAACAAGGTAAAATTGATAAAAAAAGAAGCAGTCCATAAAGGTTCTGCTTCATCAATTTTTCGTAAGTGGGTACTCACTTACTGTGTTTGCTATTATAGTTATAAGCGTTAAGCGTGTTATTTATAATAAATGAATTATACCATACTCAGAATATAATTTCAGGGCACTATTGAAAAATATTGAATTTAGATTTATTATTAAATCAAGATTCAGTATTTTATTTGAAAGAGGTGTGATATGGCACAAGTATTGAAAGAAGAAGTTAGAAATAGGATACTTGATGCAGCAGAAAAAGTATTTTACAAAAATGATTATAGAGGTGCTAAATTAACAGAAATTGCAAAAGAAGCAGATATTCCTGTGGCATTAATTTATACCTATTTTAAAAATAAGGAAGTTTTGTTTGATGCATTAGTAAGTTCTGTTTATATAAACTTCGAGTCAGCTTTTAATGAGGAAGAATCCTTGGAAAAAGGTTCTGCTTCTGAAAGATTTGATGAGGTTGGAGAAAAATATATTCACGAGCTTTTAAAAGAGCGTAAGAAGTTAATTATTTTAATGGATAAAAGCTCAGGAACAAAGCATATAGAAGCAAAACAAAAACTCATATCGCAAATGCAGGTTCATATTGAAGTAAGTTTAAAAAGACAATCGAAACAGGAATATGATCCAATGCTTGCCCATATTTTAGCCAGTAACTTTACAGAGGGACTTCTTGAAATAGCAAGGCATTATCAAAGTGAAAAGTGGGCAAAAGATATGCTAAAACTTATTGCAAAGTGTTATTACAAGGGAGTGGAATCATTGTAAGTTGATTTGATATTTAAATGCGATAAATTTAAATTTTTGGAGGAGATATTTTGAAGATATATAAAGATAAAGAAGAACTGAAATCTGAGATAAATAAAAGTTTTGAAAAGTATATTTCTGAATTTGATATTATTCCTGAATCTCTCAAAGATAAGAGAGTCCCTGAAGTTGACAGAACACCAGCAGAAAATCTTGCTTATCAACTCGGATGGACAACATTAGTTTTGAAATGGGAAAAAGATGAGAAAAACGGTTTTGAAGTAAAGACACCGTCGGATATGTTTAAATGGAATCAACTTGGAGAATTATATCAGTGGTTTACCGATACTTATGCTCATTTATCGATAGAAGAATTAAAGAAACGATTGAAAGAAAATATTATATCTATCTATACAATGATTGATACACTAAGTGAAGAAGAATTATTTCAACCGCATATGAGAAAATGGGCTGATGAAGCTACTAAAACAGCGACATGGGAAGTTTATAAGTTTATTCATGTTAATACGGTTGCCCCTTTTGGAACGTTTAGAACTAAGATTAGAAAATGGAAAAAGATTGTGCTATAATTTTTGATTTGCTGATACAGTAATTTAAAAAAATATAGTGATCGGATAAAATAGACTTTGCGTAATCAGCAAAGTCTTACTTTAAACCTTAATACTGAATTAAAATTCAATATTATTCAATTTTGAAAGGAGAGTTGTTCATGCCGGAAAAAGAATTAAGAAAAAAAGTGATTGGGAAAAACGGTTTATCCAATTCACTTCTTGCTTTAAAAATAGTATTTGATTTGATACCACAAATCTTACTCGTATATTTGATTAGTTCTTTAATTACAAACAATATTAACGAAGGTAATTTAAAGTATATATTTTTGGGAATCTTTATATCGTTTGTATTAAAAGGAGTGTTTTATTATTTTGCAACAAAGGTTGCCCATGAGAAAGCATACGAAAAATTAACAGAACTTAGGTTAGATATTATCGGTCATCTGAAAAAACTAAGTTTGGGATTCTTTAAAGAACATAATACAGGAGAGCTTACCAACATTGTCCAACATGATGTAGAACAAGTGGAAGTATATCTTGCTCATGGTCTCCCTGAAATAATGTCAGTTACACTTCTGCCTACCATTATTTTTGTAGCTATGATTTTTGTGGATTGGCGTCTTGCTCTTGGGATGATTGCCGGAGTTCCACTCATGTATTTGGTAAAAGTTCTTTCACAGAAAACAATGGATAAAAACTTTGCGATTTACTTCAATCATGAAAACAGAATGAGAGAAGAGCTAATGGAATATGTAAAAAATATTTCTGTGATTAAGGCTTTTGCTAAAGAAGAGGAAATTAGTGAAAGAACATTAAAAACGGCAAGAGAATATATTTACTGGGTTAAAAAGAGCATGGGGATGGTTACAATTCCAATGGGACTCATTGACATATTTATGGAAATTGGAGTGGTTATTGTCATGATTTTGGGAAGCATATTTCTTTATCATGGAAATATTACAACGCCTAATTTTATCCTTGCCATTATTTTATCGTCTGCTTTTACTGCTTCTATAAGTAAGACAGCTACATTGCAACATTTTTCTATTGTGTTTAAGGAAGCGTTAAAGGCGATAGGGAAAGTATTAACAGTTCCACTTCCAAACAAAAAGACAGAACAAGGTTTAGAATTTGGAAACATAGAATTTAAAGATGTGAATTTTGCATACGAAAAAGATAGCTTTGAGCTTAAAAATATCAATTTGAATTTTAAGAAAAATAGTTTGAACGCCTTTGTAGGAGCAAGCGGTTGTGGAAAGAGTACGGTATCTAATTTGCTTATGGGATTTTGGGATGCAGATGAAGGACAAATACTGATAAATGGAAAAGATATAAAAGAATATAGTCAAGAAAATATCTCAATGCTGATTGGTAGTGTGCAACAAGAAGTTATCCTTTTTGACTTAAGTATTTTTGAAAATATAGCAATTGGAAAACTAAATGCAACAAAAGAAGAAGTCATAGAAGCTGCTAAAAAAGCAAGATGCCATAATTTTATTTCAGCATTGCCAAATGGATATGAAACACGAGTAGGTGAAATGGGAGTTAAGTTATCCGGTGGAGAAAAACAAAGAATATCAATTGCGAGAATGATACTTAAAAATGCACCGATTTTGATATTAGATGAAGCAATGGCAGCTGTTGATAGTGAAAATGAAAGACTAATCGGTGAAGCGATCGATGATTTAAGTAAGGATAAAACCATCATTACAATTGCTCATCATCTAAATACGATTAGAGATTCAGACCAAATTATCGTAATGGATAAAGGTCTTGTTCTTGATGCAGGAAGTCATGAAGAGCTGATGAAAAGATGTGAGTTCTATAAGGATATGGTTGAAGCACAGAACAAGGTAGATAGATGGAATTTGAAAGACGAAAGTCTTTCACGAGCAAGAAACGAAGTGGATTGCGAGTGTACGGAGGTGGTAACAGAAAATGTTTAGAGAAATGTTAAAACTACTTACAAAAACCGGCAAGAGAGATTTGATTATATCAAGTGTATTCTTTGCCCTTTATGGACTCAGTTCCATAGCCATGATTGTTATCGTATTTTCTATACTGTTCCAAATCTTTGACGGAACGAGCTTAGCAAGTCTGTATAAATATTTTATTGCGATTGGATTACTTGTAGTCTTCAAAGGTATTTGTAATATGTTCGCAGATATGAAAAAGCATAGTGCAGGTTTTGATATTGTTCAGCAAATCAGAGAACGCATGATTATCAAATTAAAGAAATTCAGCTTGGGATTTTATACCAATGAAAGACTGGGCGAGATCAACACAATTTTACACAAAGATGTTGATAATATGTCCCTTGTTGTAGGACACATGTGGTCAAGAATGTTTGGTGATTTTTTGATAGGTGCAGTCGTATTTGTTGGTCTTGCAAATATTGATATAAAGTTGGCACTGATAATGGCTGTATCTGTTCCGATTGCACTTATCTTTTTATATCTGACAATTAAGCAATCTGAAAAAATAGAGAATCAGAATAACTCAGCACTTCTTGATATGGTTAGCCTATTTGTTGAATATGTGAGAGGAATACCTGTATTAAAGAGTTTTTCTAACAATAAGAGCTTGGATAATGAGCTTATGAATAAAACAAAGAAGTTTGGAGAAACAAGTAAATCAGCTTCAAGATTTAAGGCAAAACAATTATCTATATTTGGATTTTTGCTGGATATTGGATATTTGGTTCTTTTAATTGCAGGAACAATATTTGTTGTAAAGGGAAATCTTGATGTACTTAATTTTATTATCTTTGCGGTAATTTCAAAAGAGTTTTATAAGCCATTCGCTTCTATGGAACAACACTATATGTACTATGTTTCGGCGGTAGATAGTTACGAAAGACTTTCAAAAATTTTATATGCCGATGTAATCCCAGATAAAGTGAATGGAATTATTCCGAAAGACAATGATATAGCTTTTGAAAACATAGATTTTTCCTACGAAAAAGACGAATTTAAAATGGAAAACTTGAACTTTTCTATTGCTGAAAAGACAATGACAGCCTTAGTTGGAGAATCAGGAAGTGGAAAGACTACGATAACCAACTTGCTTTTAAGATTTTATGATGTGCATAAAGGGAAAATTACACTCGGAGGAATTGATATAAGGGATATTCCTTATGATGAGCTTTTAGATCGCATTAGTATTGTCATGCAAAATGTTCAACTGTTTGATAACACGATTGAAGAAAATATCAGGGTAGGTAAAAAAGAAGCAACGAAAGAAGAAATCATTGAAGCTGCAAAGAAAGCAAGGATACATGATTTCATTATGAGTTTACCAAAAGGTTATGAAACTGATATTGGAGAAAATGGTGGGATTTTATCAGGTGGACAAAGACAAAGAATATCTATGGCAAGAGCTTTTCTAAAGGATGCACCTATTTTAATTCTTGATGAAATGACAAGTAATGTTGATCCTGTAAATGAATCCTTGATACAAGATGCCATTACAGAACTCGCAAAGAATAGAACTGTACTTGTAGTGGCTCATCATTTAAAAACAATTCAAAAAGCTGACCAAATTCTCGTATTTCAAAAAGGAAATTTACTTGAAAAAGGAAAGCATGGCGAACTTCTTGCAAAAAATGGTTACTACACAAAATTATGGAAAGCTCAGTATGAGGTATAACCATGATTTTGCTAAAAAATGTTTATTATGAATGGGAAGATGGACGAACTGCTTTAAAAAATGTCAATCTTGAAATTAGAAAAGGTGAATTTGTTTTAATTTCAGGGAAAAGTGGAAGTGGTAAAAGTACTCTTGGAAGTGTGATGAATGGTCTTATTCCACATTATTACAAAGGCAAAATGAAAGGGGAAGCCTTTGCGTCCGGAAAAGATATAAGCAAATTATCGCTTCATGAAATAGGGCATATTGTAGGGACTGTATTTCAAGATCCAAGAAGTCAATTTTTTACGACAACGACAGATGAAGAAATAGCTTTTGGGCTTCAAACCATTTGCAAATCAAGAGATGAAATAAAACAGAGAGTAGAAGAAGTATATGCAGAACTGGATATTGAGGAACTGAAAGGAAAATCTGTTTTTGAATTATCAAGCGGACAGAAACAAAAGATAGCTATTGCAAGTATCTATGCGATGAATCCGAAAGTTTTAATTTTAGATGAACCTTCAGCAAATTTGGATATGAAAGCAACATTTGACCTATTTTTAATTTTGGAAAAATTAAAGAAAAAAGGAACAACAGTTGTTCTAATTGAACATCGTTTGTACTATGTAAAATCTTTATTTGACCGTTTTCTTTTGGTGAAAGATGGAGAAATTGCACTGGACTTGAGTCGGGAAGAAGTTATTCATCTTGAAGGGGAGTTTTGGGATGAGAATGGACTAAGAACTCTTGAATTAGAAGAATATAGGATAAGTGAGAAGAAAGACTCATATCAATTAAATGATGAAAGTATAAACGGAAAAGGCTTGAGATTTTGCTATCCGAATGTAGCTAAGGATGGAAAGAAGCAAAAACAGTACATTTTAAATCATCTTGATTTTAATATGGAGTGCGGAATAGCCATTGGTCTTATCGGCTTAAATGGTACCGGAAAAACTACCTTTGCAAGAGTGATTTCAGGACTTGAGAAGATAAAAGAGGGGAAGATATGGACGGGGAAAGATAATTCGCTTAATCATAAAGATTTAATGGATATGTCATATTTTGTCTTTCAAGATTCAGACTATCAGTTGTTTTCGGAAAGTGTACTTGATGAAATGCTGCTTGGTATTTCAAGTAAAGATAAAAAAGAAAATACTCAAAAGGCAAAGTCTATTTTGAATGTACTTGGCTTAGATAAATACATTGATAAGCATCCGTTTGCTTTATCAAGAGGAGAAAAACAAAGACTCACAATAGCTTGTGGAATGATGAAACAGGCAAAAGTTTTTATCTATGATGAACCAACATCAGGTTGTGATAAAGACTCAATGCTTTCAGTGGCAAAATTAATTGAAGAACAATTAAAAAATGGAACAACAGTTTTGGTGATAAGTCATGATTTTGAGTTTTTAGCGAACACAGTGAGTAAGCTCTGGGTAATGGGAGATGGAAAAATAGAAAGTGTTTTGAATATGAGTGAAAGTAATAAAATTCTCATATTGGACAAGATGAGAGGAGGTAGATAACTTGATGGATAGAAAAACAGTCGATCCGAGAATAAAACTTACTCTACTTCCAATTGTTGGATTTACGAGCTTTTTTATAAGCGATACAATTCTACTTTTCGGACTGATTCTCTTTGCCTTTTTTCTGTATGTATACAGCAGTATGTGGAAAAGAGCATTACGCTTTATTTTGTTTTTTGTGATTTTATACTGCATAGAGTTATGGCTTGGAAAGTTTTGTGAAGCAAGTATCGTATTTGCAATATATATGTTTATTTACTTTGCATCAAGGATGACCTTAATTGCTATGTTTGGTGGATATATAACAAAGACTACAAGTGTAAGTGAAATGCTTGAAGCATTAAATAGAATGAAAGTACCAAGAAGCATTGGTATACCTTTTAGTGTTTTGCTTAGGTTTGTACCAACTATAAAAATAGAACTCAAGGCATTAAAAGAGAATATGAAGATTCGAGGAATCGTAACAAGTAGATTTTTCCCGTTGCTACATCCAATTAAATATATTGAATATACGCTTGTTCCGCTTTTAATGAGAATGATTAAGATTTCAGATGAACTGTCAGCTTCAGCACTCATTAGAGGACTTGATAGTGATGCGAACAGGGTTACATTAACAAAATTGAGGTTTAGATGGGCGGATTTGTTGATTGGACTATTAGGAGCTTTGATGATTGCTCTTGTGATAGTAATACAGAAAATTTATTAGGAGGACTTTTATGAAAAACAAATTAAATGGTCGTGATTTTATTACAATCGGAATCTTTAATGCAATTGGAATTGTCATATACATGGTGGTTGCATTTGCTATGGCAACAACAGTGATTGGAGGATTTATTGCTTCAGGAGTTAGCTTTATGGTAGCTGCTACCGTTTATATACTTATGGCTTTGAAAGTTAAAAAGAAGGGCGTATTTACAATATCAGGAACGCTTCTTGGTTTAATTGCATTGTCAGGAGGACATTTGCCTCATGCAGTCTTTGCTGTAATCGGTGGGATTATATGTGATTTGATTATAGGAAATTATGAGAGCAAGGGACGAATGATTATTGGATATGGGACATTTGCATTAGCAGATTTTTTAGGGACTGTAATTCCTGTGATTTTATTCGGAACTGCTTCTTTTGTGGAAAGAGCATCAAAATGGAAAATGAGCGAAGCACAAATAAATGAAGTATTATCTTATTTTAAAGTTTCGTGGGCTGTAGGCTTTGGTTTGATAACTTTTATTCTTGCTTGCATAGGAGCTTTTGTTGCAACAAGAATACTTAAAAAACATTTTGAAAAAGCCGGAGTGATTTAATCGATTTATATTAGTGAGAGAAAAAAGGATTAAATAATGGAGGTAATTGCTATGTATTATTTAGGGTATGTTATTCATATAGAAAAAAACAATATACCTTTTTGATACTGGTAATTATCATAAAAAATCAAATTTAAAATATAAGGAAAGAGCAAGTTTCGTTCATTTTAGAGGACTTCTTATGCCAAGATGCAGGAGTCCTCCTTTTTTGTCTAAAAACGCAGACAAAAAAATAAATGGAGTAAATAAAATGCCAAAAGAATATTACCTTTATGTCAACGGACAAAAGGTCAAAGTCAGTGAAGATATTTATAAAGTCTACTGGCGAGAAAAAGAACACGAAAAGTATTTAGAGCAGGTGGACAAGAAAAACCACTTTCTCTTTTTTCGTCCCTAAATCATGATGGGAACTTTGAAGATAATCTATAAGATAAAAATGTTGATGTGGAAAAAGTTGTAGCTACACAAATGATGATTTAAGCATAAAAAATGTATCAACACTCACCCTTTTATCAGTATTTAGGTTGATACACAAAATTATTTACAGACCCTTTCATCAGTTTTTTCACTTTTAGTAATGTAATTTATTGCTAAATTTAGAGTTGATTTTATAGGATGTATTTTTGTAATTGCCATACTAATTACTTTAACTTTCTTTTGATTTATTAAGAAGTAGGGAATGGATCTGCCATATTTCTTTAGATAATTTTTCTATCTGTTTATTCATTGATTTGATTTCATTCTTATAAATAACACCAGTTGTATTAGTTGCTTTTGCAATCTTGTTTATAGTATTTGTTGCATTCGAAAGTAGCCATTGTAGGTTTCTGAATGGTTCTAAATCTACAACATAAATTTCTTTTTCTAATACGCATTTCCTAAGAAAGTGGGACATAGTTTTGCAATTAGCAAGTTTCATTTTCTTTTGAAAAGCTTCCTTTTCTTCTTTAGTTAGTTTAATTTCTATTCTTTCATTTCTAAATCTATTTGCCATTTTATTCTCTTTTATAAAATATATTTTGGGGTCTTAGGGTTCTCCCTAACAAGGTAAAAATTAGCAATAGACTTCAACCAATCGCTAACTATATTAGCTCTTGGGAAGTCCTTGCATAGCACCTACCAAACACTCAAGTAAACTTTCGTGTGGTTAGGTGCGTAAAAAAATGGAGCATTCCGTAAAGGTCTGCTCCATTAATTTTTTCGTAAGTGTACGTACACTTACTGTGCTTGCTATTAAAGTTATAAGCGTCAAGCGTGTATTAAGTTTTATTAATTATACCGCATTTAAAGAAATTAATTAAGAAGTATAAACGAATGCATTGACAATGATTATCAGTGCTGATACAATAATACCGACAGCAGTGTCGGTTTGGAGGTTATTTATGAAATGAAAATGGAAGCTGATGAAAGAAAAAAGCAGATTAGACAAGCAGCTATGAAAGTCTTTTTGGATAAGGGATTTAGAAATACAGTTATGAATGACATTATGGAAGCTACTGGGCTTTCTAGAGGTGGCTTGTATCATCATTATGGTTCTACGCATGAAATCTTATACGACATTATGATGGAAGGTAATTTAAATAGAAAAGATATTGTTCAAAAATCAAGTTATGATGAAGGATTAATATTAAGTCCACATTTGTTTTCAAGAATGATTATAGACAAGATACTTGCAGATAATGATTATGTAAAGCTTTATGTTATGTTTTTATGTGAGTTAAAAGAAAGTGATGATCTGAAAGAACTATATGTGAAAATAAAAAAAGAGTCCATACAAGTATTTAAGGAATTGTTTTCTACTTTGTTTAACGAGTTACCTTCTGATGAAACATTTGAATTTATGATTAATATTATGAATTCTGGATTGATGGCTTGCGAAATTTTGAATGCACGTGAGAATTTTACAAAAAATAAGATATATCTAACTGAAATGATAGAGACTTATTTTATAAATGTAATGAAAAAAGATGAAGAAAGGAGTTAAATTTATGGATCTATTAAAAAAATACATTAAGAGAAATAAAGCACCATATTTTATTTCTGTCTTGTTTGCAATACTTGGAGTAATTTCAAATCTTTTTGTATATATTATTCTAAGTAAGATAATTATATCATTAATTGATGGTAGTCAAGATTTTTATTACTATATAAATAAAATTTTCTTTATACTTTCATGTCTTATAATCAAAGAAGTGTTTATGTTTTTGTCAACAATGATTTCTCATAAAACAGCTTATAAAATAATACGAGATATAAGAAAAAGCCTTATGGAAAAATTATTTAATATGCCATTAGGAGATATATTGAATGAATCTACTGGTAAGTTAAAAGACATAATTGTAAATCAAGTTGATAATACTGAAACAACATTGGCTCATATGATACCTGAGATGACAGCTAATTTAGTCGGACCTATAATATTATTTGTTTACATGTTAATTTTAGATTATAGACTAAGTTTAATATCTTTAATTCCATTAGTTATTGGTGGATTTTTTATGGCAGGGCCCATGAAAAGAATGAAGGTAAAGTTTCCGCAAGCAGTTAAAATTGGTCAAGATATGAATAATTCCGTGGTTGAATATATAAATGGAATAGAGGTTATTAAAACATTTAATCAAGGCGAAAAATCTTATAGAAAATACAGGGACAATGTATATAAAAAGGCAAATTACTATTATGATTGGATGGGGGAAAATACAAGAGACTATGCGATAAGTATGTCTATTGCTCCAGTTGGTATTTTGACAATTATACCATTTGGTTTATATTTCTGTATGAATGGTTCACTAGATGGTGGTGTATTTTTAACATTGATAATCCTTTCTTTTGGGACTATCCAAAATATTATGAGAGTAATGACTTTTGAAGATGATATTGGAAGAATGTCAACTATTTTCGAAGAGATTAAAAATATACTTTCTGCGAGAGAATTATCTCATAAAAATGAAAATTTGGATATAAAAAATTATAATATAGAGATAAAAAACGTAGATTTTTCTTATGAAAAAGATAAGCAGGTACTAAACAATATAAATATAAATATAGAAGAAGGAAGTGTTAATGCTTTAGTAGGCGAATCGGGTTCGGGTAAGTCGACTATTGCAAAACTAATTTCAGGATTTTGGGACGTAGATAGTGGTTCTATAAGTATAGGAAATGTAAATATTAAAGATATGTCCCTTGAAAAGCTATCTACTATTATTTCCTATGTAGCACAAGATAATTTTCTTTTTGATATGTCAATTAAAGATAACATCAGGATAGGAAATGAAAATGCAAGTGATGAGGAAATAATTGAAGTATGTAAGAAAGCAGCCTGCCATGATTTTATAATGAAGTTGTCAGATGGATATGATACAAGGGTAGGAGAAGCTGGCAAACATTTATCTGGAGGAGAAAGGCAAAGAATATCAATTGCAAGAGCTATGATAAAGAATGCTCCAATAGTTATTTTAGACGAGGCTACCTCTTATATCGATCCTGAAAATGAAGCCTTGATTCAAGATGCAATATCAGAACTGGTCAAAGGGAAAACTCTAATTATAATTGCCCATCGTTTAAAGACAATAACAGATGTAGATAATATATTTGTAATTAAAAATGGAGAACTTGCATGTAAAGGAAGTCATGAAGAGCTTTTGAAGGAATCAAAAGATTATCACGATCTTTGGGAAACTGCCTTGAAAGGAGAAGAAAATGCTTAGTGTTTTTAAAAAAATATGGAATTTTTCTATTGAAGAACAAGTGTATATAAAAAAATCAATCTTTGCTAATTTTTTCGGTTCTATTTTTAATGCTCTACAATTTGCAGCCATTTATTATGCGATTTTTGGGATAGTAAACAAGGATATAAGCTTTAAAACAATAGGAATATCAAGTTTATTTTTATTAATTAGTATAGCCGGAGTAATTATTTCAAAAAATTCCTCTATGCTCAAACAAACACATGCCGGATATTTTATGGCTGGACACAAGAGAATTGAATTAGGTGAAAAAATAAAAAAAGTTCCCATGGGATTTTTCTCAAGTTTAAGCCTTGGAAATTTAACAACTATTGCAACTACTAACTTAGATAATATAGAGACTTGGGTTCCAACTTTGTATATTATGGTTTTCGGTGGTATGCTTAATGCTATTGTTTTTATCTTATCCTTATTTTTATTTTCTTATAAGGTAGGTCTTGTAGCAATAGTTGGCTCTATTGTATTTTTGTTGATTGTTGCTCGTATGCAAAAAAGGTCTAGTAAAAATGCAGACAAGATTCATGAGATTCAGGTATCACTTACCAAAGAAGTCTTATCAACATTGCAAGGAATGCAAATTATAAAATCATACAATCTAAGAGGAAGTAACAATAAAAAACTTGATAAAAGCTTTGATGGTGCAAGCAAATATTCTTTTGATTTAGAAAAAACTATAATGCCATATAGTTTATTAGCTAAAATAATAATAGCTATAACAATTTGTTTGATGTTATTTATATCAATAAACTTATATTTTGTTGAAAACAGTCAAATAGTCAATACTATTATGATACTTATAGCAAGTTTTGTAATATTTGATGGGCTTATAACATCTGGCTCTGCTATGGCAATGCTAAGAATGGTTGAGAATGCAATAGATTCTTATTCTTATGTAAATGATATAGAAGATATGGAAGAAGGAGGAGTCTCAGAGCCTATAAAAAATCACAACATAGTCTTTAAAAATGTATCATTTTCTTATGATGATAGACCAATTTTAAAAAATGTATCAGCAGAGATAAAAGAAAATACCATGACTGCTATAGTTGGTCCATCTGGTTCTGGTAAAACAACATTTTGCAATCTAATAGCGAGATTTTGGGATGTAAATTCTGGTGAAATTTTAATAGGTGGAAAAAATATTAAAGACTATAAGATAGAAAATCTTATGAATTCTATTTCTATGGTCTTCCAAGACGTCTATCTCTTTGAAGATACAATTGAAAACAATATAAAATTTGGAAAACAAGATGCAAGTCACGATGATGTGGTTGAGGCTGCAAAAAAAGCAAGATGTCATGAATTTATAGAAGCTTTACCAGAAGGATATAACACTATAATAGGAGAAGGTGGAGCAAGTCTATCAGGTGGAGAAAAACAAAGAATATCCATTGCAAGAGCTATGCTTAAAGATGCAGACATCATAATTTTTGATGAAGCCACAGCAAATATAGACCCAGAAAATGAAGATAAATTAAAAGAAGCCATAGAACAACTTACGAAAAATAAAACAGTAATTATGATTGCCCATAGACTAAAAACAATTAGAAATGCGGATCAAATTTTAGTTTTAAAAGATGGAGAAATAGTAGAACGAGGAAATCACGAAGAACTGATTAAAAATAATGGACTTTACTCTGACCTTATCAATGCAAAAGCTAAGGCAGAATCATGGAAATTAAATAATTGATAGTAAGAAATATTTAAAGTCTTTGAACAGGAAAAACATTTAGAGCAGGTGGACAAGAAAAACCACTTGCTCTTTTTTCGTCCCTAAATCATGATGGAAATCTTGAAGATAATCTAGAAGATAAAAATGTTGATGTATAAAAAGTTGTAGCTACACAAATGATGATTGAAGCATAAAAAATGTATCAACCCTTATTCTTTAATCAGGATTTAGGTTGATACACAAAATTATTTACAGACCCTTTCATCAGTTTTTTCACTCTTAGTTATATAGTCTATTGCCAAATTTAGAGTTGATTTTATAGGGTGTATTTTTGTAATAGCCATACTAATCACCAGAACTTTCTTTTAATTTATTAAGAAGTAGAGAATGGATCTGCCATAGCTCTTTTGAGAAATGTTCAATCTCTTTTTTTATATCACTTATGTCCTCTTTGTAGATTATACCTGTCGAATTTACTCGCTTTGCAATCTGATTGATGTTGTTTGTTGCATTAGAAAGCAGCCATTGTAGGTTTCTAAATGGTTCTAAATCTACAACATAAATTTCTTTTTCT
Organism: Peptoniphilus sp. GNH; assembly: GCA_021307325.1. Classification (NCBI taxonomy): domain Bacteria; kingdom Bacillati; phylum Bacillota; class Tissierellia; order Tissierellales; family Peptoniphilaceae; genus Peptoniphilus; species Peptoniphilus sp. GNH. Next base: position 996,684 of record CP089931.1, on the reverse strand, counting down.
AACACACATTTTCTAAGAAAGTGGGACATAGTTTTGCAATTAGCAAGTTTCATTTTCTTTTCAAAAACTTCTTTTTCTTCATCTGTTAAATATATTTTAAGCTGATTTTTTCTCTTTCTATTATCCATAGTATATCTCCTTATCATAAAATATCGGGGTCTTAGGGTTCTCCCCAACTAGGTAAAATTGATAAAAAAAGAAGCAGATCCCCAAGGGCTGCTTCATCAATTTTTTCGTAAGTGTCCGTACACTTACTGTGCTTGCTACAAAAGATATAAAAGAATAGTTTGTAAAACAAGCATTAAGCAAATTATTATTATGGTTATATCACAAGTAGTAGATTTTATAAATCTTTTAGAAATGGTTTGTTTTATAAAAAGCAAACCATTCAGAGCGACATAGGGCTTTTTGGGGCGGAAAGAAAAAAATGATAAATGCTATCATGGTTAAAGTTAGTATAAGCTAATCAATATTATATGGACGAGGTGAGATATATGGAGAAACAAAATAAACTTGAAGCAAAGGACTTGATCAATATTGGAATTTTTACAGTAGTATATTTTATGATTGAATTTGCTGTTTCAATGTTAGGATATATTCCGATATTTAATTTACTATTAGTTTTTTTATGCCCATTAGTTTGTGGTATACCAAGCATATTCTATATAGTTAAGGTCAAGAAGTTTGGTGTAATTTCAATAACAGGAATATTATTAGGTCTTTTTTATATGCTAATGGGTGGTGGCATAGTTGTCCTCGCTTTTGGGATTATCTTTGGATTTTTAGGAGATTTGATAATAAAAAAAGGTAAATATGAACAATGGAAATATATTTCTATTGGATATAGCGTATTTTCTTTTTGGATAGTTGGATGTGTTGCAAGATTGTTTATTGGAAGAGAAGCATATTTGGCTAAGGTAGCTGAAGGGTATGGTAAAGTATATGCAGAATCGTTGCGTATGTATACGCCATATTGGATTATTCCTGTGCTGTTTATTATTAGTTTTATAGGAGCATATTTAGGTTCGCTATTAGGAAAGAGTATTCTAAAAAAGCATCTTAAAAAAGCAGGAATAGTGTAATGATAGAAGAAACAGTAGTTAGATATAAACCATCATATATTACAATAGATCCACGCACAAAAATTTTTCTTATGGTAACTGTAACGAGCATCATGGCTACTGGAAGCAGTCATGGTGCTATGTTTTATTTGCGGCATCTTTTAATGGTTCTGTCCTTTGTTGCATTATTTATTTCTAAAAAAGGTAAAGCAGCTATAAGATTTTTGATATTGTATTTGATTATATTTGCATTAAATTTTGTTGTTTTACCTTATACGACAGGATTTTTGAGTTTTTTGGTATTAGCAACAGTAGGGATATATACAAATATATTGCCGGGATTTATTATGGGTTACTATTTAATCAGTACCACTTCTGTTAGTGAATTTATCGCAGCTATGGAAAAACTTAAAGTGTCATATAAAATCATTATTCCATTTTCGGTAGTATTTAGATTTTTTCCAACAGTAAAAGAAGAATATATTTCTATACAAAATGCCATGAAAATAAAAGGTGTAACAATAAGGAAGAGTCCAATAGAAATGATTGAGTATAGATTAGTTCCTTTGCTAATATCTGTAACAAAAATTGGTGAGGAATTATCTGCATCAGCTTTGACAAGAGGGTTAGGATCTCCGATTAAAAGAACTAATATTTGCAAAATCGGACTAAAAAAAATAGATTATTTTCTGCTTTTACTTGCGAGCTTATGTTGGGTTGTTTTTATATTTTTTTAGGAGCAAAATATGATTGAATTTAAAAATGTATCATTTAGATATGAAGAACAAAAAAAATACTCCATTCAAAATATAAACATAAAAATTAAGTCAGGTCAGATAGCTTTGGTTTGCGGAACTTCGGGTAGCGGAAAGACTACTTTAACTAAATTAATTAATGGCTTGATTCCCAATTATTATAATGGGGAACTTAATGGTACTGTGTGTATAAATGGAGTTGAAGTAAGTAAAATCCCGTTGTATGAAACAGCGAAATATGTAGGAAGTGTATTTCAAAATCCTAAAACTCAATTTTTCACAATTGATACTACAAGTGAATTGGCATTTTGTTTGGAGAATTTTGGATTACCTGAAAAAGAAATTGAAGATAGAATACTAAAAGTAAGTAATGAATTAAGTATTGAAAACTTAATGGGGAGAAATATATTTAACTTATCGGGAGGAGAAAAGCAAAAAATAGCATGTTCTTGTGTTTTTGTAAGTGGGCAAGAAATAATTGTATTAGATGAACCTTCATCTAATTTAGATATTTCAGCAACTATGGAACTTAGAAAATTAATTAAATTATGGAAAGAACAAGGCAAAACAGTAGTAATTTCTGAACATAGAATATATTATCTTAAAGGCTTAATAGATAGAGTAATTCATTTGAAAGATGGAAATATCTATGGTGAATACACGGAAGAAGAATTCAATAAATTCATGGAAAAAGATAAATGCAAAGCTGGATTAAGACCTTTGGATTTAAATACTTTTCCATTTTGTTTGAGCAATGAAGTTAAATGTGAAAGCCAATTTACAATTTCTGATGTCATATATAGTTATCAGAAAGGTGGGTACATACTAAAAATAGGAGAGATAAAGTTACCACAAAATAGGATTATTGGCATCATTGGTCATAATGGTGCAGGAAAATCAACATTTGCTGATTGCTTGTGTGGAATAAGTAAAAATGATAAAAGTGTAATTTCTTATGGGGGTAGATTATACTACAAAAAGAAGAAATTTAAATTGTGTTTTTTAGTTATGCAAGATGTTAATCACCAACTATTTACTGAAAGTGTTGAAGATGAAATGTTGTTGTCCATGACACAAAAAGATAAAAATAAGTTGCATAATATACTAAAAGAATTAAATCTATATTCACTTAAAAATAAGCATCCGATGTCATTGTCTGGAGGGGAAAAACAAAGAATTGCAATAGCGAGTGCGTTAGTTTCAAGTAGAGATTTTATTATTCTTGATGAACCTACAAGTGGATTAGACTTATTTCACATGAGAATGGTTGCTGATGAATTAAAGAAACTTAAAAGTAGAGGTAAGTCTATTTTTTTGATAACTCATGATTATGAGATGCTATTAAGTTCTTGTGATTATATTTTACACTTAGAGGATGGCAAAGTTAAAGATAGTTATTTTTTAGATGGAGAAGGTATAAAGAAAATAAAAAAATATTTTATAAGAGAGGAAGTGAGTCCTTAAAAATGTTAAATACGAAAATGATTGAAGAAAGTATGGAATTGTTAACTCGAAGCAACACTTGCTCTACATATAAAATGGGAGTTGATGGAGAAGATGGAACTGTATTGTATTATAGTGTTTGCCCAGGAATTTCAGTAATGTATAATAACTTTCATATTGAAAAAGGACCAGATAGAGTTATAAGGGACAGTAATTCTTTTAGTATACACTATTGTATTGAAGGTAGGATAGAAGCGGAAGTTTCATCTGGAGAATATTTGTATTTAGGTGCTGGTGATGTGTTGCTTGAAAAACTTGATTCCAAATATAGATATTGTAGCTTTCCAACAAAACATTATCATGGGATAACAATCACTTTTTCTCCTGATGAAATGGATGAAAATTTGAATACATTATTGTTAAATTTTTCAATAGATATTAATAGAATTAAGGAAACATTTTTATCAAAGTATGTACCTTTTGTTATACATGAGGATGTGATTATTAATCATATTTTTGAAGAACTTTATAAAATTCCGGAACTGTTAAAATATGATTATTTAAAATTGAAAGTAATTGAACTGTTGATGCTCTTGAGAGTAGTAGAAAATAAAAATGGGAATTATAAATATCAATATTTTTACAAATCGCAGATTGAAAAAGTAAAAGATATTAAAGAGTTTATAACAAATAATATTGAAGAGCATTTTACGATGGAAGAATTATCACAAAAATATGATATCCCGTTGTCTACATTAAAGAAATGTTTTAAAGCAGTTTATGGAGAGCCTATTTATCAATTTATTAGAAATTATAGGATGAATATAGCCTCGACATTGTTGATAAAAACAGATGATTCTATTATCGTTATTGCTGGCAAGGTTGGATATACGAATAGCAGTAAATTTACTGAAGCGTTCAAGAGTGTTATAGGAAAAACTCCGACAGAATATAGAAAAACAGTTATCCAAACAGAGTGAGTACACACTGTTTAAAGGAGAAATAAAATAGAATATTTTTTAAAATAGAATTGTCAATAGAATTGACAGTTCTATTTTTTTAGGAGGTTAAAAACTATGAAACAAAAAAGTTGGATTTCAATAGCTTTTTCGTTTGCATCGCAATGCAAATGGAGAATAATTTTATCGGTAATTTTTGCCATTATAGGAGTATTCGCTGGAATAGTGCCATATTGGTGTATATACAAGATTATTACTTTGTTTGTAAATAAAAATATAATCTTAAATCAAATTTTATATTACTGTATTATAGCTGTTTTGGGATATGGACTTAGATATTTATTTCATGGTATTTCAACAACATTGTCTCATTTTTCTGCATATAAAATACTTGAAAACATAAGGATGAGTTTGGCTAAAAAGTTAATTGATGCTCCTTTAGGATATGTATTAGGGGAATCTGTCGGAAAACTAAAAAGTGTAATAGTTGATAGAGTAGAAACAATTGAGTTGCCATTAGCCCATGTGATTCCTGAATGTATATCGAATATAACTCTTTCTATAAGTGTGTTTGCTTATTTGGTGTTTATAGATTGGAGAATGGCGATTTCCATGTTAATTACAGTCCCAATTGCAGGAACAGCGTATATGCTTATGATGAGAAATTTTAATGAGGAATATGCAAAATACATGGAAACAAGCAATTATGTTAACGGAGTAATTGTTGAATATGTAGAAGGTATTGAAGTAATTAAGGCTTTTAATCAATCAACCAATTCATATAAACGATTTGTAGAAGCCATAGAAACCTTCAGAGACTCAACACTGGCGTGGTATAAGGGTGTTTGGAAATATATGAATTTTGGTAACGCAGTACTTCCATCTACATTTTTGGGTGTGTTACCAGTAGGATTGATACTCTATTTGAACGGAGAAATCTCCCCGCAGAATTTAGTTATTTCTTTAATTTTATCATTGGGAGTAGTGGGACCTATGATGAATTTTACTAATTATATAAATGAAGCAAAGGCAATAGAATATGCTTTACATGATGTAGATAAATTACTTCAAATACCAGTATTGAGTAATTCAAAACAAGATACTGAAATAACAGACTATAATATTAAACTTCAAAATGTTTCTTTCTCATATGATGGAAATATGGCGAACAAAGTGTTATCTAAAATAAATTGTATCTTTGAAAACAAACAATTCATAGCTTTAGTTGGACCATCTGGTAGTGGAAAAACGACAATAGCGAGATTAATAGCAAGATTTTGGGATACCACAGAAGGAAATATTTATATTGGTGGAAAGGATATTAAAGACATACCTATTTCAAAGTTAAATGAATTAATCAGCTTTGTTACACAAGACACATATCTATTTAACTGTTCTGTTAAAGAAAATATTAGATTAGGGAATCCGGAAGCAACAGATGATGAAGTTTTCCAAGCAGCAAAATTAGCTTGCTGCGATGAATTTATTCAAACATTAGAAGACGGATATGACACAATTGTAGGAAATGCAGGAAATAAATTATCTGGTGGAGAAAAACAGAGGATTTCTATTGCAAGAATGATTTTAAAAAATTCTCCGATTGTTATATTGGATGAAGCTACTGCATTTACAGATCCTGAGAATGAAAGCAAGTTACAACAATCTTTAGGGGCATTATCGAAAGGAAAGTTATTGTTGGTAATAGCTCATAGGCTTTCTACTATTAAAAATGCAGACAGAATTTTTGTAATAAATAGTGGAGAAATTCAGGCGGTTGGAAAGCATGAGGAATTATTAGATACTAATAATCTTTATAAAAATATGTGGCTTGCACATATTGGGGCAAAAAATTGGTCTGCAAATTCAAACGGGAAGGAGGAGTTGTAATGTTCAGAATGATAAAAAGGCTTATAAATTGGACTGGAAATTTTAAAAAGCGTATCTATACAGGGTTTGTATATGCTTTTATAAATAGTATTTTCACATCAATGCCAATAATTCTTGCTGCATACGGATTGAAATTAATTTGGAATGATTACAATGGTGTTCAACAAATTGATTATAAGCAGATATTATATATAAGCATTTTAATGATTATTGTGGTAGGTGGGAGATTTGTATTTTCTTATTTAAGGGCGTGTTCGCAAGAAAGTGTAGGTTGTGAAGCTACTGCAAAGCAGCGTATTCGATTAGGAAATATTTTGAAGCGAGTTTCTCTTGGATTCTTTAATAGCAATAATATGGGCGAAATTTCTTCTGCGGTTACAACAGACCTTTCTTTTATTGAAATGTTATCTATGAATATGATTAATACTGTTGTTAATGGATATATTACAGTTTTCGTTATGATTTCGTTTTTGCTATTTTATTGCCCATTAGCAGGAGTTGTTTCGTTGGTTGGAGTAGTTTTATCTGCGATATTCTTATATATTGCAGATAAAATTAGTGATAGAAATGCGAGTTTGCATCAGAAAGCTCAAGATGACATCGTGGAAAATACAATTGAGTTTTTAAGGGGTATGCAAACAATAAAAGCATTTAAACAAGAAGGAGTATCAATTAAAGGGATTGAAACAGCATATAAAAATCATAAGGATCTCAATATTAGAATTGAAATAGAAAACTGTCCGTACAATTGCTTGCATCAATTTATTCTTAAAGCGGCATCTATTGGAATAGTGGCAGTAAGTGCGTATTTAACATATGTTGGTAAAATGGATTTAAACATAATGCTTATGATGGATATGTTTTCATTTGTGATGTTTAGTCAAATAGAGCCTTTGAGTAACGCAATTCATGTTATAGAAGTTGTGAATAAAACATTAGATAAATTGTCCAAGATAGAAAATGCGGAGATTATAGATGAGAATGGTAAAGAGGTTGATTTAAATCATTATGATATAAAATTTTCTGATGTTTGTTTTTCGTATGATAAAAAGCAGATATTAAATAATATATCTTTTGACATTTACGAAGGTAGTACGACTGCTATTGTAGGTCCATCTGGTAGTGGAAAGACAACTATTTGTAATTTGATAGCACGATTTTATGATGTAAATAGTGGATCAATAACTATTGGAGGTCATAATATAAAAGATATAACCTGCGATAGTTTATTAAAGAACATATCAATGGTATTTCAAAAAGTATATCTATTTAATGACAGTATAAAAAATAATATATTATTCGGTAATCCGAGTGCAAGTGATGAAGAAATTATAGAAGCATCAAAAAAAGCACATTGTCATGACTTTATTTCAAAATTACCTAATGGATATGACACTATTATAGGAGATGCGGGAGCAACATTATCTGGAGGTGAAAAACAGCGTATTTCAATAGCAAGAGCTATTCTAAAGGACTCACCTATTGTAATTCTTGATGAAGCAACAGCAAGTATTGATCCTGAAAATGAGCATTTGATTCAAAAAGCAATAAGCTCTCTAACGAAAGGTAAAACTGTCATTGTAATTGCTCATAGGTTAGCAACAATACAAGACTCAGATCAAATATTAGTTATTGATAATGGCAGAGTAGTTCAGCAAGGTACTCATAGAGAATTAGTTGTTCAAGATGGTACTTATAAAAGATTTATTGATATTAAAGAAAGTGCAGAAGGATGGTGCATTAAATGAATTAAATGATTAGGAGGAGTTATGATAGCATTACAATTTTTAGAAATAGTATGTAGAACAAAGAATTGTTTTTGGGATTTGTAATTTATCATATATTCCATTTTTATATCCATATTTATATATTGAAAAAATAATCAAATTCTTTCATTTTAGAGGACTTCTTATGCCTATGTGCAGAAGTCCTCCATTTCTTTTTTGTCTTAAAATGCAGACAAAAAAGAAATGGAGGAAATTAAATGCCAAAAGAATATTACCTTTATGTCAACGGACAAAGGGTTAAAGTCAGCGAGCAGATATATAAAGTCTACTGGCGAGAAAAAGAACACGAAAAGTATTTAGAGCAGGTGGACAAGAAAAACCACTTGCTCTTTTTTCATCGTTGGATCATGACGGATGCTTTGTATATAATATTTCTGATGAAGCTATAGCTATTCTTTTTAGAGAGTAAAACAAAATTAATCGTGAGTTAATTGCTAGAATATTTATAAAGAGGTAAATTGTGGAATATACTTTTGAAAAACTAAACAAAGATAATTTTAATAAGTATTATGATTATTTGTTATTGGCAATGGCATTGGAACCGGAACTTATGTGTTCATCTGATACAAGCAAAGAAGAACTTTATAAAAGATTAGATGATGAATTAACAAAAAGAAGCACTTCAATACTTGCGATGCATGAAGATAAAGTAGTCGGAAGAATAGAATATCATTTTTATTCTTGTTTTCAAGACGGATATAGAATATGCTATGTTGACTGGGTGTATGTACTATCTGAGAATAGAAATAAAGGGATAGCAAAAAAGTTATTTGATGAAATGACTAAAGATTGTGTTAAAAATAATATTGATGAGTTTAGATTAATAAGAGCTACAAATAAAAATGCAAATGACTTTTACGAAAGTTTTAAATCGGCCCAAATTTGTGAAATGCCATTTTTTATAAAATCTTTACATTAAAATATTTAGATATAGTGGTGAAAGGTCAAGTTTTAGAACGGTTTAACCTACAAATAATATTTAGAGATCGACATAGCGGTTTAGCTAAAGGGAGTTATAAAGTGATTAATAATAATCAACAGCGCCCGACACGCCCCTAATTAAGCGGACAAAGTCGGGTTTTTATTGCAAAACAACTACTACTTATGTCGGGGTTTACTCATTAAGTATTTTATCATGAGTAAATATAGAATAAACGACCAAACACTTGAATGAATTATGGACAAATACTTGTTAATGAGTTTTATAATCATTATCCTAGGTTAGTGTAATCAATTCAGCATTAAAGATGATATAATAACAGCAAACAGATTTTTATTAAATATTATTAGAATTTGCATATTATTTTAAAAGAAGGTCATAAAATGAAGAAAATATTTTTTAGAATTTTTTTGCTTGTCATTATTATACTAGCTTTAGTTTTTATTCTTAGAATATATAATGACCATAAGTATAAAGATACAAATGCTTTGAAATTTCCAGAATATTTTAAAGATGTAACTAATACAAGTCTATATCCTACAGATATTGACGGAGTTGATGTAACTTATGTAGATGAGGGTAAAATGCAAGGCTTTAGATTTGTACCCAAGGAAAAATCGCATAAGGGTCTTGTAATTTGTTTTGGAGGTTCTGAAGGAAGTCCAAATTTTGAAAATGCTAAAAGATTAGCTGAGGATGGTTATGAAACCTTTGCTCTATTTATGTTTGGTATGAAAAATCAAGAACAAACTCTGAGAAAAATTCCCTTAGAACAATTTGAAGATGTCATTAATTATATAAATAAAAATATAAAAGACAATAAACCGATAAGTGTTTTGGGAGCGTCAAAAGGGGCAGAATATGCACTTAATTTGGCTAGCAAATATCCTGAAATAGATAATCTGATTTTGATAGCACCTTCAGCTTATAATTTTGCGGGTCTAGATTTTAAAGATTATGGTTCATCATGGACATATAAAAGCGAGGAGCTTCCATATATAGATATTAAAAAATCATCATTTAACTTATTTTTAAAAAATATTCTTGTTCCAGCTATTATTAAAAGTCCTATTAGCTTTAAAGATACTTATAACAGCGCAATAGAAAAAGACTCATCAAGCCAAGATAAACTAATACCAATAAAAGATATTAAGGCAAATATATTGATGATAGTAGGCGAAGATGATTTGATGTGGAATAGCCTTGCCATGGCAAATAAAATAAAGGAACAAAACCCTAAGGCAAAGATCTATTCTTATAAAGAAGCAGGGCATATATTTGCTGGCAATGGTATTTTAGATTTAGGAAAAATTAGAGTTGCGACAGGTGGAACAGCTCAAGGCAATGAAAAAGCAAAAAGTGAATCAAGAAAAACTATTGATGCTTTCTTAAAAGAAAATCATAAATAGAGAAACGAAAGTTGATAGAAATTATAGGTAAAATTATGATAATAGACAGTTATGATAAAGACACAGAGCCAAGTATAAGTCTAAAAGACTTTTATGGGAAAAATATTTGAAAGAGAAATGCTTGGTAATGTTTTCGAAAAGTATTCTAGAATAGTTACTCGATAACTTTGAATATAAGGACAGATAAATAAATCTAAGTTCACTAAATAAATATTAAATACTTTAAGCACTTACAAAATTGTAGGTGCTTTTTTGATACCTAATAAAAAGAATAATTTTAGACAGGAAAAGTATTATAAATCATATAAAATATCTTTCCATTTTAAGAAAAAATTAATGCCTCTGGCAATGAGGATAAAATTATAAATTTTTTTAATTCCATTGGAAATGAAAGCCCTAGTATAATTTAAAAATGAAAAATTGAATAAATTATTGATGTAAAAAAGAGTATAATTAAATAAGTGGACAGTAGAGGAGCGGCTTAGAGCTAATTGGTTTTATGTGAAAGGCTTTAAGGATGGTTATAATCTTAAATGGAGGTGTAAAATGAGCGCTATATATCAAATTGCAGCTGGCATAGTCAGACTTTTAAATGTCAAAAAAATGTTTTTAAAGGACAAGGAAGAGATGCTTGAGTATGCAAAAGGAGAAAATGCAAAAGTAGTTTTTGAGCTGGATAAGGCGCAAAAAAGGGCGGCTAGAAAAAAATATTATCTTTTCGACAGAGATGTAATGGGATATAGGCTGCTTTCATATCAAGAAAATCGAGACTTCGCTAAGGGAGCTGTCCTATATCTTTTTGGTGGAGGAATGATCACCCAGCCGAATAAATTAGATTTTTCTCTATCTGAAAGAATAATGGAAAAAACCCATAAAGATGTGTGGTTTTTATTTTACCCTCTTTGCTCCGAAGATGTAAATGTTAAAAAGACATATGATGTTTCTCTAGAAGCCTACAAGCTCATGACCGAGATATATGAAGAAAAAAACATAAGTGTGCTTGGATTTTCATCTGGAGCTTGCCTATCTCTTGGAATTTTTTTACATAATAACGCCTTGGGTAGACCTCTTAAAATGCCCGGCAAGATTATTTCAGTTTCACCCGGCGGCATACCCGATGTAACTCTTGAGGAAAATAAGAAAATTTGGGAGGAATTAAAAGAACTTAACCATAAAGACGTAATGATTGATCCTACATATCTAAAGACAGCAAGGGAAATATTAAAAGGCGATCAAGACCTGCCAGAATATATGCTAGACGGGACTGTGGGAGATTTTACCGACTTTCCCAAAACATATTTTTATTATGGAGAAAATGAATGCCTCTATGCCTTTGCGGACGAATTTAAAAAAGCAATGGAAAAATACCATATCCCCTATGAAATCATTGTCGGCAAGGGGATGTGCCACTGTTATCCTCTAGTGAGATTTTTTAGAGAGGGTAGAGTTGCACAAGATGAAATTATTGAATTGCTAAAAAAATAGTTAAGAGAAAGTGAATCTTGAAATGATAAAAATAAGTTTTAACCTAAAGTCAGGTGGCTTTGTAACTTTATTTTATAGGTGGATAAATTACATTAATAGAATATTCTCTTGTTAGATTTACCCAGATGGGTATAATGAAAAATAAATAATTGAATTAAGACGGAGGTAAAATGTTAAACAATAAAGGGTTTGATTTATGGGCCGATAATTACGATGAAAGTGTTGCTATTTACGATAATGATGAATCGTATCCATTTGCAGGTTATAAAAAGATGCTAAACGAAATATATAATCGCATATTAGATTCATCATGTAAAAATGTTTTGGATATCGGGTTTGGCACAGGTACTTTGATATCCAGATTATATGAACATGGACTTGAAATATATGGGCAAGATTTTTCTAAAAGGATGCTAGAGATAGCACAAGAAAAAATGCCTAAATCCAAGCTTTTTGAGGGTGATATTTCCAAGGGTTTGGTAGATCCTCTTTTAGAAAACAAATACGATGTCATAATTGCAACATACTCACTTCATCATTTAACTGATTCTGAGAAAGCTATTTTATTAAAAAGCTTACTTGATCTATTGGATGAAGGTGGAGTGATATACATTGCAGATGTGGCATTTGAATCACGTGATGAGCATAATAAATGTATGAAAGAAGTAGGAGATGAATGGGATGAGGATGAAATTTATTTTGTAATAGATGAGTTTTCGTCCTATTTTCCAGAAATAAAATTTGAAAAATTTTCTAAATGTGCAGGTCTAATCACATTAAAAAAATAAGTTTGAAAAAATAAATAGCAATTTTAATAGAGCGCTTACTAAATGTAGGCGCTTTTTAGGACTTTGGAAAATTTTTCTATTTTATTTATCTTGCATAATCTAGGACAAATAAAGAGCGGGGGATTAGTAAAAAATCTTGAAAAGCCTTTTTCTTTGTGGTAAACTGTCTTAGTAGCTCGAATGGAGAAATACCCAAGTGGCTGAAGGGGCTCCCCTGCTAAGGGAGTAGACCTCGTTGAGGGGTGCGAGGGTTCAAATCCCTCTTTCTCCGCCAAGATCCCAAGAGGGATCTTTTTTTATGCCCATAAAAAGACCTACATAGATTTTTTATAGCGTAACATCTATAATTGAGATAACAGTAATCAATAAAATTTACTTTAGAAGATTTAATCGGCTATTAATAAGGAGGAAGATATGAGAAAAGATTTTTCGAAGACCCTTTTTATAGTCCTTATAATAAATTTTATAGGTGGCTTTATGGACGGATATTCCTACCTCATAAGAGGGGGGCTTTTCGTAAATGCTCAAACGGGAAATATTATAATTTTTGCCAAGGGTCTGGCTTTGAAAGACTATCTCCTGGCCTACCATTCTCTGATTCCGCTTGTGTTTTTTTCGGCTGGAGTCTTGTTGTCCACCTATGTCGAAGAGAAAAAAAGACTCGGCGTCTATTTTTGGAAGGAGACCATAATATTTTTTGAAATGCTGGTAGTGGTATTTGTGGCTCTTATGCCTGATGGATTTAATCTGCTAGCAAATGGATTTATGGCATTTGCAGCAGCCTTGCAGGTAAACGCCTTTAGATCGGCAATAAATATGGATTATCCCACGACCCTCTTTCTTGGCAATGTTAGAAATACAATGGAGCTAGTGGCAAAATATGCCATTTATAAGAGTAGACCTCATGGGCTTATGGCTTTAAAATATTTGGCAATAATAGCTACTTTTATTTTGGGAGCTTTTGTGGGCTTTATCCTTTCGGACATCTTTCACCATTTTGCCCTGCTATTTTTAGAGCTGATCCTTTTTGCAGTCTGGATGACTCTTTTAAAAAAGGGCAGACGGATTAAAAAGTCTTTATAAATCATAGGACTATTTCAGAATATTGAAATAATTAATAAGAAAAAATAAAATTAACATTAAAAAACACAAGTCCAAATTTTGAGTAGACTTGTGTTTTTATAATTGTCTTTGCAAGCAAAACCACCTGTTATAAAACAGGTGGCATTTTTCTATTTGTACTTATCTCTGTTGAACTTCAAGACTTCTTCAGAGTGTTTCAACTTCTTCAATTCTTCTTCTGTAAGGTCAAGCTCTAAGGCTTTTTCCATGCCGCCCTTACCGAGAACACATGGTGTCGACAGATAGATATCATCAAGACCATACATGCCATTTAGAAGGGTAGATACAAGGATTATTTTCTTTCTGTCATTTACAATTGCATCTATCATAGAGCAAACTGTATTTCCTATACCGCATTGGGTGTGGCCCTTGCCGTCTACTACTCTCCAGGCTCTTTCTCTGACGAGATTTTCAACTTCAACTCTTGAGAAATCTCTCGGATTTGCCTTCAAATATTCATCCAATTTTATATTGCTAATTAGGATATTTGACCAAGCGACAAATTGGCTTTCGCCATGTTCGCCCATGGTAATACCCCTCACATCTGAAGGATCTATTTCCAAAATTTTTGCAAGAGTTGTATTTAGTCTTACAGTGTCAAGAGCTGTGCCTGATCCGATAACTCTTTCTTTAGGAAAGCCACTTGCCTTGTAAACCAGGTTAGCCATCAAGTCGCAAGGATTGCTTACAACTATAAATATACCCTTAAAACCAGCCGCTACTATTTCTTTTACATAAGCTTCGGTAGCGTCTTTAAATTGCACATATTCTTGAAGTCTATCGTTGATACCGGACAAATCGCCAGTGGCAAGCACTATGATGTCCCTATCAGCCATATCGGCATAAGAACCCCAGCCCATCTTTACATAGTGGGGATAGAAGCTTGAAGCATCTTCTATATCCATGGCTTGAGCCTTGGCCTTTTCTTCGATTATATCGTTGTATTTGATATCAGATACTATGCCCATTTTTGCTGCTGTATATCCAACAGCAAAGCCGACAGCACCTGCACCTATAATACCTAATTTCATAAATATCACCTCGAAACTAATTATAACAATATAAGAATAATTTGTAAAATAATTAGCAAATAAATAATCACCAATAAAAAAATTGATAACTTTTAAATATACATAATAAAGCGTTAGCTTTTCAATCTTTGTAGGTTTTTTGAATTAGATTATTAATAAGTGAGGAGAAAAAAATTTGTAAATTAAAAATTTTAGAAAAAAATTAATACAATAGACAATCCTTATCAATTAATGATAGAATTACAATTAAACAAGTATTAAAAAAGGAGGAATAAATGAAAGGATATTTTAAAAAAATGTTTGTGCTCTTGTTAGCACTAATTATAAGTATATCTTCTCTGGGAAGTGGTGCTTATGCAGAGAGTGCGTACTTTCGAGATGAAAATCAAGATGAAATGTATAATCTAAACGAAAGTATAACTGAACCAGTCCTAAACCCTGAATACACATACTACATCAATCACAAGGACGAATTTATTTACGGATATATCCCAGAAAAATACATAAACACAAGGGAGAAAAGCAGTCTTAGAACCAGAAATAGAAGGTCTTTAGATCAATTGAGGGAAGCAGGGTTTCCCCAAAAATATGATTCAAGAGAAAGAAATATTATAAGCCCTGTAAAAAATCAGTACATGGCGGGAATTTGTTGGGCCTTCTCATCTCTTTCGACGATTGAAACTCTTTTGCTAAAAGAAGGCAAGGGAGAATTTGATTTTTCTGAAGGCCACATGGCATACAATGCATCTAAGGATGTGGACTTGGAAAGGGGCGGCAACAATCTGATTGCCATGAGATATTTTTCAAGACTGGCAGGGCCTGTTCAAGAAAAAAATGCTAAAGAATACGAAATCTTAGAGAACAATCCAAAAGCAGGTAGCAAAACTTTTGACAATAGGACAGTAAATCTCATGGATGATGCCGACAAACAATTACACGAATTTTATGTGCCGGACATGATAGAGCTAGATTGCAACGTGGATAATATAAAAAAATGTGTCATGGAATACGGCTCTGTTGCGAGTGGATACTATGATGATGACGGTTTTAATGATGCTTATGGATATGAAAAGACCAATCCTAAAGACAAGTATCACAGAGTCAAAACACAAGATTCTGGAAATTTAGGCGAAAGGGCTATAGTCAATCACCAAGTCACAATAGTGGGTTGGGATGACGAAATGAAAATCATCAACAAGAAAAACGAAGAAGCTAGGGGAGCTTTTTTAGTAAAAAATTCTTGGGGCAAGAAAAAAGTCGGAGAAAAAGAGGATGGATTTATGTGGATATCCTATGACTCCTTTACTAAAGGGAAAAGAGATCCCCTATTCATCTTTCCGAGAATAGAAGATGCTAAAGACAAGTCTACTCACATCTATACCTACTCTGACTACAAGGGCAACAGAACTGAAATTGGAAATGGAAGCAATGCCAACGGGGCGATAAATATCTATAAGAGACATACCAAAGAGCCTGAAAAGTTAACTGATGTGAGATTTTATAATAGCTCCAATACCCCGATATGGTATGAGATATATTTGACAGAAGATAGTGACAATTTCAAAACTCAAGAGAGAACTTTCAACTATCAGGGAGAGAAATTTAAAAAACTCATTATAAAAGACAATTCAAATTGGAAAAAAATAGCAAGTGGAAACTTGAGCCATGCGGGATTTTATACAATCAAAATAAATGACGACATAAGCCTATCCAAGGACAAGTTTGCCCTAAAATTCAGAAGCAACGCAAAGACTATTTCTTGTTACGACTACCAAAGCAATCAAGATGTGTCCTTCCTTTATAATGGCCCAGAAAGCGAATCATATTACAACATAGACAGAAACTTCACTCTAGGTGCCTTGACAAAAGAGATAGACATGTCGGCGGTGCAAGTATCTGTCTTAGATAAGTTTGAAAAAGTAAAAGAAAATTATAAGCTTGAAGAAATAAATCCGCTTAAGGTGGAAATAAAAAACATAGGTAACACAGATATAAGCAAGCTAAACATCAGCTTGGAAGGCAAAGACGAGGCATCTTTTGACATAGTTGAAGGTGAGCTTTCAGATGTAAATCTAACAAAGGGTTCCAGCTTAGAAATCAAAATAAAGCCCAAAGAAGGACTAAAAGCAAAAAGCCAAGTGGGCGAAGCTTATGAAGCTTATCTGAGTATTTCGGCAGAAAATTTAAAGCCAGTAAAATCTGACAGCTTTAAATTCCAAGTAGAAAAAGATATAGAAGTAAACAAAGAGATTGTTGAATTTGGAGATGAGGATTTAAAAGAATTTATTTTAGACCTTTTAAAAAATAAGAATCATTCCACAAGAAGGGGTAGAGGCCAGCTTAAAGCTGATATAATTTTAGATAACCCCAACTATGAAAAGGATAAAGATAGCGAAGATCTATATGACTTTGAAATGAAAATGTTCAAGAAATTCACATATAGGGGGAAAGGTCTAAAAGACACTAAAGGTCTAGAAAAAATGACCAATCTCACAGAGCTAGCCTTGCAAGGAAACAAAATAGCAAGCTTGGATTTCTTAAAAGACTTTAAAAATTTGACGATTTTAAAAGTTAATTCTAATGAAATAGAAGACATAACACCACTAAAAAACTTAGCAGGATTAAAGACTTTATATATCAATGAAAATAAAATAAAAGACTTTTCGCCTATAAAAGACTTGAGCTTATCACAATATAAATTCGCCTTTGGCAATCAAAATATCGACATCAAGCTAAAAGAAAATGCCTTTAGCCTAAACTTAATTGACAAAGAAGGCAGAGACTATAATCTGGAAGAGGCAAAACTCGGCTCTAGCTTAAACGGAGATTATCAAAACATAATTGAAAGAGGCGAAAATGGCATTTACAAATTCATACAAAAGCCAGAAAATACGGTAGTAAATATAGGAAAAGCCAAAGATACAGGAACTCCAATATGGATAATAAATATAGATGCATCTGCTCTTCCCAAGCATGAAGATGAAAAGCCAAACCCAAATGAAGGCGGAGGCAATGAAGAAGAAAAGCCGACTCCACCAAGCCAAAGAACAAGGGTAGATTTTGAAATAGACGACACGCTAAAAAATATATCTGTCCTCAAAGAAGCCCTTTTGAAAATTTTAAAATCTGGAGAAAAAGACTTTGAGTCTAAGGATGGATACGGAGGAGAAATTTCTGCTGCGCTTTCTAAAACTTACAAAAAGCCCCAAGCAGAAAATGAAATTTTCGAAGACGAAATGGCTCTATTTACTAATCTAAGCATCACAAAAAACATGTACTTGGTGAGCCTAAAAGGACTTGAAAATGCGACAAACCTAGAGAACTTGACTCTTTTTGAAAACTCAATAAGAAATCTAAGTCCTATCAAGACTCTAAAAAACTTGAAAACTATAAACATGGACTCAAATTATATAGAAGATATCAGTGCTTTGGAAAATCTATCCAGTCTGCAATCTATAAGTTTTATAAATAACGAGATTAAAGACATGGCTTCCTTGCAAAATCTGAAAAATTTGAAACTTATTGATCTTGGCAAAAATGAGATTCAAGATTTGAGTCCCTTGAAAAATCTAGACAAGTTAGAGAATTTGAGCCTATATGACAATAAAATAGAAGACATAAGCACTTTGAAAAATTTGCCAGGCATCAAATATCTTAGATTGGAAAACAACAACATAAAAGATGTCTCGGACCTTGAAGGGCACAAAGTATTCGCAAACTTTTCCTTTGCAAACAATAAAATTTGCGACTTCTCAGCCTTGAAAAATACAATAAGAGGCTATACCTATGCAAGGGTCACAAACGATCAAAGAATAGAGCTCACACCAGAAAAAAGTCCCTTCACTCTAGTTTTAAAAGACTGCAGCGGCAAGAGCTATGACTTGAAAGCAGATTTCATAGAAAAAGTAGGAGAAAACACCTACAAGTACAAGGCTCAAACTAAAAATACAATAAGAGTAAAGGATGATTTTTATAGCAAAATAGAAGGAAAATATGCCTGGATTGTGACAATTGATCCTGTAAAGTTAATGCAAGCTGACAAGGAAAAACTTGAAAAGGCAATAGAAGATGGCGAAAATAAAATAAATCAACTGCAAAAATTGTCGCCAGAAGAAAAGAAAGACTTTATAGAAAAGATTAAAAAGGCCCAAGATCCAGCTCAAATTGAAAAAATAAATAAAAAAGCAGCTAATCTTGATAAGACTAGAAAAGATGAAGAAGCAGCAGCTGATGCAAGGCTCAAGGAGCAAAAGGACAAGACTTTAGAAAAAATAAAAAGTCTTGTGTATTTGACAGATGCTCAAAGAAAAGAAATAGAGACAAAAATTGCAGCGGCATCCGATCTAAATGTCCTCAATGAGATAATTGAAAGTGCTACAAGACAAAATGAAATAAATAAAAATTCTAAAGAAGAACCCAAAGAGGATAAAAAAGAGGACAAAAAGATAGAGGACAAGAAACCTGAAAATAGGTTCGTCTTTGACATTTCCCAAGTACCAAGAGCAAAAACCGAAAAAACCCAATCAAAAGAAGAACCTAAAATGCAAGAAAAGACCGACTATCAAGACATAAAAAATCACTGGGCAGAAAAACAGATAAAATATGCCCTAGAAAAAGGCTACTTCAAAGAAATAGTAGATGGTCAAGATTTCAAACCTGAAGCCAAAATCACCAGAGCAGAATTTGTGTCGATTTTAGGCCGAAGGGCGGGCATAGACGAAAGCAAATTTAAACTCAAAAAATTCAAAGACATAAACTCAAACAAGTATTATGCTTCCTATATAGCCTGGGCATACGAAAACAAAATAATCCAAGGTAGGAGCGAGAACTCCTTTGCCCCGGACAAGGAAATGACAAGAGAAGAAATGGCTGTCATCTTGACGAGATTTAATAAAATCATCAAACTAGACCTGAAAGAAAAAGATGCGAAAAACTTCAGTGATACACATGAAATCTCAAGCTGGGCAAGAGAATCTGTAAAAGAACTTTCAAGGCTAAATATCATAAAGGGCATGGGCAAGAATAAATTTAGTCCCAAGACCGGTTTAACCAGGGCGCAGATAGCAACCATAATCTATACAATCAAATAACAAATCTAAAACAGAGATCCAAGAGGTCTCTGTTTTTTTGATAAAAAAGATGAAAAAATACGAAAAAAAAGTTCGAATAATTAAAAAAATAAAAATAAATAAAACAATAAGATAATTAAAAAATCGCCAATAAAAATAAAAAAATGAAATTCATATCAAAAAAAACACTTAGATTATTGATTTATAGGCAATTTTAACATATGATGAGTGTATATAGATACAAATTTATTCGCCAGTCGAATTCTAATTTACATAGATTAAATTTTTAAAGCTGGAGAAGATATGAAATTTGTCAAGAAGAAAAGGAGAGAATAAAAGGGAACATGGAAAACTATTTAAAGAAGATGATGACACTTATACTCGCCATATTGATGCTCTTATCTGCACCCATTGGGGCCTTTGCAGAGGTTAATAAAGAGGATAACATCAATTATGACATCACACCCCTTATGTACAAGAGGGATGTGAACAAATTGGATGTCAAACCTGCAAAAGCAGATAATGCAAAAGAATTTGTCAAAAACCCAGTGCAACCAAATATCTATACATTTCGTACAGATTACAAGGTACAAAGGGGAGAGTATTATAGAGTCAACTATCAACCCTATGTGGCAACGGTAGGAGAAAAAGCTAGTGAAGATGAAAAGGCCAAGGTCAACAGGGATATTTTAATTCCCGACATGCCGGGCTATGACAAGCCAACATATGCAGACTCATTTAAAATCGACTACAAAACTGTAAAATCAAAAGCGGAAGGTGGAGAACAAACCGCAAATAAGTTTGAGGGAAAGCAAGAGTTCAAATACAAGGCAAAAGAAAATGAAATAAAGGTAAAACACATCTTCCAAAGCTTGGAAGACTTTTCCAAATACACCAATTCTGACGGAAGCGTTACAGATCAAGAAGGAAGATATATAGTGCCTGTAAATCCTTCAAATAAAAAGGGGGACAAAAGCGCCGAAGGTGTTGAAAAGATAACTTTACAAAAGGGCAACACTGGTTCGACCATTACAGTAAATCCTTTGGAAGAAAAAGATAGGCCTGGATATGTCCAAGAAAATGACTACGTCAGCATGCAAGTGCCAGATGATGCCAGCAATTTTAAGATAGAGTATCGCTACAGAATCGCCCACTATGATGTAATATTTGATACAGATGGTGGCACACCAATTCCAAGCCGCACCCTTTATTATTCACAAGAAATTCCAAAAATAGATGAAAAAAGCATACCTAAAAAGGATGGATGTGTTTTCCTAGGATGGAAGCCGTCTAATGATATCGTATCAGCTGATAATAGAAGGTTTAAAAAAGATAATATTATAACTAAGGCTGATGGCAGACCGTCCCTTGATCTAGATGTAAAGCTAAAGATGCCAGCTCTAAAGCTGGGTAACAAGGTAGAAGAAAGAGAAAAGCTTGTTTTCAAAGCCACTTGGAAGGAGAAAGAAAAGGCAGACTTCGCTGTCCAATTTTGGGCAGAAAAGGCAGACCATGCTGATAATGCATCTTTTTTAGAAAAGTACGAATATATAGGTACTCATATCTATAAAGATATTGATAGGGGTTTTAGACCTTATCTAGCTGATATGCCAATAAATGGCATAAAATTCCCTGACCTAGATGATGCCCGTCTAAAAAAAATATGGAGTGGTGCTAAATTTTATAAGAATATGTATAAGGAATTAAACAAGTTTTATGTTTACAACAAAGAATTAACTGAAAGAGAAAATTTAGAACCGATAGACCCTGAACATCCTAACAAGGTTAGAGAAATTAAGCCGGTTTCATCAACTGGTAAAACGGTCTACAACATCTACTATGATAGACAAGTCTACGACCTTTATTTCACCAAATCTAACGCCTTATCTGATAAAGAAACTTTTTACCCTGAGATTTGGGGATACGATTCAAAAAAATATAAGCAGGTAAGATTAGGTGGACCAGGAGACCCTTACCACTTCAAGGCTCGCTTCAACGAGGTGATGTATAAGTGGCCAAACGATGCCATGCAAACTAAGGGCTTTACTCCTGGATTGCAAAGTTTTGGTTGGGGACCAAACTATAGTGCGCCGAATTGGCCAAGGTATTTGGACACCCCTCCTTATAGGCTAAATGCAGATGAGTTTGTCGATATGGAAAACTATGATAGTTGGGGTGGCTATGTGAAAGAAATCGATGGCGGCAATGGTGTAAAGATAAAAGCCAAAGATTTTACAACTATCTCTTTCGGTATAAAACAGCAGAAGGATTCTATCCCTCACCATATGGACTTTTGGATGGATGGATTTAAGCCGAATGAAAAAATAATAGCCTATGACCTAGTTCGGACCAAGGCGGATACATCTTCCCTAACATATGGTCACAAGTACCCAATAGTTCAAGGTTTCACCCCTTATGGTTATAATGCTAAGTCTGGATGGCCAAGTATTAAAGAGGGTGAAGAGGAGCATGGTAGAGTTAGTGAAGATGACATTGATAATATAAACGATGAACGTGAAGAAATTACCCCCTATCCTGAAACAAAAGAGCGACACTATGACATTTATGGAAATGTATGCAATGTAGGCCAACTAAACTTTATAAAAGATTTTTTTAACGATGCTGATGAATTTGGAGATTCTTTGGATGGGGATGAATTTGAAGAAAATGGCTATTTACGATTCTTCTACCATCGCAACAAGTATCCTTTGAGGTTTAACTATGACCCGTCAAAGACCAAGGGCGATGATGAATTTAATAGCACCAACTCCTTGGAAACTTTATACCAATTCCCACTAGTTAACTTAGATCCTAAGATAGTGGCAAAAGAAGACGAAGAAATAAAAGCTGGCACAATAACAAAGAGAGAAAAATTCAAAATAGATAATCCCCAAAATCTGAAGGAGATGGGTCTTAATGAACTTATATTTGTAGATCCTAAAGATGGCAAACTAAAGGTTAAAAGACCAGACAACATCACAGATCAAATGGAATTTAAAGGCTGGGCTCTAGATCCTGCAGGCACAAAACTTATTTATCTAAACGAAAATGAAATTATGCCTACTCACCCTGTCAACCTCTATGCTAAATGGGCAGAACCTGACTACCGTTGGAAAATCACTTTTGATTCTAATGGAGGAAACTTAAAATCACTTAGTGAAAATGAAATCACAACAGAAAGAAAGACCATCAAGGTAGGGGACATAGGATTTGAAGAAAAGAAAACTTATCCTGAAAAAGACGAAAACAGTGATAAAGACAAGCAAATCTTTACTGTAGTCCAAAGACAAAAACTCGTAAAACCAGTGAACCCTGAAAGGAAGGGCTATGATTTTATGGGTTGGGAAGTCATTCGATACAAAAAGAATGCAAAAGGCGACTATACAGAAGAACTAGATGAAGGTAAAAGTAATGACTATAAAGGAAAATACAAAGTTCCCGAACTATACGCTTTTGGCAACGATGTGGTGTCGCCTCTTTATTTAAAGGCTATTTGGGTGCCCAACCAAAAAGTGGATATCAAGGTCAAACACTATATGTTGGACAATGATTATAAGTTAGATGCCAGAATAAAAAATAACCCTAGAGAAGTCACTCTTGAAGACAAACGTGCTGGATATATGGTTGCGACAGTCGGAGAAATGCAAAATAGTAAGTACATCTTGGCTTCCAAGGACGAATTGGGCTGCTACAAGGATAAAGATGGCAATTTTGTAGAGGGTAGATTAGACAATACTGAAAAGGTTATAGATGGTAAGACCATAAAAGAAATATATAAGGACTATAACGAAAAGATCAAGCTAAATAACTCATTTTTCCAAACTTTTGAAGTAGTTCCAAAAAGGATTTTAGATGCAGAGAATAAGCTGATTGATAATCCTAATTTCAAAGAAAATGAATCCAATATCTTCAGATTCTTTTATAGACCTTTTAGAACTCGTAACTACAAGGTCAACTATATAGATGAAAGAGGCAAGGAAGAAATAGAAAATTGCATCAAGAAAATGGAACTTGGAAAGCTTGATGATTTGAAAGATGATGAATACTTTAAACGATTGACAAAAGAAGAGCAAGAAGCGAAAATTACAGATTTAAATAAGGCTAACAAGGTCAAATTCGGCGAAAACAAGGCGGCTTTAAAAGAAATTTTAGATAAATATAGCATTGTGGCTGCGGAAAGTGTAATAAGCCAATGCCGCCATTACGACGCCAGAAACTATAGACCAATACCAGGATGGGTTTTAGCAGATGGAGAAAAGCCGCAAAAACAACTCTTTTATGATGTGAATGAAAACACCAACGAATTGTTGGGCATCAATGGAACTGGAGCCGATGAGATTATTTTCTACTATAAGGATGCAAGAGTTATAGAAGTCACAGATCCAAAAGACCCAGTACCAGATGGTTATGTAAGAGTTACCTTCAAGGTAGATGAGACAAACAAGGGTGGAGTATTTAAGGACAAAGCCGGAAAAGAAGTAACAGCAATTTACTATGATGTAATCAAGGGATTAAAGTCTGATAAGCTTCCTCATCCAATAATCTGGGAAGATGGCAAAGACGCTAGTGGAAATCCTAAAGCAAAAGAAGAAGGCAGATACTATATCACTCCAGATTCAGGTAAGAGCTTTAGCAAGTGGGACAATGAAAAGTGGCTTAATGAGTCAACTGACATCCAAAGGCCCTATACTTTCACTGCCTATTTTGACTGGTCTGGTGCTGCTGCTAAGGGCATGGTCATAACAGAAGCTTTCAAAGATGATAAGGCGGATGCGACAAAAAACTGGTCGAATAAATTTGCTCCGACTCTTGAAAATCTAAAGAAGCAAATTGTTTGGAAAGAAAAAGTAAAGGAAAATGGAAGAGAAAAACTTGTAGAAAAAGAACTTCCTCAAGATACAACTGTTGAACTTTTTGACGACAAAGACCAGGCTTTAACTGATGAAAAAGTTTTTGAATTAGTAAATGAAAAGAAAAAAGCTGACAAGGATGAGCTGGTTCGCACAGTAAATATCAAGGCTAAAGTTAAATTTAAAGATAAAAAGGACACACAAGAGCTTGTTATTCCGATAAAGATTTACAAGAATGTCTACGAAGCCTTGAATGAGAATGCTGACAAGCCTAAATTCCTATCAGATGCAGAAAAACTAGAAGCAAAAGATGGCGGCTTGAAAGATGTAACTGGAGACTATATAAAAGTAAGGGTAAAACCAAACAAGGACTTTGATGCAAGAGACTCAAAAGTTTATTATGTAAACAAAAATGCTTGGGTAGAAATACCGAAAATAGACACTGCAGGCGATTCTAGATTCACAAACTGGACAGCAGACAAGAAAGCACAAAATGAAGAAGAAAAAGAAAATGGCATCTTCGACTTTACAAAGCGCCACAAATTCACAGAAGAAACCTTGATCACACCAAGATCTGCACAAGATGTGGTAGAACAAACAGACCCGGCAAATAAACCGGACGTACCAGCAAGCTATGTAAAAGTCATAATAGACAAGACGGAAAAAGCAGCACTTGAAGCAGACGAAAAACAAAGTCAAACCTTCTGGGTAAACCCAACAAAAGAAGTGGCAATAACAGTTTCAAATCCAAAAGGCAAAGAAGACCAAGAAGTCGAACTAAAAGACAATAATGGAGAATCTCTAGGCACTCAAAAAGTAAAATACAACTTCGACAAGTGGCAAAAGATAAAAGAAGGAGCAGATGACAACAGCTTAACAGACCTAAATCCAGTCTTAGACATAGACTTAGCTAAAAACAAATTCACACAAAAAGTTACCCTAATAAAAGCAAGCTATGAAGAAGAAATAGACGCAAAAGAATTAATAGGAAAAAGCACGATTGCTCCCCTAGATACGCCTAAGGGAAAAGAAATCACATCTGATATATTAAAAGGCAAGATAACTCCACCAGACGGCAAGCAAATAGGCTCAATACAAGTAATTAGCACTCCGAATAAAGACGAGGTTGGAAAAGCGGAAGCAAAAGTAATAATAAAATACACCGATGGAACAACAGAAGGCTCAGACGCAAACCCAATCAAAATACCTGTAGAAGTGCATGATAACATAGTCAAAGCAGGGTCAAATGGAGAAAGACCAAAAGAAGCCCTTGAAAACTATGTAAAAATTACTTTAAAAGCCAAAGAAGGCGGAAAACTAGAAGGCACACTCACAGGCGACTTCATCTATTATGTATCACCAGAAGTAGAAATAGATTTAGAAGCAATAGCAGCATCAATCAAAAAGACACCAGACACTGGATACTTTGTGAATGGAGAAAATTGGACTAATGCAAATGGCAAGACCCTAAAAGGACAATTTGCACAAGAGGCAGTTTTCGAATTTGAATTTGAAAAGTCAAATGACATAATTACTAAAACTGATGATAGCGTTAAAAAGCCAGAAGGCTATGTAACAGTCACCTTCAAAACAGATGGCAATGGAAAAGTAGATGGCAAAGATGAAATAGTCT
Source organism: Peptoniphilus sp. GNH (assembly GCA_021307325.1). Taxonomy (NCBI): domain Bacteria; kingdom Bacillati; phylum Bacillota; class Tissierellia; order Tissierellales; family Peptoniphilaceae; genus Peptoniphilus; species Peptoniphilus sp. GNH. Next base: position 970,465 of record CP089931.1, on the reverse strand, counting down.
ACTTCGTAAATCCAAACGCTGGTATTAAAATAGGCCAAACAAAAACACCGGACAACAAGACCATAGTAATACCAAAGGTCACTGCGAATGAAGATTGCGAATTTAAAGAATGGCAAGAAAATATTGACGAAGGTTCAGTTATCAAAGGAAACAAAGAATTTGTTGCTATCTTTAAAGCAATAGAAAAGACGGTAACATTGATTTATGAAAATGGTGGAGCTGATGTAAGAGGAACAGTGCCAGATGCTATAAGGGTAAAAGTTGGTACCGTAGTTAACTTGGCAAACAAAGGCAAATTACAAAAAGAAAATGCGGTATTTGCAGGCTGGAAGATAGATGACACAACTTATGGAGAGGGAGATCAAATAACATTAAATGAAAATAAAACAGCCATAGCCCAATGGACAAGCACTAAGCACACCGTAACCTTCATCTCAATGGGAGGAAGCAACGTAAAAAGTCAAGAAGTTTCCCATGGACAAAAACTACAAGCCTTTGACGAACCAAAACTTGAAGGCAAAGTATTCGTCGGTTGGAAAGAAAAAGGCAAAGAAAATGAGGCCGCTTACTTCGATTTAAACACAAGCATAGAAGAAAACAAAACCCTAATAGCTACTTGGCAAGACCCAGTAAAAGAAATAAGAGAAAACGACCAAGTAGAACCACAATTTATAAAAGTAAGCTTCAAACAAGAAGCAAATGGAAGTCTAAACAAAGAAGAAGTCACCTACAAAGTTGCAAAAGACCTATCCTTTGAAGACGCAAAACAAGCCGGAATGAAAGTGCCAGAAATAAAAGCAGCAAAATACTACAAAGCCATAGGCTGGGACAAGGAACTCAAACTAGAAGGACAAGACATAGTCTTTAACGCCAAATACGAATCAGAAGACATCATCCCAATAGATCCAAACATACCAGACGACCAAATAAAAGCAAATAGGCCAGACGGTATGATAATCGTAACCTTCAAAGTAGCAGAAGCTGATACAGACAAAGCCTTCATAAAAGCTATAAGAAAATTCTACGTAAGAAAAGACAAAGAAGTAACAATAGACCCGCCAACAGTCTACAACAAAACCATGGACTACACATTCAAAGGCTGGGAAGGAAAAACTCTTGAAAACAACAAACTAGTCATAACCTTCACAGAAGACACAGAAATAAAAGCACTTGGAGCAAGCCTGCCACAAATGGAAATCCAATTACCAAGAGCAGGCTACAAGACAGTCTATGTACTAAGCAACCTAAATGGTGCAAGCGGAAAACTCGCAGTAAAAATAAATGGAACTTGGAAAGAATATACAGCAGAAACCAAAACTGTAAGAAGCAGAAGGGGAAGAAGAATAATAAGTCAAGACTTTACAACCTTCACCCTAGAAAAACAACTAATAGCAGGAGATCAAATCCGTTACTGGGCTGAAAAAGACGGAGTAAAATCCGAAGTAAGAGAATATACAGTAAAAAGTTTTAACTAAGAAATACGTAGAATATGTATAAAGAAAAGAGCAGTTTGAGACTGCTCTTTTTTTAAATATTTAATTTTTCATAAAAAAACGGCGACCTCAAGTCGCCATAAAAATTATTTTAGAGTTTGGTTTGACATTTCATCGTCCTTAGACAAAAGGTGGATGAAGATGTATTTCGCCTTATATATAACAATCATGATTAAATCGTAAACTATCAAGGCTAGGACCTTGTAACCAACTGAGCCCAAATTATTTAAAAGAAGCTCGGATGCTATTGGTGGGCTTGTGAAAAAACCGTAATCTGATTTTAAGAAGAAGTTCACTATGATTAAAAAGATATTAAAACATAGGGTAATCTTTCTCACAGTAGAAAGGGGGAGCTTGTTGTTTCCGTCTTTAGCAACTACCACCGTCATCATAAAGAGGACGCTGTGGTAGAGGAAAAATAAGACGAGAAGTATATGGGGGAAGGCAAAAGGATCTGGAATCGGATGCAAAAGTGCCAAGATGCCACCCATGAGTCCCCAGTAAAAGATGATTGTACCCAGAGCATTGGAAGGTCTAAGAAAGTAGATAAGAGAGAGTATGGCAACTATCCTACAATGATAGAGGGGCAGGGACTCTTTAAGACCTGAATAGCCTGTGAATATATAAAAACCGTATCGGTTTACTATATCAAAAATTAAAAGCGAGGCGAGAACTTTTTTTAATTTTCCTATTTCATCTTTATTTAATCTGGATGCCAGAATAACTAAGCTGGCTACAAAAAGAATAAATGCCAGATGCATGGGTGAATAGGCTTTGAAAGCCCCGTCAGGCTGTGTTCTATAAAATTCTTTTAAAAAGTTCATAATTCCTCCTTTGGATAGTAAGATTCTATCATAAGAGCTTAAAATCTTGCAAGAGAGGATTTTTGTAGTAAAATTATATTATATGAATAAAAGGAGACAGACATGAAATTATCTAAATTTTATATGCCTACCTTAAAGGAGGACCCTCAAGATGCAGAGGTGGCTTCCCATAAATTTTTGGTTAGAGCTGGAATGATTAGAAGAAGTGCATCAGGACTTTATTCTTACTTGCCCTTGGGATATAGGGTTGTAAGGAAGATTGAAAATATTGTAAGAGAAACTATGGATAAATATGGTTCTCAAGAGATTTTGATGGGGGCTCTTCAACCCAAGGAGATTTGGGAAGAGTCTGGCAGATGGGCAGTTTTTGGACCGGAAATGTTCAAGTTGACGGACAGAGCTAATAGAGAGTATTGCCTAGGACCTACCGCTGAAGAGTATTTTACTTCTCTTATAAAAAATGAGGTTTCTTCTTATAAGGACCTACCTCTTAATATATATCAAATTCAAACTAAGTATAGGGATGAGAAGAGACCCAGATTTGGAATTAATAGATCCAGGGAATTTTTGATGAAGGATGCCTATTCTTTTGATAGAGATGTCGAAGGGATGAAGGAGTCCTATATGAATATGTATAGGGCTTATGAGGAGATTTTTGACAGATTGGAGTTAAATTACAAGGTGGTGGAAGGAGATTCTGGAGCCATGGGAGGCAATAAGAGCCATGAGTTTATAGCTCTTGCTGAAACTGGGGAAGGTGTGATTGCCTATTCGGAAAAGACTTCCTATGCTGCAACTGATGAAAAGGCTCCCGTAAACTATCAACTTCCTAAAAGAGAAGATAGGCTTGATCTTGAAAAGGTGGCGACTCCAAATTGCAAGAGCATAGAAGAAGTGGCGGCTTTTTTGGGCATTGAACTTAGAAGGTGTGCCAAGGCCATCTTATTAAAGGCAGAAGATGAAAAGTTTTTGGTTTTGATACCCGGAGATAGGGAACTCAATATGTCTAAGCTTTGTGGTTATCTTGGAATACCAGAACATGAAATAGAAATGCAAGATGAAAAGGATATAGAATCCATTGGCGGTGTGGCTGGATATACAGGTCCTCTTGGCATCAAAAAGGCCAGGATAATTGCAGATGCTAGACTAAGAGATATGGACAATTTGATTGTGGGAGCAAATGAAGAAGGCTACCACCTAAGAAATGTAAACATGCAAAGAGATTTTACTGCTGAGCTGGTTGATGACCTTTTAATGGTAAGAGAGGGCGACCTTGTGCCAGCCGGAGATGAAACTTTTAAGTTTGCAAGAGGTATCGAGGTCGGCAATATTTTCCAATTGGGAACTAAGTATTCCAAGTCCATGCATGCGACTTTCTTAGATGAAAATGGCAAGGAGCAATTTTTCGTGATGGGCTCTTATGGAGTTGGAGTGACTAGATCTGTGGCAGCCTTGGTTGAACAATTCCACGATGATGACGGGATAATCTGGCCTATGACTGTGGCACCTTATCATGTGATTATAACTTGCGTAAATCCAAAGAAAGAAGAACAACTGCAAGTGGCTGAAGAAATCTATGAAGAATTTAAGAAGGCTGGAGCGGAAGTCCTTTTAGATGACAGAGATGAGAGAGCTGGAGTCAAGTTTAAGGATAGGGACCTCATAGGTATTCCTATAAGAATCACTGTTGGCAAGAAGGCGTCTGAAAATCTTGTAGAATATTCTAGAAGAGCTGATAGAGAAAATCATGAAGTGTCTTCTAAAGACGCTATAAAGATGGCCTTAGAAGAAATAAAAAAAGAAATTAAATAAAAGAAATTAAATAATAAAATAACCGGGTCTAGAACCCGGTTTTTTTAAAATTCCAAGATGACTTGACAGCCTATAAAGAGGCTCTTTATGCTATACTTAATAAAAAAGGAGAGATATTATGAGAGAAATTATAAAACCGTCTACGCTTCCGGGATTTGGCGAACTTTTACCTAAAGATCAAATTTTATTTAATAGATTACTTGAAATAATAAGAAAAAATTATGAATTTCACGGATTTTATCCCTTGGATACTCCAGTTTTGGAAAAGACAGAGGTCTTGCTTGCCAAGGGAGGAGGAGAAACTGCAGCTCAGGTTTATTCTTTTACAAAGGGTAGCACTGAGATGAGTATGCGTTTTGATCTTACCGTGCCTCTTGCAAGATATGTTGCTGAACATATTTCAGATTTAGCTTTTCCTTTTAAACGCTATCAAATTGGCAAGGTTTATAGGGGCGAAAGGGCACAGAGAGGTCGCTTTAGAGAGTTTTACCAATGCGATATAGATGTTATTGGTAATGAGAAGTTATCTTTGGTAAATGATGCCGAGATGCCTGTTATAATTGCAAAAATATTTAGAGAAATGGGCTTTGAGGATTTCAAAATTTGTGTAAATAATAGGAAAATTCTCACGGGTTTTTATAGATCCTTGGGGGTTTGCGATGCGACTTCTGTACTTAGAATTGTGGACAAGCTCGACAAGATTGGTATTTGCAAGGTCAAGGAACTTTTAGAGGATGAGGGCTTAAAGGCTGATCAGATTGAAAAAATTTCTGATTTTCTAAAAATAAAGGGTAACAGAGAAGAAATCTTGCTAGCTCTGGAAGGGCTTGGCATTGAGGATGAAGATTTTAAGCTTGGTGTTGATGAGCTTTCAAAGCTCACTTCTTATATGGAAGATTTTGGCATTGAAAGAAAGAATTACAAGATAGATTTAAAAATTGCCAGGGGACTTGACTATTATACCGGCTCTGTCTATGAAACCTTTTTAGATGCCTATCCAGAGCTGGGCTCTGTCTGCTCGGGTGGTAGGTATGATGATTTGGCTGCCAACTATACCAAGGCAAAGCTTCCAGGGGTGGGGATTTCGATTGGACTATCAAGACTATTTTTCCAACTCACTGAAAAGAAGCTAATAGAGTCAAAGAATCAGTCTATGGTTGATGTTCTTGTCATTCCTATGGATGATTGCATAGAAGAAGGAATCAAGCTTATCAAAAAATTGAGGGACAGAGAAATCTCTACTAGTATATATACTGAAGCTGGCAAAATGGGCAAGAAGTTTAAGTATGCTGATGATTTGGAAATCCCCTATGTAATAGTTTTGGGCAAGGATGAAATCGAAAAAGGCATTTATGGTTTGAAAGATATGAAGGAAGGAAATCAAGAAAATTTGGATTTTGAAAGTCTATGCAAAAAACTTTCAAGTCTTGCAGGCGTTTAAATATTATTTACAAAATTGGAGGGAAAAATGAAGACAGACATTCAAATTGCTAAGGAAACCACTTTAAAACCCATAGACGATTTGGCAAAGGATTTGGGACTTGCCAAGGATGCTATTGAGCTATATGGCCCCTACAAGGCCAAGATAGACTACAAGAAGATAACTGGCGACAGAAAAGGCAAGCTTGTGCTTGTTACGGCAATGAGTCCAACTCCTGCAGGCGAAGGCAAGACCACAGTTAGCATAGGTCTTTCTGAAGGCTTAAATAAACTTGGAATAAAGTCCATGTTGGCATTGAGAGAGCCTTCTTTGGGGCCTGTTTTCGGCATCAAGGGGGGAGCGGCTGGAGGAGGATATTCACAAGTGCTCCCCATGGAAGATATAAATTTGCATTTTACAGGAGACCTTCATGCCATCACTTCTGCCAACAATTTGCTGGCGGCTCTTTTGGATAATCACATGCATCAAGGCTTTGAACCAGAGATTGATCCGAGAAAGATAAATTTCAAAAGGGTTTTGAATATGAATGACCGCTCACTTAGGAATATAGTTTTGGGTCTTGGTGGAGAGCTTGCATCTATTCCTAGAGAGGAACATTTTATGATAACTGCAGCAAGTGAAATTATGGCAATAGTCTGTCTAGCAGAAAATCTTGAAGACCTAAAAGAGAGAATAGGAAGGATAATAGTTGCTTATACAAGAGATGATAAGCCCGTCTATGCGAGTGATATAGGAGCTGCTGATGCTGTTACCATTCTTTTGAAGGATGCTATAAAGCCCAACTTAGTTCAAACCTGCGAGAACACTCCGGCAATAATCCATGGTGGACCTTTTGCCAATATTGCGCACGGTTGCAATAGTGTAATAGCAACAAAGACAGCTCTTTCTCTTTCTGATGTGGTGATTACAGAAGCAGGTTTTGGAGCTGACTTGGGGGCTGAAAAATTTTTTGACATAAAATGTGGATGCTCGGGTCTTAGCCCAGATGCTGTTGTCTTGGTGGTTACTATAAGGGCCCTTAAGTACCATGGTGGATTGAAGGACTTGTCTTTAGTTGATTTGCAAGCCATTAGAAGGGGATTTTCCAACGTGGGAAGACATTGCCAAAATTTGAAAAAATATGGCTTGCCGCTTATTGTTGCCATTAACCACTTCTACAAGGACACTGATGAAGAGATTGATTTAGTTAAGGAGCTTTTAAAAGAAGAAGGCATAAAAGCTCAAATAAGCAAGGGCTTTGAATTGGGGGGTCAAGGTGCAGAGGATTTGGCTAAGCTACTTTTAGAAACTTTAAAAGAAGGTAAAAATTTCAAACCTCTTTATTCTTATGAGGATTCTATAAAATCAAAGATTGAAAAAATTGCCAAGGAAATTTATAGGGCCTCTCATGTATCGTATTCGACTGTAGCAAATAAAAAAATAGCTCAATTAGAAAAAAATGACCTCGATAAGCTTCCTATTTGTATAGCTAAAACTCAATACTCCTTTTCTGATAATAAGGATTTATTGGGAGCTCCAGAAGATTTTGAATTTACAATATCAGACATCAACATATCAAACGGAGCAGGTTTCATAGTGGCTCTTTCGGGAGACATGATGGTCATGCCTGGTCTTAACAAAAACCCAGCTGCTAAGAATATGAAAATTGATGCTAATGGAAATATAGAGGGACTTTTCTAGTGGTAAGTATGTTAATCGATAAGACTGTAATAGAATTTGCAAAAGAACTTTCCTCTTCTTCACCGACACCAGGTGGGGGAGCGGCAAGTGCCTATACTGGTCTTTTGAGCATTTCTCTTGCCATGATGGTTACAAATCTGACTCTTAAAAATAAGTCTTATGAAGCAGTTCATAAAAAAATGCAAAGATTACTTGAAAAGGGTGAGGACTTAAAGGCTGATTTGCAAGTTCTAATAGATGAAGATGCCAAGGCTTTTGAAAATCTCATGGCTGCTTACAGACTGCCAAAATATGAAAAAGCTGTTTCATCTTTTAGAAGTGATGAAATAGCAAAGGCTCTAGTAAAAGCTGTGGATGTGCCTTTTGAAATAGCCTACAAGACATTTGAAGTCTATCCCATTTTAAAAATGCTGCTTGAAGATGGCAACAAAAATGCCATAACTGATGTGGGAGCGAGTGCTTCTTTGGCAAATGCCGCTATAAAAGGTGCACTTTTAAATGTGTATATAAACATCAAATCTTTCAAGGACTACAATAAAGCCGAAAAATTAAGAACGGAGGCCTTGGAACTAGAGAAGATCTCAAGTGCTTTGGCAAAGGATATAGAAGAGGAAGTAAAGGCGGAACTCCTATGACAAGCATCAGCTATTATGTGGTAAAAAAAGGAAGAAAACCGGGTATTTATACAAGTTGGCAAGAGTGTAAAGAACAAGTGCATGGATACAAGGGAGGCATATATAAAAAGTTTAAGACTCTTAAAGAGGCAGAGGCTTTTTTTAATGATTCAGAAGGCGAAAATGATAAAAAAGAAGAAAAAGATTTAAAAGAGGGAGAAGTCATAGCCTATGTAGACGGCTCTTTTCAAGTTAAAACTTTTAGATATTCTTTCGGATATCTTCTAATAGGAAAAGATTTTTACGAAGAGGGCAAGAAGGCCTTTGAAAAATCGGATATGTCTTCTATGAGAAATGTAGCAGGAGAAATTGAGGGAGCCATGTATGCCATGAAAAGAGCGGTTGAACGTGGTTATAAAAAGCTCTATTTGCACTATGACTACACAGGAATTGAGATGTGGGCAAAGAAGGCGTGGAAGGCAAACCTAAAAGGCACTAAGGCCTATTCTGATTTTTACGAAAATATAAAAAAAGATATAGATGTCGACTTTATACATGTCATGGCACATACGGGCATAGAGTACAACGAGAGAGTTGACAAATTGGCAAAGGAGGCCTTGGATGAGAAAGTCTTGGACTGATTATTTTATGGAAATTACAGAGATGGTGGCAACTAGATCAACTTGTGATCGGGCCTTGGTGGGATGCGTTCTAGTAAATGATGAAAACAGAATAATCTCTACTGGCTACAATGGTTCTGTTGCTGGCAATCCCCATTGTGATGATGTAGGTCACACCTTAAGGGACGGTCACTGTATCGCCACTATTCACGCTGAGATGAACGCCCTTTTATATTGTGCAAAAGAAGGCATATCTGTGAGAGGAGCTAGGGCATATATTACACATTTTCCCTGTTTAAATTGTGCCAAGGCTCTTATTCAGGCAGGCATTAAGGAGATAATTTACAAGGTGGATTATAGAAAAGACCCATATGCGATTGAGCTTTTCAAAAAAAACAAGCTGAAAGTATCAAGGTATAAGGAGGGAAAACTTGAAGAAATTTATTGAAGAATTTAAAGGTTTTATTGCTAGGGGAAACGTCATAGACATGGCAGTCGGTGTCATCATAGGTGGTGCTTTTGGAAAAATTGTATCATCTTTAGTTGAAGACATCATTATGCCACCCATATCCATGATATTATCAGGGGTTGATATTCAAAACATGTTCTTTTCACTTGATGGAAAGAAATATGCGTCGCTTGCAGAGGCAAAAGAAGCCGCAGCTCCAGTCTTTGCCTATGGAAATTTTTTGCAGACGGTAATAAATTTTCTAATCATAGCCTTTGTAATTTTTGTAGTTATAAAGCAAATGGCAAGATTTAAGTCTAAAAAGGAAGTAGAAAATAGCGAACAGGCAAGCAAAACTTGCCCCTATTGCAAGAGTCAGATAAATCTTGAGGCTACTAGATGTCCTCATTGCACATCGGAGTTATAAATTATGGAAAAATATTCTTTAGTTTTAGAAGGAGGCGGCTCAAAGGGGGCCTATCAAGTAGGCGCCTTTATCGCACTTAAAGAAAATGGATACGAATTCAAGACCATAGTAGGCACCTCAATAGGAGCTATAAATGGAGCCATGTTTGCTCAAAATGATTTGCAAAAGTGCATTAATCTTTGGGAAAATATGGACTTAAATAAAAATATGGGTTTTGAAGAAACTTTAGATGATGAAAATCAAGATGATTCATCCAAGCTAGAAGATGCGCTGTCGTTTATATCTGGAAATTTGAAAAATATCAAAAACTTAATTTCAAGCGGAGGTAGGATGGATCCCAAGCCCTTGAAAGACTTGGTAAATCTTGCCGTAGATGAAGAAAAGCTCAGAAAATCCGACATAAATTTTGGGCTGGTAACTTTTAATATCACAGACAGAAAGACGGAAGAAGTCTTTATAGATGATATTCCGGAGGGCAAACTTAAAAATTATGTAATGGCATCTGCCTATCACCCAGCCTTTAAACTGGAACCGATTGATGGCAAGTACTACCTAGACGGAGGAGCCACCAACCGCATCCCCCATTCTATGGTGGACAAGCTAGAAGAAAAGATTATAATAGTGAGGACTAGACCCAGAGATTTTAGAAACTTACTCTTTCCAAAGGATGCAATAGTCATTGAGCCACTTGAAAAATTAGCATCATCTATGAGTTTTGACTCGGACAAGTCTAAGACTCTTATAAAACTTGGCTATTTGGATGCTATGAAAATTATAAAAGGACTAAAGGGCAAGGAATATTATTTTAAGCCCATAGGAGAATTGCAAGCTGAGAAGATATTAAGAAATGTGTATCTATCATCTATGGAAGACTTTATAAAGGAAAAAAATATAAAAGGCAAGTCTATCATAAGATGTCTTTATGAGGACAGATTTAGTTCGATAGCCAAGGGACTAGGCTTGGATAGAAGTTTTAGTCTGGAAGATTTGCTCTTTGCCCTTATAGAAAGAGAACTTTCAATATTTAAGTTGGATAAACTGAGAGTAAGAAGCCTACAAGAATCCATAAATGAAATCTCGGAAGCTTCAAAAAAAGTGGATTCAGCTTATTTGAAAAAACTTGTAGAGTCCTATGAAGAATAAAGAAGCCTTAAACAAAATCGCAAGCATAGTAGAAAGACACAGACCATCTATAATTGATGCCGGGGATAAGTATGCCGTATTTATCCCCTTGATTGAAGTGGACGGGAAAATATGTTTGCTTTACGAAGTTAGATCGGCAAGTCTTAGAAGGCAACCAGGAGAGATTTCCTTTCCTGGTGGCAAGATAGACAAGGGGGAAGGGGCAGGCCAGGCTGCTCTTAGAGAAACTTGTGAGGAACTTTTGTTAACTAGACAAAAACTCGAATATTTTGGAGAGCTAGACTTTATCTACACTCAGTCGGGGACACAAATTTATTGCTTTGCAGGGCTTATAAAAGACATAACTTTAGAAAATATAAGACCCAACAAAGACGAAGTCGAGAAAGTTTTTTGCATACCTCTTGACTATCTGATAGAAACAGAACCCGAAGTTCATAGTTTAGATATTGGAATTTTAAAATCGGACACCTTTCCCTATGATTTAATACCTGGAGGAAAAGCTTATAAATTTGCAAAAGGAGTTCACAAGATTTACTTTTATAAATATGCAGGCTATTTGGTCTGGGGTCTTACAGCAAAATTGACCTATAATTTTATAAAAATACTAAAATCGAATAAATTTTGGCGATAAAGTCATTCAAAGATGGGATGGCTTTATTTTTTTGACTTAAAATCTCATTAAAAATGGGAAGAAGTCAGATGTAACCAAATTGTAATAAATTAAAGAGGACATTTTTTAGAAAATGTTCGAAAAACGTGATTATCACTAAAAAGATAAAAATGATAAAAATAAGCCTAATATTACGAAAATATTACAGAAAATGGCAAAGCAAGTAAAATACACAAGTTCCAAAGGTAACAAAATAGTTACAAAAAAATTGACAAAATAGTCCTTGATCCATATAATCTAATAAGAATCAAAAAGTTACAAAAAAGTAACACTCTTATTTTTTGTAGCGGGAGGTTAGAGATTTAAAATATGCAGATAGGAAAGACAAGGCTCAATAAGGGCTATTTATTTTTCTTTATGAGTTTTTTGCTTTTATTTTCAGTAATTTCAATAACTTATGCTCAAATACTTGGCACTAAGGTGAATTTGAAAATAAAGGGAAAAGATAAGGAAGTCGTGACTTATGCGACAACCGTAAAGGATTTTATAAAACAAGAGAAAATAATTTTGGACAAAAACCAAGCTGTAAGTCCAAGTTTGGATACAGAAATTGTAGATGGCATGACCATTTCAATTTCAGGACTTGCTAGCTACACAGTGATTGATGAAAAAGGCAAGCATTTATTAGAATCTTCTGGATCAACTGTAGAAGAAGTCCTGGAAAATTCAGAAATTAAGCTTGGCAACGAAGATTATACAAGGCCGGCAAGATCAGAAGAGATTGAAGCTGGACAAGAAATTGAAATTTTTAGGATCAAGCACACAGAAACTACAATCGAACAAGAAGAAAGTTTTGATGTTGTAGAAAAAATAAATGAAAATCTAAAAAAAGATCAAAGAAGAGTAATCCAAAAGGGTAAGACGGGGATTATAACTGAAAAAGTTAGAAATACTTACGCAAATGGAGAACTGATAACTCAAGAAATTTTAGACACTAAAGTCACTAGAAAACCAGTTACTGAAATAGTAGAAGTTGGAAATAGCGAAGCAGTAAAAGAAGTTGTACAAGCCTCTGATAACTCTTTTGATCCGACAACAGCAAAAAAAGTATTCACAATGGAAGCTACAGCCTATGACCCATCTGCTGGCTCAAAAACTGCAATGGGAACTAGAGCTAGAGTAGGTGCGGTTGCAGTTGACCCAAAAGTGATTCCACTAGGATCAAAACTCTATATAGAAACAACAGATGGATGGCCGTCTTATGGCTATGCAGTAGCAGAAGATACAGGTGGAGCTATCAAGGGTAAGAAGATAGACCTCTTCTTTAACTCTAAGTCAACAGCTCTTAAGTTTGGCAGAAGACTTGTAAAAGTATATGTAATTGAATAAGAAATGAAAAACGTCGTGAAAAGCGGCGTTTTTTTAATGTTTAAATCGGATGTAGTTCTAGAAACTTTTACAATGAAAAATTTAAAAATAAAAAAAGCCATATTGTAATAAATATTAGTCGAGAAAAATAAAAAATTGACAAGCAAAAAAAGAAATGATAAAATTTAAATAAGTTCGCATAAGGGAAATAAAATTGTATTTACGAACAAGGAGGTTTTTAAAAATGATTTATTATGTACCACCAGTTAATTTACTGGGAAGGGGTTGTTTGGCAGAGCTTGGGGAACCTGTGAAGAGATTAGGTCTAAAAAAGGCTCTAGTTGTCAGCGATAATTTCTTGAAATCTAATGGAACAGTTGACAAGGTTTGTGATGTTTTACATAAGGCTGATATAAAAACAGTCGTATATACTGATGTAAAACCAAACCCAACTGTTAAAAATGTAGAAGGCGGATTGGCACTTCTAAAAAAAGAAGGATGTGACTTTGTAGTATCCATCGGGGGAGGATCTCCGCAAGACTGTGGTAAGGCGATAGCTGTACTAGCAACAAATGGTGGATGTGTTCAAGACTACGAAGGCATCAACAAGACTGAAAAAGAAAGTCTTCCAATAGTTGCGATTGCGACAACAGCAGGAACTTCTGCAGAAGTTACAATAAACTATGTAATTACAGATGAAGATAGAAAAATAAAGATGATTTTGGTGGATAACAATGCCCTCGCTAAGATAACTGTAAATGATCCTGAACTGATGATTTCAAAGCCTGCTGCGCTTACAGCTGCGACAGGAATGGATGCTCTTACTCATGCAATTGAAGCTGTAGTTGCTGCTGGAGCAAATGATGTTACAGATGCCACAGCCCTTTATTCAATAAAACTAATATTTGAAAACTTAGAAGATGCAGTTAAAAATGGAAGCGACATCAAGGCAAGAGAAATGATGACTTTTGCTTGCTTCTTAAATGGAATTGCTTTTTCAAATGCTGGACTTGGAAATGTGCACGCTATGGCTCATCAACTAGGAGGTCTATACGATCTTCCACACGGAGTTTGCAATGCTATGCTTCTTGGAGTAGTTGAGGAAGAAAATGCTAAATCAGCTCCAGGCAAATTTAGAGATATAGCAAGAGTAATCGGATATGATGTAGAAAATAGATCTGACAAGCAATGTGTAGACTATGTAATAGGAAGAATAAATGAACTTGCTAAAAAAGTAGGAATTCCTGAATCACTAAAGCAAGTAGGAGTTGAAAATCCTGATTATGATACTTTAGCAGAAAATGCAATGAAGGATGCTTGTGCAGGAGCCAACCCAGTATTTTTTGACAAGGAAAAATTAATAGAACTATTTAAGAAAATTTCTTGAGACTTTAATATAAAAAATACCAATAAAAAACATAGGTCATCTAGTAGACCTATGTTTTTTTTGTATAAATTTTCAAGCATTTTGTCTTCTTGTAGCTAAACAAGAAAGCTTAGATAGCAATGTTGTCAAAAGAAGTACTACAAAACAAGGGAGAATCCATGACAGGCCTTGAGCTGCAAGTGGAAGGGATTCTTCAAATTGAGTTAAGTAGGGAACTTTAATATTAAATACTTTATATAGCATTTCAATAAGCGGTAAAAATACAGTCACAAAAGATGCCGTTAAGTATGACAGCTTTGTGTAGTGCATAAAATCGTGGCTTATACCCATAAATATCAGAAGTAAGGCTACGGGGTAAATTAAAGTTAAAAGTGGCACAGAGAAGCTAAGAAGGTTATTTAAACCGAAGTTAGCAACTACAAAGGAGAAGAAAGTCCAGATTATTATCCAAGTTCTGTAACTCAATTTTTCCTTGAATAGGTGGTGGAAATACTCTCCGCCACTTGTTATAAGGCCTATGCAAGTTGTAAGACAAGCTAGGGTAAATATTGCTGCTAGTAGGACAAGACCGAAATTGCCGAAAGATAATTTTACTGCTTGGGCAAGTATTACAGCTCCGTTTTTAGCTCCAACAAAAACACCTGATGTTGTCATGCCAATACTTGAAAGCATAAAATATACAATAAAGAGGACAAGACCTGCCAAAAATCCAGCCTTGACAGTGTATTTTGTGACTTCGTTGGTGTCCTTGATGCCAAATCTTCTTATAGCTAGGGCAATTACATGGCCAAAATTCAAAGCGGCAACTGCATCCATTGTGTCATATCCAGATAGAAAGCCTTTCAAAAGTGGAGAGGCTTTGTAGTCGCCAAGGGGAGCGGCAACATTTTTTTGAAGAAATATAACTCTTACAAACATCAAAAAAATCATGATTAATAAGGCGGGTGTCAGATATTTGCCGACTCTTTTTACAAGTTTGTTGGGCTTTAAAGCGACCCAAAGTGCCACACTAAAAAAGATTAGGGTGTAGACAAGTCTTGCTGTAAACACATTTATAGACTTGGGAAGATAAGGGAGTATTGCCATTTCAAAGGGGACACTTCCAGCTCTTGGGATGCCTAGTCCGGGACCTATGGAAATATAAATTGCTGTTGTAAAAATTATTGCAAAGCTTGGGCCTACTCTTTTGGCAAGATTTAAAAGGCCGCTAGTCCTTCCGACTACTATGGAGCCAATAACTGGGAAAAGGACAGCTGTCACAGAAAATCCCAAAAGACTTATTAGAGTAAATCTTCCTGCTTGATTACCCAAAAGGGGTGGAAAAATTAAGTTTCCTGCTCCGAAAAACAGTCCAAATAACATAATACTTACCTGCAAAAATTGACTTCTTGTTAGTTTTTTCATTCTAGTTTCTCCTTGTATAAATTGTTTAAATTTTATAAATAAAAAAAGTCCCTTGTCTTATAGACAAAGGACGAAAATTCCGCGTTACCACCTTTTATTCTTATTAAAATAATAAGCACTCAAGCATCTATCAATGCCGGGTGTAGATAACGCCTACCAAAGCGTCAAGTCTTACTTTTGTTTCAGACTTGCAAAAAGAAAAATGATTTTCAATCTCGCCGCAATTATGAGCTTTCACCAAGCGCCCACTCTCTAAAAATCTAAACGAGCTTACTCTTTTTTTCAAGTTTTATTATAAAATTTAAATTATTGAAGCAATGATAATATATTTTTAAATGCTTGTCAAGAAAGTTGGGGAAATATTTTTTGGATTTTTTCTTTTCTTGCTTAAATCACTTAAAAAATGTAATATAAAGCTATATGCAAGAAGGCTAGAGTAAATTTTCTTAGAAATGATTTATATAAAACTAAGAGGAGGAGATTTATGGGACTTTTCAAAAAGAAAAAGCTTCAGGAAGAGAAGCGTTACATAGGCAAGGTTAGCAAAAATTATAGATTTAAATCTAAAAAGGCAGCCAGCGTTTTGACTTTTATTTTAGTTTTGATAGCCTTATATATGGGCTTGCAAGGTGTTTTTGGAGACAAGATAAGCGCTTATAAGGCAAAAGAAATCTTGAATAGGGGTGGAGTTCTAATAGATATTTCTTCAGAGACCCTTTATGAAAAGGGGCATATCATGGGAGCTGAAAATGTACCTTATGATAAGTTGAAAGAATCTGGTCTTGAATATGACCATGAAAAGAACATAGTGATATGTGGCAGAAATGGAATAAGGACTTCAAAGGCAGTCAAGTATCTGAGGTCTTTAGGTTATAAAAATGTATATGATTTGGGGTCTTTGGACTCTTTTAGATAAAAATCGGGTGAACTTACCCGATTTTTTAATGCAAAATTTTTTTAAGCAAGTCTAAAAGATTGGCATAAACCAAGTCAAAAGGCTCTTCGCCATTTAGCTTATAATCATAAAGCCCTTCGTAATCTGTAAAAGAAGCCAGGCGATCTTTTATTTTTAAATGAGAGTCATTCCTCATCTGCATTCTTTCAAGGCAGGTATTTTTAGATATGTCCAAATATATGCCGATTACCTTGCTAGGATAGAGGTTTTTTAAATTTTTGATGCCCTCTTTTTCAAGTGCCAGGATGGCATTTTCTTTGCCGAGGTATTTTTCTACTTCTCTTTTTAGACTGCCATAGTAATTTTTGGAAAAGACAGTGTATTCTACAAATTCGCCATCTGAAATTTTCTTTTCAAAATCTTCTTTAGAAAGAAAGATGTAGTCTTCTCCATTTACCTCCAATGGCCTTATTTGTCTACTTGTTGCAGTTATGATTCTTTTTATATTAAATTCTTTTACGAGTTTTTTGATAAGACTTGTCTTACCTGATCCTGAATTTCCGAGCAATACGACTAGCATAACGACCCCTTTGATTAAGTTTATATTTAGATATTTGAAATGAGATATTATTAATACTATAATAACATTAAGAGGTGGGAAAAATGAAAAATAAAAAAATATTCTTGTTAGTTCTTATTTGTTTGATGAGCTTTGGCCTTTTTGCCTGCTCAAGCAATAAGGCTAATGCACCAAAAGAAGGAAATAAGGTCGAAGCCAAGGAAGACAAGAATAATAAAAAAGACGAAAAAGACGAAAAAGACGAAAAGGATTCTGATTTCAAAATGCCGAGAGTTGCAGCTTTGAAAGGTCCAACTGCCATGGGCATGTCTAAGATGTTTGAAGAAGATCAATCTAATTTGACAATCCTTACAGCACCAGATCAAGTTGTAGCAGGTCTTAGTAAGGGAGAATTTGATGTGGCTGCAATACCAAGCAACATGGCATCTATTCTCTACAACAAGACTGAAGGAAAGCTTCTAAAGGTCGCTGCTATAAACACTCTTGGTAATCTTTATATAGCATCAAGTGATGCAAGTATAAAATTTATTCCTGATTTAAAGGGAAAGAAGATTGTTTCTGCAGGTCAAGGAGCAAGTCCGGAGTATGTTTTGAACTACCTTCTAGAAAAGAATGGCTTGGCTCCTGATGATGTTACAATCGAATGGAAGTCTGAGCATCAAGAAGTGTTGGCATCTAGCGGAGAAGATAACACAGTGCTTTTGCTACCACAACCTTTTATGACTATTGCTCTTAGCAAAGATAAGACCTTGGTTGAAAATATTGATCTCAACAAAGAGTATAAGAAGGCAACTCAAGGAAGACCTATGGTCATGGGTGTACTTGTTGTGAGCAAGGCCTACCTTGAAAATTCTAAAAAAGATTTTGAAGAATTTCTAGATAAATACGAAGATTCTATTAAATTTGTAAATGAAAATCCTAAAGAGGCCGCAGCCATTATAGAAAAGCTTGGCATAGCTCCAGCAGCTCTTGCTGAAAAGGCAATTCCAAAGGCAAATATGTCATATGAAGATGGAATGGACATGAAAAGAGATTTGGAAGGATTTTTGAGTGTATTGGAAAAGGCAAATCCAAAATCAATCGGTGGAAAGATGCCTGGAGAGGATTTTTATTTTGTGGAAGACTAGAGCTTATAAAATAGCGTCACTGGCTTTTTGGGTCCTCGTTTGGCAACTTATAAGCATGAAGATAGGAGAGGGGATACTTTTTGTGTCTCCTCTACTTGTATTTAAGGAGTTCTTGGGCCTTTTTTTAAAGAAACATTTTTATGTGGATGTGCTTGCAACTGCTCTAAGAGTTTTGGCTGGATTTTCAATCGGAGCTTTTGTGGGTGTATTTTTGGGCATCTTTTCATACAAGAGTAAAATTGTAAAAGAACTCTTGCAGCCTTTTATGAATATGGTAAGGGCTACACCTGTGGTGTCATTTATCGTACTGGCTCTTATATTTATAAAGATTAACCTCTTGCCAGTTTTGATAGTTTCGCTTATAGTGGCCCCTCTTTTTTACTTTGTAAGTCTTGGAAGCTTGAAGTCAGTGCCAAAATCCTACTTAGACCTTGCAAAAGTGTTCAAATTTTCAAAAAAAAGAATTGTAAAATACATATATATGCCTAGACTACTTAGAGATTTGAAGCCTGCTCTTTCAACTGGAATCGGCTTTGCATTCAAGTCTGGACTGGCAGCTGAAGTCCTGGCAAGACCAGGCATAGGACTTGGCCATAGAATTTATGAGGGCAAGGTTTACATGGAAACATCAGAGGTGTTTACCTATACTTTTGCAGCTATAATTTTGTCCGTGGTTTTTGAAAAATTGATGCTTAGACTTATGAGGAGGAGACGAGATGATTGAAATAAAAAATCTGAATAAGTCTTTTGGCGATAAAGAAATCTTAAAAAATTTTAATCTGAGTATAAAAGAGGGAGAAAGACTAGCCATTTTTGGCAAGAGTGGCATAGGAAAATCGACTCTTTTAAAGATTATAGAAGGACTTTGCCCCTATGATTCGGGTGAAATAATTTTTGCTAAGCCACCTATTTTTAAAACTGTCTTTCAAGAAAATATCCTCTTTGAAGACATGAGCTTATATGAAAACATCTTGGCAGTAGGTGAATTTTCTAGAAAACAAGTCTTGGAACACTTGAAGGCTCTTGACATGGAAGGCGAAATTGACAGACCTGTGAGGGAAATTTCTGGGGGGATGAAAAGAAGACTTGCAATTATAAGAGCTATAATTTTTCCTGGAAACATTTTTGTGATGGATGAGGGGCTAAGAGAGGTTGATGAAAAGACAAAAGCTTTTATAATAGAATATATCAATGATAATACAAAAAATTTGACTGTGATTTTTACCAGCCACAACAGGGATGATATTAAAGCTCTTAGGGCTGATAGAGTCTTAGAACTTGGAGGATAGATGAAAAAGTTTTTTAAAGCTTTATTTGTGCTTATATTTTTAGTGGCAGTGGGTATTTTATGCTTTATGATTTTTTTAAATGTCAAAGGGATAAATCCCATAAACTATGCCGAGAAACTGGGATTTAAAAGTGAGAACAAAAAAATTTTCATAAAGAGGGTTAAGGAAAGTGAAGAAAAAATCCCTGAGCCTCAAGATGATAAAGAGGCTATGGAGTCTGCTCTTTCATATAAACAAAGAGTTGGAAAATTTCCAATTTTAACCTATCATTACTTTATACCAGGAGATCAAAAAACTAAAAATTATGCAATAGTAAATGCCAATGAGTTTGAAACTATGATTAAGAAACTTTTGAATTTGGGGTATACTTTTATTGACACGAGAGATATAAAAGAAGCACTCTATGAAACTGGTAGTCTACCTAAGAAATCTGTTATGATTTCAATGGATGATGGTTACAGAAATAATTATGAAATAGCCTATCCAATTTTAAAAAAATATAAGGTGAAAGCTACAATTTTTGTAATTGGGACTGCTGTTGGTAGTAATGATAGATTTTTGACTTGGGATATGATAAAAGAGATGTCGGATTCGGGGCTTGTGGATATAGAAAACCACACTTATGATATGCATTCTTTCGCTGAAGAATCGGTTGACAAGAAAATTCCCAAGCTTGCCTATAAGTTTCCGACAGAAACAGATGAAGAATATGTGGAAAGAATTCAAGATGACCTTATAAAAAATAATCTGGTGATAGAAAAGCATACAGGAAAAAGACCTGTTGCCCTTTCTTATCCGGGAGGATTTTGGAACAAGAATATCCAAAAGGCCACTATAAACGCTGGCCTCTATATGGGCTTTATAGGAGCCAACAACGATAATGTCGATATTAAAAATTCGTCCATCTACAAGATAATCAGATACAATGTTTATCCGGGTATGGATCTGGATGGATTTATAAAAAAACTAGAAAGGGATTGATGTCATGCCTTTTATCCAAGTCAGAGATTTAGTTAAAAAATTTAAAGCGGGAGAGGGCTATATAGTTGCCAACGACCATATAAGTTTTGATGTTGAAGAGGGAGAGTTTTGTATAATTGTAGGCCCTTCTGGAGCTGGCAAGTCAACTCTTTTAAATATAATTGGCGGTATGGATACGGCAGACTCTGGAGAGCTCATAGTAGATGGCAAAAATATAGTGGGCCTTTCAGAAAAAGAACTCACCAAATACAGAAGAGAAGATGTGGGTTTTGTTTTTCAATTTTATAATTTGATACCAAATTTGACTAGCCTTGAAAATGTAGAGTTGGCAAGTCAAATTGTAAAAGATGCTCACGATTCTGAAGAAATTTTAAAAGAACTGGGGCTTTCGGACAGGATGCAAAATTTCCCATCTCAACTTTCGGGAGGAGAGCAACAGAGGGTCTCCATAGCAAGAGCCTTGGCAAAAAGGCCTAAGCTTTTGCTCTGCGATGAGCCAACTGGAGCCCTGGACTACCACACCGGTAAACAAGTTTTAAAAATCTTGCAAGACACTTGCAAGAACACAAAGATGACAGTGATTCTTATAACTCATAATCAGGCCATAACACCTATGGCTGATAGGGTCATTGAGATAAAGGATGCGAAACTTTCTCTCATGAAAACAAATAGCAAGCCTAAATCTGTGGATACTATAGAATGGTAGAAGTGATCGAGTATGAAGCGCAGGCTGGAAAATATTAATTTAATAAGAGAAATAAGGGGATCTTTTTCTCGTTTTATATCTATTCTCATGATAGTGGGCCTGGGCGTTTTTGTCTTTGTCGGTCTTTTGGTAACTGGGCCTGTCATGAGACATACTCTAAATGAAGCTATCGACAAATCCAATATGGAGGATATAGAGATAATCTGCTCCATGGGTTTTAGAGATGAGGATATAGAAAAAATAAAGAGTCAAACAGGGCTAGAAGATTATGAAATCTTGTATGATATTGACACCACTGAAAAAGACAACGGTTCAGTCTTTAAACTTATTTGTCTACCCCAAAAAATGGGACTTCCCATTGTAACAGAAGGAAGACTGCCTTCAAATTCGGGAGAAATTATCCTAGATGAAAGTGCAGAGAATGAAGGATTCAAACTGGGCGACACTATAAGTTTTTCCAAAGAAGTAGATAAATTTAATCTGGAAAAAACAAAAAAAGACAAGCTCAAGACTTATACATTTAAGATAGTTGGACTTTGCGACTCAACCAATTATATAGCAAATTATTACAGAGGCGTTTCTCAAAGGGGGCTTGGCCAAATCAAGCATTATGGATATATTCCAGAACAAAGCTTTGAAGATAAGACATACACCATTGCAAAGATTCGCTACAAAGATACTAAAGGACTTTTGACCACATCCAAAAAATACAAGCAAAAGCTAAGTTCGCATTTGGATGATCTCACCTTGGATTTCAAGTATGACCCCGAGAGAAGACTAAAAGAAAATAGGGATAAGATAGAAAAGAGTTTGGCTGATGGCAAAGACCAAATAAATAAGGCAAGGCTAGAATTAGATGATGCCAAAAACAAGATATTGACAGGAAAAGACAAACTAAAATCTGGTGAAAAGGCTTATATATCTGGCAAAAAAACTTATGACCAAAAGATATATGATGCCGAAAAAGAATTGGAAAACTCCAAGACTGATTTGGACAAGGGCTCTGACAAGCTCGAAAAATCAGAAGGACAATTACAAGAGGGCAAGGCCAGTCTTTTAGAGGGCAAGAAAAAACTTGATCAAGCAAAAGCTCTCTTAGATGAAAATTCGCTCAAATATCAAAATGGAATGCAGGACTATAAAGAGGGCAAGGGCAAGCTTGAGGCTAGCGAGGACTTCTTGATAAAGAGCAAGAGACAATTAGATGAGGCCTTTGCAAAACTTCTCGAAGGAAAGACCAAGTTAGAAGCAAACAAAAAGCAACTCGACTCTGGAAAGGCTCAACTGGATGAGGGACAAAGGGCTTTTGAAGAAAATCAAGCCAAGATAGATAGGGCCTTTGCTGAAGCTAAAACTCAACTAGTCCAATATGGACTTGTAAAAGAAGATGACTCCATAGACCAGGCTTTGGGAAAGATAAATGGCATAAAAGAAGCTTTAGACAAGTTGCCTGCGCAAGGCTTGGAATTTGGAAGCGAAATAGACAAGCAGATTAAGGATTTAGAAGCTGAAATCGAAAGACTAGATCCTGTAAATGACAGCGACAAAATAGCAAATTTAAATATCCAGTTGGCAAGTTTAAAAATGCTAAAAAAAGAAATAGATGGCATCAAGGAGAAGTATCCACAAATAAACTTGGCAAATTTGAAGGCTGTAAAAGAACAAATTGCAGCAGCAGAATCAGGACTTGAGCAACTTTCAAGTGGACAAAAAGCACTCGATCAAGCAAAAATAGAACTTGAAAAAAATAAAGCCAAATATGAAGCGGGACTTTCAGCCTATAATGAAGGACTAAAGACCTTGGATGAATCTGAAATCCAATACCAAGAAGGCCTAGAAAAATATCAAAAAGGCTATGAAGAATATTTAAAGGGACTTAAAAAACTTCAAGATGCCAAGGAAGAACTGGATGCAGGAAAGACAAAACTAGATCAAGGCAAGCTCGACTACAAAAAAGGGCTTTTAGATTATGAAAAAAATAAGGCCAAGCTCGACTCAGCTCAAATTGATTTGGAAAAGGGCAAGGCAAAGCTGCAAGCTGGGAAAAATTCTTACGATGCAGGTTTAAAGAGATTTCAAGACGAAAAAATCAAAGGCCAAGCTAGCCTTGACAAATCCAAGGCTAAACTTCAAAAGGCAAGGTTTGACATAGAAGAAGCGGAAAAGAAATTTCAAACAGAATCTAAAAAGGCAGAAGAAAAAATTAGAGATGGTCAAAAAGACCTCGACCACACAAGGGATATTTTGCAAATATTGGAAAAACCTCAATACGAAATCATCTCAAGAAACAAAAATTTTTCAGTCGACCAATATATAGATTACTCAAAAAGGGTAGACCTTCTCTCGGGAATATTTCCAATCTTCTTTTTTGCCATAGCTATGCTTGTATCTTTTACTACCATGAAGAGGATGGTAGAAGAAGAGAGAATAGAAATAGGTACCCACAAGGCACTGGGATATTCTCCAGCCTATATAGCAAGAAAATATTTCGCCTATGGATCTCTAGCGGCAACCATAGGAGGAAGTATAGGAGCCTTAATAGGACATACTAGCCTTGCAAGGCTTATAGGAAATGCCTATTCAACATCGACAATTTTTCAAGACAAACTAATTTTCAAATTTTATCCTCAATGGGTAATCTTAGCTATGGCTCTTGGCATTGGCTTTACAGGAGTGACAGCCATCTTGACAGTGTATTCTAGTTTGAGAGAAAAAACGGCTACTCTTTTAAGAGGAAAGCCACCCAAGAAGGGCACCAGAATTTTCTTAGAAAAAATAGGACCTCTCTGGAAGAGGATGAATTTCTTTAAAAAAGTCACAGCCAGAAATCTCTTCCGCTACAAGGGAAGGATGATCATGACCATAGTAGGCATCATGGGCTGTGTTGCTCTTTTAGTCTTGGGATTTGGACTAAAAGGATCGGTTAGAGGAGTGTCTGAAAAACAATTTTTCGAAATATTCAAATACCAAGCCTCGGTCATATACAATAAAAATTTGGATAGAGAATCTTTTATAGCCTATACAAAGACTTTAAACGAAAATAAGCAAATTAAATCTTATAGAGAATATCTGCAAAAATCTCTATCATTCGACTACAAAGACAGACACCAAGAAGTAAGCCTCATAGTGCCTGGTGACAAGGATACAATGAAAGAAGATATATTTCTTAGAAAAAGAGGTCACAAAGAAAACCTAGACCTACCAGACAAGAAAGCCATAATCTCAGAAAAAATGGCAAATCTGATGCGAGTTAAAAAGGGGGACAAGATACAAGTAAAAGATGACTTTGGAACAAGTTATGATATAAGAGTTGGCGAAATTTGCGAAAACTATGTAGGTCACTACATCTACATGGACAAGGACTACTACCAAAAAGTCTTCGGTCAAGAATTTAGATCTAACATGGACCTCATAAGCTTCAATACAAACGATGCGAAAATGCAAGATAAAATCAAGGCAGAACTTCTAGACTATAAGTCGGTCCTAGCAGTAACAGACCTAACCCTTGCCCAAAATGCGATGGGACAATTTGAATTTTCCATAAGCCTTGTTGAATTAGTAATTTCAATTTCATCAAGCCTTTTGGCATTAATAGTCCTCTACAATCTTACCAACATAAATATAGAAGAAAGACGAAGGGAAATTTCGACCATCAAAGTCTTGGGCTTCTACACTGACGAAGCAGTAAAATATATTTACAGGGAAACATGGGCCTTGACCTTCATGGGAATGGTTCTTGGACTTATAATGGGAAAAGTGCTTCACTATCTAGTCGTATCAGTAGTCACACCACCAAATGCCATGCTATCCCCAACCCTACTTTTAAGGTCCTACTTTATAGCACTTGCAATAACAGTAGTCATCACATTTTTAACCAGACTAATCTTTTATAAAAAGATAAAAAATACAAACATGGTCGAAGCTCTAAAAGCGGTAGAGTAAAATAAAAATGTAGAATAGAAATAACAGGTGAGCATTCTAGCTTATCTGTTATTTTTTTATTTAAAATTTTATTATTAATAAATAGTTGCGCCAACCTAAAGTTTAAAAATTATCTTGCATATATATATATATATATAATCAAAACATAAGCTTTTGCTTCAAAAATTAAGCAAAATGTTTAAATTTAAATTAAAGGGGGAGCGTTAATGAAGGTCAAATTTTTAACTGCAAGAGAAGCGGTTAATCTAATATTTGACGGTGCAGTTGTAGGAACCGGAGGATTTGTTGGAGTTGGGGTTCCAGAAGAGCTTGAAGCTATATTGGAAGAACGTTATTTGGAAACATCCAGTCCTAGAAATTTAACTATTTATTATGCTGCAGGTCAAGGGGATGGAAAGGATAGAGCACTTAATCATCTAGCCCATGAAGGATTAATAAAAAGAGTAATCGGAGGACATTGGAACTTGGCTCCGAAGCTACAAGCCTTAGCTTTAGAAAATAAGATTGAAGCTTATAATTTTCCACAAGGAGTCATTTCACATATGTTTAGGGATGCGGCTTCATCAAAACCATTTACATATACTAGAGTTGGGCTTAAAACATTTGTTGATCCTGACCTAGAGGGTGGAAAATTAAATGAAATAAGCAAAGAGGATATAGTAAAAAAAGAAAAAATAAATGGAGAGGAATTTCTTTTATATCCTACTCCAAAGTTAGATTTTGTGATACTAAGAGGAACGTTCTCAGACGAAAATGGTAATATAAGCTTGCAGGAAGAGGCAGCTTATGGAGAAACTGTTGCAATGGCTATGGCTTGTAGAAATAACGGTGGAAAAGTTATAGTCCAAGTAAAAGATATTGTCAAAAAAGGAAGTTTAGATCCTAGATTTATTAAGCTTTCAGAAGCCATGGTGGATGTAGTTGTAAAGACATCGGATGTGGAAAAATATCACAGACAAACATTTGGTTCAGTCTATAACCCTAAGTATTCTGGAGCCTTGAAAGCTGCAGATGGAGATGTTGCTGCACCCAAGATGGATAATCGTAAAATAATAGGAAGAATTGGAGCAAAGATGATGAAAGCCAATTCAGTTGTCAATTTAGGCATAGGAATTCCTGAACTTGTCGCAGCTGTTTTAAATGAAGAAGGTCAAGGCGACAAAATGACCATGACGGTTGAATCTGGAATACATGGAGGAACACCAGCAGGAGGAACTGATTTTGGTGCTGTTGTGAATCCTGATATTATTTTGGATCAAGATAGACAATTTGATTTTTATGATGGAGGCGGCTTGGATATAACTTTTTTGGGTCTTGCACAATGCGATGAGAAAGGGAATATAAACGTATCCAAATTTGGTCCAAAAATTCCTGGATGTGGAGGATTTATAAATATATCGCAAAACACTAAAAGAGTTGTATTTTGTGGAACTTTTACAGCAGGTGGTTTAAAACAAGAAATAAAAGACGGTAAACTTAACATTATTCAAGAAGGAAAAATGAAAAAGTTTATTAAAAAAGTTGAGCAAGTAACTTTTTCTGCTGATTATGCAAATGAAACAGGTCAGGAAGTAACATATGTAACAGAACGAGCTATTTTTGAACTTACACCTGACGGATTATTACTCACTCATATTGCACCAGGAGTAAGAGTACAAGAAGATATCATAGATCAGATGGAATTTAAACCTATTGTTGCAAAAGAATTGGAAATTATTGATCCGATTATTTTTAATGAAGGTTTAATGAATTTAGAATTGAAATAAGCAATAAAGGAGAAAAACATGACAATAGGAGTTATATCAATAATTGTTTCGCTAATATTACTAATGTATCTTGCCTATAGAGGATTCTCAGTAATAGCAATTGCACCAATATTAGCCCTTTGTGCTGTTTCAGTCGCAGCACTAGCTTTAGGACAAAGTCCTGAAGTAATGGCTCATTATACAGAGCTATTTATGTTAAATGTAGGTAATTATGTAAGAAATTTCTTTCCAATATTTCTATTGGGAGCTGTTTTTGGAAAACTTCTTGAAGCATCTGGAAGTGCAGATTCTATATCTGAATATGTAACTTCAAAGTTAGGATCAAAAAATGCTATATTAGCTGTTGTTTTGTCTTGTGCAATTTTGACATATGGAGGAGTTTCCTTATTCGTAGTTTCGTTTGCCATATATCCAATTGGAGCAAAGTTATTTAGGGAAGCTGGAATAAATAAGAGATTGTTACCAGGGGCAATAGCCTTAGGTGCATTTACATTTACTATGACAGCACTGCCAGGCTCCCCACAAATACAAAATGCAATTCCAATGAAATATCTTGGAACAGACGCATATGCAGCACCTATATTAGGTCTTGTTGCTAGTGCAATAATGTTTGGAGGAGGCATGTTATGGCTTATAAGTAGGGCAAAGTTCTTTTCCAAAAAATATCCTGGATATGGAGAATGGAAAGAAGATTTAATACAATTTGACGAAGAACATTTAAAGAATATGCCATCAGTTATAGTGGCTGCTTTACCGATATTAGTTTGTTTAATTACAAATTATGTACTGTCTAAACATGTATTTCCTAATCAAAATTTAGAATATCTTGAAAAATATAAAACTACAGCAAAAGCTGTAATAGGAAACTGGTCTCTTATTTTAGCATTGCTTCTTGCGATAGTAGTTACAATAATATTAAATCATAAGAGAATGAAAGATATTGTTGGAACAGTAAATTCTGGAGTAAGTGGATCATTTTTAGCAATATTTAATACTGCATCTGAAACAGGATATGGAAATTTAATAGCATCAATGACAGCTTTTACTGTAATAGCATCAGTAATAACAAGTATATCATCTAATACACTTGTAACAGCTGGTATATCTACGTCTGTATTAGCTGGATTTACCGGTTCGGCATCGGGCGGATTATCCATTGCTTTAAATACAATGGGCGATCAATTGCTTCAATCAGCAACAGCAGCTGGAATAAGACCTGAAGTTTTACACAGAGTAGCATCTGTTGCTTGCGGAGGAATGGATACTTTACCCCATAACGGAGCAGTTATAACTTTACTTGCAATAACACAAATGAAGCATAGAGATTCATATTTAGATATAGGTATGAATACTGTAATAATACCACTTATAGCACTTGCTGTAATCATGGTTTTAGGTTCAATGGGAATTGCATGATATTAAGTAGTTATTGATTTATTTTATGATTGGACTGCTCCATTCTTGCACTCACCATCTCTTTAGAGATTGGAGCAGCTGGTCTGTATAGATTAATAAAATGTGTTGAAGGGAGATGTTAAAGAATTTTTTAGAAGAATTAAAATGGAATAAGAATTATAGATTTTAAACTGATTCGATTAACTGCTATAAAATTGATTAAAGATAGAAATTTATAATTGCGTTTATCAAAAATCTCCAGGCTATTTGAGCTTGGAGATTTTTTAAAAATTAAATTTTATAGATTTAAAAACTTCTAAGAGTGGTATATTCTCCTATAGGAGGATATTATGATTTACATTTGCTATAAAAGATGCTCTACTTGCAAAAAAGTAGAAGATATCATGAAAGATAAGAACATTTCATATGATTTGAGGGAAATAGACAAAGAAAATCCGACCAAGGAAGAACTAAAAAAATGGCACGAAAGCTCAGGACTTGACATTAAAAAGTTTTTCAACACTTCTGGACAAATTTACAGACAAATGAATCTAAAAGACAAGCTAGATACTATGAGTCTTGATGAAAAGTACGAGCTACTTGCAACAAATGGCTTGCTTGTAAAAAGACCAATTCTTCTAAACGGAAAGGATGTATATGTAGGTCCTCAAGTCAAAAAATATTTGGAATCGCTTTAATTTTATTTTAGTCAAATCTTTGCCTATACTTAGGGATTTGGACTAGAATGTGATTTTGCTATGTTATAAAATTTAAAAAGGAGGGAAAGTTTATGATAAATTTGGAAAAGATAGATTATGTAATGTCTGCTAGTGGTTGTTCTTTTGAGGAAGTCAGAGAGGCTCTCGTGCAAACAGATGGAGATGTGGATTTGGCTATTGCTTATTTGAAGGGCAAAAAAACTGGTAAAGACGACAAGTCATCGACATTTCAAGAAAAAGTTGAAATTTTTGCAGATGATATAGTATCTTCTGTCAAAGAAATTTGGAAGAAGGGCAATGCATCAAGGCTTCTTGTAACAGATGAAAAGGGGCAAGTGCTTTTAAACATTCCTCTAACTGCAAGTCTTGTGACAGTAGCCTTGAGTCCACTTTTGTTCTTGTTAGGTATTGGTATGATAGTGATTTCTAAGGCTGAATTTAAGCTGATTATGGAGGATGGCAAGGAAATCGACTTAAAAGACTATATAAGAAAAAATAAAAAATCCGATGACAAAGACAGTCTAGATATTGTAGTCCTAGACGAAGAAGACAAAGAAGATAAATAAGCTAACGAGTATAAATAGTTAAAAGTCCAGTCTAAAAGGCTGGGCTTTTTTATTAAGAGTTTTTGAAAAATTAAAATGCCTTAAAAAACTTTACACTAAAAATCTGCAAGAATAATTTATTTTAAACCTATGTAAAAATAATATAAAAGAGACTCCCTAAAGAGCCTCTCAAATTTACATCTCTAAAAATAAAACATTAGATAAATATATTCTCAAAGTAAAATACTTAAAGCAAATATTCTGCAATGGACTTGGCAGCTTCTTTGCCAGCACCCATGGCAAGTATAACTGTGGCAGCACCTGTTACAGCATCGCCACCTGCATACACACCTTCCTTGGATGTCTTGCCATGTTCATCGGCTACTATGCATTTCCATTTATTGATTTCAAGTCCTTGAGTTGTAGATGAAATCAAGGGATTTGGTCTAGTACCAAGGGCCATCACAACAGTGTCTGTTTCGATTACATATTCGCTTCCTGGGATGGGGATAGGTCTTTTTCTGCCAGACTCGTCAGCTTCTCCCAGTTCATTTTTTATAACTCTTAGACCAGTAACCCATCCATTTTCATCGCCCAAGATTTCAACGGGATTGGTTAGCATGGAAAATTTAATACCTTCTTCAAGGGCGTGGTGGACCTCCTCTAGTCGAGCAGGAAGCTCCGTTTGAGTCCTTCTATATACAACAGTTACATCGGCCCCGAGTCTTTTTGCAACTCTGGCAGCATCCATTGCAACATTTCCACCACCTATAATCGCAACTTTTTTGCCCACCTTTATAGGAGTGTCATATCCTTCTTTAAAAGATTTCATAAGATTATTTCTTGTCAAAAATTCATTTGCAGAAAAAACTCCGTTTAAAGACTCGCCCTTTATATTCATAAAAATCGGTAGGCCAGCACCAGAGCCTATGAAAACAGCATCAAAGCCCTTGTCAAACATTTCATCAATTGTGATTGTACGACCTACAACAACATCGTTTTTAATTTTAACTCCGAGAGATTTTAAATTTTCGACTTCGTAAAGCACAACATCATCGGGTAATCTAAACTCGGGTATGCCATAGACCAATACCCCGCCAGGAAGGTGGAGAGCTTCAAAAATGGTGACCTCAAAACCCATTTTAGCAAGTTCACCAGCACAAGTAAGACCGGCAGGACCAGCCCCTATAACTGCAACTTTTTTGCCATTTAAAGGAGCCTTGTCAAGAAAATTTATGTGATTATTTCTGGCATAATCAGCAGCAAATCTCTCCAACCTGCCTATGGACACAGCGTCCCCTCTTTTTGTGAGCACGCATTTTTCTTCACATTGTTTTTCTTGAGGACACACCCTGCCACAAACAGCAGGTAAAGCAGTGTGCCTTGCAAGGACTTTGCTAGACTCTTCAAAATTTCCCTTGGCAATCTCTCTTATAAACCCTGGTATATCAACAGATACTGGACAACCCTTAACACAAGATGGCTTTTTGCAATCCAAACATCTGTTAGCTTCATATACAGCTTGAGGATAGTCATAGCCCAGACAAACCTCATCAAAATTTTTGTTGCGGACATTAGGATTTTGTTCCGGCACAGGAATGCGAGTGAAACGATTTTTCTTCATATCATTTACTATGTCCTCATCAATTTTGAACTTAGCATGAGAAGCATCCACGGCCTTTTTTAAATTGCATACGTGATCTTTGGTCTTTAAAAGCTCATCTGGCTTAGCCATATATTGAGCCTGCCTTTTAATAGCTGTATCAAAATCAACCAAATGGCCATCAAACTCAGGCCCTTCAACACAGGCAAACTTGACATCACAACCGACATTGACCCTACAAGCACCACACATACCAGTGCCATCGACCATAATAGGATTTAGAGAAACAATCGTAGGAATCTGCAGCTTTTTAGTCGCAAGGCAAACAAACTTCATCATAATCATAGGACCTATGGCGACACACACATCATAAGACTTACCTCTATTTATCAAATCTTTAAGTAAGTCGGTTACATTTCCCCTAAAGCCATAAGAGCCATCATCAGTACATATATGCACTTCTTTGGCAGCATCTCTCATCTTGTCCTCAAAAATTATATAGTCTTTAGATTTAGCACCAATTATGACCTCGCAGTCCAGGCCCTTTTCCTTAAACCATTTTACTTGAGCATATACAGGAGCAGCCCCTATACCACCAGAAACAAAAATATATTTTTTAGTTTTTAAAAGAGCCAAATCCTCATTCACAAACTCAGAATAGACTCCGAGAGGGCCCACAACATCTTTCAAAAATCCGCCCTCAGAAATAGCATTTATTTTTTTTGTAGCAAGTCCAGCAGATTGGACAACTATATCAACAGTCCCCTTGTCCTTGTCAAAATCCGCAATAGTAAGAGGAATCCTCTCCGCAAACTCATCAGCAATAACAATCAAAAACTGACCCGGAAGAGCAGACTCGGCAATCAAGGGAGCCTCTATACGCAACATATAAACATTTGGTGCCAAAAAATCTTTTTTAACAACCTTAAACATAAATCACCTCAAAAAATTTCCCCAAATAAAAGAATATAATTCTTTTATAATATAACATAAAGTAGTTAAAATAATAAATCGTAAAGATAAAAAAGGATGTAGACCAATAAGGTCGACACCCTTTTTTTATAAATACTAAATAAATTTTATGAATTTATAAAACATATTGCTAAAATCTATTCTATATACCGAAAAATTTAATCCATATAAACAAAGATGCTAATATGATTATTCCAGTCCATAAGAAAATACTTACCATGAACCCCATTATATCTCTGACACCTAATTTGGCAATACCTAATATAGGCAATGCCCAGAAAGGTTGAATCATATTTGTCCATGTGTCTCCCCAGCACAAAGCTGTGACAATTATTCCTGGTGATACACTTAAAGCTTTTGCGGCGGGGAGCATAACAGGAGCTTGAACAGCCCATTGACCACCGGCAGAAGGAATAAACATATTTACTATAGCGGCACTTGCAAATGTTGTAAATGGAAGAGTTGTAGGGGTAGATATTTCTGCCAACTTAGTAGTTAGAAGACCGCCTATAGATATTCCAGCTGCGTTTTTGCCTGCCATCATACCCATTATTCCAGCATAGAAGGGGAACTGCAATATTATTCCAGCAGAGCTTGAAGCGGCATCTTTAATTGCATTTACATAATTTATAGGAGTTTTATGCAAAAGCACTCCTAAAGCTAAAAGACCAAGATTCATAATATCTATGTTTAGAGATCCTTTTAAAATTACAAAGTGGTGGAAAATATAAACCAATCCGGCTATAAATATTAAAATGGATACCAATGGACTATTTTCAATCCAATTTGCAAAATTCTTCTCTAGATTTTTGGGCTCAACTTTTGATTTCAATTCATCTTCGTCAATTAATCTAGGATCAATAGTGACTGTTTTATCAGGAGATGGATGCATTGCGGCGTTCAAAAGAGGAAGGGTTATTAACATTGCAACAAGTGCCATTAGCGTTGCTGGATGATAAGCTGTTTGTATAAGAGGTATTACATTTGTATATGCACCACCAGTAATTTTTGAAAGTTCTTCGGGATTACTAGCGGCTTTTAATGTTATTGAACTTGTTAAAACTGTAAGCATAAAAGTTGAGTAGGCAGATGCAGCTAATAGTCTGAAATCTACACCTTTTACTTTTTTAGCAAGTTCTTTTGCGAAAATAGCTCCTATAACCAGTCCAAATCCCCATTGTGCCATGCAGCAAAGACCTGTTACAAAAGTACACAAGGCAACTGCTTGTTTTGGTGTCTTTGGAATAGAGGAAAGTCTTTGCAAGATTCTTTTAAATATGGGTGCTGATGCTAAACAGTTTCCAAGCATTACAACCAAACTCATTTGCATTGCGAATCCCAAAAGTCCCCAGAATCCGTTACCCCAATGCACTATCATGGAGTAAGGACTTTCTCCATTAAAAGCTATTCCTGAAATAAACAGGATTACTGACAAAAATACAGCGAAAATAAATGGGTCAGGAAGCCATTTATTTGCAATATTGATACAAGCATTTGTAAACTTCTTAAACATATGATTCATCCCCCTCAACTCAATAAAATTTGTCTAGCCTCATTAGGATTAGCAATCTCAATGCCAAGCTCATTCAAAATTCTTCTAAATTTTTCTATTTGCTCAGCAGATGATTTTGCTAATTTGCCTTTTTCAATATATAAGTTATCCTCAAGACCTAAACGGGCATTTCCGCCAAGTATAGCAGCTGTTGTTGTTATATTAAATTGTTGTTTGCCAGCAGCAGCACAAGACCAAACTATATCTTCTCCCAAAACTTTTTTAGCAGTATTAGCCAAAAGAAGCAGGTTATCTATACTTGCAGGTAGACCTCCTAATACTCCGAGAACAAATTGTAAATAAATTTTTCCGCCTATTTTGCCTTTATCTTTTAAATATTTTAAATTATAAATCATTCCTAGATCATAGACTTCGAATTCGGGCTTTGTGTGATATGTATTCATTATTTTTACATAATCTTCAATTCCCTGAAATGTATTTGGGAAAGTAGTATCATATGTAGCCTTGGTAAAAGGAACTTCCCAATCATATATGGCATTGCCATCGGCTTCTATTTTATTTCCTATATCAGCAAAACAAAAATTCATAGATCCAGCATTACAAGATGCTAAATCTGCTTTGCAGATAGGAACAGCTTTTAGCCTTTCTTCAACGCTCATACCTATTGCACCACCTGTAGTGATTCCTATTACAACATCACACCTTGACCTAACCCCATCAACTATGTATTTCATTACATTAGGATCACTTGTAGGGCTACCATCTTTTTCACTTCTTCCGTGTAAATGAACCACTGCTGCTCCAGCATTTGCCGCTTCAACCGCTTGATCAATTATTTGATCGGGTGTGATTGGCAAATATTTTGAAAGTGTAGGTGTGTGAACTGCACCAGTTATAGCAGCTGTTAAAACAATTTTTTTCAAGAATACCTCCTAAATCAAAATAACGATTTCCCGCATAACGAGAAAAGAGTTTTTATTAACATCTACTACAA
Organism: Peptoniphilus sp. GNH; assembly: GCA_021307325.1. Taxonomy (NCBI): domain Bacteria; kingdom Bacillati; phylum Bacillota; class Tissierellia; order Tissierellales; family Peptoniphilaceae; genus Peptoniphilus; species Peptoniphilus sp. GNH. The sequence goes on along the minus strand of CP089931.1, from coordinate 936,167 downwards.
TAGCAAAGAATGTGCCAAAATATTTAAAAATATGAATTAGATATTCTCAAGCTATTTGACCGTATCAACATAAAGTGTTTATAATATAAAACAAAAACTATATGAAAATATAAACATGTTTATTAAATAAAACATATTGGGGTGGTTAAAATTAGTCTTGATTTTAAAAATGTTGATTTTGAAAAAATATGCGAAAATGTCTTTGATGGAATATTTGTTGCAGATAGAAATGGAAATGCGATTTATATAAATTCTTCTTATGCAAACTATGCTGGTACTCCTAGAGAAGAGATAGTTGGCAAGAATATAAAAGAATTAGATGGAGTATTATATAGGGGTTCTGTTGGCTTGGATGTAATAAGAAAAAAAGATAGGATAGATTCAATAGGATACCTCTTTAAAAATAAAATCCCTGTATTAGTTACGGGTGTACCTGTATTTGATGAAGCTGGAAATGTTGAAATGGTAGTTATAAGCAATAGAAACTTAACTGAACTAGATAAGCTAAAGCGAGACTTAGAGGAAATCAAAATATCCCTTAACAAAAACAAAGAAAGCTTAAATTATATTATAAATAAAGACGTTTCAAGCAAGAAAATTATATTTAGTTCAAATAAAATGAAAAAGTTAATTGCTTATCTGGATGAGATAGCAAAGACGGATGCCAGTGTTTTAATTACGGGGGAGACTGGTACAGGAAAAGAACTAATAGCTAATTACATTTTTCAAAATTCAAGTAGAAAGAATGGACCTTTTATAAAGATAAATTGTGCAACTATTCCTGGCAATTTGATCGAGTCAGAATTATTCGGCTATGAACCAGGATCCTTTACAGGTGCATCTAAAAATGGAAAAACAGGCATATTTGAATTGGCTAATAAGGGTACTATATTACTAGATGAGATAGGTGAATTACCTCTTAAGTTACAGTCAAAGCTATTTAGAGTTCTTCAAGAGAAAGAAATTTTCAAGATAGGTGGGCAAAAGCCAATTCCAATAGATGTTAGAATTTTGTCGGCTACAAATTCTGATCTCGTTAAGGAAATAAACAATGGAAGATTTAGAGAAGATCTATATTATAGGTTAAATGTCATTCCTACATATGTACCATCTTTGAAAGAACGACCTGATGATATAAGGTTGTTGGCTGATCATTTTTTGTATATCTATAATAAAAAGTATGATAAAAGTTTAACTCTTGAAGACACCCATTATAAAGCTTTGGAAGAATATGATTGGCCTGGGAACATAAGAGAACTCGAAAGTGTAATTGAAAGACTTGTAGTAACAAATAAAAGATTAAGATATTCTTCAATTTCTTTTGAAAGAAGTAAAAAAATCAACCTTAACAGTAATAGTGATGAAGAGTCTTATGAAGATGCTTTAGAGTATTTTGAAAAAAATCTTTTCAAAAGCAAACTATCTAAACACAATAGTTTGAGGCAGGCTGCAAAGTCGTTAAAAATTAGCCCAAGTACTTTAAGTGTTAAGTGTAAAAAATATGGAATAGTAGTCCATGAATTTTTGGGCAAGGATTTAAAATAAACTGATGTAATTTGTCGGAATTATTGTGTTTGGTATATAATTTTCTTATAATTTAGATATAGAAAGGAGTTTTTTATGGATAAATATAAATGGGATTTGAGTAAAATGATTAGGGATGAGGCTCATTTTGAAAGCGAGGTAAGCGATTTAAAGGGCCTTTATTCTCGCATAAAGATGCTTGAGGCTGATTTTAAGCAAAATTTCAAGGACTATATTTCTACTATTACTGAGGCTGAAAGAAGGGTGGGACATATTTTTGCTTTTGCTAAGATGACTTTTGATGAAAATACTAGGGACCCCAAGGGACAAAAGTATTATCAAGCTGCTAGCAATTTGCTAAATGATTATTATACGAGTGTGTCTTCTCTTAATCCTAATATTTTGAGTTTGGATAAGGCTGAGTTTGATCGTTTGATAAAAGATAATGACATGGAGAATTACAGGCTGTATTTGGAAAGGATTTATAGGTTCAAAGACCACACTCTTTCTGAGGCTGAGGAAAGGGTTATAAGTAGTTTTGCTTTTTTGGCTGCTGCGCCGACTGATTCTTATGAGCTTTTGACTAATGCTGATTTGCATTTTGATGAGCTTGAGTCTACTGATACAAAGCTTTCTCATGCTACTTTTATTGGCCTTTTGAGAAATCCTGATGTCAAGATTAGAAAAGAGGCTTTTGAAAAATATTACAAGGCTTATGCTTCTGTGGCTAATACTATTTCGTCTATGTATCTTAATAATGTCAAGGCTCTTACTAGTGAAGCGGCTCTTAGAAAGTATGAGTCTGCTGTGGAAATGGAGCTTTTTAAGGATGATGTAAAGCTTGATGTATATGAAAGTATGATTGAGGCTTGCCATGAAAATCTGGATAAATTAAGCGAGTATTATGATATAAAGGGCAGGTACTTGGGCCTAAAAGAGCAACATATGTATGATGTTTATCTTCCTATGGTAAAGGGTGCAGGTAAAAAATATTCTTTTGAAGAGGCTAAGGAAACTGTGCTTAAATCTCTTGCTCCTCTTGGCGATGAGTATGTAAAAGTTGCAAAGGAAGGCTTTGAGTCTAATTGGATTGATGTGTATCCCAAAGAGGGTAAGGCATCTGGAGCGTATTCTTATGGTTCTTATGATTCTGATCCTTATATTATGATGAATTTTAATGATGATTTTGAGTCTATGTTTACTCTTGCTCATGAACTGGGTCATTCTATGCATTCTTATTTTTCTAGACATAACAATGAGTATGTTTATTCTGATTACACGACTTTTGTCGCTGAGGTAGCTTCGACAACTAATGAACTCTTGCTTTTAAATTATCTTTTGAAAAATTGCCGAGATAAGGATGAGGAAATTCAACTTATAAATCATTATTTGGATTCTTTCAAGTCTACTGTATTTAGACAAACTATGTTTGCTGAATTCGAAAAGATTTGCCATGAAAGGATTGAGAAGGGGGACATCTTGACTTTGGAGGATTTCAATCAGATTTATTATGATTTAAACAAGCTCTATTATGGAGAGAATGTCATTTCTGATGAAACTATAAGATATGAGTGGACAAGGATCCCACATTTCTTTATGAATTTTTATGTTTATAAGTATGCGACTGGATTTTCAACAGCAGTAAAACTTTCTCAAAACATCTTGTCTGGAGATCCTAAAAAGGTTGCTGCGTATTTGAATTTCTTAAAAGATGGCTCTAATAATTACCCCTTGGATCAGCTAAGAGCTGCTGGGGCTGATATTTCTAAAAAGGAAAATATAAATTCATCTCTAAAAGTCTTTAGAGATTTGGTTGATAGGATGAAGGATTTGCTTTTAAAGTAAATTTGTCTCCCCAGGTTTAAAATCTGGGGGGATTTTTATTTTTTAGGAAAATTTAAATTCAATTATTAGCAAGTGAGTGCTCTTTTATGCTATCATTTTCATGAGGTGAGATGATGTATAAGATGGTCGCATTTGACCTTGATGGGACACTTTTAAATGATGACAAATTAATAGAGGATAGATTTTTTGAAAGCATAAGAAAGATAAGTAAAGCTTGTGAGTTTGTAATTGCAACTGGAAGAAGATATTATTCAGCCAAGGGGTTTATAGGAGGCATCCTTCCGGAAGCCAAAGTCATAGCCAATAATGGGGCTTTGATAAAATCTCTTGAAGATGATAAGAGCATTTTTTCAAGTAGCATGGCTTACAAAGACTTAAAAGGGGTCATAGACATGATATATGATTCTGATTTAGAGGCTCTTTTTGCGATAAATCACGCTGATTATGATGTGGCTGTAGTGAGAGATACTTATGAAATTTCTGCTATGGATAGTGCCTATTATGGGGACAGAATAAAGCTTGTTGATAGTTTTGAGGGTTTGAGTTCTTATGATTTGATTTCTGCAATTGTCCATGGAAGCAAAAAGGACTTAGAAAAATTTAAAGATGATTTAAAAAAAGCTTATCCAGGTCTTTATAATATTTATCTTATGCATCTTAGTGGATCTGATAAATATATTTTAGAAGTCCACGATTATCAATGTTCTAAGTGGAAGAGCTTAGTTATATATGCTGCTAGTCTTGGCATAAGACCGGAAGAGATAATCTGTATAGGAGATTCTGAAAATGACATGGAGATGCTTGAAAATGCTGGGCTTGGGATTGCGATGTCAAATGCCAGGACCTATATAAAAGAAAAAGCAGACAGGACTTCTTCTTATGACAACAATAGGGGCGGAGCAGTATTTGAAGCTATAAAGGTACTTGGAATAGATTATGAGGAGGGCTTATGGGATTAAATATAAATTGGTATCCAGGGCACATGAAAAAGACTCATGAGGCCATAAAAAATAATTTAAAATTGGTGGATTTTGTAATAGAAATTATAGATGCAAGGATTCCAAGAGCAAGCTCTAATCCAATGCTGGCAAAAAATTTGGATGAAAAACCTAAATTGATTTTGCTAAACAAGGAAGATTTAGCTGATCCGATTGAAACGGACAAGTGGATAAATTATTTTACTAAAAAAGATAGCCTTGCCTTGGCGTTTAATTCTGCATCCAACAAAAACATCAACAAGATAATAAGGGCTTCTGAAAAGCTCATGCAGGAAAGACTCGATAAAAATAGAGAAAAGGGAATAAATAGTCAGGTCTTAAATGCTATGATAGTGGGAATACCCAATGTGGGAAAGTCCACTCTTATAAATAACATATCAGGCAAGCGGTCTGCCAAGGTAGGTAACAGACCAGGGGTCACAAAATCGAATCAGTGGATAAGACTGCATGATAAAATAAAACTTTTGGATACGCCGGGAGTTCTTTGGCCCAAGTTTGAGACTGAAGAATTGGCTCTTAATCTCGCATTTACTGGGGCAATCAAGGATGAGATTATGGACAAAGAGAGCCTGGCTCTAGAACTTATAAAGAAACTAAATGAATTGGATGAAAATATTTTATGCAATCGCTATATGATTTCAAAAGGACTAAGCCCCTTGCAAGCTATGGAAGATATAGGAAGAAAAAGAGGAGCTCTTTTAAGAGCAGGACAAATTGACTACACTAAGGTAGCCTCGATTGTCTTGGATGAATTTAGAAAGGGTACCTTGGGCAGGATAAGTTTGGAGAAGTGCGATGGAGAATTTTGAAAAAAAATATAGAGAACTTGGCTACAAAAATATATGCGGCATAGACGAAGTGGGCAGAGGATGCCTTTTTGGAGATGTGGTTGCCGCCGCTGTAATAATGCCTTCTGACAAGATTATAGAAGGTATAACTGATTCAAAAAAATTATCTGAAAAAAAGAGAAACTACTACTACGACCTCATTTTGGAATCGGCTCTTGCAATCGGAATTGGTAGAAAACCCGCCGATTTAGTAGACAAGATAAATATAAAAAATGCAACTCACAGAGCTATGGAAGAGGCTGTAAAAAATATGTTGGACAAAAATTCCAAGCTAGTTAGACCAGATTTACTCTTAATAGATGCAGAAAAGATAGACTTGGATATAGATCAGGTGGCCCTTATAAAGGGGGACTTGAATTGTTATTCAATTGCCTGCGCATCTATTGTAGCCAAGGTGTTTAGAGATAGGCTCTGCTTAAAATGGGAAGAGCAATATCCGGGATATGGCATTGCAAAACACAAGGGCTATGGTACCAAGGCCCATATGGATGCCTTGAGAGAAAAAGGACCCAGCCCCTTGCATAGGAGGACTTTTTTAAAGAATTTATTAAATGAGAAATAAGAAAAATCTGGGGGACTTAGGAGAGGAACTTGCTGCAAAATTTTTAGAAGAAAAAGGATACCAAATCCTTTATAGAAATTTTCTTGGAAGGGGTTTTGAGCTCGACATAATCGCCAAAAAGAATGACTTGATTTGTATATGCGAGGTCAAGACCAGAAAATCTTACAGCTATGGCAGAGCCATAGAAGCTATTGATACCTATAAAATAAATTCCATAATCTATGGAAGTCAAGTTTTTCTAAATAAATTTAACCTCTATAATTTTCAAATAAGATATGATGTCATAGAGGTCTATCCCATCGAGAAAAAGATAAATCATATAGAAAATGCGTTTGATCTGGGGTGAATATGTATAGTTGTGTAAAAACAATAAGTCTTACAGGCTTAGATGGAGAAATAATAGACGTAGAATGTGATTTGACAAATGGCTTGCCCAAATTTTTGATTGTGGGTCTGCCCGATCAATCCATAAAAGAATCAGCAGAAAGAGTCAGAGCCGGGATTAAAAACTCTGGTTTCAATTTTCCGGTAAAGAGAATAACAGTGAATTTGGCACCAGCCTCTATAAGAAAAGATGGCTCACATATGGACTTGGCTATTGCTTGTTGCCTTTTGGGAGCGATAGGAGAAATTAAAGCTGAAAATCTTGAAAATTACATAATATTTGGAGAACTCACTCTCGACGGAGAAATAAATCCCATTGAAGGAGCCCTTCCCATGGTCATCTCTGCAAGGCAAAGAGGTTTTAGAAAGGTCATAGTTCCAAAGGCAAATCTCTTGGAATGTTCAATCTTGGAAGATATGGAAATATATCCAGTCCAAAATTTAAGACAGACGGTTAATTTTTTAAATGGAGAAGAAGAAATTTTGCCCAAAAAAGCTCCAGTCATCTTTGAAGAAGAAGACTACACCTTGGATTTTAAAGATATAAAGGGGCAAAAAAACATGAAAAGAGCCTATTAAATTGCAGCTGCAGGAGGTCACAATGTGATTTTAATAGGCCCGCCCGGCTCAGGAAAAAGCATGGGAGCTGCAAGATTTCCTTCAATCTTACCAGCCCTTAGCTTTGAGGAGGCTATAGAAGTTACAAAAATTTATTCTGTCGCAGGTCTTATGATGGGCAAGAGACTTATGAAAAAACGCCCCTTTAGATCTCCTCACCACACAGCGTCCAAAGTGTCCCTGATAGGAGGGGGAAGGATCCCAAAACCAGGAGAGATATCCCTTGCCCACAAGGGGGTGCTATTCTTAGACGAGCTGGCTGAATTTGATAAAAATGTCATAGAAGTTTTAAGACAACCTCTTGAAAAAAAGGTGGTAGACATAGCAAGAGCTCAGGCAAGTCTTTCCTATCCAGCAGATTTTATCCTTATAGCTGCTATGAACCCCTGCCCTTGTGGCTACTATATGGATCCGACTCACACTTGTACTTGCTCTATGGCTCAAATAGACAGATATCTAGCTAAAGTTTCCCATCCACTCTTAGATAGGATAGATATTCATGTAGAGGTTGCGCCTGTAAAATATGACGAGATGAAGTCTGATGCCGAAGAAGAATCATCAGATGAAATAAGAAAAAGAGTCATAAGGGCAAGAGAAATTCAAGCGAAGAGATATAAAAATGAAAAATTTAAGACTAATGGCAATCTCAAGGACAATCTTTTAAAAAAGTATGCTCCTCTTTCTTGTGATGTTGAAAAAATTATGAGGCAGGCTTTTAAAAAGTATGGTTTTTCAGCTAGAAGTCATAATAAAATAATAAAAATTGCAAGGACAATTGCCGACTTAGATGAGAGCGAGGACATTTTGAGTTCTCACTTGCTAGAAGCCATAAGGTATAGAACGGCTGCGAATAAATATTGGAGTAAATAATGGATTTTAAAAGAGAACTGCTAGTATTTCTATCTTCTTTAGACTTTGAAAATGAAAATATCAAAGCAGCCTATGAAAAGCTTGAAGACTTGGAAAATTTTTTCGAAGTAGACAGCGAAAGCTTGGAGCAAATTTTAGAAGGCCTTGGAGGATTTGCAAAAAATAGGATTATAAAATACAGATCCAGACAGAGAGTGGAGAAGGTATTAGAAATATGCCAAAAACAAAATATACAAATAATCACAAGTTTGGACGACTATTTTTTTGACAATTTGCGTATGATTGAAAATTCACCCATGTTAGTGTATGTTAAAGGGGAAGACTTGGAAATTACAAGGGGAATCTCCATAGTGGGTTCGAGAAAACCCACAGCCTATGGGCAGATGGTAGTAAAGTCAATAATAGAAGGAGTAGTAAGTCTTGAGCCTACCATAATAAGCGGTATGGCTTATGGCATTGATGCTCTTGCCCATGAGAATGCCTTAGAAAATGGCTTGAGGACAATTTGTGTTTTGGGTTGCGGGGTAGATATTATCTATCCCAAGAGAAACAAGACGATTTATGAAAGAGTTTTGTCATCTGGTGGGCTTATAATATCTGAATATCCACCAAAAGTTGAGCCAAGGCCCCACAAATTTCCTTTGAGAAATAGGATAATATCGGCACTTGGAGAGGCTACTATCGTGGTTGAAGCCGCTGAAAAATCAGGCTCCCTCATCACAGCGACCTATGCGGCAAGCCAAGGCAAGGAAGTCTTTGCTGTGCCGGGCAATATAAATTCTATAAACTCCAAGGGTTGCAATAAATTAATAAGAGATGGAGCGAGCATCTACACATCTTGTGAAGATCTCTTGGAAGCTCTGCCCTTTAAAAACAAAAATAAAGTCAATAAGGAAAAAGTAAGTCTGGACATGGACCAGACTCTGGTCTATGATTTAATATCCAAGGGCATATCCAAGTTTGACGATATCTTGGAAAAAACAAAATATCCTACAAAAAGACTAAACGAAATAATTACAATATTGGAAATGGAAGACTTGATTTATGCTTCTTCCTTTAATGAATACGAAATAGTTAGATAGAAAGATGGTGGAGTATGGCAACAAATCTTGTAATTGTGGAGTCGCCTACAAAAGCAAAGACGATTAAAAAAATTTTGGGAAAATCTTATAAAGTTATGGCATCAGTCGGTCATATAAGAGATCTTCCCAAGTCAACCCTAGGAATAGATATAGAAAAGGACTTTGAACCCAAATATATAAATATAAGGGGCAAGGGAGATCTTATAAAGGAACTAAAGAAAGAGGCCAAAAACTCTAAAAATATTTATTTGGCAACTGACCCTGATAGGGAAGGCGAGGCGATTGCTTGGCATTTGGCTCATATTTTAGATTTGGACCCCAAGGATAAGGTGAGGGTTGCCTTTAATGAAATCACAAAAAAGACGGTCACAGATGAAATAAAAAGCCCCAGGTCCATAGATTTGGATTTGGTAGATGCCCAACAAGGTAGAAGAGTCCTAGACAGGCTTATGGGTTACAAAATTTCGCCCATACTTTGGAAAAAAATAAAAAGTGGTCTTTCTGCTGGCAGGGTGCAGTCTGTAGCTCTTAAAATAATTTGCGACAGAGAACAAGAAATAAGAGACTTTGTAGCAGAAGAATTTTGGACCTTGGAGGCCGAGCTTTCAAAAGAAAAGAAGAAAAAGAAATTTACTGCTCTTTACTATGGAAGAAGGGTAGATGGCAAAGAAGAGAAAGTTGAGCCAAAAAAAGAGGAAGAAGTAAAGCGGATTTTAAAAAGAATTGATAAGGAAAATTTCTTAATAGAAGAAATCAAGGATGGCACTGCTAAAAGGTCTCCCCAAAAGCCTTTCACAACATCAACCCTGCAACAAGAGGCTTCCAGAAGGCTCAATTTTAAAACTAAAAAAACTATGATGATAGCCCAAAGGCTTTATGAAGGAATTGAAATAAAGGGCAAGGGTTCTATTGGTCTTATAACTTATATGAGAACAGACTCTACCAGAGTATCGGATGAAGCCAAGGCCAAGTGTCTTGCTTTTATAGCGGATGAATACGGAAAAGACTATCTCGGATATGAAAGAAGAGGCAAAAATCAAAAGGGAGCTCAGGATGCCCATGAGTGTATAAGACCGGCAGATCCCTTTATTACACCTTATTCTATAAAAGATTATTTAAGCAAGGATGAGTTTAAGCTTTACAGCTTGATACATCAAAGGTTTGTGGCATCTATGATGAAGGATGCAGCATTTAAAACGCAGGCTGTAAAAATAAATTCAAATGACGAGATATTTAAAGCAAGAGGTCGGGTTTTGATTTTTGATGGTTTCTTAAAGGCCTATTCCTATGGACAAGAAAAGGATGACCTTCTACCAGACTTGGAAGAGGGTGAAAGATTAAAGCTTTGGGATTTAAAAGAAGAACAAAAATTTACCCAAGCTCCTCCTAGATACAATGAAGCGTCTCTTATAAAGTATTTGGAAGAAAAGGGAATAGGTAGGCCATCGACTTATGCACCGACAATTTCCACCATCCAATCTCGCTACTATGTAGTGTTAGAAGATAAGAAGTTCTTGCCGACTGAATTGGGAGAAGCTGTAAATGATCTTTTGAGCAAATATTTTAAAGATATGGTAAATATTGATTTCTCGGCTGACTTGGAAGAATCTTTAGACGAGATTGCCGAGGGCAAAAAACAATGGAAAAATTTGGTAGAAGATGTCTACTCCTCTCTATCTAAGGACTTAGAAAGAGCCGATGAGGATGCCAAAAAGGTCGAAGTCAGAGATGAGGTTTCTGATGTGATATGTGAAAAGTGCGGCCGCAACATGGTGATAAAAATTGGCAGATTTGGCAAATTTTTAGCTTGTCCAGGCTTTCCAGAATGTAGAAATGCCAAGCCACTTGTAGAAAAAATAGGAGTTAAATGCCCCAAGTGTAAGGATGGCGAGATAGTAAAGAGAAGATCCAAAAAAGGGAGAATATTCTTTGGTTGCTCTAATTATCCAGACTGTGATTTTGTAACATGGAATAAGCCAGTCGACAAATTTTGCCCAAAATGCGGCAAAATCCTTACAGAAGTCATTACAAGAAAAAGTAAAATGTTAAAATGTTCTGACTCCAATTGTGATTATAGTGAGGCAGTAGATGAAAAATAATTATAAAATAACCGGGGAAATTTCCAAAAGAGAGAATGTCGTACCTGGTCTTGAGAAAGACGGTAAATTAGAAATTTACTGTCTTTTAGCAAATTTGAGCCTAAAAGATAGGCTCGAGTACATAACATCAAAAAGAGTAAGGCTCATAGAAGTGGATAAAGAAGTCCTAGATAGAATGAGAGAGGAAGTTTACAAAAAGGAAAAAGAAGAAATAGGAGTAAAAGACTTAGATTTATTAGATTCAATTTTGCTTAGGGCCAAAGAAAAAGAAGCCTCTGACATCCACATAGATCCAAAAGAAAAAGGAGCCTGTATAAGAATGAGAATAATGGGCGCCCTTATAAATTTTCAAGACTTGGAAGAGGAGACTTATCTAAGGCTAGTATCCAGAATAAAAATACTATCCAACTTAGATATCACCCAAAAAAGATTGCCCCAAGACGGGGGATTTAATAAAAAAATTCAAGATGAAAAGTTTGATATAAGAGTTGCGGTAATTCCCACTATACATGGCGAAAAGCTAGTATTGAGACTCTTGAACTCTGAAAATATAAGCTATACTATGCAGGGAATCGGCATCTGTGAAAAAGACAAAGAGAAAATCGAAAATTTAATCAAACAACCATCTGGCTTGATTTTAATATCAGGACCGACAGGCTCAGGCAAGTCGTCTACTTCTTATACTCTCTTAAACTTATTAAACAAAAGCAGTAGAAACATAATGACAATAGAAGACCCAGTAGAATACAAGATAGGTGGAATAAATCAAATACAAGTCAATGAAAAATTGGGTTTAGATTTTTCCAAGGGTCTACATTCAATTTTGAGGCTAGATCCAGATATAATAATGGTTGGGGAAATAAGAGATGAGGAATCTGCCAAGGTAGCTCTTAGATCTTCAATTACAGGCCATCTTGTCATATCGACCTTGCACGCTCATGACGGGATAGCTTCAATAATAAGACTTTTGAATATGGGTCAGGCTGCCTATATGGTAGCAGGCGGACTTATAGGGATAATTTCTCAAAGACTTTATAGGAAGCTTTGTCCCCATTGCAAAAGAGAAGTTCAAAAGTATTCTAAACTTTTGGGAAGAGTGGCAAAACTTTATGAAGCGGGATCTTGCGAATTTTGTCAAGATGGCTATTATGAGAGAGCGGCAGTATTTGAAATCTTGACAATCTCTGATGGACTAAGACAACTCATAAAAGATGATATATCTGAAGAAGACCTAAGAGAACAGGCAAAAAGGGAAGGACTTATAGGATTAAAAGAAAAATTTAAAAACTTGGTTGAAGAAGGAATCACAAGCGAAGATGAAGTCTTTAGAAATATCTTCACTCTGGAGGACTTATGATTTATAAAGTAAGGACAATAGATAAGGCTGGCAAAAGCAAAAAATATAAAATAGAAGCCGAATCCATCGAGGATTTGAAACTGATTTTAAAAATGAAGGACTTGGAGCTTGTAAAAGTCCTAGATCAGATATCGCCAAGAAAAGATTTTTATAAAAGAAATTTGTATAAGGATCAAGACTTAGCCATTGTATTTGAGCAGCTCGCTCTTATGGTAAAACAAAATGTGACCTTGCAAAGAGCATTTTCAGTAATTGCCAAGCAGTCCAAGGGCAGAAAGAAAGACAAGCTTAATAAGTTGGTTTTAGACTTGGAAAAGGGCTATTCATTAAGAGAGTCTTTAGAAAGGAATACTATATTTCCAAAGTTTGCTTCAAACTTAATTTATCTCGGTGAAGAAACAGCAGAGCCTGGGAGAATTTTCGAGGAGCTTGCACAATATTACAGGCAAAAAGCCTATTTCGAAAACAAATTTAAGGCAGCCCTTGCCTATCCCATAATCTTACTTTTTGTGAGTGTTTTTGTAACTGAGTTTTTGATAATTTATATTCTGCCGAGTTTTTCAGAGATGTTAAAAGATATGGGAGCAGATTTACCACTTTCTACTCAAATGCTTTTACACATAGCCGAATTTTTAAATACCTACAACATCTATATACTAGTGGGATTTTTACTCTTGATTTTACTTATTTATCTCTTGTCTATGACGAAAAAATTTAGATTTAAAATGGATAAATTTATATTTTCTTTTAAACTTGCCAAAAGAAATTTTTATTACAGATTTTCCAAAGGCATGGCGCTTGCCCTTGAATCTGGCTTGACCCTACAAAGAGGACTTGCAGTTTGCGAACCTATTTATGCAAACACATTTATAACAGAAAAAACAAAAGAGTTGGCAAACAAGTTAAAAGAGGGTATAAGTCTATCAGAATCCATGGAGGAGCTTGGAATATTTTCAGATATTTTAGTAGCCATGGTCAAATCTGGAGAGGAAGCGTCGGGGTTGGCTGAGGTTTTAAAAGAAGTTTCCAAGCACTATTTGGAGGAGTTAGAACTTGAAAGACAGAGGTTCACAGCTCTTATTGAGCCGGCTCTGATTTTAATAATGGCACTTTTAGTTGGCTTTATAGTGATTTCAATAGCTATGCCAATGTTCGATATAATAAATAGAGTATAGGGGGTCTAACTTGGATAAGATAAATAAAGCTGCAGAATTAATTTTAAAAAGCAAAAAGCTGATGGCACTTACTGGAGCAGGCATTTCAACTGAATCGGGCATTCCGGATTTCAGATCGGAAAAGGGATATTATTCTTCAATGGATCCTATGAGGGCTCTTTCCAGAGAAATTTTAATATATGAGCCGACGAGGTTTTATTCAGAAGGATATAAAATTTTAGAAGACTTACAAGGCAAAAAACCAAACGATGGGCACTTTGCCCTAGCTGAGTTAGAAAGAATGGGAGTTTTGACTGGTATCGTCACTCAAAACATAGACAATCTACACCACTTTGCTGGCTCAAAAAAAGTATATGAAGTCCATGGCGAGTCCAGGAGCGTATCATGTATGTCATGCGGTAAGACCTATGGATTTCACGTATTAGAAGAAAAGGTAAAAAACCATGAAATCCCGCCAAGATGTAGGGCCTGTGGAGGAACTTTAAGACCAAATGTAGTGATGTTTGGAGATGCCATGCCGAATGATTTTTATGAAGCTATGGAAGAAATCAACGAAACAGACACTCTTCTAGTTGTGGGCTCTTCTCTTCAAGTCGCCCCAGTAAATATGATTCCAAGGTATGTGGATAATCTCATAATCATAAATAGAGATCCTACCCCCGAGGACAAAAATGCAGCCTTTGTATTCCATGATGAAGCTGGCAAGGTCCTAAGAGCTTTGGTTGAAAAAATAAAGGAGCTAAAAGCCTGATGTACAAATCCTTTGCAAAAATCTACGACAAGGCCATGGAAGGCTATGACTATCCCTATGTAGCAGACTTTATTAAAAGGCATATAAAAAAAGGTTCAGAAGTTTTAGAAATGGCATGTGGCAGCGGCAGCCTCACTAAGCTTTTAGAGAAAGAGTATAAGCTTTCATCTTTTGACATTTCAGAAGATATGTTAGAAATCGCAGAGGAAAAAGTCAAAGGATTTAAGAATTTTTCCAAACAAGACATGAGATCTTTTTCTTATGACAAGTCTTTTGATGCTATAATCTGCCTTTGCGACTCTCTTAACTACATCTTAAAAGAAGACCAGCTTATAGAGGTCTTTGAAGGCGTGAAAAACCATCTAAAAGACGGGGGACTTTTTATATTTGATGTCAATACTATCTACAATTTTGAAGAGAATTTCTCTGATGAGATATTTTATGAAGATGGAGATGACTATTTTTATGTATGGGACAACTTCTATGACTCTGAAAAGTCACTAAACTATTACAGCCTTATTATTTTTAGAAAAAAAGAATCAGGATATGAGAAGTCTTATGAGGAGCATGTTGAGAGGGCTTATGATATAGATATCTTAAAAGAACTACTCTTAAAAAATTCATTCAAAAAAATAGAAATTAGAGATTCTTATACGGATTTACCCTACAAAAAAGATACAGAGAGGGCAGTTTTTATATGCCAAAAATAAGGAGGAAAATTGGACTACTTAATAAGAGGAACAGACAAGGAAAATAAAATAAAATTTGTGTTTGCGATAACTACTCAAACAGTCGAAAAAGCAAGACAAATTCACAACACATCCATGACAGCTAGCGCAGTTTTAGGAAGGACCCTAACAGCGGGAGCCTTGCTTGCAACAAATTTAAAAAACCAAAAAGACAATTTGACCATAATAATAAATGGCGATGGCCCAGCTGGTCGTATCATAGCAATTGCAGGAGGCGATGGCAGCCTTAAAGCTTATATGGATCATCCAGAGATAGACCTTCCCATAAGAGAAGATGGGAAAATAGATGTAAGAGCAGCAGTGGGAAAGGGCAATATATCAGTCAATATGGATTTGGGATTAAAAGAGCCCTATTGCACAAATGTCCCCATAGTGGATGGAGAAATAGGACAAGATTTCGCCAACTACATCTACACATCAGATCAAGTGCCATCAGTGGTAGGACTTGGAGTTTTGGTAGATAGGGATTTGAGTATAAAAGCTGCAGGCGGCTTTATGATTCAGCTTTTGCCGGGATATTGCGATGAGGATATAGATAGCTTAGAAAAAAGTCTAAAAGATATAAAATCTGTGACAGATATGATAAGCAAGGGCATGAGTCCAGAAGACATGGCAGCTCATGTGCTAGATGGTTACGATCTTAAAATTTTGAGAAAAGACGACCTAGACTTCGAATGTGACTGCTCCAGACAAAGAGTTGAAAAAGCTCTAATTTCTTTGGGTAAGAAAGAATTGCAAGCCATGAAAGATGAGGACCATCAAGCAGAAGTGAATTGTCATTTTTGTAAAGAAAAATATATTTTTACAGAAGAAGACTTGGAAAAACTCATTAAAAGTTTAGATTGAAACTAGACCGTCAAAAGTATGAGGATTAAAAATTAAAACACAAGAAAAACTAAAGGTTGCCAAAAATCAAGGCAACCTTTTTGCATTTAAAATCAAGTAAACCCCTTTAAAATAAAATCCAAAAAACTTTTCTTTTTTTAAATTGTGTCCAATAAAAGACAAAGAAAGATGAAATTGTGGTATTATTATATTGAAATATTATTAAGGGGGTTTCTTATGAAAAATAAGAAAAAATTTTTATCCTTAGTTTTGGCATTTGTATTAGTTTTATCAACTTTTACAGGGGTATTTGCCAAGGCTGAAGATGCTTCTGTGTCTAAGCTTCAAAAGATTGATCTTTTAGACAAGAAAAACAATTCTGAGGAAAAGTTGAACGCAGCTTTGAAAAGATCTGAAGGCCTTACAATGGTTCTAAAGGCTTTGGGATATTCTCAAGAGCTTGCAACTAAGGAAAAGTATGTAAAACTTAATCCATTCGAAGATCTTTCTGACTGGTTTAAGGGTTATGCTGGCCTTGGAGTTGATTTGAACTTGACTAAGGGCAAGACAGAAAAGACTTATGATCCTAATTCTGATTTGAGCAAGCAAGAATTTATAGCCTTTATTTTGAGATCTTTGGGCTACAATAAGGATGCTGCTTTTAATGATGCTGATGCTATCGGCAAGAAGATAGGTCTACTTTCTGCAGATGATGATGTGAAGGCTAACATCAGCAAGGCTCAAGCTGCTGAATACATATTTTCAGCTCTTAACAAGCAACTTCAAGATGGCACCGGAAGAACTCTAGGTCAATATTTGGTCGAAGGCAAGACTATTTCAAAAGAAAAAGCTAAAGAAATAGGAGTTGTATTCGGTCAAAAAGACGATAAAAATGTGCATATCTTGTATTTCAATGACTTCCATGGCAATATCGCCGAAGAAATCACTGGAAAGAAGAGAAATATGGGTATGGCTAAGATGGTTGGCTATGTAAATGAATTTATAGAAAATCATCCAAATACATTTGTATTATCAGGCGGAGACAATTACCAAGGCACTGCTGATTCTAACTTGACAATGGGTAAACCTGTTACTGCTATGATGAAGGGTATGAACACACTTGCATCTGCTGTCGGCAACCATGAGTTTGATTGGGGCGCTGATAAGATTGCTAAGTGGGCAAGTGACGGAAATTTCAAATACTTGGCATCTAACATATACGAAACTAAGACTGGCAAGCCAGTTGCTTGGGCTAATCCATATATGATAGTAGAAAAGGCTGGCATCAAAATCGGTTTGATTGGACTTGCTCATCCTGAAACACCTACTTTAACTAAGGCTGAATTTATAAAGGGATATGAATTTAGAGATCCTGTTAAATCTGCTCAAACTTGGGTGGACTTTTTGAAGGCTGGCAAGGCTAAAGAAGGCAAGCCAGATATTATAATTGCTCTTACTCACATTGACTCTAATCAAGGTAAGTCTGGAGAAATCACAGGAAACGCAACTAAACTTGCAAACGAAGTGAAGGGCTTGGATTGCGTATTGTCTGCTCACTCTCACAGAACTGTAAGCGGAAAGGTAAATGGAGTACCTATACTTCAAGCTTATTGCTATGGTAGAGCTATCGGACAAGTTAACATAAAGCTAGATGGCAAGAAGGTAGAATCAATTGATACTCAAGTCTTCCAAGGTAAAGAAATAAAAGACAGAATAATAGGCGATACTGCAGCTGAAAAATTCTATACTGACCTTCAAAAAGAACTAGCACCTATAAAGGGCAAGATTCTTGGTCTAGCTAAGGGAGAATTTACTCATGATCGTGGACTAAAGGGAAGCAACACTCTTCTTGGAAGATGGTCATGTGAAGTTATGGCAGAAAAGACTGGCGCTCAAATTGCTATTCAAAATGGCGGTGGCTTAAGACGTACTCTTGAAGCTGGAAATATTACTATGGGCGATCTTTATGAAATCATGCCTTTTGACAATTACCTTGTTGTGATGGATCTACCAGGAGATGCCTTGATAAAGGCAATAGACCATGGTATCAATATGCCACAAACAACTGATGGAGCTTTTAGCGGTCTAAAGGTTGAATATGATTCATCTAAGCCTTATGAAAATAGCATAGTAAAAATTACTCTTTCAGATGGAACACCTATAGATCCTAATAAGACCTATAAGGTTGTTACAAATGACTTTATGTTCACTGGTGGAGATGGATATGACTTCTCCAAGGCTAAGAATGTAAATGAAACTTATATTCCTATAAGAGATGTGCTTGTTGAAAGCATCAAATCTAAGAAGACAATAACACCAAAGACAGTAGATTATATACTTGATGTAAATGCAGTAGAAAAAGCTGCCTAAGATTTTTTAGAAAGGGCCCATGAAAGTGGGCTTTTTCAATTTATTGAATTTTATTATGAAAAGATTAATTTTATTTATGAGTTTGATTTTCTTGCTAGGCTCAATAAACAGTCCTTTAGCTGAGCAAGACCTATCATCTGATGCTGAAATGAGAGATTATTACGAAAAAAGTATGAATGATAGCTCTTATGAAGTGGCAAAGGCTAAAGTCTTGAAAATAGTCTATGATGATACCAAAGAAAAAAGGGACACGCCCTTGGAAGCGGATATAAGGTATCAGCACATGGAAATTGAGATTTTAAATGGAAATCACAAGAAAGAAAAGCTAACTGTAAGACACACCATCGAAAGAATAATGCCAGGCTCTTATATCTTCAAGGCAGGCGACAAAATTTTACTTAGGTACACCCAGATAGATGGCAAAATAGATACGGTCAAAATCCAAGAAAAGGTAAGAGATAATCAGGTCTATTTAATAGTGGGTCTTTTTGTAGTCTTAATACTTGCTATAGGTGGCATAAGTGGCTTTAAAACTCTCATAAGCCTAGGAATTACAATAGCAATAATAATATTTGCCTATATCCCCATGATAATAAGAGGATATAACCCCATCATGGCATCCCTTTTGGTAGCCATACTAGCCATAATTGTGACCCTATTAATAATAAGTGGAAGAAATAAAAAGACTTTTGTTGCGATTTTGGGAACGTGCTTGGGAGTCGTGGCAGCCGGTATATTGGCATTTGCATTTGGAAATTTTGCCAAACTCACAGGCCTTGCAAGCGACAATGCAATAAGCCTTGCCTATATACCCCACTTTAGAGGACTTGATTACAAGGGCCTACTTTTTGGCACTATTTTAATAGGGGCAATAGGCGCTATAATGGATGTTGCCATATCAATAGCATCTTCTCTTTGGGAATTAAAAGAAGTCCACCCAGATATAAAGAGAAAAGATATGATTTCATCTGGAATGAATATAGGAAGAGATATGATGGGGTCGATGTCAAACACCCTAATTCTCGCTTATGTCGGCACCACCTTGCATCTGATAATTCTTTTTATAGTCTATAAAATATACTTTGTAGAAATTATAAACTTGGATTCCATAGCAACAGAAATAATAAGAGCCATGGCAGGTAGCATAGGACTTATAATCACGATTCCCCTGACAGTCCTCGTTTCAAGTCTTGTATATTTAAAAAAGAATTAAAAAACAAAAGTTATTTTAGACAAGATAGAAGTCTATTTCTAATAGATAAACACAAAATTAATAAAAAAATAAAAATACTCCTTGTAATTATAATTTGCAAGGAGTATAATTTATAAAAATATGAAAAAGACGGTGCATATCAATAGGGGTATGTATCTATGGTCTTTTTTTTTTTTTTGGAAATTTTAAGGAGAAGTCATGCAAAAAGTAGAAGTAGCTATTGGAAAAAGAGAACTCACAAGTTCAACGAAAAAAATTATTTTGGCCTTGCAACATATGATTGCAATGTTTGGGGCGACGGTCTTGGTACCATTGATTACAGGATTCGATGTGGGAACCTCCCTTGTTTGTGCAGGTATTGGAACTTTGATATTTCATTTATGCACCAAGGGTAAGGTTCCTGTTTTTTTAGGTTCATCCTTTGCATTTATACCTTTGATTCAATATGTTAATGAAACTTATGGCTCGTTGAGATATGCCCAAGGTGGTATAGTTGTGGCGGGCTTTATTTATGTAATATTGTCATTTTTGGTAAAGAAAGTAGGCTCTGAAAAATTTGAAAAGTATTTGCCGGCTCAAGTTGTAGGACCCATGATAATAGTCATAGGTTTAAATTTGGTCCCAAATGCGATAAATATGGCATCGCAAAATTTTTATATAGCAGGAGTAACCTTAGCCTTGGCCCTGGGTCTTTCGAATTTTGCAAAAGGTTTTGCAAAGCAGCTTTCAATTATAATTTCCGTTGTCGTGGGATATTTTCTTTCATATGAATTTAACTTGATAGATACTCAAGCTATAAAGACTGCACAAATCATACAGATGCCCAAGATACAACTGCCAATCTTTAATCTGGGGGCAGTGCTTGTTATGGCCCCTGTAGTCATAGCTGTATTCATGGAACACATTGGAGATATCACGACTAATTCAGCCGTTGTGGGCAAAAATTTCTTAAAAGACCCAGGACTTAATAGAACTCTTCTTGGAGATGGCCTTGCCACTATGTTCGCTGGTCTTGTGGGTGGACCTGCCAATACGACTTACGGAGAAAACACAGGTGTGCTTGCCATCACCAAAAATTATGATCCGAGCATATTAAGACTTGCCGCAGTATTTGCAATTTGTCTGGGATGTATGGGAAAAGTAGGAGGATTTCTACAAACAATACCAGCCTGTGTAATGGGAGGTATATCTGTCATGCTCTTTTCCATGATAGCCATAATCGGAGTAAGGACTATCAAAACGGCATCTATACAAGGTAAGATGCATTTTAATTTAAAAAATATAATAATCATGGCTGTAATAATAGTGATAGGCTTGGGCTCTCATGTAGGAATAAATATCTCCCTTCCAATAACAAAAACCGTACAAATAGGCGGCCTTTCTTTGGCAGCTTTGACAGGACTTATCCTTAATGCAATTTTGGAAAAAATAGTTGAAAAAAACTTGTAAAATTCCAACTCAAATAAATAAAAAAATGCTGGAGACTATTTAAGCTCCAGTATTTTTTATAAATATCTGAATCTAAGATTTTTAAAATAAGGCCTTATAAATATTTTTTAGGATGAGATATTTAGCCTATTTCTTTCGAATGGATATGAGAATTTAATCATGAAATAAAAGGACTTTATAAAATGAATTTTAATTTTAAAGATTTTTTAGCAAATAAATTTAAAAGAATAAAAATATCCAAGAAATAGTTTTTTAAAAGCAAAAATTTTAAAAAACTAGACATATTTACTAGCAATATAATAAGAAAAACAATTTTTTTAAAAAATTTGATAAAAATTATCTAAATTTTCATTTTATCTATTGACATAAAGTAAACCATAGTATATTATTATGTTGATAATAATTATCAACGTTGGAGAGGATTATGGAAGATTATCTAATTGCCTGTTGCGCACCGACTCTGGCAGGTAAAAAAGTTGGTAATATCTTCAGTATGAAAAAAGATGGATTAAATTATCCAGATTTAGATTATTGGAATGAGAAACTTAACCCCTATAATATAAAGGTTAGGCTTCTAAAAGATGGTATTTCGATGTATCTTGTTTATGTTTACCGAGAGATGCTTTTAGATGAATTGCTCAAGAGGGAAGATATAAAGAGTTTTTTACATAATTACGGATATAGGTGCACAAAAACTGAAGAAATGATTGAGAATCTGACTAGTCGTTTAGAGGACTACAAGGAGTTTCCTCATGAAATTGGTGTCTTTTTAGGCTATCCGCTTTCTGATGTGCTTGGCTTTATAAAAAATAAGGGAAAGTGCTATAAAACATGTGGATTGTGGAAAGTTTATGGAGATAAGGTCGAATCTGAGAGAATGTTCTCCGAGTTTAACCACTGCAAGTATTGTTTTAAGAAACTTTATGACAAGGGTTATAAGGCGTTGGAAATTATTGAAAAATATAATGGAGGTTATCAATGAAGAAAGTTGCTGTTGTTTACTGGTCAGGTACTGGTAACACTGAGGCTATGGCAAATGCTGTAGTAGAAGGTGCTAAGGATGCTGGCGCAGATGTAAGTTTAATTCAATCAGATGATTTTAGTGCTGCTGATTTAGATAGTTATGATAGTGTTGGATTCGGATGCCCAGCTATGGGAGACGAAGAACTAGAAGAATATAGCTTTGAACCTATGTTCGCAGGACTTGAATCTAAGCTTTCAGGAAAGAGTATAGCTATTTTCGGTTCATACGAATGGAATGAAGGTCAATGGATGATTGACTGGGAAGAAAGAGTTAAGAAAGATGGAGCAAATTTAGTTTGCGCACCTCTTCCAGTATATGGAACTCCTGATGACGAAGGCACTGCAAAGTGTAAAGAATTAGGAAAGGCTTTAGCTCAATAGTTTTTAGATTATTACCCCTAATAATCAAATCGGGAAGATTTACCCGAACATACAAATACTTATACCGGAAAAGTCCGGTATCCCCAAAATAATAATTTAGCGAGACATCGCGAACCCCAAAAATATTCAATTTTATCATCCCCAAAGATAAGATTGAGCTTGAATAATTATCAATTTCCCCAAAACAGATAATATTCATCAGACCACACTTTTCCTCAAAAATGTGGTGATAAAACTTATTCCCAACCCCCAATTAGGGAATAAGCTTCCTAAAATTACGGAAGAACATATTTTTTAAGAAAGAGAAATTTCTTAAAAGAAAACCCCTAGTAACCGAACGTGCGTGGTTCGGCTATACAATAATACTTTACCGAAGATTTTCGGTTCATATCCGGCGTGCGTTTGCCGGACCCTTAAATAATATACCGGTGAAAACCGGACCCCAATACGTCATAAGACGTGATATTGATTCAAAATTTATTTTTGAAATCTCTAGCCATATTAAAAAGGCCTCCTTCCCCGGGAGGTCTTTTTCCTTTTGTAATTCATTTTTTAAAGATGATTAAAAAAAGATGCTTGAATAAGGTAGTAAGTATCATTTTTTAGATAATATGTTTAAAAGAACTCATTAGTAAGTCACTTTGTAGATAATTAAAAAAATAGCTGGATCTAAAATCCAACTATTTTTTATTTTTAAAATATTATTCTGTTCTTATAGCATCAAGGGCTGAGAGTTTCATTGCCCTTCTAGCAGGCATATATCCAGCTATAACGCCTATGAAGGTCGAAAATCCTAAGGATAGGATGATTAACCAAAAAGGAATTATTGAAATTTTAGGATCGAAGTTTAAACTCAAATCGCCCATTTGATTTAGTAAGAAACCTCTGCCTATAAAGTTTGCTAAAATAGATAGGAGTTTGGAGATAATAAGTCCAATCAAGCCACCAAAAAATCCTATAAAACCAGATTCTACCAAGAAAAGTTTTTGTATATCGCTTATTGAAGCACCAATTACTTTCATTACACCTATTTCTCGAGTTCTTTCATATATACTCATTATCATGGTGTTGGTTATACCGATTGCTGCAACCAAAAAGGCTATGCCACCTATGGCTCCAAATATTACTTGGATAACTAAAAGCTGTTGATTTGATTGCTTTAAAAAATCTCCGAACATATTTGTAGCATTGTAGCCCATACTTTTGATTTTGGCTTGGACTGCGTCTACATTTGAAAAGTCATCCACCTTGACCTTTATGTTGTCATATTGGAGGGTGCTTCGTTTTAAGGGTTTGACAAGACCGAGCTTTTCCATGTCTTTTTGTATTTTATCTAGATAGTCCATACTTATGAAGATGCTACTAGATAAATTCCAATTGCTGCTTGGCTTTAAGACTCCCACAACTTTCATTTTCTCGCTGTAATCTGGCTTTTGTTCCATATCATTACCATCATATGACGTGTCATCATAGTTATATTTTCCGTCCATGCCATCTTTATTATTTCTATCTAGGCTTATATCTGTCATATAGGCAGTAGTTTTTGTGAGGTCTATTTCCTTACTTGCATTTCTTTTTGGATCAGAAAATTGTTGTTGTACTTTATCGCCGACGATGATGCCAGCTTGCTTATCTTGTGAATTTAAAAATCTTCCGGATTGAAGCTCTAAGCCATAATCAGCCGTGAGATCAGCAGGCATGGCAACTAGGCTAGCCCAGGCTTCGTAACGACCACTTTTTATAGACACATGACCGTTAAACACAGGTATTACAGCTTTTACATGGGGCAGTTTTTTTATTTCAGTAACTGCTGCATCATCTAATTTTTTCTTATCTTTTTTTGAGTTTTCAGCTGTTTCGTCAGACCAAACCATGTCGGTTCTCAGATCTAAACTTGTCAAATCACCCATGGATCTAAACATTTGAGTGTTTACTTCTTTAAAGCCCAGACCGATTGAGAGCATTAGTATTATGGCAGTTGCGCCGATTACAACACCCAAAACGGTTAGGAAGGTTCTCAGACGGCGGGCATTTAAATTTCTAAGAGCCATGAGTATTAAATCTTTAAACTTCATTAAATCTCCAAGTCTTGATCGGCTTTTTTCTTATCACGACGTTTCTTTATGAAGAATCCAAGAGCTAGAGCCAAGGCGATTATAATTAGGCCAATTAAGATTTTTTTAATTGTGCCACCGCCTTTTGGAGCGTCGTTTGGCATATCATCAGGATTTGTTTGGGGCATATCTTCTACTGTGAATTTGTATTCTTCTACTTTTTCGTGAGATTTTCCAGTGGCATCTTCATAAGTGAAAGTCAACTTGGCTGTTTTTTCGCCAGGAGAATCTGGTGTGATGTTGCAAGAGAATTGGTCAGAAGAACCAGTTGAAAAGTTGCCCTTATAGTAGGTTGGTGTATCTGATTTGAAACCTTCTCCAGAAATTTTTACCATCACATTATAAAGGGTTGCCTTGCCGGTGTTGTAAAATTCACATGACAAGGGGGAATCCATACCGAGAGTAAAGTTTCCTTGAGTCACGATTTCTCCGATGTCCAATTTAGCTTGTTGAACTACGGGAACTCCGATTTGTTCTGTTGCAGTAAATTTTTCCGCCTTTGCATCTTCATATTCGAAATTTGCAACTAGGGTGTAGGTTTTTGCTGCTGTATCAGGTACTGTTGTGAGGATTATTTTTTTGTTAACTCTTTTGCCTGGTGCGATTGAATCTATATAAAAAGTGTTTGAAGAATCAATTGGCGTAAATACAGAGGCATTTGATGGCGCACCTTTAGAGTCGGGATTTGCTTTTTCAACTGAGTCACCTGTGAGGGCCAGTTTTATATTTTTCACAGCTTTTTTAGAATTTGTATTGAAAATTGTAAGGTGCATAGTGAAGGGTTGACCAGCTTCTATAATTTCTGGTTCAAAGAAATATTCTTCAATTATAAGCTTAGGTGTCGAAGAATTTTCCGTTCCCGTGCCTTCCTTGGGCGCTTTTACAAATACACCAGCCATTTGGCTTATGGTTTTTTCGGTGCCATCTTCATCTATAAAACTTGCCTTTAGCTCAACCGGATAGTTGTTTGTTTGAGCTGAAGGAGTTGTTATAAATTCGAAGTTATACTTGCCACTTGAATTTGGAAGGATTTCCTTGGTTTTTATGCTTGTAAGAGATTTGGAAGCTAGACCATCTTGTTGGGTACTTGTAGCTGTAACTGTGATGTTTTTTATAGATTGTTTTCCGGTGTTGAAAAGTTCAAAGGAAATTAAAGCTGTCCTATTTCTTCCGATAGCAGCTGTGGGAAAGGTTACATTTCTAAATTCTAGAGAAGATTGCTCTTTTGTAGATTTTGCTATATCAACTGTGAATTGGTAGTCTCCCTTGGTAGGAGGTGCTGATTTTTCGGAAAATTCTCCAGTAAAAGCGTAGTCTAGTTTTAAAAGGTAAGAGCCTGGTTTTACTTGCTTGTTGGTCTTTAAATTGAAGGTGATATATTTGCTTGCTCCTGGGGCAAGAGATGTTATATCTGCTGTCGCAAGGCCAGAGGCAAGTGTTACTTTTTCATCTGCTAGACCGTCAAGAGAAAGCTTTATATTTTTTGCAAGTGCCATGCCTGTATTTTTCACTTCAAATCCCACTTGGAAAGCTTGACCTGCTTCTGCATTTTGGGGCCAAATAGATTCCACCTTTTTAATTTCAAGTGCGGGGTTTTCGAATTTTGGAACATCTACACGTACATAGATTGTTTCATTTTGCTCATGGAAGTCTCTACCATCGTTTGTATAATATCTCAAATTTATTTTGACAGGCACAGTACAAGACTCGGTTATATTGCCATATCTAAAAGAAAAACTGCCACTGGTAAGAGTCGTATTTTTGTCGACATTATTAACTGTGTTTAAATTTTTTTTGTCTAGAGTTAAAAATCCATTGCCATCAATAAAGACCTTGTCTGGATTTTCGATAACAGCTTGGGCAGTGAGTCCTGTTACTGCTATGTCGCTTAGATTTTTGATTGTAACTTCGACTCTCTTGTTGTGGTCAGCTTTTATGCCGACAGTTTGCGTGCTAGCTTCAACAGTAAGCTTAATATCATCTGCAAAAACTTGGCTCCAGCTTCCCATATATGTAAAGGCAAGCACAAGCGCTAAAAACAGGCTGAGTCCATTTTTCTTAATTATCTTCATTTTCATTCTCATCCTCACTTTTTTCTAGTTCATCAATTTTTTCTTGAGTAAAATCTTCATTAGTTTCTTTATCTAAAATTTCCTCGGAAGGGTTTATGTCTTTATCCGAATTTTCTAAAGATTTTCCCTCGTCTGAAACACCTTTAGAAATTTTTTCACTTTCAGAAGAGGAGTCTTCTTCGCAAAAATTATCTGACTCATCATTAGAAGTATCGCCCACATCATTTTCTGGTGAGGTCTTATCTTCATCTTCACCTAAAGTTTTGTCATCATGGTCTTTAGAGATTTCTTCTTCATTCATTGTATCTTTTTCTGATGGGCGAGGTATCTTTGCCTTGTTTGTTTCTTCTCGAATGACCACACCATCTCTTAATTCCACAATCCTATCTGCATAGATTGAAGTTTCCACATCGTGGGTTACTATAATAAGAGTTTGATCATGATCTCTTGCCATTTGACACATCAGGTCCATAATTTCAAAAGATGTCTTGGTGTCCAAGTTTCCAGTTGGTTCATCGGCAAATACAATTTTGGGTTTATCTACAAAGGCTCTTGCAATAGACACTCTTTGTTGCTGACCACCACTCATTTCTGATGGCTTATGATAAATCCGATCGCCAAGCCCGACTTTTTCCAAGATATCTTTGGCGAGAGCATCTCTTTTTGCCTTGGGTACTCCCTTAAAAATCAAACCCAAGGCCACATTGTCTAGGGCATTTAAAGTTGGAATCAGATTATATGATTGAAAGACAAACCCGACATTTAATTGTCTGAAATGAGTTATCTGTGCTTCATTTAATTTTGTAAAATCCACCTTGCCGAATTTTATTGAACCGGCACTCGGTCTATCAAGACCCGCTATCATATTTAGCAGGGTGGACTTTCCAGAACCAGAAGTGCCAAGCAAGCACAAAATCTCTCCTCTATATATATCTAGATTGATCCCGTTTAGGGCATAGACTTTTTCTCCACCCATCTTATATACTCTTTTTAAATCTCTAATACTAATAAGTGTTTCCATATCCACCTCAATAAAATTATAACATATCGTCTTAAAATCAAAAGTTACAAAAGAATTAAGAATATTAAGTATAAGCAATGAAAAAGCAGGCCTTAGGACCTGCTAAATTAGATTTAATTATTAAGTTATAAATTAAAAAACTCTTAGAAAATTCTTGATAAAATTCAAAATGTAAGAGTTTATATTTTTCTAAGAGAAAAATTCACAGAGTTTTTTAAAATTAATATGTAACCGTACACCCCACTTCGAATTATACTCACATGCGTTACCCATGCAGCCGGCTCCAGCAGGGGGAACTTACGGCACATGAAAATTCTTCCTTAGTGCTGCTTCCGTCAAGACCTGACACGGTTCGAAAGTTTCCATTGCGCAAGGCCCTGCTCTCAACGCTGCTTACATGGGGCAGACCACACAAGTATAATCCTAGGTGGGGAATTCAATCCCACTGTAGCGGATTGTGGGTTATAGGGTGCCGCTAGCTCCCCATCTAGTACGGCAAATTTTATACTGGCGGAGAGAGGGGGATTCGAACCCCCGAAACGGTTTAGCCGTTTACACGCTTTCCAGGCGTGCTCCTTCAACCTCTCGGACATCTCTCCAAAAATTTCCTATCTTGTAGTATAATGAAAGCCATTAGATAAGTCAAGAGGTGGGACATGCAAGCTTTAAATGAGTGCGAGATAAGAAAGTTTTTGTGTGAAGATTTGAAAAATATAAAAATAAATATATTTGATGAGATTACTTCAACTAATGATTTTTTGAAAAAAGAAATTTTATCAAGGGACAATCTTGAAGTCTGTCTAGCTGATTTTCAGACTAAGGGCAGGGGTAGATTTGGAAGAACTTTTGAATCACCAAGGGGCAGAGGAATCTATATGAGCCTTGTTTTAAAAGATACTTTTATAGATATAGACTCCATCTTAACTCTTCGAATAGGACTAGCTGTCTACGAAGCTCTAAAGGCATATTCTGATAATCTAAAGCTCAAGTGGGTAAATGACATCTATCTTAATGAAAAAAAACTCGGCGGTATTCTCATAGAGGGTGTATATAATCCTTTTAAGCAAAAAATTGACAGGCTTGTTGCTGGCATAGGGATAAATGTTTTGGCGGCGGACATGCCCATCGAATTAAGGGACAAAGTTAGCTTTTTAAATACTAAAACTTCTAGAAATGAGCTTATAGCTTCTATATTAAATGAGATTTTTACAATTAGGAATAAGACAAGTGAGTATGTTGTCGAAAATTTTGAGAAGCTAAATCTGTTAAAAGGCAGATATATAAGCTACATGGTTGAAGGCAGAGAAGCTTTTGGAAAAGTTTTGGGTATTTCTAAAGATGGATTTTTAGAGCTAGAAGTTGGCAATGAAAAAATTCTTTTAAATTCTGGGGAAGTTTCCATAAAAAGCCTTGACAAGGAATAAATGATTAAATATAATACTGATGTTAGCCGCAGACAGTAGGGGCAGTAGCTTAAAAATCCTACCGAGGTTTATAATCGTATTTTGATTGTTCATCTCACGCGGCGTGAGATTTTTTTTATTTATGGAGGTGAATTATGAAAGAAGAAAAACTCCAAATGAAAGAGGACTTAGTTTCTGAGATAAAAGGTAAAATCGAAGGAGCTAAGGGAATAGTTCTTGTAAATTACAGAGGACTTTCTGTTGATGAAGTTACTGAGCTTAGAAAGAAATTCAGAGAAGTTAATGTAGAGTACAAGGTTTACAAAAACACCATGATGAGAAGAGCATTTGCAGATCTCGGTCATGAAGGTTTAGAAGAATTTTTGGTTGGTCCTTCAGCGATTGCATTTTCACTTCACGACGAAGTATCAGCAGCAAAAGTTGCAGCTGAATTTGCAAAAGACCATGAAGCTCTTGAGCTAAAAGCGGGATTCGTTGATGGAAAAGTTGTAAGCAAGGCAGAAGTTGAAGCTCTTGCAAAGCTACCTGCAAAGGAAGTTCTTGTGGCTCAACTACTTGGCATGTTGAATACACCAATCCAAGGTCTTGTAAATGTTTTGCAAGGCAATTTAAGAGGACTTGCAGTAGTCCTACAAGCAATAGCAGATCAAAAGGGAGAAGCTGCATAAGAGCAGTATAAATTTTAGGAGGTAAAAAAATGTCAGATAAAATCCAAGCACTTATTGAAGAAATTAAAGGTTTAACAGTACTAGAACTTTCAGAAGCAGTTAAGGCTCTTGAAGAAGAATTCGGAGTATCAGCAGCAGCACCAATGGCAGTTGCAGCAGCAGCTCCAGCAGGTGGCGCAGCTCCAGCAGCTGAAGAAAAGACTAACTTTGATGTAATTCTTGCATCAGCAGGTCAAGAAAAGATTAAGGTTGTTAAGGTTGTTAAGGATCTTACAGGTCTTGGTCTAAAGGAAGCTAAGGCTCTTGTAGACGAAGCTCCTAAGGCTATCAAAGAAGGCGTTTCAAAAGAACAAGCTGACGAAATAAAGGCTAAGCTTGAAGAAGTTGGAGCAACTGTAGAAGTTAAGTAAAAAAATTTCACAAAAATTTAACCCCCAGATGGGGGTTTTTTTATTATACTTTTAATGTCCTTTAAGTTGTGTGTTAAAATTTAAGAGAATGGAGGAATTATGGGAATTTTTGATTTTTTAAAAAGTGAAAAGAAAACCACTTATACAATTTGCATAAACAGAGAGTACGGAAGTGGCGGAAGTGAAATTGCAAGAATGATTTCAAAAAAACTGTCTATCCCTCTGTATGACGAAAAAACCATAGAACTTAAATCGCTTGAGTCAGGCTTTGATCAAGATATATTAAAGGGAGAAGAGATCATGCCAAAGGATACAATATATGATCTTTATATGGAAAATAAATCCATAAATAAGGAGGATCTTTTTTCAAATGAAGCGGCTTTTTTATCTCAGTCCAAGGCAATAAGGCATCTTGCTAGCATGGGGCCTTGCATTTTTTTGGAAAAATGTGCCTCTTATGTATTAAAAGACCAGGAAAATATTTTGAAAATTTTTATTCATGCACCTTATGAGTTCAGGAGAAAAAGGGCGATGCAAGTTCACAAGGACACTAATGAAAATGTGGATGCCAGGATTAAAAAGTATGATAGCAGGAGAAGAAATTTTTACAATAAAAATACAAAAAAAGAATGGCAAGATGCTATGGAGTACGATATTTCCATAGATGCGTCTATTTTCTCTCTTTCTGAAGTTGCAGAAATCATAGCGGATATAGTCAGAATCAAAGAAAGTGAGGACCTTTTATGACGGGCCTTTTTACAGGGGGGATTCTGGCTATAATAGCGGGAATTTTAATTTTAAAATCCTTAAAGGGGATTTTTAAAATTGTATTAAATATTATAGGAGGGGTGATTCTTCTATACATATTTAATTATGTAGGCAGTTTTTACGGTATAGGAATAAATTATTCTTTTCAAAACTTATTTTTAGTTGGAGTTGGTGGGGTGCCAGGGATTATTGTCTTGGCACTTATGCAACTTATATAAATCTTCTTTTATTTATTTATCAATTTTGCTATTATAAAAAGAACAAGGAGACTATATGAAGAAAATAATCAGATTTTTTGTAATTTTAATTATACTTATTCTTTCATCGGCCTTGGCCTTTTTAAAATTTGTGCTTCCTAAAGGCAGCAATTTTAACCAAGAAAAATTGAGACCAAGTGCTGAAAAAAAGGTGGAGGAGCCTCAAAGGGTCCAGACTAAAGACGTATTTAAGGATAATCAAGTTTTAAATATTTTGCTCTTGGGAGAAGATACTACTCCAACAAGAGACGATCCAGAAGGAAAGTACAAGGGAAGAACGGATACAATGATGCTTTGTTCTCTAGATCCTAAAGAGAAAAAGGCGAGGATACTTTCAGTACCAAGAGATTCTAGGGTTCCGATACCAGGACACAAGACTCAAAAAATAAATGCTGCCTATGCCATGGGAGGAGTCCAGCTTACGGCCAAGACAGTGGAGAAATTTTTGGATTGTAAGATTGACCATTATGTAATCGTAAATTACAACTTTATCAAAGAATTGATTGATAGTTTAGGTGGAATAGAGGTTTATATACCAAGAGACTACAAAAAAAGAGATGATTGGGTCATACCTGCTCTTGTTATAGATTTTAAAAAGGGCTGGCAAACTTTAAACGGCGAGGATGCGGTTAAATATTTGAGAATAAGAGATATCTACCCTGTGCCAGATATAGGTAGGATATCAGCTCAACAAGATTTTATAATGTCAATATTTGATAGATTGAAGTCACCAAGGACAATATTTGCCCTTCCAAAACTTTTGGATATAGTTGACAAAAACATAAAGACGGATTTAAACTATGGTCAAATTGCCTATCTGGGCTATTGGGGTCTTGGGATAAATAGAGAAAATATAAGCACTGGTACAATAGATGGTTATGGCAAAAAGTTAGATGATGGTGTGGACTATTGGATTGTAGACACAGAAAAAGCAAGAAGCAAGTACAGGGAGTTTTTCCAACAAGAAAAGAAGCTTCCTAGCGCAACAGAAGAACTTAGAGTTTACAGGCTTGGCAAAGACCAAGATGGCACCAATCCAATCCAAACCAAGGAGCAAATTGAAGAAAAAGCAAAAGACAGATTAAAGGGAAAACACAATTAATAAAAACACTTATAGGTCTTGACCGAAAAAGGGTGATTATCACCCTTTTTTACATAGGAGCATTTATGGAAATCAGCAGAGCTGCTTATTTAGAAGTCAATCTGGATAAGTTGGAAAACAATTTAAAAGAAATAGAAAGAGTTACACAAAAAAGAAGCAAAATAATTGCCATTGTAAAATCAAATGCCTACCATTTTGGCGATGAGATGATAGCCAAGAAGCTATTAGGACTAGGAGTGGATTTTTTTGCTGTGGCAAATATGAATGAAGCCCTAAGCCTTAGAAAAAAGTTTGAAGACATCAGAATTTTGATTTTGGGGCCTGCTTGGGGCCATATGGTTGACGAAGGCATAAGAAAAAAAATTACCTTCACAGTATCTTCTTTCGAAGAGGCGGAGATTTTAAATAGTAGAGCTGAAAAGTTAAACACAAAAGCCATCTGCCACATTGCTGTCGACACGGGCATGGGCAGGATAGGCTTTAGAGATAATTATGAAGAAGCGGCACGAGTTTTCAAGCTTTGTAACATAGAAGTCGAAGGAATCTTCACTCATTTTGCAAAGTCTGATAGTGATCCTGACTTCACAAGAGAACAATATGTAAAACTTTTAAAATTCAAAAAAGAACTTTGGTATATGGACTGCGACATTAAGCTTTTTCATTCATCTAATTCCCACGCTATTATGGGACACAGAGTGCTGGAAAATTCTTATATAAGACCTGGAATAATCTTGTATGGCAGCCCGGAAGGGGACAAGAGAGCGGATGATATGAATTTGAGCTTTATAGGCAGCTTAAAATCAGAAATTTCTTTCATAAAAACTCTAGAACAAGGAGAAGGAGTATCTTATGGCCACTTGTTTGTAGCAGACAAAGAAACCGAAGTTGCAACCATTCCCATAGGTTATGCAGATGGCATCATAAGAAGTTTATCTGGTAAGATAGATGTGCTTATAAAGGGTAAGAGATGTAGACAAATAGGAAGAATATGTATGGATCAGATGATGGTTGATGTCACAGGACTAGGGGCAAGGCTAGGAGATGAGGTTGTGATAATAGGAGAACAGGGCGATGAAAAAATCACAATAGAAGAAATTGCCGAAAAAGCTGGAGAAATCCCAACATCGTACCTGACTCACCTATCGGAGAGATTGCCAAGGGTCTATATAGAAAATGGAAAAGTTGTAAAGATTATTGACTATATTTTGCAAAGATAAATTTTATTATAAAAATGATGTTAAAGTAAGTTATTTTATATATAATTTTGTACAAAATTCTAAATTAATTTTATAATAAGTAGATTAAATAATGAGCTTGAATTTTTGCTTTCAAGGTCATTATTTTTTTGATTTTTATTAAAAAAATAAATGCAAACCTTTTTATTTTTTTGCAAACATTTCCAAATTTCTCAAGGTACTTTTAAGCTCAAATCTTTATGGTAGAATAGGCTTGTAAGGGAAAACTCTATGTATCACAGGAGGTTAATAATGAATAATGTGACTAATGAAAGCTTTCTTGACAAGACTTTTGATCTGAAGGCTCGAAACACATCTGTAAGGACCGAGCTAGTTGCAGGACTTACAACTTTTATGACGATGAGTTATATCCTCATAGTCAATCCAAACATGTTAGCAGAAACAGGCATGGACAAGGGCGGAGTTTTTACAGCCACTATTTTGGCATCCGTTGTTGCAATAATACTTATGGCTTTTATGGCCAACCTACCCTTTGCTCTTGCTCCTGGTATGGGGCTTAATGCCTTCTTTACCTATTCTGTATGTCTTGGTATGGGCAAGCCTTGGGAATTTGCTCTAAGTGCTGTATTTTTAGAGGGTATAATATTTTTAATTTTGTCAGTATTTAAAGTTAGACAGGCAATTTTTGATGCCATTCCTTTGAGTCTTAAAAAGGCAGTGTCAGTTGGTATAGGTCTTTTTATAGCCTTAATAGGACTTTCATCAGCTGGTATAGTCCAAACTGGAAACGGCACTATTTTAAGTCTTGGAGATATTTTAACTGCTCCATCTTTAGTATTTTTTTTCGGTCTACTTATAATGGCATATTTAACAGCCAAAAATGTCAAGGGTGGACTACTAATAGGAATAATCGCATCGACTATTTTAGCTCTAATTTTAGGAGTTGCACATCTTCCAGAAAATGGAATATTTTCACTTCCACCATCCATAGCTCCTGTGGCATTTAAAATTCAATGGGACAAATTTTTATCCTTAGAAATGTTTGGTATCATGTTCACCTTCCTTTTTGTTGATATTTTCGACACAGTAGGAACTCTTACTGGTGTTGCTACCAAGGCAAATCTTTTAGATAAGAATGGAAAGCTTCCAAAAGTTGGGCAAGCCCTCTTTGCAGACGCTGTTGGAACTACTGTTGGATCTCTTCTTGGAACAAGTACAGTAACAACTTTCGTAGAATCTGCATCGGGTGTAGCAGATGGAGGTAGGACAGGTCTTACATCTCTTTCAACGGGATTTTTCTTCCTACTCGCTCTATTCTTTTTCCCAATCATCTCGATTGTTCCTGCACAAGCGACAGCACCAGCTCTTGTAATGGTAGGTCTTTTTATGATGAGTCCTATAAAGGATATAGATTTTAATGACTTCACAGAAGCTATTCCAGCTTACCTTACTATGCTTATGATGCCTTATTCTTATTCAATAGCAGAAGGTATCTCATACGGAATGATTTCTTATGTTATACTAAAAGTTCTAACAGGAAAATTTAAAGACATATCAGCTCTTATGTATGTCTTGGCAGCTATTTTCTTATTAAGAGATCTTTGGCCAATTTTAAAAACTTTATTTTAAAAATCTTTAAAAATTATTTGGATCCGCCGCCTAAACCCCGGTGGATTTTTTATTTTATTCACAAAATGATGGAATTTAGGCTATTTTCTTTTCAAATTTTAAATTTTGTATATAATAAGATAAAAGGAGGATTTTTATGAAAAGATTGATCGGATTGATATTGGCTTTGTGCTTGTTTATACCTACTTACATATATGCAGATGCCAATATAGATATAAGCTTGGAGCAGCCAAGCCTTTTGAAAGTCAAAGCTGGACAAAAAATCAATTACAACTTAAAAATTAAATTGCCAAAGGACATCAAGGAAAATTATCAAAGCTTCACCATAAGTCTTATGATGGATAAAAATTTAAAATTGGATGCTGCCAATTTAAAAACTCAAGACCCAGCTTATGATATAAGCAAATCTTACTTGCAAACTGTGCAGAGGGATATAGTATCCATAGTTGTTTCTGATACTGGCAAACTCTTGTCTAATGAGGCAAATGTAGAAGTTATAACTTTTGCAAGACAAGATCAAGACAAGCCGGATTTCAAAAATTCTTTTGTGCTTACAAGTATTGATAAGACCGGCAAGGAAACTAGTGGACAAAGAGATGTTAAATCTTCTACCAAGGCCTTGGATTCGGGGCTTAAATTAAATCCTTTTTACTACGGAGACAAGGTTTTAACTGGTAAGACCAAACAAGGAGCAGACATCATTGTAAGAATTAATGACAAGGCAATAGCAACAGGTCTTGCTGATGACAAGGGGAATTTTTCTATACCTCTTAAAGACATAAAGCTAAATGCAAGTCTAGATGTAGAGGTAAATTATTTGGAAAATGGCGAGTTTAGATCTGCGACGGTAAATCTTACTGTGAAATCCAAGGGTCAAGGCGAAGATAGCAATAAGGTAAATAAAGTAGAAAAAGGCGACAAGAACCCGGCACTTGAAAATGCGGATATGAACAAGCTAAATCTCTATATAAATTATGCAAGAAATATTGATGTGTCTAAAAGCAGCAAGGAGAATGCGGCTAGATTGATGGCAGCTCTTGCTTATGGCCAATATATGCAGGTCAAATCTGATGTTAAAAATGAAGAGATTGTAAAGGCGGTTAATGAAATTGATCAAGCACAAAAGGCTGTGCGCTTCCCAATAATGAAGGGGATTTCTGATGATAAATTTGCACCAGGAGCTGCCCTTACAAGGGCGCAAGCCGCTGTTATAATTTCAAGAATTGATTTACTAAAAGATGCAGTTGGGGAATTTTCTTCTTTTAAGGATGTCAAGCAGGATGCTTGGTATGCTGATGCTGTTGGATACATGGAAAAGAAATCCTATATATCGGGATATAAGGATGGAAGCTTTAAACCAGACAAGAAGATTAGCAGGGCAGAGTTTGCCACTATAATATCTAGATATCTTCAATTGGACTTAGATATGCAAATGGGATATAGGCAAGAGCCTTTGTTTGCAGATGTTGGTGATGTTTGGTATAAGGCACCTATAAGTGCTATGACATCTAAGGGATTTATGTCTGGAAGGGGAAACAATAAATTTTTCCCTGAAAAAGAAATTACAAGAGCTGAAGCCATAACTGTTCTTATAAAGGTCTTAGATAGAAAACCCAATAAGGACTTTATAGATGCTTTTTCTAAAAATCCTTTTAAGGACGTAGAAAACAGTCAGTGGTACTACTACAATATCCTCGAAGGAACGGGAAATTAATCCGATCAGAAATTCATAAAAAAAGAGATGTTTAGGATTTTATTTATCCAACATCTCTTTTTTAATAGAAAATTTTAAACAAGACCCATAAAATATTCGACACCCACTGCAACAATTTCACATAAAAATAGGCCTTACAAAGACGCTTGGTCAATATGCCATATATAAGTTGGAAAAACTTATAAAAGACGAAAACAAGACTTTTACCATCGACATAGACAATACCGAGAGCCTTCTTACAAAGTTAAGACAAGCTGAGCTAGACTTTTTAATCGTAGAGGGAAGGCTTGAAAAAAGTGAAGCAGAAATTTCTTTTGGTTACCTTAGCATGGTAAAAAAGATGAGGCTCTTTCAAGTTTTGATGTAAGGGGAATAACAGACAAACATGAATTTTCTCTCGTATTTTTAAAGGTGACCAACTGCATAGAAAAATATTATAGCTTGCTAGAAGAGGATACAAGGAAATCAGAAAAGAATAGTTAGAAATAAAACTATTATATTTTATAAAATAGTTATCTTGGTAATTGTTATCAATTTATTCCTATAATAAACATAGAAATTTTGTCATAATTTAAATTTATACGTTATTTTTTTAATTTAAAGAAATGGGATAAGATACGTGTTATAATTCAACTAGTGGAATGTATTTACACTTAATTTTATACAGGAGGTGAGAGTGTGTCGGTTGATGTAATTAAGACTGTAAAATCTTTTGAAGATGAGGCTAGCTTGATTATAAAAAAAGCTAATGATGAAGCTACAGATCTTATCAAAAATGCCGAGGTCGAAGCTGCTAAGCTTTTAGATGCTGAAATTTCAGATGCTAATAAAAAGGCGGAAGAAATTTTGACCAAGGCTAAGGAAAAGGCGCAAAAGAGCGCAGAACCGATACTGGCAAAAGCCAAAAAAGACAACATGGTCTATGCCCAAGAGGCAAGTGACAAGGTTGCATCTTTGGCTGATGCGCTTGTAAAAAGGATTGTGAAAGAAAAATGGCAATAGTTAAAATGAGTAAGTTCAACTTATTTTCTTTCGATGATCAGCGTGAATCTCTACTTGAAAAATTTCAAAAGTTCAACTATGTTCATTTCAATGATTTGAGCAAGGAGAATGAGAAATACGATGATTTAGATACTATTTCCTCTGAAAAAGACGTCTATGAAATAGATGAAAAGATTGCTAAAATCAAGTATTCATTAGATATTTTAGAAGCCTACGAAGAAAAAGCATCAGGTCTTGAAGCTTTAAGGCAAGTACAAAAAACTTACACCCTTGATGAGTTGAGGGCTTTCGGAAGGTCTTTTAATTTTGACAAGGAATACGATTTCTTAAAACGATTAGACGAAAAGAGGATTTCTTACGCTCAGGAAATCCAAAACTTAAAAGGCAGGATTTCAGACTTAAAACCTTGGTCAAACTTAGGCCTTAGTGTTGGAGAAATTAAATCTTTTAAGAATGTGGATGTTTTTCTGGGAAGTATATCAAGTAGATTTGCTGAAGATTTTATAAGTGAGATAAAAGAACTAGACTTGATTGAACTGGTTGAATTATCATCGTCCTCTAATTATTATTATTTAGCAATAATAAGCGATATATCAAAGAGGGATGAGCTTGATGAGATTTTCAGAAAGTTTGCCTTTACAAGTAGTGATATAAAGACTGATCGGCTTGTAAGCGAAGAAATAAAAGAACTAGAAAGCAAAATTAAAGATTTAGAAAAGAATGTTGACTCTATTGAGAATCAATTGAAATCAAAGAAAGATTTGATAGAAGATTTGAGACTCATATACGAATTTTACCAAAATGAAAGACAGAGAGTGGCATCTAAAGATGCGTTTTTAAAGACCAGATCTTTGGATGTGATAGAAGGATATGTCCCGACAAATAGGGCTAAAGACTTTGAAAAATTAATAAGGGATGTGGTTGGCGACGACTACTATTTGACAATTGAGCCGGCTTCTCGAGACGATGAGAAAGTTCCCATTATTTTGAAAAACGGCCCATTCGCAGGAGCATTTGAGAATTTGACAAAAATGTATTCCCTGCCCAGGTATAACGAAGTTGACCCGACACCACTTTTTGCTCCATTTTATTGGATTTTTGCAGGGATTATGGTTGGCGATGCGGGCTATGGACTTTTAGTCTTTATCGCGACCTTGATAGGTCTTGTTGCATTTAGACTTAAACCGGCCCAAAGGGGTATGGTCAAGTTTTTAAACTACTTATCAATCTCAACAATCTTGTGGGGACTTGTGTTTGGATCATTTTTTGGATTTAGCCTGCCTTTTAAGCTCTTGGATCCGGCAACGCAATATGTTGAAATGATTGCTCTTTCCCTAGGACTTGGAGGAGTGCATCTTTTCTTCGGGCTTGCCATAAAGGCTTATATAGCAATAAGGGATGGGCATCCCCAAGATGCAATTTTTGATGTTTTGTTTTGGTATATGGCTGTCTTGGGTGTAATTGTTTGGATTGCTTTTATGGCCTTAAAGCCAAATGAGAGCATAGCAAACATAGGAAAGTGGTCATTTATACTTGGCATGATTGGAATTGTTCTTACCGGTGGTAGAACAGAGCCATCCATTGCTGGCAAAATAGGCTGGGGAATTTATTCAGCTTATGGAATCACTTCTTATATAGGAGATTTTGTATCCTATTTAAGACTTATGGCCCTGGCACTTGCTGGAGCTTTTATAGCTGTCGCAGTCAATTTGATTGTGAAGATGCTCTTTGGAGCAGGGATTGTGGGCATTATAGGTGGAATTATAATCTTTGTGATTTTCCAACTTTTCAACGCCTTCTTATCCTATCTTTCAGCCTATGTGCATACTGCAAGGCTGACTTATGTAGAAATGTTTAATAAATTTTATGAAGGTGGCGGAGTGCCATTTAGAAATATGATTGCAGATTCAAAATACTATAATATCAAGGAGGATTAAAATGTTAGATTTAATTACACAACATGGAGGAATTGTATTAGGTTCTTTAGCGGTAGCATTAGCGGTATTGATTTCGGGAGTTGGCTCAGCTAAGGCTGTAGGAAAAGCAGGGGAAGCAGCATCAGGAGTAATCATAGAAGAACCGGAAAAATTCGGTAAATCTCTTGTACTTCAACTTCTTCCAGGTACTCAAGGTCTTTATGGATTCGTAATAGGTATTCTTATTCTATTTAGACTAAGCCCAGAAATGACCCTTACAAGTGGTCTTATGTATATAGCAGCTGCTCTTCCTGTAGGAATAGTAGGATATTGTTCAGCTCTAGCTCAAGGTATGGTTTCAATATCAGGTATTAATATTCTTGCTAAGAACGAACCTCAACAAGCAAAAGGCATAATCTATGCGGTAATGGTTGAGATGTATGCGATTTTAGCATTTGCAATTTCATTCTTACTAATGACTAGAGTTTAAGTTTAAGGATGTGATGACGTGTCAAATTTAGACAAGATCGGAGAAAAAATTTTGCAAAGGGCCAAGGAAGAAAGCGAAAAGGTTCTTTCTGAAGCCAAGGCGAAAAAAGAATCCATCCTTGAGGCGAAAACAACAGAAGCTAAAAATCAAGCTGAAAAGATTATCCAAAAAGCACAAGCTGAAGCTGAGGCTCTTGAAGGCAAGATTATGGAATCGGCCAAGCTAAGAGCCAGAGACCAAGTTCTACAAAAAAAAGAAGAGATTGTAAACGAAGCAATAGAAAAAATCAAATCAGGTCTTAAAAATCTGGATGACACTTCTTATTTGGAATTTTTAAAGAAACAATTAAAAAATCTTGAAATAAGTGATAAGGCAGTTCTAAATCTTCCCAAAGACAAGGTTGAACTTGTAAAAAAAGAAAATTTGGGATATGAAATTTCAGAAAAGCATCCATCTAGCGGATTTAGCCTTTCAGATGACAAATTGCTTTATAACTTCGAATTTGATAATTTTGTAGAATCTATAAGAGAGAGTTTGGAAAGAGAAATAGTCTCTGGGCTATTTGGAAGATAGGAGGTAGAGTCGTGGATAGAAACGATTATATCCAGTCTAGCGCCACTGTCAGAGTTTTAGAAAAAAAACTCCTGGACAAGCCTTTCTATAATAGATTAATTGAGTCAAGAGATTTGGCTGAAGCAATAAGATTTTTACAGGATTCATATTATCAAACTTTTGTACAAAAACTTTCAAGACCAGAAGACTATGAATTAGCATTAAAAGAAGCTCAAGATGCCATATATAAAGAAGCGTACGGTCTGAGTCCTCACAAGGACCCAGTTGAAATAGCTGCTTTAATCTATAATTATCACAATCTAAAAGTCTTGGCAAAGGAAATTATTCTAAAAAAGACTTTGGATTCTGTTTATGTGGCAATTGGAGATGTAAATATACCCAAGCTAAGAGAGGCAGTAGTTGACAAAAAGCCATCTCAAGATGTGGAAAAGTATTATGAAATTTTACAAGATGCTTTAAGTCTATATGAGAAAACGAAGGACCCTCAAGCCATAGATATATTTATGGACAAGAAATATTTCGAAAATCTGAAATATTTAGCTAGAAAATCGGAAATGCCGATGATCGAATCCTATGCTATGAACTTGATAGATTTCACGAATATAAAAACATTCCTAAGATGCAAAAAACAAGAACGCAGCTGGGAATTTATATCGAAGGTTTTGATAGAAGGCGGATTTATAGAAGTTGAAAACTTCAGAAAGTACATGATTGAAAAGCTTGACAAGGACTCAGCCTTATTCAAACAAGCTGAAATTTATGGGGCTGTGAAGGCTGGACTTTCGTCCTATGAAGATAGCAAGAGCCTATCTCTATTTGAACAAAGTATGGATAATTATTTTGTCAATATGCTAAAAGAGGCCAAGAAGGTAACTTATGGGCCTGAGGTGATTTTTGCCTATGTAATGGCAAAAGAAAACGAAATAAAAAATATTAGAATAATACTAATGTCCAAATTGAGTGGACTGGATTCTGAAAAAATAAGACAAAGGTTGCGTGATTCTTATGTATAAAATTGCAGTAGTTGGAGACAAGGACTCTGTACTTGCCTTTAAGGCTTTGGGACTAGATGTCAAGACAGCCTATAATGCAACAGATGCCAGAATCGCTGTGGATTCCCTTGCGAGAGAAAAGTATGGTTTGATATTTCTTACAGAAGAACTGGCAGCTTTGATTCCCGACACTATTAAGAGATATGACTCTATGGTAATTCCAGCTGTGATTTTGATCCCTTCCAACAAGGGAAGCTTGGGAATTGGCATGGATAGGATAAATAAGAACGTAGAAAAGGCGGTTGGAGCCAATATATTATAAAAGGAGAGAATAACTTGAAATCTGGAAAAATTATAGAAGTATCCGGACCCCTGGTTGTGGCAGAAGGCATGGAAAATGCCAATGTCTATGACGTTGTGGAAGTTTCAAAGGATAAGCTTATAGGCGAAATCATTGAGATGAGAGGGGACAGGGCATCTATCCAAGTTTATGAAGAAACTACAGGTATAGGCCCAGGAGATGAAGTTGTAACAACAGGTTTTCCTCTTTCAGTTGAACTTGGACCCGGTCTTTTGGAACAAATGTTTGATGGTATCCAAAGACCGCTTGAAGGACTTAAAAATAAAACAGGAGATTTCTTAACTAGAGGAGCATCAGTAAAGCCCCTTTCTAGAGAAAAGAGATGGGATTTTAAACCTCTAGCTAAGATAGGAGATAAGTTAGGCCCTGGAGATGTTATAGGTAGTGTCCAAGAGACTGAAGTAATCAACCACAAAATCATGGTTCCTTATGGAATTGAAGGTAAGGTTGTAGAAATAAAGGAAGGCAACTTCATAGTAGATGATGTTGTATGTGTATTGGAAACAGAAAATGGCGAAAAGAAAGAGCTGACAATGGTTCAAAAGTGGCCAGTAAGAAGAGGTAGACCCTATAAGAAAAAGATAGATCCTAATACTCCTCTTGTAACAGGTCAAAGAGTAATAGATACATTTTTCCCGATAACTAAGGGAGGTACAGCTGCTATACCAGGACCTTTTGGATCAGGAAAAACAGTTGTACAACATCAGCTAGCCAAGTGGGCTGATGCACAAATAGTAGTTTATGTAGGCTGTGGCGAACGTGGAAATGAAATGACTGATGTATTGATGGAATTTCCAGAGCTTATAGATGCAAACACAGGTCAATCAATAATGAAAAGGACTGTTCTTATAGCCAACACTTCAAATATGCCAGTAGCTGCTCGTGAAGCATCAATATATACAGGAATTACAATCTCTGAATATTACAGAGATATGGGCTATTCAGTTGCTATGATGGCAGACTCTACTTCGAGATGGGCAGAGGCACTAAGAGAAATGTCTGGACGTTTGGAAGAAATGCCTGGTGATGAAGGTTACCCTGCTTATCTTGCCAGCCGTGTAGCAGACTTTTATGAAAGAGCAGGTAGGGTTAGTTGTTTAGGATCAGAAGATAGAGAGGGAGCTCTTTCTGTTATAGGAGCTGTATCTCCTCCAGGAGGAGATATTTCAGAGCCAGTTTCTCAATCAACTCTTAGAATTGTAAAGATTTTCTGGAAACTCGACTATGACCTTTCATATCAAAGGCATTTCCCGGCTATAAACTGGCTAGATTCTTATTCACTATATCAAACTAAGATGGACCAATTCTTAGATGAACATATAGAAAAGGATTTTTCTAAAAATAGAATAAAAGCCATGTCTTTACTGCAAGAAGAGTCATCTCTTCAAGAAATTGTACGACTTGTAGGTAGAGATTCTCTATCAGAACAAGATCAATTAAAACTTGAAGTTACAAAGTCAATTCGTGAAGACTTTCTACAACAAAATGCCTTCCACGACATAGATACTTATTGTTCACTTGAAAAGCAATATAAGATGTTAAAGCTAATCTTGGCTTTTTATGAAGAAGGACTAAAGGCCTTAAAGAGGGGCATTTATATAAGCGAATTGGAAAAACACCCAATTAGAGAAAAAATTGCAAGAGCAAAGAATGTGGCTGAAGATAATTTGCAAGAACTTGATAAAAATTACGAAGAGCTTGTAAGTAGTTTTGAAAATTTAGAAATAAAGGAGGGACTATAAAATGTTAAAGGAATATAAATCCGTCACA
This sequence comes from Peptoniphilus sp. GNH, assembly GCA_021307325.1. NCBI lineage: Bacteria > Bacillati > Bacillota > Tissierellia > Tissierellales > Peptoniphilaceae > Peptoniphilus > Peptoniphilus sp. GNH. Next base: position 892,565 of record CP089931.1, on the reverse strand, counting down.
GAAGTTGTAGGACCTCTAATGATAGTAGAAGGTGTCGAAGGGGTAACCTATGAAGAACTCGTAGATATACAACTTCAAAACGGTGAAAAGAGAAGAGGCCGTGTAATAGAAATTGAAGGCTCCAAGGCCATGGTTCAAATTTTTGAAGGCTCAGCTGGTATCAACCTCAAACAAACAAGTGTGAGATTCTTAGGTAGACCCTTGGAACTTGGAGTATCGGGCGATATGATCGGCAGAGTTTTTGACGGTCTTGGAAATCCGATTGATGATGGTCCTAGAATCATGCCTGAAAAGAAACTAGATATAAACGGAACACCTATAAACCCTGTATCCAGAGACTATCCTTCAGAATTTATTCAAACAGGAATATCGACAATAGATGGACTAAACACTCTAGTAAGAGGACAAAAACTTCCTATATTTTCTGGATCTGGTCTACCTCACAATGAAGTAGCTGCGCAAATTGCAAGACAAGCCAGAGTTTTGGGAAAGGGAGACAAATTTGCAGTAGTATTTGCAGCTATGGGTATCACTTTCGAAGAAGCTCAATTCTTTATTGACGACTTTACAAAGACAGGAGCCATAGATAGGGCAGTGCTATTTATGAACTTGGCTGATGACCCAGCTATTGAAAGACTAGCAACTCCAAAGATGGCACTAACTTGTGCCGAATATTTGGCTTTTGATTTAGGTATGCATGTTCTAGTAATTTTGACAGACATGACAAACTACGCCGAGGCCCTTAGGGAAGTGTCAGCGGCTCGTAAAGAAGTGCCTGGTCGTCGTGGTTATCCAGGATATCTTTACACAGACTTGGCAGGCATATATGAAAGAGCTGGTCGTGTGAAGGGAAGGGGAGGTTCTATTACTCAAATACCTATTTTGACAATGCCAGAAGATGATATCACTCACCCAATTCCTGACTTGACAGGATACATTACAGAAGGACAAATTATACTTTCTCGTGAACTCTATAAGCAAGGGATTCAGCCACCTATAAATGCAATCCCATCCCTATCTAGATTAAAGGATAAGGGGATTGGCGAAGGCAAGACAAGAGAAGACCATGCTGATACCATGAACCAAATATATGCAGGTTATACGGCTGGTAAGGAGGCCAAAGAGCTTTCAGTAATCCTTGGAGAAAGTGCTCTTTCAGATGCCGACAAGGCTTTTGCAAAATTCTCAGATGAATTTGAAGCAAAATATGTAGACCAAGGATACTACACTAATAGGTCAATTGAAGATACCTTGAATTTGGGTTGGGAACTTCTTAGCATCTTACCGAAGACAGAGCTAAAGAGAATCAAGGATAAGTATATAGAAAAATATTTACCATCAAAAACTGAAAAAGAAGAAGAGCAAGGAGCTGATTAAAAATGGCAAGGCTCAATGTGACGCCAACTAGGATGAATCTTCATGCCTTGCGCTCTAGGCTTGCCACCTCTACAAGAGGTCATAAACTTTTAAAGGATAAGCAAGATGAACTCATGAGGAGATTTATTGAATCTATAAAGGAAAACAAAATTTTAAGAGAGAGGGTCGAAGCGGCTCTTACAGAATCTTTTCACGATTTCTTTCTGGCAGCAGCTATTATGAGTCCAGAGGTGATGGAAGAGGCGGTTGCACTTCCTACTCAAAAGACTTTGCTGGATATAGATGTAAAAAATGTCATGAGTGTTATGATTCCTGAAATGAAATTCCATACAGAAAAAATTTCAGAATCGGGCTCCATCTTTCCTTATGGTTATGCTAATACAACCTCAGATCTTGATGATGCAATTTCTAAGTTGCAAGAAGTTACAGAGGATTTATTAAAGCTAGCTCAGATGGAAAAAGCATCTCAGTTGATGGCAGATGAAATAGAAAAGACCAGAAGAAGGGTAAATGCTCTAGAGTACAAGACGATACCCGATTTGGAAGAAACTATAAAATATATACGCCAAAAACTTGATGAAAATGATAGAGCCACCATTACAAGGCTTATGAAGGTAAAAGATATAATTTCAAAAGAAAAGACCAAAGAACCAAAAAGAGAAGCGAAAGCTGAAGATCTTATGGTCTAAAAAAAGGACTGCCTTTTGGCGGTCCTTTTAATATTTAAGCCATTTCTAAAATTGATTTTAAAAGAAAAATTGGATAGACTGTCTTATATAATAAGATTAAATCATATAGGAGGATAAAATGAAATTTGATTTTGAATCTATTATAGATAGAAGGGGTTTGGATGCTATTGCCATAGATGGCATAGGCAAGGATATAAAACCAGCACCACAAGAGCCAAAACCTGGATTTGATGTCATACCAATGTGGATTGCAGATATGAATTTCAAAACAGCACAAGGGGTTGTAGATAGTATAAAAAAGAGGGTAGACCATCCAATATATGGATACTTTGCTCCACGCAAGGAATATTTTGATGCAATTATAAAATGGCATGAGAAGTATAAGAAGGTTGAAGGCCTTGAAGCTAAACATATAGGATATGAAAATGGAGTACTTGGAGGACTTATTTCTGCTATGAATGTCTTTTGTTCTAGAGGAGATAAGGTCTTAGTTCATAGCCCAACCTATGTGGGATTTACTAGAGCCTTGGAGAACAACGGCTATGAAATCATTCATTCTCCACTTGTGCTTGATGAAAATAATATTTACAGAATGGATTTCGAAGATATGGAAAAGAAACTGGAAAATCATAAAATCCATGCGGCCATATTTTGCAGTCCCCACAATCCCACTGGAAGAGTCTGGGAAAGAGAAGAGATAGAAAGGGCTATGGAAATTTATAAAAAGCATGATGTATATGTAGTTTCTGATGAAATTTGGTCTGATATAATAATCGGTCCAAATGAACACATTACAAGTCAATCAGTTTCAGAAGATTCAAAACAAAGAACTGTCGCCTTATATGCACCATCAAAAACTTTTAATCTGGCAGGTCTTGTAGGATCATATCATGTGATCTATAACGATTATATAAGACAGAGAATAGAAAAAGAGTCATCTCTTTCCAACTACAACCAAATCAATCTTTTGTCTATGTACGCCCTAATCGGAGCCTATAATGAAAGCGGTCGTGAGTGGGTAGAAGAGATGAAAAAGACCATAAAAAACAACGTGGACTATGCCTGCAAGTTTATAGACGACAACTTCAAAGGAGTAACTTATTCAAAACCTCAAGGCACCTATATGCTGTTTATTGATTGTGACAAATATTGCCGCGAAAAGCACAAAAGCATGGATGAAATAATAAAGGCTGGCTGGGATGTTGGAATAGCTTGGCAAGATGGTAGAAGTTTTCATGGTAAAAGTCACATAAGAATTAATCTAGCCCTGCCACTTGCAATGGTAAAAGAAGCCTTTAAGAGGATGAAGACCTATGTCTTTACAGAGTAGAAGCCATGTTTATTAAAATTTAAAATAAATTAATAAATAAAGATCGGAAAATATTCACATCTTAACTGGTCTTATTTGACTTCAAGAATATTATTTAACGCAGGACGGCTTAATTTCAACGTTACTTGTTCTATATCCGTCAAAAATGTAAGAAGTGAATTTTAGGTAAATCAAATAATACAAAAATTTTCTTGATGAACATACGTGATACTTTTGCTCTTTTACATTCTCAAAAATTCTTTGTAGATCATGTATGATTTAACCACTTTTTTCATTTTGTGAAAATTATAAATTGATTTTTTAAAAATCGGCTTCTGCGAGCAGATAACCAACACTTACATTGAAAAACTTTGAAATTTCAAATTTTTAAATCTTTTGTCAAATATGCTATTAATGTCCATATTTTTTAAGACCCTGTTATTTATAGTAGTATAGACACCAATACAAGCGAAGATAAAAAAATGTAAAAAATATGTATAAATCACTAAAAGTGTGATTACAAATTAAAAAAAGGAGGTGAAAAAATGAAGAATAAAAAAATCAAGACTACGCCATTGCAAAGTTAGTCTTGATTACTGCGATTATCGAATTAATTATAAAAATAATTGATTTGATAGTACAAATTATAAAGTTAGTGACGAGCAATTAGCTTGTTACTAGCTTTATAATAACATTTTATCCTTCATTTGTAAATATGATAAAAATTATATTGATAATTATTCAAATTATCCTATTATTAATCATTATTAAAAAATTATCTTCATAGTTTACTATTAAGAAGAAATTTAAGGACCTTAAAACTCTAATAATATGATTTTGCAGAAAGTTATAAAAAATAACAAAGAGTTATTCGCAGGGTAAAACAAACATAATAATATTAAAATTATAAAAAGTGCTAATTTTTAAATATCTACTTGACCTGAACCTTGGGGACTTTTGTATATTCTAATAAAGAAGGTGGAAATATGCTAAGAAATGAAATTCAAGAAAAGACGGGTTTAAGCAGAAAGGCAATAGAATATTATGAAGAAAAGGGGCTTATACATCCTAAAAAGCTTGAAAATGGTTATAGAAACTACAATAAAGACGATCTAGAATTACTAATAAAAATATCAACCTTTAGGACCTTGGGCATGAGTATAGCTGAAATAGAAAAATGCCTATCAGATTATAAGAGCTTGTCCACAGTTATAAGACAAAAAGAGAATGAGCTTTATATTGATGAAAAGAGAAAAAATGTGCTAAGCCTTATATTGAATGGAGAAAAAGAAGAAGTTGTCAAAAAAGATATTGCTGAGATTGAGGCGCAAGAAACTCTGTATGAAAAATTGGTAAGAGTTTGGCCCGGGTATTTGGGCCAGCTTATATTTGCATCTTATAGACCTTTTTTAAGTGAGATTTTAGATAGTAAAAATAAAATGGCATTCGAAGAATATATAAGATTTTTGGATAATCTTCCTGAATTTAATTTGAGCAAAGATGAGAAGGATTATATTGAAAAGGTGAGTCTTAGTTTTGATATGAAGGCCTTAAATAATTTGGTCGAAAGCAAAAATAGGGCAATTGAAAATGCGGATAAATGGCTTGAAGAAAATAAAGAAATACTAGCAAGATATGAGTCCTACCAAAATAGTGATGCATATAAAAATAGCGAGATGAAAAAGATTAAGGATAAGCTTAAGGCCTTCATGGAAGAAAATAAGTATTATGAGAATGCCATCCCTCTTATTAGAGCCTTTAGCAAGAGCTATAATGAGTATTATGAAAAATTATTAAGGGCCAATGAAAAATATTTAAAGCACAAGTTTTAAAGAGTAACCTATAAGAGTGTATAAATTGACTAAAAGTTAAAGCTGTGAAGATTAAAAAAAGCTATGAGCAGTAAAACTCATAGCTTTTTGTTTTTGTCAAAATCTATCGAGGAATTTTATAAAATCCCCGATTTGATAGCTTTTGATAGATTATTCTGCTGGTTCAAAATCTTCTTTTGAAGCTCCGCAAAGTGGGCAAACCCAATCTGCAGGAAGGTTTTCAAATGCTGTACCTGCATCGATTCCGCCGTCTTCATCTCCTACGGCAGGATCATAGATGTATCCACATACTTGACATTCATATTTCTTCATTATAAATTTCCCCTTTCTATATTTGTTTCATCTTAATTGATTATACCCGAAAAGTAAAGAGAGAAACATCAACTTTGAATCTATATTAATTTTATATGTTAAAAACTCTTATAATATTGAATTTTAGTGGTCTAGGTGTTATTTATTTTAATTTATTGGGTATTGATTCATTATAGAGATATGGAATAACGGGGTTTATTATATGATTTGTTTTTGCGAAAGTCTAAATAGCAATATAGCATACATAAAGGGATTTGTACAAAGGGCTATTGAAAGCATAAGGCCTTACATAAAGGATGATGCGACTCTTTTTGATTTTAAGGTGATTTTAAATGAGCTGCTCGTAAATGGGATTATCCATGGCAATGGCGAGTGCCTAGACAAGTATGTCAAGCTCTCAATTTGCTTTGATGGCAAGAGTATTTTTATTAAGGTAAGCGATGAGGGAGAGGGCGTCAATAGAAATTGCAAAGATCCAAGAGAATTGCGATGTAATGGCAGAGGACTCTTGATTGTGGAGGCCTTAACTGATAAATTATTAATAGAGGGCAACCAGATTACAGTTTTAAAAATCTTGTAAACAGTCCATTTTTTTTAGATAAAGGGACTGTTTTTTTGTGTATTTAATTCCACTATACTTTATTTAGTGATATAATCTAAAAGTTATAAAAAAGGAGAGATTATGAATAAGATTAAGGATATAAGAAATGTGGCAATAATCGCCCACGTCGATCATGGAAAGACCACCTTGGTAGATGCTCTTTTAAAGCAATCAGGAGTTTTTAGAGAAAATCAAAATGTGGCAGAAAGAGTTATGGACTCGGGAGATATAGAAAGAGAAAGAGGAATTACCATACTTTCTAAAAATACTGCTGTCTCATACAAGAATACTAAAATAAATATAATAGACACACCCGGCCATGCTGATTTTGGCGGAGAGGTAGAACGTGTACTTAAGATGGTAGATGGGGTAGTTTTGCTTGTGGATGCTTTCGAAGGTCCCATGCCTCAAACTAAGTTTGTTTTGAAAAAAGCCTTTGAATTGAATCTACTTCCCATAGTATGTATAAACAAGATAGATAGAGATGGAGCAAGGCCTAATGAAGTAGTAGATGAAGTGCTAGACCTTTTTATAGAGCTGGGTGCTGATGAAAGCGTCTTGGAATGTCCATTTGTATTTACATCAGCTAAATTTGGAAAGGCATCTTTGAATTTGGACAAGATGAAGGATAATATGGAAGATCTTTTTGACACAATAATCGACTATATTCCAAGTCCTGCTGCTAAAGAAGGCCCCTTCCAACTTTTGATTTCTACAATAGATTACAATGACTATGTAGGAAGAATCGGGATTGGCAAAATAGAAAGGGGAGAAATTTCTCCACAAAAGCCAGTTGTAATAGTAAATGCTTTGAAAAAAGACCAACAAAAAAAGGTAAAGATTACAGAAGTGTTTGAATATGAAGGCTTGCAAAGAGTGCCTGTTGAAGTGTCATCAGCTGGCTCCATAGTTGCTGTGTCTGGAATTGAAGATATCAATATAGGAGATACAATTTGTTCGCCAGAAGACCCGACTCCACTTGAATTTGTGAAGATATCAGAACCAACCATATCAATGACATTTTCTGTAAACGACTCTCCTTTTGCGGGCAGAGAAGGCAAGTTTTTGACTACTCGTCAAATAAGATCAAGGCTTTTTAGAGAGCTGCAAACTGATGTGAGCCTTAGAGTTGAAGATACAGAAACAACAGATGCCTTTAAAGTGTCTGGAAGAGGCGAGCTGCATCTTTCAGTTTTGATCGAAAGTATGAGAAGAGAAGGCTATGAATTTCAAGTGTCCAAGCCTCAAGTGCTTTTCAAAAAAGAAGCAGATGGCTTATATGAGCCTATGGAAATATTGACAATTCATGTATCAAATGATTTTGTAGGAGCTGTAATAGATAAGATAGGCAGAAGAAAGGGAGAAATGGTCTCCATGGAAGAGCCCTCGGGCGGATATGCCAAGCTAGAATTCAGAATCCCTGCTAGAGGTTTAATAGGATATAGACAAGAGTTTTTGACAGATACAAAGGGAATGGGAATAATGAATTCAATATTTGACGGATATGAAAAATACAAGGGCGATATAGAAAAAAGACAAGTTGCATCAATTATATCTTTTGACACTGGAACAGCCTCTGCCTATGGGCTAAACAATGCTCAAGATAGGGGAAATCTCTTTATAGAACCGGGAGAAGAAGTATATGAAGGTCAAGTTGTAGGAGAAAGTCCCAAGGGAGTAGAACTTGAAGTATCTGTTACAAAGACAAAGAAACAGTCCAATGTCAGAGCATCAGGTTCAGACGAAGCCTTAAAATTATCTCCTGCTATTAAGATGACCTTGGAAGAAGCAATCGAATTTATAGAAGAAGACGAATTAATAGAAGTAACTCCCAAGAATATAAGAGTCAGAAAGAGAATTTTGAGCACTCAAGCAAGGTACAAGTCAAAGAAAAAATAAAATGAAATTTGTAATAAACAAAAAGCAGGTAAGAAATATTATATTTCGTCTTACAGGGGAGGATGAATTAAATGTCACAGCTCCTCTTTATATGGACAACAAGAAGATAGAAAGCATAATTTACAAAAACATGTCCAAAATAAAAAAACTAGTAGAAGACGATAAAAATAGAATAAGTTATGAAAACCCCAAAGACCTATCCTATATTTACTTGTTTGGCGAAAAAATTACACTAGAGCAAGCAGAAAAGGAAAAGACGTATTTTAAAGACGGCATTTTATATATAGCAAAAAATAAAAATATAGAAAGAGAAATAGATAAGTTCTACAAAAAAGAAATGGAAGATTATCTGGCAGAAAGAGTCAAATTCTATGAAAAAATTTTGGGTAAAGGGCCAGAGAATCTAAGACTTAGAAAAATGAAATCTAGATGGGGAACTTGCTACAAGGACAGGAGCCTTATAATACTAAATACTTATCTTGCAAAAAGAAAAAAAGAAGATATAGACTATGTCCTAGCCCATGAGATGACGCATCTATTCGAAGACAATCACTCCAAAGACTTTTATAAACTTTTAGAGCAAATAGAACCCAATTACAAAAAAATCAGATCCCAAATGGGCAGGGTCTAGATTCGCATATGCAGTAAGATAAAAAACCAATAGTCGAGATTTAAAACGACTATTGGTTTTTTATTTCAAAAAAATATTTAACTTAATCATTTGTAATTTGTTGACAAAAATCTTTTATCATATCTAGAAAGCAACGAGCAGATTTGCTAAGAGGATAGGCCTTGTTATATGCAGCGACAATAGGTCTTATAGAGAGTTTTTGGATTGGAGAAAAGAAGGTCAGGGGGAAGTTTTGCGCAGACTCTATACTAAAAAGGCTCGGACAAAAAGTGATGCCAAGTCCTGATGCGGCAAGAATTACAGCATTAGTGATATCATTTGTCTCGGTTAGGACTTGTGGAGTCTTATTAAGAATTCTGGCAGTTTCTTCAAAGGCAGTTCTGAGTCTTTTTTCAGGTGTTAGAATTATAAATTTTTCGTTTTGCAATTCATTTATATCTATTTTTATAAACTTTTCACAGGGCTTTTTACTGCCCTTGTATCTCAGTGCCAAATCGGATTTATCACTTGCTGCGATTAGAACTTTTTCTTCCATCAAAAAATCATAGGTCAAGTCTTTGCTTTTTAAAGGCAGCATTAGAATCGAAAAATCAGTATTTCCTAAACCTGCAAGATCCTCTAATTCTAGCAGAGTTCCCTCAACTATATTAATTTCAATATTGGGATATTTTTTACTAAACATGGGAATGATTTTTGACAAGAGCATTATGCTGTGAAAGTTTAAAGCACCGACAACTACTTTGCCTCTGTCTAAATTATTTATCTCTTCTGCGCCCTTTATTATACTCTTATGAATCAGATTTATATTTTGAAGTCTATTTAGCAAAAACTCCCCAAACTCTGTAAATTTTATTGGATTTGCTTCTCTTATTAGAATTTTAGCACCCAATTCATTTTCCAATCTTATCACATACTGACTAAGAGATGGCTGAGAAACAAATAGGCTGCTAGCAGCAAGAGTAACACTTTTTTTATCGTGAATCTTTTTTAAATATTCATAAGCTTTTTCGTGATCCATAAACAACCTCCCATCACATAACATTTATCCTATGTAAATGATAGTAACAAAAGCCTTAGACTTATGCAAGCGATATCATATATATTCTACTTAACAAAGCTTTGTAATAAAAAAGGGAGAGAAAAAATGGAAAGACTTTTAGAAGATGTGGTTGTTCTAGACCTAACTAGGGTTTTGGCGGGTCCATATTGTGGCATGCTCCTATCTGATATGGGGGCCAAGGTCATAAAGATAGAAATGCCTAAAAAAGGGGACGACTCCAGAGCATACGGACCTTTTGAAAATGGCGAGAGTATGTATTATGCAGGGCTTAATAGGGCCAAGAAGGGGCTTAGCCTAGACTTGAAAAAAGAAGCCGGCAAAAAAATACTTATAGATCTTGTAAAAAAGGCCGACATTTTGATTGAAAATTACAGACCGGGAACAATGGAAAAGTTGGGACTTGGATATGATGTTTTATCTAAAGCAAATCCCAAGTTAATTTATGGCGCTGTATCAGGATTTGGACACACTGGTCCATATTCTAAAAGAGCAGGATATGACATTATAGGTCAGGCTATGGGTGGACTTATGAGTACAACAGGCTGGCCAAACACTCCGCCAACTAGAACGGGAACTCCTATGGGAGATGTGCTTGGCGGTTTGAATTTAGCTATTGGGGTTTTGGCAGCCTTACACAGACAAAGAATGACTGGACAAGGGGAAAAGGTAGATGTTGGACTTGTGGATTCAGTAATTTCTGCAATGCAAAATATCAATATGATTTATTTGTCGGAAGGAAGAATCCCCAAGAAGATAGGCAATAGATATGAGTCGACCTATCCTTATGACTCTTTCAAGGCCAAGGATGGAGATGTAATAATAGCCGCTGCAAATGACAAGCTCTATAAGCAATTTTGCCACTTGATAGAAAGAGACGACCTAATAAGTGATGAAAGATTTGACACTATAAGCAAGAGAGTAAAAAATCACGTAGAAATGAAAGAAGAAATAGAAAAATGGTCAGGAGAAAAAACCATTGACTATATAGCAGATCTTTTAAATGAAAATGGAATACCCTCATGCCCGATAAATACCATTGATAGGGTAGTAAAGAATGAACAATTTTCTAAATATAGAAATATGTTTCCCAAGCAAAATCATCCAGTCGCTGGTGAAATAACTCTTACAAACAATGCCCTAAAATTCACACATTCAAACGCAGACCCCTATGAGCCGGCACCTACTCTTGGTCAGCACAATGAATTTATAATAAAAGAATTTTTGGGCTATGAAGATGATTTTTATGAAAGGCTAAAAGCAGAAGGGGTTATATAGGTTAAGATATGGATAAGAAAAAAGTTAAAATTGTAGAAGTGGGCCCTAGAGATGGTTACCAAAGCATAAAATGCGAAGGACCAATAATAAGTACAGAAATTAAAGAAAAGTATATAGACAAAATTATAGATGCTGGGATTACAAGTTTGCAATTCACATCATTTGTAAGTCCTAAAGCCATACCTCAATTGGCAGATGCCAAGGAACTTACTAAAAGAGTTCTAGAAAAGCACAAGGGCTTGGATTTATTTGCCCTTATTCCCAATATGAGAGGAGCAGAAGATGCTTATAATTTGGGACTTAGAAAAGTTTCCTATGTGGTTTCTTTTAGTAAATCACACAACAAGGCCAATATAAATAGGACTCATGAGCAATCCTTGCAAGCCTACAAAGAAATAGTAGAAAAATTTCCGGATTTGGAAGTTGAGGTCAATTTTGCAACGGCATTTGGCTGTCCATTTGAAGGAAAATACGATAATGTTGAAGAATTTATAGAATTTATAGCTACTTATGCAAACCTCGGACTTAAATCTTTTGTAATAGCAGATACAATCGGTATAGCAGATCCAGCTCAAGTAAAAAAATACACAAAAGCAATCAGAAAAGCCTTTCCAGGGCATGAAATATCCTTGCACTTGCATGATACAAGAGGACTTGGCATAGCAAATTCCTTGGCTGCTCTAGAAGAGGGCATATACAAATTTGAAACGGCTCTTGGAGGACTTGGAGGATGCCCATTTGCACCAGGAGCAAGTGGCAATGTGGCAACTGAGGATTTGGTATGGGCTTTGGAAGAAATGGGATACGATACAGGCATAGACTTCGTAAAACTTGTAGAAGCTTCCAAAGAACAAGCTAAAGACGTAAGGGGAAATTATAGCGGACATCATAAGAATATAGAAAAAATCAGTCCTTTGAAAAATAAATAAGGGGGAAAATCATGAAAGAGAAACTTCAAGCAAGAAGCAAGACACAAAATATAGCTCTTGTAGTAGGCATAATTATATTTATTGCAATGCAATTTTTTTCAGCTCCAAGTGGGCTTAGTGATTTGGGGTACAAGGTTCTAAGCGTAAGTGTGTTGATGATAATATTTTGGATGACAGAGGCAATGCCAATAGCAGCAACAGCCCTTCTACCCATCCTACTTTTCCCCCTTTTGGGAATCACAGGTGCCAAAAATCAAAATGACATAAGACTCTTCTCCCTATATGGATACAAAACAATATTTTTAGTATTGGGAGCAGGTTTTTTAGCCACAGCAATGCAAAGGTGGAACTTACATAGGAGAATAGCTCTCGGCATAGTAAAGACAATAGGAAGCAATGTAAAACTTATAATTTTTGGATTTATTCTAGCAACTGCCTTTGTATCAATGTGGATGTCAAACACAACCGCCACAGTAATGATGTTGCCAGTTGCGATAAGCATAATAAAATCCTTAGAGGGCGAAGTCGATGAAGGATTTGGAAAGGCTTTGATATTATCAATCCCATTTGCATCGACCCTTGGGGGTATGGCGACTGCTATAGGAACAACCACAAACCCTACCGGCATAGGAATTATTTCTGAAGTGTTAGATTATAACATACATTTTGTGTCATGGCTAAAGATAGGACTTCCATTTACAATAGTTATGCTGCCCCTACTGTGGATATATGCAGTTAAGCTATTTAAAGTAGACAAGATGAAGTCCATAAATATAGAAACTATAAACGAAGAATACAATAAACTCGGAAAGATGAATAAGGGCGAAAAATTGACTAGTATAATTTTTGCCTTAGGTATAATAGCATGGGTATCACAACTTTGGTGGGGCAAGTATCTACCATTTGTGACAGACGAAACAATAGCAATAGCAATTGCCGTTGCGACATTGATTATTCCAGTAGACTGGAAAAATGGCATAATGGTCCTCCAAGGCAAGGAAGCTTTTGCAGATGGACCTTGGACGACAATGCTCTTGTTGGCAGGTTCTATGGTTTTAGGAAATGCAATTACTGATTCTGGCGTAGCAGGCTGGATAGCTGGAATGCTTGGTGGTTTGCAAGGTATGCCTGAAATAGTAATAATTATAATTGTAAGTGTTGTGACAGCTGTTCTCACAGAAGTCACTACAAATGCAGTTGTCGTAGCAGCATTTTTGCCAATCTTGGCAGGCATAGGAAAGGCCATAGGCATGGATCCTCTACAATTAATGCTAATATGTATGATTTCAGCTAACTTTGCCTTCATGCTCCCAGCAGGAACACCTCCAAATGCCATAGCCTACTCATCAGGTGCTATTGAAATAAAAGATATGGTAAAAACTGGTCTTGGATTAAAAATAATAGCCCTAATAGTAGCTCCTATAATAATGAAACTTGTGACATTTGGCATTTTGGGAATAGGCATACACTAAGGCTTAAAAAATTAGACGAGGACATTTTTCGTGTCCTCGTTTTTCATTAAGTATTTAAAAATTTCAAGTATTAAAAATCAGAGATATCTTGGCAAAAGTCTTTGAGCATATTTAGAAGAAGGCGGGAGGACTTGCTAAGCTCGTAGGAGGAGTTGTAGGCACAGACTATGGGATTTATGGAGAGCTTCTGTTTGGGGCTTAGGAAGGCAAGCTCTAAGCCAGACTTATACTTTTTTGCATAGACACTAGTGCATAAGGCTATGCCTATGCCTGATGATGCAAGAATGAGGGAGTTATTTATGTCATTTGATTCAGCTATTATACTAACTGGTGTCTTTATAAGGCTGGAGGCCTCATCAAAGGCATCTCTTAGTCTCTTGCCCTTAGTCAAGATTATAAAATTTTCCTTCGAAAGATCGTTTAAATCGACTTCAGGAAAGGTTGAGGGATCTTGCCAATTTTTATAAAGTTTTTTAGCGAGAGGATGATCTTTATTTATAGCTATGAGGACATCCTCGCCTATTAAGTATTCATAGTTTAATTCTTTACTTTTTAAAGGAAGCATCAAAAGAGATAGGTCGGTTTTGCCATGTTCTGCCATTTCTTCCAACTCGGGCAGACTTCCATCGACGATTTTTATTTCTATGCCTGGATATTTTTTTAGAAATTTTGGAAGAAGGGGAGCGAGTATGCTCACGCTGTAATAATTTAAGGTGCCTATGACTATTCTACCTTTTTCAAGGTAATTGATGTCCTCTATATCTTTTTTAAGACTTTTTTGAATGAGATAAATTTTTCTGAGTTTATTTAGCAAAACTTGCCCAAATTCTGTAAATTTTAGAGGTGTAGTTTTTCTTATGAGAATTTCGGCACCCAATTCATCTTCAAGTCTTATTATAAATTGGCTAAGAGCAGGCTGGGAAACATAAAGTTCCGTTGCCGCTTGAGATATGCTGCCGCATTTGTCAATACAAGATAGATATTCGTATGATTTTATGGTGTCCATATTTTCCTCCCTCACATGGTATAAGGCTTACATTATATTTATTATAATATCAAAAACATTAGACTTATGGTAGAGCTTATATATATTATTTATATAAGAAGAAAATTATAGTTTGGTCTTATATCGGTTTGATTTTTTAAAGGTAAGGAAAACGATGTTCACATTTTTTCGTTTAAGATTTCTAAAAAAATTTTAATTATCAACTAGGCTGTATTTTTTTATCAATACTGATATAATTAAATTAAGTTATTGTACATATGTAATTTTAAGATTTGGGGAAAACAAATGAATAGAATTAAAATTATCTCAGGACATTTTGGCTCTGGTAAGACAGAATTTTCTATAAATTACGGAATCTACTTAAAAAAACATTTTCCCAAGGTCGCTGTTGTGGACTTGGATATTATAAATACTTATTTCCGTATTAGAGAAAGGCAGGACTATCTGGAGAAGATTGGAATAGAGTGTATTTCTTCAGCTATACCGCAAAGTAATGCACTTGATATACCAGCTCTTTCTGCAGATATTCTAAGACCACTTGAAAATGATGATTATCAAGTGGTTATAGATGCGGGGGGAAATCCTAAGGGGATTCTTCCGCTTGGTAGATACAAGGGGATTTTGCAAAAGACTCCCTATGAGCACTTCATGGTCATAAATAGAAATCGACCTGAGACTTCAAATTTCCAAGATGCTCTTGGATTTTTAAGACAGATTGAGGCCTATTCTCAGACTAAGGTGACTGGACTTATCAACACTACGCATATGTTAAAAGATACTCGTGTTGAGGATGTCTATTATGGTCAAGAGTTGGTCAAGGAACTTTCGGAAAAACTTGGTCTACCTGTAGTTTATACAGCCTGCATTGAAAGCGTGGCTGAAAAATTAGAAAGGGATTCCATCTTGGGTGAAATTTTCCCTCTAAAACTTATGTTTAGAGATGGATGGATGTGTTAAGGAGGTAATTATGGCTAAGGGAAAAGTTGAATTTCAAGAGTCGAGATGTAAGGGCTGCGGTCTTTGCGTTAAGGTTTGCCCTAAGAAACTCATTGAAATGGACGGCAGTAAGATTAATGTAAAAGGTTATAGCCCTGCTTATGCGGCTAGACCAGAGGAATGTATAGCTTGCGGAAACTGTGCTATTACATGTCCTGATTCAGTTATTTCTGTTTACAGGTTAGGTTAAGGAGGAAAATATGGCAAAGGTATTAATGAAGGGGAATGAAGCCGTTGGGGCTGCAGCAATTAAGGCAGGATGCAAATTTTTCTTCGGATATCCTATAACACCACAATCTGAAGTGCCTGAATATTTTTCAAGGGAACTTCCAAAAATCGGTGGTTGTTATTTACAAGCAGAATCTGAAGTTGCAGCTATAAATATGGTTTATGGAGCTGCTGGAGCAGGGGTCAGAGTTATGACATCTTCATCATCACCAGGGATTGCTCTAAAACAAGAGGGGATTTCTTACATAGCGGGAGCAGAGCTTCCATGTTTAATAGTTGATATGATGAGAGGTGGTCCAGGTCTTGGATCTATCCAACCAGCTCAAGCTGACTATTATATAGCAACAAGGGGCGGCGGAAATGGAGATTATCATACAATTTCTTTCGCACCAGCATCTATTCAAGAAATGGTCGATATTATAATCGAAGGCTTTGATATAGCAGACAAGTATAGAAATCCTGTCATGGTAGTCGGAGACGGTATGATAGGACAAATGATGGAACCAGTTGAATTTAGAGAAAGACCTCAAAGAGAGCTTCCTGAAAAAACTTGGGCTGCCAATGGCAAGGGCGATAGAAAAGAAAACAATATAATAAACTCTCTATATCTTTCAGCAGCTGAACTTGAAGAACACAATAAGCACTTGATTGCAAAATATAAAGAAATTGAAGAAAATGAAATTAGATACGAAGTTCAAGGCGTTGAAGATGCTGAAATAGTATTTTCAGCCTATGGCACTACTTCCAGAATCTGTAAATCTGCAATAGAAATTCTTGCAGAAGAAGGCATCAAGGCAGGTATCGTAAGACCAATTTCTATTTGGCCCTATCCTTATAAGGCATTTAGAAAGATCGGAGATAAATGCAAGGATGTTTTAGTTGTTGAAATGAACCATGGCCAAATGGTTGAAGATGTAACTATCGGAGTAGAAGGAAGACAAAAAGTTCACTTCTATGGAAGATACGGCGGAATGGTTCCAACAGCAGAAGAAATCGCTGAAGAAGCTAAGAAGATTTTGGGGGGTAGAAAATGAGTACAGAAGTAAAAGATATAAAAGTCGTTTATGAAAGATCCAAGGGGCTTACTCCGGTTGAAACTCACTACTGCCCAGGATGCACTCATGGTATAATTCATAAGCTAACAGCAGAATGTCTAGATGAATTGGGACTTTTAGACAAGGCAGTAGGCGTGGCACCAGTAGGTTGCTCAGTTCTTGCTTACAAATATTTTAATTGTGATATGTATGAGGCAGCACACGGACGTGCTCCAGCAGTGGCAACTGGTGTTAAGAGGGCTTTTCCTGATAAATTCGTCTTCACATATCAAGGAGACGGGGACCTTGCCTCTATCGGTACAGCTGAAATTGTTCATGCCGCTCACAGAGGGGAGAGAATTTCAACTATATTTGTAAATAACTGTATTTATGGTATGACAGGCGGACAAATGGCTCCTACAACTCTTATAGGACAAGTTACAACAACTTCTCCTTATGGAAGAGATGAAGCTTGGTCAGGTAAGCCTATAAAGGTAAGTGAAATGCTTGCTACTATCGATGGCGCAAAGTTTGTGGAAAGAGTGTCTGTTGATACACCTCAAAACATCAGAAAGGCTAAAAAAGCGATAAAGGATTGTTTCCAAGTTCAACTTGAAGGAAAGGGATTTGGAATAGTTGAAGTACTATCAACTTGTCCTACTAACTGGGGACTTCCACCAGTAGATGCTCTACAATGGCTCAGGGATAATATGATTCCTTATTATCCACTTGGAAACTTCAGGAGGGACTAGTATGGAAAAGAAAATTATAATGGCAGGATTTGGTGGTCAAGGTGTAATGGCTATGGGCCAACTTACCACATATGCAGGAATGATTGAAGGACACTATGTTTCATGGATGCCATCTTATGGTCCTGAAATGCGTGGGGGATCTGCCAACTGCTCAGTTGTAGTTTCAGATGAACCAGTAGGAGCACCAGTTATCTCTGTTGCAACAGATGTAATTGCCATGAACCAACCTTCCTACGAAAAATTCGTCACCATGCTCAAAAAGGGTGGAAATTTGTTCGTGAACTCATCTTTAGTTCATGTTGATAATCCTAGAGATGACATAAATATTTATGAAATTCCAGTAAATGAAATCGCTATGGAACTTGGAAATCCTAAAGTTGCCAACATGGTTATGCTAGGAGCTTTTATAAAAGTTACAGAAATTGTAGGCGAAGAATCAGTTCTAAAAGCTTTCACAAAAGTTTACGGAGATTCTAAGAAGAAATTGATTCCATTAAACCAAAAAGCTCTTGAAGAAGGACAAAAACAAGTAGGACAAGAAGGCTCTCAAGATAAAAAGCTTGAAGGACACAAGAGAACTCCTGATGCCAACTTGGTAAGCCCTGAAGGAGAAGCTTCCTATCTAAAAGATAGAGCCGAAAAGGTATCTTTGGAATCTAAGATTTTCTCAGATGACCTTTCAATCGCAAAGGCTGCTATTTTAAATGCAACTGAGTCTATAAACTTTTATAGAATGTCTTCGAAACAATTTGAAGGTCAAGATGCTGGTAGAATCTTTGCATCTCTTGCTAAACAAAAAGAAGAACATGTTGATTATCTAAATAGACTTAGAATTAGACTTGAAAGTGGCGAAGAACAAAAAGCGTCTTATCAAGCTGACAAGGAAGATATGAATTGGGGAAAGCTAGATCCAGCAATGGCATCTATGGCTCTTTCAGTATTCTCCGTAGCTATGAATCTTGTAGAAAAGAATGTGGACTTTTATGAAAAGGCTATAGAAAAATCTAAAGACGAAAAAGCTAAGGCCCTCTACAAAGAATTGATTTATTGGGAAAGATTCCACTATGATCAACTTAAGGGTCAATACGAAACTTATAAGGAAATTTGGTGGTCAGATCAATCATTCTCACCATTCTAGAAAGAAAATAATATATAAATATAAAAAACAATTTAGATAAAGGCTTATTGAATTAGGGATTTTAGAAAACTGATTTAGGAAGTCTTTAGGTGGAAAAAGGCTATGAGTTTAAATTCATAGCCTTTTTTATAGTTAAATATTGCTGCTATCGGGAGTGTTTTTAAGTTTTGATAGATAAACGTGCGTTAATCTAATTGTAAATGCCCCAGACGGTTTTTAAATGTCTTCTATATTAGCCTAGGCACACCAAAAATTCACATATTTTGATAAAATATAGAAAGGAGGTACTTATGCCATTTGAAATAGTGAGAAACAACATAGTGAATATAAAAGTGGATGCGATTGTAAATACGGCAAATCCTAAGCCTATAGTAGGTGGCGGAGTAGATAGTGAGATTCACAAAGGTGCAGGGCCAGAGCTTCTCATTGCGAGAAAGGAAATAGGCGACATACCCTTTGGCAAAGCTTTTATTACGTCTGCATATAACTTAAAGGCAAAATATGTAATCCACACTTCAACTCCATCGTGGGAAGGCGGATACAAGGGGGAAGGAGAAATACTTTCATCCTGCATTAAAAACTCTTTAAACTTGGCGAAAGAAAAGGGCTGCAACTCTATAGCCATGCCTTTGATTGGAACGGGAACCTGTGGATATCCAAGCGACTTGGCGCTTCAAATTACCATTAAAGAAGTGAGCGGATTTTTATTAAAAAACGAAATGCGAATCTACCTTGCAGTCTTTTCAAAGAACGCTTTTTCATTGTCAAAAAAACTCTTTCAGTCGGTAAAAGAATATATTTCAGAAAACTACGTGGAAGAAAAAATAAATGAAGAATACATAGGCTCATTTTACAGAAGCTATAATATAGAGCCCGCCAAGATGGCATCCCTTATACAAGACAGTGAAAGTATTGAGGACATTTTAAAAAATTTGGACGAAGGATTCTCTAAGACCTTATTAAGACTCATAGACAAGTCCGGCAAGACGGATCCTAAAGTTTATAAAAAGGCAAATATTGACAGAAAACTTTTTTCCAAAATCAAAAATAATCCCGACTATCGCCCCTCAAAGACCACAGCAATAGCCTTTGCCTTGGCATTGGAACTGAATAAGGAAGGGATGGAAGATTTAATAGGAAAAGCAGGCTATGCTCTCACAAGAAGCAGCAAGTTTGATGTAATAATTGAGTATTTTATCGAAAGAAAAAATTACAATATCTTTGAAATAAACGAAGTATTATTTGCTTTTGACCAACCTTTAATTGGAGGATAAATGTCGCCTTGGAAGTGACCTAAATGTCTTCTTGATTTTTTACAATATAGTAAAAGAAAGGGAGGATAAAAATGATAGAACTTGTATTTATATTAGATAAGAGTGGCTCGATGGAAGGCTTGGAAAAGGATACAATAGGTGGGTTTAACTCCATGATCGAAAGGCAAAAAAAAGAAGAGGGAGAAGCCTATGTCTCCACAATATTATTTAACCAAGAGAGTAAAGTAATACACGACAGAGTATCCATAAAAGACGTGCCAAAGCTGACAGAGGAAGAATACTATGTAGAAGGCTGCACCGCACTACTTGATGCAGTGGGAGGAGCCATAAAACACATGGGAAACATTCACAAGTATGCCCGCAAAGAAGATGTGCCAGATAAGACGTTATTTGTAATCACCACAGATGGCATGGAAAATGCCAGCAGAAGATACGGTTACAGAGAAGTAAAAAGACTAATCACCAACCAAAGAGATAAATACGGCTGGGAATTTATTTTCTTAGGCGCAAACATAGATGCAGAAGAAGAAGGAGAAAAATTTGGCATAAAAAGAGAAATGGCGGTAAAGTATCACAGCGACGAAAAAGGCACAGAACTAAATTACAGAGTAATAGGAAACGCCATATCCTATGTAAGAAGAAACAAAGGAAGAGTCGACAAACACTGGAAGGACGAAATTACAGAAGACTACAAAAACAGAAAAGACAAAAGATAAAAATAATTAAAGACATGCTTTGTTATGGTGGAGCTTTTTATCGGGGATATTAGAAAGGGTGTGTATACCCTTTAATATTAAATAGAACTTTAAATAAGTCTTCTTCTACTTTATTTTAGTCCTAAATTAGTATATGTCTAACTTTTTGCCTTTCCCCTCAAGGATTATACCTTACATTAACTCTTCTCATTGTATGCATTTCCAAGATGTAAAACTGTATATATTCAAGCAAACAAAAAGGCCTTTAAGACAAATCTTAAAAGCCTTATTTTTTATCCCAAGGTTACATCCATTATCATCATTAGAATAAAGCCAACGATGATACCGTAGGTGGCTTCTCTTTCGTAGCCGTTTGAGTGGGTCTCGGGGATTATTTCGTCGCTTATGACAAAGAGCATTGCTCCTGCAGCAAGGGCCAATATAAATCCGATGAGGCTTTGAAAGAGGGATGTAAGCCCGTAGCCTATAAAGGCTCCTATGGGTTCCACAAGTCCTGTCAAGGTCGCTATAAAAAATGCTTTCTTAGGCGAATAATTTTCTCTCACTAAGGACAGGGCAACTGCAAGACCCTCAGGCATATTTTGAAGTGCAATGCCAAGGGCTATTGCTATACCATCTTGTAAGTTTTCCGTACCGAAGCCCACGCCTGTTGCCAAACCTTCTGGGAAGTTGTGAATTGTAATTGCTATAATAAAGAGCCAAATTTTTTTAAGGCTGTCTGTATTTTTACCCTCCACTCTCTTGTCAAGCAAGTGTTCGTGTGGAGCATACTTGTCAATTAAGTCAAGCATGACTCCGCCTAAAAATATTCCTAGAGATGTAATTAGGACTGCTTTTACATCTCCACCTCCGTATTCAATAGAGGGCATGATAAGGGAGAAGCACGTTGCCGCAAGCATGACTCCAGCTGCTGCTCCAAGTAGCACATCTAAAAGGTTTTGGGATACATTTCTTGTAAAAAATATGGGGATGGCGCCTAGACCTGTTGCAAGTCCTGGAAGGATACATCCTAAAATAATTGCTAATTCCAAATTTTACCTCCGTATACATATTAACCCATAATATTAGGGGATAAATTTTAACGTTTCAATAAGTTTGTCTATATCTTCAAAGGTGTTGAAAGTGGATAGAGATACTCGCACCATACCTCTTTTATCCGTTGCCAGGGCCTTGTGAAAGAAAGGGGCGCAGTGAAGTTTCGCCCTCGTGGCGATCTCTTTCTTTTGCCAAAGTATGTCTGTCACTTCTTCTGAAGAGTAGTCCTTGTAGTTAAAGGACACAATTGGCCCGTGGGGATAGTCGTGGTCTCCATAAAGCCTTACGCCATCCAAAGACTTCAAGGATTTGTAAAGGTAGGATGAAAGTTCAAACAGGTCCTTTGAAATTTTATCAATTCCTATTGACTTTACATACTTTACTCCAGCCAAAAGTCCCAAGTTTGAATGGACATTTATTGTGCCGTATTCAAATATGTCAGGTATAAAGGGGCTTTGGTGTTCGTCATTTGAATTTCCACCGCCGCCTGAGAAGACTTCTTCAAATTTTATATCTCCTTTTACGGCAAGGCCTCCCGTGCCCTGCGGCCCGTAAAGGGACTTGTGCCCCGTAAAGCAAAGGACGGTGTGGTCAAAGTCTTTTAAACTTAAGTCCATGGTGCCTGCAGCCTGTGCTCCATCTATGATTAAAATAAGTCCGTGTTTTTTACAAAAGTCTGCCGCAGTTTTTAAGTCGGTGATCTGTCCCGACACATTTGACATGGCAGTAATACAGAGAGCCTTTGTGTTTTTTTGAAGGAGTTTATTTAAGAAGCTTAGGTCGATTTTATCGCCTGCTAAAGGCAAGTAGGACACTTCTACGCCTTTAAGCTTTAAGTGATTTAAAGGACGAAGGACGGAGTTGTGTTCCGCCATTGAAGTTATTATGTGATCTTTTTCGTGTAAAAGTGAATTTAAAACCAAGTTAAGGGCAGTAGTGACATTTGCACAGAGGGATACGTTAAGTGACTTAACGCCGAAAAGTTCTCCCAACTCTTCTCGCAAATCGTAAAGTGCTCTTAGAGAATTTAAAGACATTTCATATGAGCCTCTGTTGGGGTTTGCGAAATGATGAGAGTTAATGCCTTCCATTACGGCAATGCCTACTGAATCAGGCTTTATTAAAGTTGTTGATGCATTATCCAAGTAAATCATTTGAGATCGTAAATTCCTTCTATATTTTCTCTGCCTAAAATTTTCACAACGTCATCTAAATTTTCTCCCACTTTAAGACCGAATCCGCAGTCCGATGTTACCCAAGAGGGCAGAGTAATGAGACGGGTTTTTAAGTCCTTAGTCTTTTTTTCCGCTTCCATGGCATAGTTTGCCGACTTAAAGGTTAAAAGTTTGTAACTCAACAAGGTTTCACTGTCCTGTAATGTATTTGCAGATCCACAATGTTGTCCATATTTGTCACTTGACCTACTTTAAGATCATCTTTTAAGTTGTAGTTGCCTAAGCAAAGGCCGCAGGATAGGACAGTCGTGCCCTTTGACTCCAACTTTTTAAGGTCAGCTACGGTGTTTTCATTTATTGTGGAAAGCCTTACACCATGATTGTAAAGGACTACATATGTGGGGACTTGGTCTTTTTCTGAAAGGGAGTAGAGAAATCCTTCCAAAAGTTTTTTGGAAAATTCCTCGTCTCCTATGCCAAGTTCATCAGATGAAAATACTACAATAAATTCGTCCTTGCTGTAGTCTTGTTCAACTTTTTTCTCCTTATCTTTTTTAAATTTTACTTTGTAGACCTTGTCTTTTTTTTCTACATCTGTATCGTAGCCCAATTGGTCAGCCATCTTGGAGAGATTTTCAGTTGCGATTTCATTATCTACAAGGACTGTAAATTCTTTTGGGGTTTCTTCTTTAATTAACTTTTTCGCAAGTATTACAGGTCTTGGACAAAGAAGTCCAAGAGCATTGATTTCTTTCATTTTTTACCTCACTATTATTTTTTTATCTTGAGCGGGAATTATTTCTCCAACAATTGCTGCGGGAATTCCTGCACGTTTCAACTCTTCCAAAATTTTTTCTCCATCTTCTGCAACTGCCGCCAAAATACCTCCAGATGTTTGGGGATCGAAAAGGACTTCTTCCAAGGCAAAGTCCTGGATTTCAAAGTCCACCAAATTGGCATAAGACTTTCTGTTGCGCTGGCCTCCTGCAGTAAAGAGAAATTCCTCTGCAGCCTCCTTGGCACCGGGAAGTATTTTTAAATTTTTTGAATAAATCACAGCTGTGTCTGAGACCATTTCACTCAAGTGACCTATAAGGCCAAAGCCTGTCACATCAGTCATGGCATTTACTTTGTACTTTTTAAGTATTTCGCAGGCATACTTGTTTAAAGTTCTCATGGACTCCACTGCGCCTTCAAAATATTTATCCTCACATTCACCCACAGTTCTTGCAGATGAGAGTAGGGACACTCCCAGGGGCTTTGTAAGTATTAATTTGTCGCCCACTTTTGAGGAGCTATTGTTGTAAATTTTTTTCGGATTTAAAGTTCCCATGACACAGAGTCCATATTTTATCCTAGGGTCGTGAATGGAATGGCCGCCCACCAAGCTACACTGGGCCTCTTTAAGTTTTGCAGCACCACCCTTTAATATTTCTTCCAAAATAATTCTGTCTTCCTCTTCTGGAAAGCAGACTAAGTTAAGTGCCGCCACAGGCTCGCCACCCATGGCATAAATATCTGACAGGGCATTTGCCGCTGCAATTTCTCCAAAGGCAAAAGGGTCTTCTACCATTGGAGGAAAGAAGTCGCAGGTAAGTGCCACTGCTATATCGTCACTTAATTTTATAATGGCGGCATCGTCATTTTTTGCAAAGCCTTCCAAGACTTCCTTTCTCTTAAATACTTCCAATATGTCTAAAGTTGCTTTTAAAGAGGAGGCTGAAATTTTTGCATTACAACCTCCGCATACTTGAAGCTTCATCGTTTCACCTCTACACTCACTATAACACTTTAAAAAATTTTTTAAAACAACTATAATAAAGCTATGTTTAAAGCGACAGATTATGAAGAAATTTTAAAATTTAAAAATCCTCTCTTTATTGACTTGCGAAGTGAAGGAGAGTTTGAAGACGGGACAATTTTAGGGGCAATATCCATGCCTCTACTTTCAAATGAGGAGAGAAAAATTGTAGGTACTCTCTATGTGTCAGGAGATGTAAAGGGAGCAAAGGAAAAAGGTGTGGAGTTTTTTGCGCCTAAGCTTACTGATTATTATAGGCGCATTTCCCAAATGGAAGAAGAACATGAAGTTGTCATCTTTTGTTCCAGGGGAGGTTTTCGTTCCACTGCACTTTTTAATCTCTTAAAGACCTTGGGACACAATGTCTACAAGTTAAATTACGGATACAAGGCATATAGAAAATATGTACTTAACTTTATGGACACCCTTGAGGATTACAAGTATGTGGTCCTTAAAGGCTACACTGGCTGTGGCAAGACGGAAATTTTAAAAGAGTTAAGGAAGCGAGGTGAGAATGTCCTTGACCTTGAAGGGCTTGCAAAACACAGAGGTTCCCTCTTTGGTGGAGTTGGCATGGGACCACAGCCTTCTCAAAAGACCTTTGAGTCGGAGCTTATGGAAAGCTTTAAAAGTTTTAAACAAGGTCCGATCTTTGTAGAAGGAGAGTCCTCACGCATAGGAAGCATAAATCTTCCTGCAAAACTTATAAAGGCTATGGCACAGACGGATAAAGTTTTTTTAATCGAGGACACAATTGAAAGAAGAATAGAGAGAATTAAATCAGACTATTTAAGTGACTATGGCTTGGAGAAAAAAGAAGAAATTATCTCGGCATTTGAAAATTTAAAGAGATATATAAGTGCCAAGAGATACGAAAATTATTTGAAGATGGTGGATGAAGAAAACTTCGATTTTATAATTAAAGACTTGATAATAAAATACTATGACGCCAATTACTCTATAAATAAGGACAAAATTTTTTATAAAGTTTTTAGTGAAGATATTAAAAAATCCTGTGACACAATACTTAATATCCTAAAATAAAAGCATCTCAAAGCGGACTTTTATTTTTATGTTGGATTTGTAATAAGAACTAATACAAAAAATGAGAAATTGGAAAATAATTATAGAGGTTTTTAAATAATTTTGAAGCATTATAGCATGCCCAAATTTATAAGTTTTAAAAATGTATAAAAAAAAGAGATATGAAAAACATATCTCTTTAATTAAAATCATGGGCAAGTTATATCCATAATATCTTCTATAGCTTTGTGAAGGACATTTGCAGCATCATTTTCTGCGACGCTATAATAAACTTCTTTACCAAATCTTCTGCTCTTTATAAGGCCACTTTCTTTTAAACTTCTCAAATGATGGCTTACTGCAGGGCTCGACATAGCCACAAACTCGGATATATTTATTACACATTCTTCTCTGTGACAGAGAAGCCAAAATATTCTAATTCTAGATGCGTCTGAGAGTTGCTTGAATACATTGGCAACTTCTTCGAATTTCGCTATATCATCTATATCTTTTTTTATTATATCTACTTCTGTATTGTTCCCATGATTATGGGGCAGCTTAAAGTTTTCCATAATTAATCACCTTTGTCATTATATCTTAATTTGCACTAAATTAAAATTAAAAACTTTTTTAATGTTGACATAGGCTAAATGAGGTGGTATATTAATATTAAAGATTAAACGATTACTTAATCGAAAAACGATTAGATTATTTTTATATTTTAGGAGGATTGTGATGAAAAAAGTTTATAAAATTGAAGTTGATTGTGCTAATTGTGCAAACAAGATTCAGGACGCTGTAGAAAAGATTGAAGGAGTTGAGGCAGCTAAGATAAATTTCATGCTTCAAAAACTCACAGTAACTTATGCAGAAGGAGTGGATGTCAAGTTAAAATTGGATGAGATAGTAAAACTTGCTAAGAAGATTGAACCTGATTTTGTCTTGAATTGATATGAAAAAAAAGCATAAGATAATGATTGCAAGGATAGCTGTAAGTGCTATTCTTACAATCATATTTAATTTTGTTCACGTAAATCCAATTCTAAAGGGACTTGTTTTTATGGGAATTTATCTCATAATATCTCATGATATTTTGCGTAAGGCTCTTCTTGGAATTAAGAATGGGCAAATATTTGATGAAAATTTTCTTATGACAATTGCAACTGTTGGTGCTATTTCCTTGGCTATTTATGAAAGATCGGGAGACTATAACGAAGCCATAGCGGTTATGTTATTTTATCAAATCGGAGAACTCTTCCAAGCCATAGCCGTTGAAAGGTCTAGGTCCAATATAGCTGATTTGATGAATATTAGACCTGACTATGCCAACATAGAAAAAAACGATGAGATAGTTCAAGTAGATCCGGACGAAGTCGAAATTGGCAGCATAATAATTGTGAAACCTGGAGAAAAAGTGCCGATAGATGGCATTGTTATCGAGGGGGAATCTACCCTAAATACAAGTGCTTTGACGGGAGAATCTCTTCCAAGAGAAGTTTGGGTAGGAGAGACAATTTATTCTGGATCTGTAAATATGACAGGTCTTATTAAGGTTGAGACTATAAAAGAATTTGGCGAATCGACAGTTTCTAAAATTTTAGAGTTGGTTGAGGAGTCTACGGATAGAAAATCCAAGTCAGAAGATTTTATTTCAAAATTTGCGAAAATATACACACCAGCTGTTTGCTTTTCGGCTCTAGCCTTGGCTATTTTGCCACCGCTTATAAGGCATTTTGCTTTGAATACAAGCCCCGATTTTGAGGTTTGGATTTATAGGGCCCTTACTTTCTTGGTAATATCCTGCCCATGTGCCCTTGTCGTATCAATTCCTTTGAGCTTTTTTGCAGGCATTGGTGGAGCGAGCAAGGAAGGTATACTGATAAAAGGGGCCAATTATTTAGAGACTCTTTCTAAAGCCTCGTATGTAGTATTTGACAAGACAGGAACCCTCACAAGAGGTGTCTTTGAGGTCACAGGAGTGCATCATAGCAAAATTGAAGACTCCAAACTCTTGGAATATGCTGCCCATGCTGAGATAGCATCTAGTCACCCCATAGCTAAGAGCATCAAGGAAGCTTATGGCAAGAGAATTGACATGTCCAGAGTTTCAAATATAAAAGAAATTTCCGGAAATGGCATCTTGGCAAATGTAGATGATAAATTAATTGCCATAGGAAATGACAAGCTGATGGAAGAACTTGGCATAGAATATAAAAAATGCAGATCTATTGGAACTATTATTCACATAGGAATAGATGGCGAATATTTCGGACATATAGTAATAGCAGATACTATAAAGAAAAATTCCAAAAAGGCAATAGAGGAGTTAAAAGGCTTGGGAATCAAAACTACCATAATGCTTACTGGAGATGGAAAGAAAGTAGCTGAAAATGTAGCAAATGAATTGAAACTCGATAGAATATATTCAGAGCTTTTACCTGCGGACAAGGTAGAAAAGGTTGAGGATCTTTTTAAAGAAAAGGGCAATCAAGGAAGTCTTATATTTGCAGGAGACGGAATTAATGATGCTCCAGTCTTGAGAAGAGCCGATGTAGGAGTTGCCATGGGGGCCATGGGCTCTGATGCCGCCATAGAGGCTGCTGACCTAGTGCTTATGGATGATGACCCTCTGAAGCTATCAAAGGCCATCAAGATAGCCAAAAAATGCATTAGAATAGTATATCAGAACATAGTCCTAGCCATAGGAATCAAACTCATCTGTTTGGTTTTAGGCGCTCTGGGTCTTGCTAATATGTGGATAGCGATATTTGCAGATGTGGGAGTCATGGTAATAGCTGTTTTGAATGCTATAAGAGTTATGTTTACAAAAAATGTTTAAAAATTATTTAAAATTTAAAATAAAAAGTCGGTCTAAGTATTTCTTAGACCGGCTTTTTATTTTATTTAGCAGATTTCTTTTTTAATTTACTAAGAGCTGCAAAAATTAACATGCCAAGCACTGCATTTACTACTATGGCTCCACCAGGCTTTATATCAAAATGATAAGAGCTTATTATTCCTACCATCATATATAGCACTCCCAGAGCAACTGTAAGAAAATAGGTTTGCTTGTAGGATCTTGCCACTATAAGAGAGGTGGCCACTGGTAAAACAACAAGTGATGTAACCATAAGAGCTCCGACAATTTTCACAGCTAGAGCTATTGTAATTGCTGATAACAAAGTGAAAAGATTGTTCAAGGCTCTCACCTTTATCCCGGATAGGCGGGCCAAGTTTGAATCAATTGAAATTGCCAAAAGTCCCGAATATCTAAATACAGAAGTAAGCACTATAAGAATAAAGATTATGGCGATATTAATGCAGTCTCTGTCGGTTACAGAGGAAATAGAACCAAAGAGATAAGATTCTAAGGAATTGCCACCTGGTGCGAAGTCTGAAAGTATAGAAGCAAGACCCAAACCAGTTGACATAATCACAGCTGTTGCCATGTCCCCATATTGAGGGAATTTTTTTCTTATAAGTTCTATTAAGAACGCGGCGATAATACATATTATGGCAGATCCTATAAGGGGATCAAAACCCAAGATAAGACCCAATCCAACGCCAGTAAGGGCTGTGTGCGATAGGGCATCGCCAATCATGGAAGTTTTTCTATTAACCATGACTATACCAATCATAGGTATCATTATTGAAAGCATAAACCCAGCAAGGAGGGCCTTGCGCATAAAAGCAAATTCTAACATTGGCTCATCCTCCCATCAACAATCCTATATTGCTTGGTGACATCAAGCAAGTTTTCGATTTCTTTTAGCTCGTGAGTAACCATTACAACAGTTATTTTCTTTTCTTTGTTTAGTATATTAATTTTTTCTAAAAACTTTTCCTTATTATCTTTGTCGACTCCTGCGGTGGGCTCATCAAGAATTAAAATTTCTGGATTATTTATAAGCGCTCTAGAAATCATAGCTCTTTGTTGAAGACCACCAGAAAGTTCGTTTACTGGATAATTTATATATTTTTCCATATCCATATCAATAAGCATTTGTCTGGCTTTTTCATAGTGTTTTTTCTTAGGAATTTTCACTAGGCCAAAATCTTCATAGAGATTCAAAGTCACAAGCTCAAGACATGTGATAGGGAAAGCGATTTTATTGACTATATTTATTTGGGGGACATAGCCAATCGCCTTATAAGATTTATAAGTTGAAATTTCTTTACCCAAAATTTCAACCTTGCCCGTCTTGGGAGTCAATTCTCCCAAGATGAGCTTTAAAAGAGTAGATTTACCAGACCCATTACCACCAAGTATAAGAGCCAAATCACCCTTTTCAATTTCCAAGTTGCATTCCCGGATGACCAAATCTTCGGTGTAGCCAAAGTTTAGGTCTTTTATTGATATATCAATCATTATTCACCTCAATTTACAAAAGAATCGTAGAGATTCTTCATATTCATTTCCATAAGGTCTATATATCCCATATGGGATTTCTCTTCTTTATCATTTACAAATTCCATAGAAGCCAAAGGCGAAATTTTCCCGCCAATTTCCTCAGCCAAGGCTTGGGCCTCTTTGCTTGAATGTCCATATTCATAAAATACGGTAGTAATATTCTTTTTCTTGGCAAAATCTATAGCTGTTTTGACTGCATTTAGGCTCGGGCTTTCAAGTGAAGTAAGTTCTTGGAGTGGATGTTGTATCAAATCGAAATCTCTTGCAACGTAGGCAAAAGAACCATGAACAATTACGAAATCACGATTTTTAACATCTCTAAATTTTTCTTTGTAAGTTTTTTCTAACTCGTCAAGTCTTGCTATGGCCTTTGATGCATTTTCCTTAAAATATTTTTCGTTTTCAGGATATTTTTCGCTCAGCTTATTTTGTATAGCTTCAAAATAGTGCTTTGCATTGCGAAGAGAAATCCATGAATGGGGATCATATACCTTAGTTTTGGATTTACTTTCTTCGAACAAGACATCAAGTCTATTTTCTTTTGCAAGAGCTTGGCCATTTTCAGATACTAAGACATAGGGGAGATAGTCGCTAGAGACTCTGTCGCTTGCAAAAATCCATTTGCCGCCATCCTTTATATTAAAGGTGATTACATTGTCATTATGTTGCATTTCAAACTCATACAAGGCCCCATCTTCTACATCAAAAGTAGACATGGCCTTGATATTTTTAGGTTCATTTTTCATAAGTTCATGAGCCTTAGCACTTAGAGCCTTTAAATCTGAACCATCATCTTTGAAAAATACTCCTCTGAGTTTGTGCTCATGAGTGTGTCCAAACTCCATAGTATAGCTAGCAGGTTTTAAGTCTAGCCTTGCCATGTATTGAAAATCGCCTGGTTCAGCTGCGCCGCTATGACTAATTAGCTTAACAGAATCAGAAAGAGTTAGGATATCTAAATTTGGCAAATTTTCCTTTATAGAATCAATCCATGTTTCCATATTGGCGCCATTTATAATAAACAAATCGGCACCATCTAAATCTTTCATATCCTTAGCAGATGGCTCCCAAAGATGGGCTTCCTTATCTAAGGGCATAAAAGATCTCACATCAAGCTTATCCCCAGCGACTGTTGAAACCATATCATATATGGGGAAAAAGGAAGTATAAACTATGGGTTTGCCATCCTTTTTTGAGCCAGAATTTTCACCGCATCCTGTAAGAAATACAAGACCTACACAAATAAGAAATAATACTTTAAAAAATTTTTTCTTCATCTTTACAAAATCTCCTTAAAATGCCGGATAAGATAAGAACCGGCTTCAAACTACAATATTTGAGCCTCGATTTTAAAGCCTAGGGACAATTTTTAGCTCATAAAATAGAGTCCATAAGTTATAAAATAAATCAAAGCACAAACATATAAATAAACATGCTAAATTTAACACAAATAAGCAAATTACACAATTAAAAATGAATTTAATAAGTGGAAGGGATTTTGTAAAGCAATTTATAAAAATACATTAAAAATAAAATTACTCTGCCAAAGAATCATAAAGATTTTTAATATTCATCTCCATAAGCTCGATATAACCCATTTTATTTTTCTTTTGCTCAGCTGTCACATATTCCATAGAAGCTAGAGGAGAAATTTGTCCTCCTATTTCTTCAGCTAGAGCTTGGGCTTCCTTAGCAGGCTTGCCATATTCATAAAACACGGTTTTTATTCCTTTTACATTGGCAAAATCAATTGCTTTTTTTATAGTTTTCAAGCTGGGACTTTCGACTGAAGTCAAGCCCTGAAGAGGGTATTGAACCAAGCCAAAATCTCTTGCCAGATAGGCATAAGCATAGTGAACCACCAAAAAGTCTCGTTTTTTTAATTTTTTAAATTTCTCATTATAAATTGCATCAAGATCTGTGAGCTTGTCCACGTACTTTAACTTATTTTTTTTATATAATCTGGCATTTTTAGGATATTTTTCAATAAGCTTATCTTGGATGGCATTCAAATACTTTTTAGCATTTACAACAGAAAGCCAAGAGTGGGGGTCATATGTGAACTTGTCAAGACCAGAAGAAGAACCTTCCATAAGGGGAGTTAGTCTGCCCTCGTCAGCAAGTAAGTTATTTTTTTTAGAAAGCAAATTGTAGGGCAAGAGATTTTCAGAAATTCTGTCACTTATAAAAATCCACTTTCCACTATCTTTTATATTGTAAAAGACTTGGCCGGATTCGTGACCCATCTCAATTCCATAAACTATGCCTTCCTCTACATCAAAAGTTTCATTCTGAGCAATTAGCTTTCCTTTTTGTTCCATCATCTTCTTGCCCTTGGCAACAAGGTTCTTTAAATCTGAACCATCGTCTTTGAAAAAGCAGACCCTCATGAGATTTTCGTGAGTGTGACCAAACTCAATCTCGTGTACGCCCTTATCCAAATCTAGCCTTGCCATATATTGAAAATCACCTATGGCAGCAGCTCCCTTATAAGTTATGAGATCTACTGAATCGGACAAGGTCAAAATATCCAAATTTGGTAGATTTTCTTTTACAGTATCCAGCCAAGGCTCCATATTTGCACCATTTACAACTAGCAAATCCGCCTTGGAAAGTCTCTTCATATCCTTAGCAGATGGCTCCCATAAATGGGGTTCCTTATCCAGAGGCATAAAAGATTTAACATTTAAAGTATCGCCAGCTATCATAGAAACCATGTCGTGAACGGGGAAAAAGGAGGTGTATACAAGAGGCTTGTCACTATCGGCAGACTCTGATCCACAACCAGTAAGAGCAAAAAGACAAAGAAAGATTGTTAGTAAACATTTTTTAAGATTCATCTTTTCTCCTTATAAAAATAAAGGACAGGGTAAAACCTGTCCTTTAAAAATTATCAATCAAAATTATTTTATTCTGTTATTTCGTCAATAATTTGGTCATTTGTTGATGTAGGTTTTACAAATGTTGGGAACCAACCTTCTTTAGCCAAAAGTTCGTCTTTATCATTTCCGTAACGCATATGGAAGTGAGTAAGAGCTTCTTCGCCATGGATAGGCATCATAAGAAGGTATTTGTAAGGAGCACCGTCTCCTTCAGCTTCGAAAACATTCCAAGAAAGAGTCATATTTCCATGTGGAACTTCCTTAGCTTCAACGAACTTGTAAGTACCTTCACCCTTAACATCTCCACTTTCTGATGGGAAAGTTGAAAGGAAAGTGATTTTATCTCCTTCAATCTTTAAACCGTCAAATTCGCAAGCTCTCTTTTCTAGATAAGCAGCTTTAGCAGTTGCTTCATCAGTTTTTTCTTTTTCAGCAAGAGTCTTGAAAGCACCTTGTACTTCTTCACGGTCTAAGTAACCGCCCATGTTATTCCATTCGCCTTCCCAGTCTGCAAGAGAAACTGCTTCAGCTTCTGGTTTTTCTTCTGCTTTTTCTTCTACTTTTGTATTTTCCTTATTTGCATTTGCTGGCTTGTTTTCATTTTTGCCACAAGCAAAAAGTAAAAGAGAGCAAGACATAAGTCCTACTATTGATAAAAGTTTTGTTTTTTTCATTTTTTATCCTCCTAAAATTTAGTCAGAGTTAGAGGCAATTATAAAAGAAGAGGTTCGCATAAACATGAAAACATAAAAAAATTAAAAGAGTTTAATCTTTTGAAAAATCACGATTAAGAAACTGCATAAAATAAGAAACTGCATAAAATATAATTGCCAAAAACACTTGACCTTTGTAATCAATAATAATGTAGCATAGATGATAAAACGTGTCAATTAAAAGTTTATTTAATAACAATTTTTGCGATTAAATGATTGATTAAATGAGAAATTATAAAATTAATATTTGTAAATAAATAAAGTAGATGCAAACAGTTAAATGAGAAGATTTGTTTGAAAAATGATGAAATAAGATATTAAAAAATTTCATAATCTAAATTGCAACAATAAGTTGCTGCTTTTAAATAATAAAATAAACAAAGTAAAAAAATTTTATAAGAAAAAATAAAAGAACGGCATAAAAATTTGTAAGGAAAAATTACAGAATAAAAGGATAAAATTATAGAATAAAAGGATAATTGTAAGAAGTCGATAGATAAAAATGCAAAAGAAAAATAGAGAAGAGAATTTTAATAAAAATAAAGTTGATAAATAATATCAAATCGTATATAATATAATTGCCAATTTGGAAGGGACTATTTCCAACCGATTTGGCATGAAGCCTTTTTATTTTTATAAGCAACTTGCCTCGGCAATCTATTTTAGAATAGGCAGGATATCCTTATAGTCGGTCCTTTGATTAAAGTATTTATATTTTTATTTCATTGAACTGATATTAAAGCTTCTTGATCTGAAGGTCTTATTGAGGAAATTAAATTTTCTATTTGCTAGACATCAGAAATATTTTTTTAATTCATAACTTCCAAAAAATGATGGCGTCTTCGGACGCCGTTTTTTGTTGCAGATGTATTTTTGATAAGACATTATTATAAATTCAACGATTAATAAAATTTGTTTTGCGAATAAAAAATGCAAAAGTATAAATTAAATAATTTGATTATCTCTCAAAGATAGAAGGTGAGATGCACTTGACAAAAGTGCAAGCAAAAAGTATAATCGTGTCAAAGATAGCACTAAGTTAAAATTATGAGAGGATGAAGTATAAAAATGGAATTTAAAGATAAGTTAAGAGCTCTCAGAAAGGAGAGAGGTTGGACTCAGCCGGAGGCTGCAAAGCTTGTGGGTGTGTCTCTAAGAGCCTATAAGGGATACGAATTAGGAGAAAGACACCCAGCTAGAAGGGAAACATATTTAAATATGGCTGATGTTTTTAATGTGGATCTTTTGGATTTGATGGATTCTTCTAGCGAATTTATTTTGGAAGTAAACGAAAGACATGGCGAAGCTAGCATAGATCAGGCGGAAGATTTGATAAAAAATGCCAGTGCTTTATTTGCTGGAGGGGATATTTCAGAAGGAGATAAGGAAGCAGTTTTATTGGCAATCCAAGAAGCCTTTTTCAAGGCCAAGGAAATCACTGCGAATAGAAAGAGGTTATTAAAAGGCAATTGATAAAGACGGGTAGAATATATGAAGATGTGAAAAATCTCATAGAAGAAGAAAAAACTAATGACCCGGAGATTATCTTAGAGCAAAGAGATGTAGTGCTTTTGCCTGCACTTAAAAACACCAAGGTTTTGGGGATGTATAAAATCATCGATGGTGTTAGATTTGTAATATATAATCCCGATATGGATTATATCACTCGCAGGATGGTGTTTGCTCATGAGTTGGGTCATGATTTTTATCATCAGAGCCTTGCAGAAAATCAAGATTTTGTAGAATATACTCTTTTTGACATAAGGACTGAAATGGAGACCGAGGCCAATATATTTGCCGCCCACTTACTTTTAGATGAGGATGAAATAATGAAATTAATAAGGGAGGGGGCCACTTATAATCAACTTGCTAGCATATTTAATGTAAATGTTAATATGATGATTTTTAAACTCAATGAAATGCAGAGGATGGGTTATAAGTTGAATTTTGACCAAAACCCCGACAGCAATTTTTTTAGGAATATGTGATTGGACCCTTGCTTGGCAGGGGTCTTTTGTTTTAGAGGACGATTTTCTATGGTAAAATTGTCTTGGAGGTTCAGATTGGAAATAAGGGGAATTATAGACAAAATATTCTTTAATAACGAAGAAAATGGCTACATAGTTTTCAAACTTTTGACAGAGGACACAGACATCACTTGCACAGGAAGTGCAATTGGCATAAAAGAAGGCAGAGAGTACAAGTTAGATGGCGATTTCATTTTTCACAAAAAGTATGGAGAACAGTTTTCCTTTGATAAAATCGAAGAGGTTTTGCCAGAGGAGCAAGATGCCATAATTGCCTATTTGGCTTCTGGAAATATTCCCTTTGTGGGCAAAAGAATGGCCAAGAGGATTGTGGAAAAATTCAAAGAGGACACTTTTAAGATTTTAGAAGAAAATCCCAGACGGTTACTTGAAATTGAAGGTATAGGCGAAAAAAAGCTAGAAAAGATAAAAGAGGCATTTGCAGAGCAAAAAGGGCTTAGAGATGCCTTTGTGTTTTTTGAAGAATTTGGCATTTCTCAAACTGATGCCAATAAAATTTATAGAGTTTATGGCAACCTTTCGATTGAAAGAGTGAAGGAAAACCCCTACAAGTTGGCAGAGGATATAAGGGGATTTGGATTTAAAAAAGCAGATGAACTTGCGCGGAAAATGGGGTTTTCCAAAGATTCAGAGATGAGAATAAAATCTTGCATAAAATACATTTTAAAAATGGCCCTTCTAGAAGGACACTGCTTTTTGCCAGAAGACACAGTTACATCAAGCATAAACAAGATGATCTCTGTATCTTATCAAGCCTTGGAAATGGCTATGGAGAGGCTGATTTTAGACAGGGAGATTTTCATAAAAAAAGATGGTGATTCAAAATCTATCTATTTCACCAAAATATATAAGGCAGAAAATTTTGCTGCCGGCAAGCTTATAAGTCTTTTGGATGGTAGTGATAGGGAGCTTAATCTCTTAGAGTTAGATGCCAAAATAGAGAGTATAGAGGCTGATAGTCATAAATTTGCTAAAAAGCAAAAGCTAGCCATAAGAGAAGCTGTTACTAAGAAAGTATGTCTTATAACTGGAGGACCGGGAACGGGCAAGACGACAACTCTAAGGGCGATACTTGAAATTTTAGAGAGCATGGGTAAGAAGGTTTCATTAGCAGCTCCAACGGGTCGGGCTGCAAAGAGAATGGAAGAATCCACCGGCAGAAAGGCCTCAACAATTCACAAGCTTCTGGATATACATTCGGATTTTTACACAGATGACTTGGAAGAACTGAATGCCGATGTAGTGATAATAGATGAATTTTCAATGGTAGACTTGCTTCTTTTTAACACTCTTTTGACAGCCCTAAAAGAGGGGGCAGGTCTTATAATGGTGGGGGACAAGGACCAACTTCCTTCTGTGGGAGCTGGAAATGTCCTAAGAGATATTATAAAGTCGGGTGTCATATCTAGTGTGAATCTGGACGAAATTTTTAGGCAGGAAAAGGAATCTCTTATAGTAAAAAATGCCCATCTTATAAATGAGGGGAAAATGCCTTTTTTAAATGAAAGGGGAGGAGATTTTTTCTTTGTAAATAAGTCTTCAATGGAGAACATAAGTAGAGAAATAGTGAACTTGGTAACAGAGAGATTGCCAAATTATTATGGCTTAGATCCCAAAAAGGATATTCAAGTGCTAAGTCCCATAAAAAAAACTCCTATAGGAGTCCACAATCTGAACAAATTGTTGCAAGAAGCTTTAAATCCAAAAAAACATGGCGACGAGTTAAAGGTTGGAGATCAGATTTTTAGAAAGGACGATCGGGTAATGCAGATGAAAAATAATTATCAGCTGGAGTACGAGGTCGAATTTACTGGAAATTTTGAGCAGGGGATTTTTAATGGGGACACTGGAATAGTCGAAGAAGTGAATTCTGACGAGGGCTACTTGGTTGTGAGATATGATGAGAATAAGCTTGCCACATATAGTCTAAAAGATGCAGAGGAGCTTAGCCTTTCGTATGCCATAACAATCCACAAGTCGCAGGGCAGCGAATATCCTCTTGTTATTATTCCTATGACTTTTGTGCCGCCAATTTTGGCAAATAGAAATTTAATCTATACGGCAGTTACTAGGGCTTCGAAGCTAGTAGTTCTTGTGGGTGAGCAAAAATATTTGAGGATGATGGTCGAAAACAACAAGACCAGACTTAGGTATTCTTCATTGGCGCTTAGAATTTTAGAGGCGAGGGAGAAATATGATTTTTTCAAAAAATAAGTGCTACTTGTGTGGAAGTGAGCTTGAATTAAAATACAATCTTTGTCCAATCTGCCAAAAACATTTGGTAAAGGCAAAGATTATTAAAGACTTGCATCTTGAATATTTGGACAAAATTTTTGTGGCTTATAAGTATCAAGGGGTCATTAGGGATATGATTTTAGACTTCAAGTTCAGGGATAAGACCTATCTTTATAAGGGGCTGGGAGATTTAGTAGCAGATATTATAAGAGAAAATCAACTGACAGATTATGATTATATATGTCCAATACCCATGAAGGGAAAAGATTTAAGAGCAAGAGGCTATAATCAAGCTTATGAGATGGGAAAGCGAGCCGAGGCTCTTACAAATATAGATTGTATTGAACTTCTTTATAAGGTCAAAGACACGAAAAGACAGGTTGACTTGGGTTATATCGAAAGAAGAAAAAATTTGAAAGAAGCCTTTGAATGCAGATGCGATCTGAGTAAAAAGAAGGTAATAATACTAGATGACATTTTGACAAGTGGGGCGACGGCAGATGAAGCTGCGAGGGCCTTAAAAGAAAAAGGAGCAGAGGATGTGGCTTTTGTAGCTCCTTGCTCCGGTTCATTTTATTAAATCTTCAAAAATAGATGATTCATTATCTGATCCTATAAACTTACAATAAAAGTGGGCATTTATTTCGCCCCCGGTTAGAATTATAAAATTCATCAAATAGAGCCAGACCAAAAACACTACGATACCTCCCAGGGAACCGTAAGTTACTGAAAACTTGCTGATGGATTCTACATAATAAGAGAAGGCCCTACTGGTTATGAAAAATCCTAGAATAGCAAAAAGAGTCCCTGGCAAGAAAAGCCTCTTCGGAAAAGTCTTTTTATCTCTTATGTTAGGGCTTGCATAATAAATTATATAGACCATGACACCTATAAAGATCAGAGGGATTAAATAGGAGTTTATCCTTAAAATAAGATAATCAAAACTTATATCCACCTTCAAAATATTTTCTAAGAGATTCAAAATGCTACCGCCAAAAACCATGAAAAACAGAGCCAAGGTAAACAAGGTTAGACACACCAGAGCCATAAAAAATGACAATATTTTAGATATAAAAAATTGTCTTTTATGAGGCAATTTATAAGATGTATTTATATTTTGCATAATGGACATAAATCCCCTAGATGCAGACCATAGACCAAGAGCCGAGGAAGCAATCAATAGAAGGGGCGAAGAAGATGCCTCGACACCGCTGACAAAATTTAAAAGAATTTTTTTAATATCATCAGGAAGGGCCGTGGGCAGATTTGGAATTAGGATTTTAGTCTTTAAATCTGCAAGGGCAAGTATGTTTACAAGTGCTATCAAAAATGGAAAGATTGAAAGCACTATATAATAAACTTGACTTGATGCCAAAAGGGAAATTCTATGATTTACAATTCTAGATATCAAATCGTCAAAAAAGTAAAATATGGTTTTGTCTTTATTTCTTTTATAAAAATTTTTTAACTTCATTTTTTAATCTTATCATTATAAAGTCTAAAATTCTACTAAGAAGCTGAAAGTAAATGGAAAAGCTAGCCGTAAAATGACTTAGCTATGGTAAAATTTAATAGAGGTGATACAATGGCTTACAATATATTAGTATGCGACGATGAAGAAGATATAGTGAGAGCTATTTCTATATATTTAGAAGCAGAAGGCTATAAAGTTTTCAAGGCCTATGACGGTCTTAAAGCTCTTGAAATAATAAAAAATGAAGAAATCCACCTTGCTATAATAGACCTTATGATGCCCAAGATGGATGGCATATCAACAATATTGAAAATAAGAGAAAAAAACAATATCCCTCTTATAATTTTGTCAGCTAAAAGCGAGATTACAGACAAGATAATAGGTTTAAATGTGGGGGCGGATGATTACATAACAAAGCCCTTTAATGCCATAGAGTTAATTGCAAGAGTTGGGTCAATGATAAGAAGATATACAAGTCTTGGTGCTGCGAGTCAAGAAAGCAATACCATAAAAATTGCCGGAGTTGAGATAAATGACAAGTCAAAAGAAGTATTTGTAGATGGAAAAGAGGTCAACTTGACGCCATATGAATACAAAATTTTATATCTCTTATGTAAAAACAAGGGCAAGGTATTTAGCTCGAATGAAATTTATGAAAATGTCTGGGAAGAAGAAGCTCACGATGTGAAAAAGATAATTTCTGTTCATATGTCTCATTTGAGAGAAAAGGTTGAAATCAATCCTAAAAAGCCTGACATAATAAAGTCCATATATGGAATGGGCTACAAGGCGGATGACCTCTAATGAGAGAAAATGAGTTAAACAAAACATTAAGTGGGATTGTAGCAAGGTCCTATATAGAATTTTTAGTGCTTGATTTACTTGTAATAACTAGAATCTTTAATTTTTTGGGGATTTTTGCAAGCCTTATAATAATTGGACTAATAACAATCAGAGCTGGTGAATACGGTCTAAAGGATTTTTCTTTTTTAAAGCTTATAAAAGAAGAAGGCTATAAAAATTCTAATATCATATTTTTGGCACTTGCAATTTTACTTGGGCTAAGTCTGGTTTCAAGCTCATTATTACTTGTCTTATTTAGTAGATCTATCTATGAGCTGAGTTCTTTTTATATACAAGATCAGATTATGAAAAGGGCCATTGACGGGTTGGAAAGAGGAGAAAAACTCGGGAAGATTTCGCCGCTTGCAAGAGAAAACACTAGGTATAAGTTGGAGAAGATTTATGCCATAGATGCAAGCTTTGAAGAAAATCTAAGAGAAAAAATAGAGATGGAAAGAGCCAGGGTATCATTTATAACAAATATAACCCATGACATAAAAACGCCTCTAACTTCAATAATAAATTATACAGACATATTGGAGAAAAAAGAGGTGATGGATGAGGAAGCCAAGGCCTATATAAAAATTTTGGGAAGAAACTCTCAGCGGCTAAAAAATCTCATAGTGGATATGTTGGAAGCTACTAAGGCCGCTAGTGGCAATGTTAAGGTCGAGAAAAATTTCATAGAATTCAATGAATTATTTTTGCAAATATATGGAGATTTTGACGATCAATTTGTAAAAAAATCACTGGAATTAAAATATGAGTCTGACGAGGAAAACATCTATCTCTACACTGACGGCAATCTCCTTTCAAGAGTAATATCAAATCTCCTGTCCAATATAAATAAATATGCAAGGGAAAATACCAATGTAGAAGTGAAGGTAAAATCGGGAAGAGAACTGGAACTTTCCATATCCAATATAGCTAAAGAAAAACTTGATATAAAAGAAGAAGATCTGCAAGATGCTTTTGTGAAAATAGATAAATCTAGAAACACGATGGGTTCAGGTCTGGGACTTTATATAACTAAAAATCTGGTTCACCTTCTGGGAGGGAGTTTTAAACTGAGCTTAAAAGATGAAATTTTTACAGTTGAAATAAAACTAAAAAAATAAAGACAAGCACATTTAACAAAAGGACTTCAAAAGTTAGATTTCAAATCTGATTTTCGGAGCCCTTTTTAATTTGTAACACTTACATTCTATGAATACCAATTTATTGGGTATAATGATTAAAATAAATATAACCTAAATGAAAGGACTGATTGGTATGCAAAACAAAAAGATAGCTATACAAGATACATATAAAAAGAGATTCCAACACTGCTGGGGATGCGGTCCCCAAAATGAAGAAGGTTTGCATTTAAAATCTTACCCATCCGAGGATGGCAAGACCTGCATTTGCAAATTTAAACCAGATAAAAGATATACAGGCGGGGTGCCAGATAATCTCTTCGGAGGTATGATTGCCATGATTTTTGATTGCCATGGGACAGCTTCTGCAGCTTGGTTTGCCCACAATAAGAAAAAACTTAGCTATGATGAAAATACAGTCATAGGCAGATTTATAACTGCCAGATTAGAAATTGATTTCAAAAAGCCCCTGCCGATAGACAAGGAACTTTTAGTTAGCTCCTTTCTAGAAGAACTCACAGATAGAAAGGCAATAATTACTATGGAAATGATTTCTGATGGTCTTGTAAGAGCCAGAGCAAAAATGGTTGCCGTAGCCGTAAAGGATGATATGTAATATAAAAGCCTAATTTAATTTTTAAATTTTATATTGTATAATTGGCTTATATTTTTGAAAAGGGTGAGTTTTATGAAACTATTTATACCAGGGCCTGTTTCTGTAAGAAAAGATGTCCTAGATGTGATGGCATCTTCTATAATCAGTCACAGGACAAGTGATGCGTCTTTATTGCAAAAAAATATTTCCGAAAAATTGCAAAAGCTTTGGAACACAGACAACGCAATTTTGTTATCGACATCATCCGGATCGGGACTTATGGAAGGTGCTATAAGGTCTTTGACCAAAAAAAGGGCGGCTGTATTTTCTTCAGGAGTTTTTGGCAGAAGATGGCACGACATGGCGAGATTTAACAATGTTGCCTGCGATATCTTTGAAAATGAATGGGGAAAGACTGTGGATCCTCTTCGCATAAGAGAAGTTTTAAAAACTGGCAAATATGATGTATTTACAATTACCCATAACGAGACTTCTACTGGAGTTATGAATCCAATTTATGAAGTGGGGGAAGTGGCTAAAGATTTCCCCGATATCTTGTTTTTAGCTGATACAGTTTCATCATCTGCCGGAGTAAAAATTGACGTATCAAAATGTGGCGCAGACTTAGTCTTGACATCATCTCAAAAGTGCCTGGGACTACCTCCGGGATTTTCTATGTGCTGCGTTTCCCAAAAGGCTCTTGAAAGGGCAAAAGAAGTTGAATTTAGAGGATGGTATTTTGATATTCTAGCTCTTTATAAATTCACAAAAGATCATGACTACCAATATCCGTCAACTCCATCAGTATCTCACATGATGGCATTGGACTATCAGCTTGATTATATTTTCAACAAAGAGGGAATTGAAAACAGATACAAAAGGCATGAAGACATGGCAAAGGCGACCAGGGCTTGGGCGAAAAAATATTTTGACCTATTTCCAGCAGAAGAAGTTTGTTCAAATACAATAACTTGTGTAAAAAATACTAGAAATGTCGACATCGCAAATTTAAACAAGGAGCTAGAAAAAAGAGGTATGCTCATATCCAATGGCTATGCAGATTTAAAAGATATAACTTTTAGAATCGGTCATATGGGTGACACAAGCATGGAAGATATGGAAGAACTTTTTTATAACATCAATGATATTTTAAAATTAAAATAAACTTTATAAAAATTTGGGGGAGCTGATAGTAAATTTGGCTCCCTAAAATTTTATAAAAAAACTAGGAATATTGTTGACAATTATACTAAAGGGTCTTATAATTAAAGAAGGTCAAAGATGGTCAAATACATCCTTGACTTTTAAAGAGAAATTAAGTTATTAGAACTTTTCAGGGGTGATAGATTTGCAATATAAAGATTATTATGAACTTCTTGGGGTGACCAAGGGGGCAAGTGAAGATGAAATAAAAAAAGCATATAGGAAACTTGCCAAGAA
The DNA here is from genome assembly GCA_021307325.1 of Peptoniphilus sp. GNH. NCBI lineage: Bacteria > Bacillati > Bacillota > Tissierellia > Tissierellales > Peptoniphilaceae > Peptoniphilus > Peptoniphilus sp. GNH. Next base: position 849,224 of record CP089931.1, on the reverse strand, counting down.
ATATCACCCTGATTTGAATCCGGGTGATGAAAAGGCCCAAGAAAAATTTAAAGAAATTTCTGAAGCCTACGAAGTCCTCTCAGATAAAGATAAGAGAAAAAAATACGACACCTTTGGATCTAATTACAACTTCCAAGGCGGTTATGATTTTAATCCTGAAGACTATGGTTACACCTACACATCTAGCGGAAAGTCGGGGGACTTCTCAGACTTTTTTGATATGTTCTTTGGTGGTTCTTCTGCTAGGTCTTCAAAGACCTCTTCTGGATTTAGTTTTGGTGATATTTTTTCAGACCTTAAGGGCAGGGGAAAGAGAAAGACGGCAAGACAAAATTTCAAGACTGAACTTGTCATAAGTCTTGATGAAGCTTTTAAGGGATGCGAAAAAAATGTAAGCCTAAATTTTGAAGGCAAAGTCATTGATGTTGCTGTCAAGGTGCCTGCAGGAATCACAGAAGGTAAGTCAATAAAATTAAACGGAGATAAGTATAATATTCCAGGAGACCTCTTATTCAAAATTAAAATTAGAAATTCTAATTTTGAAAGCTTAAAAGGTTTAGATATATACAAGGACATCGCCATCTACCCATGGCAAGCAGCCCTTGGATGCAAAAAGACGATAGATACTTTTTATGGAAAAATCAAGGTCAATATACCAAAAAATATAGATGTATCTAAGAAAATGAGGATTCCCGGTAAGGGCTTTAAAGACATCAAGAGAAATACTGGAGATTTGTATTTAAATTTTAGAATCGTAAATCCGAGTGAATTGACAGACGAACAAATTGATTTATATAAAAAATTACAAGAAATATCTAATTGAGGAGGGATATTATGAATTTTGAAAAATTTACTCAAAAGTCAATCGAGGCCATAAACTCTGCAAATGAGATTGCAAGAGAATATGGCGCTCCATCCCTTATGCCTATGCATCTAAATTATGCACTCTTAAAGGACAAAGATGGTCTAATTCCAAAAATCCTGGGCTATATGGGAGTAAATAAAGATTTGGTTACAGCCGATGTAGAAGCGGCTATTGAAAAAATGCCAAAACAAAAAGGGGGCAGCATCTATCCAAGCGAAGACTTTTCGAAGATTTTGACAAGAGCAAAAAAGCATGCCGATGATTTTAAAGACGACTATGTTTCGGTGGAACATCTTTATATGGCAATCTTAGAAGCGAAAGATGCAAAATCAAAAGAAATCTTCAATAGACATAAAGTCGATTTAAGAGGATTTTTGCAAGCTCTTCAAAAAATTAGAGGCTCAAGGCAAGTTAGAACAGACAACCCAGAAGACACTTATGATGTGCTTGCCAAGTATGGTATTGATATGTGTGCTAGGGCCAAGGAAGGCAAAATGGATCCTGTAATAGGTAGAGATGAAGAGATTAGAAATGTCATTAGAATTTTGTCAAGAAGAACTAAAAACAATCCTGTTTTAATTGGAGATCCTGGCGTTGGCAAAACTGCTATTGTCGAAGGACTTGCCCAAAGAATTGTAAACGAAGATGTGCCTGAAGGTCTAAAAGGCAAAACTATCTTCTCTTTGGATATGGGAGCTCTTATTGCAGGAGCTAAATACAGAGGAGAGTTTGAAGAAAGACTCAAGGCTGTACTATCTGAAGTCGAAGCATCAAATGGGCAAATCTTTTTATTCATAGACGAACTTCACAATATAGTTGGAGCAGGAAAGAGTGAGGGAGCCATGGATGCCTCCAATCTCTTGAAGCCTTTGCTAGCAAGAGGAGAGCTAAGGACAATTGGTGCTACAACTCTTGATGAGTACAGAAAGTATATAGAAAAAGATCAAGCTCTAGAAAGAAGATTTCAAAAAGTATTAGTAGATCAACCAAATGTTGAAGACACGATATCTATCTTGAGGGGCTTGAAAGAAAAATATGAAATATATCATGGCTTGAGAATTGCAGATTCTGCTGTAATAGCAGCTGCCAGCTTGTCGGATAGATATATTTCGGACAGGTTTTTGCCAGACAAAGCTATAGACTTGATGGATGAAGCCTGTGCCATGGTAAGAACTGAAATAGAATCTATGCCAGAAGAAGTGGACGAAGTTAGGAGAAAAATCCTACAACTTGAAATCGAAAGAGAAGCTTTAAAGAAAGAAACTGACGAAGGAGCTAAAAAGAGGCTAGAACTTTTGGAAAAAGATTTATCCGAAGAAAAGTCTTTATTCGACAATCTAAAAGCTAAATGGGAAGAAGAAAAGTCAGCTCTTAATAAGGTCAAGGATATAAAGGCACAAATTGATGATGTCAAGATAAAAATAGATCAAGCTCAAAGATCTTATGACCTTGAAAAACTTTCAGAACTAAAATTTGGTGAACTACCTAAGCTAGAAGAAGCCCTAAAAAAGGCAGAAGCAGTTGATAAATCTGAAAACCAAATGGTCAAAGAAGAGGTTACAGAAGAAGAAATAGCAGAAGTCGTTTCCAGATGGACGGGCATACCAGTAGATAAACTTTCAAAGACAGAAAGAGATAAGCTCATGAATTTGGACGAAATTTTGCATAGACAAGTAGTTGGACAAGATGAAGCTGTAACGGCTGTATCGGATGCAGTTTTAAGAGCAAGAGCAGGTCTTAAATCGCCCAATAGGCCAATAGGTTCATTTATATTCTTAGGACCAACTGGTGTCGGCAAGACCCAAACAGCCAAGGCACTTACGGAATCACTTTTTGATGACGAAAGAAACATGATAAGAATAGATATGAGTGAATATATGGAAAAACATTCTGTGTCAAGACTCGTAGGCTCTCCTCCGGGATATGTTGGATATGACGAAGGAGGTCAACTGACAGAGGCTGTGAGAAGAAAACCATATAGCGTAGTGCTTTTTGATGAAATTGAAAAGGCCCATCCAGATGTCTTTAACATCCTTCTTCAAGTCCTTGATGATGGCAGATTGACAGACAATCAAGGCAGGACAGTAGACTTTAAAAATACAGTCATAATTATGACTTCAAATATAGGTTCATCCTATCTAATAGAAGGCATAGAAGATGATGGCTCTATAAAAGAAGAAACCAGAGAAAAAGTTTCAAATGAGTTGAAAGCAAGATTTAGACCTGAATTTTTAAATAGGGTAGATGAAATTGTAATGTTTAAACCTCTTCAAAGAGAAGAAGTTTATGAAATTATCAAGGCATCTATGAAAGATTTGGAAGAAAGACTTGCAGAAAGGGAAATCACCATAAGATTGGATGAAAAAGCTCTCGACTTTATTTTGGACTCTGCCTACTCGCTTCAATACGGAGCAAGGCCTGTAAAGAGATTTATCCAAAGAACAGTTGAAACAGAAATATCCAAGGGCATAATCTCCGGCAAGATACTCGAAAAATCTCAAATCAATATAAGTTCAGACGGAAAAAAATTAATCTACGCATGACACATTTATAAAACTAAAATAATAAATAATTAAGTTGTCCTCAGCTATAAAATGCTGAGGACAATTTTTTTATTTTTGAATTTATAAAATTTACTCTATGCCATACAATTTTTTAGCATCCAAAGGCTTTACGGGTGAAATATTTTAAGGATTGAATCTGTTTTTGTACTTTTAAAATACAATCTAATCAAATTTAAAAGAGTATTAAGTAAAGATAATACAAAGAACATGAAACGTGATATTTTTAAGACAAAATAATCAAAAACATTTAAAATTTATACATAAATACGAAATATGCTAATTAATGGATATTTTCTGGTTACATTATTATAAAATTATGTTAGTATTATATTCTATAAAAATTAAATTTTGAGGAGATAATATGAAAAAGATTTTAGCTTTAGCATTAGCTTTAATATTGCTTTTGTCGAATATTAGCGTCTATGGTGAAAACGTACAGAACAGCTATTTTGATGAAAAAGATAAAAAAGCGGATAGTGCTTATGAAAATGAGAAAGTAAAGAGCCTAATAATACAATCAAAGGGTAAGATAGGCGATGATGAAGTAAGAGCCTACATGGTTGAATTTGACCCTGCTTATTTCTCTGATTTGGGTAGCATGGTTTCAGCTAAAGAACTTTACACAGATGCTGGAATAAAAAAACAATTGGAATTTGCAGAGAAAGCTAATAAATCTGCCCTGGATAAAATAAAAAGCTCGGGTATAGAATTAAAAGTTGAATGCGATTTCAAAGTTTTGATGATAGGCATTAGTGCAGAGATGACCTTTGAAGATGCTAAGACTTTGGCAGGTTTAGACTTTGTAAAAAAGATAATTTTGCAACCATTAATAGAAAAACCTGTATTAAAAGAAGGTAAAAGACGTTCCAAAAGATCATTAAGGACGATGGAATCTAGGGACATGATAGGCAACGAGACCGTTTATTCTAAATATAAAGGTCAAGGAAAATTGGTAGCCATAATAGATTCTGGATTCGATCCTGAGCATGAAGCCTTTTATTTGACTAAAGAAGGCAAAGAAAAAGCTAAATATTCTAAAGCCGATATAGATAAATTAAAATCTAGCAAACTATTAGAACGTGGATTTTATATAAATGAAAAGATACCATTTGCCTATAATTATTATCCTGGCACAAACCCAGAAAAAATAAAGGAAAAATCAGATAGATCCCATGGTCAGCATGTTGCGGGTACAGTAGGAGCAAATCATGTAGATGTCAACTTGGGAGAGCAAGAGATAAGTTTGTCCGGAGTAGCTCCCGAGGCTCAATTGGCTCTTATGAGAGTTTTCTCTGACGATATACCTGGTACAAGCCCCGCTCTATATGTGAAGGCCTTGGAAGATTGTGTAATTTTAAAAGTTGATGCGGTCAATATGAGTCTGGGTTCCGTAGCAGGTGATAGCACAACTATTTTCCCGGATGCCACTAAAATGTTTGAAAGACTTGAAGAAGCTGGATGTGTTGTAGCTATTGCAGCAGGAAATGAAACGGCATTTGGCGCCAAGATGGGTTATAAGCCTAAGGCTGAATATCCAGATTATGGAATCTTAGGCGATCCAGCAGCAGCAGAAAAATCTTTTGCTGTTGCCTCCATAGAAAATGGTACCACTGTTAAACCGTATTTTACTTACAAAGACAAGAGTGGAAATGAAGAAAATTTATTTTTAGAATGGTCTAAAAATGAAAAAAATAAGACTGTTGAACCAGAATATGATAAAGAGTTCGATTTGGTTTATGTGGGTCTTGGAAAAGAAGAAGACTATAAAAATGTGGATGTCAACGGTAAGGTTGTACTTATAGAAAGAGGGGGCAATACTTTCGAAGACAAGACCATAAGAGCAAAAGAAAAAGGTGCCAAGGCAGTCTTTATATATAATCATCAAGAAGGTGGAGATGAGTTTGTAGCTATGGCGGGCGCAGGTAAGCATGAGATAGCTGTTGCAAGCCTTTACTACTCAACAGGAATTAAGCTAAAAAATACACTTGGAAAAGTAATATTCAAAAAGGGAAACATGAGTTTTTACAATCCCTTGGCTGGACAAATATCAAAATTTTCTAGCTTTGGATTGACAGCAGATGGTACCTTTAAGCCAGATATAACTGCTCCTGGTGGAAATATTTATTCTCTTGGGAACAATAACACCTATAATCTGCAAAGCGGAACTTCAATGGCTACACCTCACATAGCAGGGGGACTTGCTTTAGTTAGTTCAATGGTGGATGAGAAATTCCCCGAACTTTCTCCAAAGCAAAAGTATCAAAGAATTAGAAACTTGATAATGTCGACAGCACAAATTCATTATTTCAATAAAGTTGCAACAAGTCCAAGAAGACAAGGAGCCGGTGTAATGAAATTACAAAAGGCTCTGAATACAAAGGCTATATTAATTGGCGACAACAATGAAACAAAATTATTTAATAAAAACGCTAAGAACATTCAAACTTTTAATTTTAAGATACAAAATCTTTCAGATGAAACTATAACCTATAAATATAAGAGCACAATAGTTGCAGATGATGTCAACGGATCTTATTTGACATATTTTACAAGATGGCTAAAAGATGTAAATAATGGCTCCGTCACTCTTTCTCCTAAACAAACAAAGGACTTGTCAGTAACGATAGATACAAGTGAGTTTGCAGATGAATTAAAGAGTCAAATGCCTAATGGATATTTTGTTGATGGATTTATAATATTTGAAAATGATGACGAACCCACCATCTCAATTCCTTTCATAACATTTGTTGGAGATTTGGATAAAGTTCAAGTTGTCGAGTCCCCAATATATGATTTAACTAAGGAAAACAAAGTGCCTTTTTACTGGAATGAAGAGGGCAATTGCCATATAGCAGATAGAAATAATGCTAAAGAGATTGGAAACAATGAATTCACTCATTTATTTACCAATATTGGCAATAAGACAGAAATCTTGGGCCAATCAAAAGATTTCACAAACAAAAATCCTAAATTTTATGACAAGCATGTATTATCTCCGAATAAAGATGGATATGCTGACTATTTGAATGTTAAATACACTATGTTAAGAAGCGGCAATATAAGTGTCAATGTATACAAGCTTGATGAGAATGGAAACAAAGTCGGACAATCACTTGCCAACTTGGTAAAAGACGAAATGACAATAAAAAATTATGGCTCAAATATTTTAGGTAATGCTTATTATATAGACATACCATTTCCAAACTCAAAAACCAAATTGGATGATGGCAATTATGTAGTTTCTATAAGCTCTTATCGAAATAAAAACAAGCCGCTTGATGATATCAATATGAACTTTACGGTAGACACTAAAAAGCCTACTGTTCAAAACTTTAAAATACAAGATAATATTTTGAGTTTCGATTCATTTGATGAGAATGGAATAAGAGAAGAGCTTGTAAAAATAAATGATAAAGTCATAGAAAAAAGCGACAAAGGATACGAAATACCTCAGCAAACAGACTTAAAAGACATAGTGGTAGAGGTTAAAGATTTAGGCTATAACACTTATAAAACAACTGCCGAAATGGAATTAAACAACAAAAAATCCAGCGTAAACATAGTGCCTAAGCTCAACAAAAATGACGATGAATTTAACTTAGAATATAAGATATTTGACGAGAAAGGCATAGAGTTCTATTCGGACAATTTAAAGCCGGGAAAATACAAACTAGAAATCAAAAAACCAGAGGAGATATATCAAATAAAAGATATTGACGGAGTTGATATTAAAAATATAAATGAGGTCGATGGTAAATATGTTTGTGAGTTTACTCTTGAAAATGCCCCCAAAGAGATCTTGATAAATATAGATAAGTTGGATGCATATTATGTATATTACTGGGTTTACGATTATACAAAAGAATTTAAAGGCGTGAAATTAATAAATCAAGATAATAATACACAAATAGATCTAGATTTAGTAGTTGGTCAAAATTCAGATAACTATGTCGGAGCCAAGGCCTTTAGCAAACTTATACCTTATGGAAGATATAAGGTCGAATTTGATGCGGACAAGACAAACTATAAGTTTGAGATTTTTAGAGAATTTGACAAAGGTAACGGCATAAATGATAAGGAAAAAGCTGATTATAATTGTATTGTAGAGAAAAATTCAAAGTTAAACTCAGCAGGAAATATTTCTTTCGCTATTAATCCTGAAAAGAAAAATTTTACAATAAATGTATATGGCGAGGGACAAGAAAATGCTGATTTTAAGTTGGCTTCCGATGCCTTGGATTTTGATCGTTCAAACAATATGGAAATAAAAAGCATAGCTAGAAATTTGCCTCTTGATTTTGTCAACAATTCAGAAATAGAGCCAAAAGACTATATGTTGGCAGCTATTCCCAAAGAAGGATATTATGCTGAACCAGCTCTATATCTTCTTGAATTAAAATCATCAAGGGTAACAGCCTATCCATCAAAGGCTGAATATAAAGTTTCTGGAAGCAATGTCAATCTTCAAGTTGACATAAAGAAATCAAGTGGAAATGGAAGTCTTGTAATAGAAGATAATATAGGACAAAAACAAGGCTACATTGTCCAAGATATAAGAGGTTACTTTGGATACAATGATAAGGTCTACAGAGACTTGAATAATTTGCCGGAAGGAAACTATATTATAAGCCCGCTTATTGATAAAAATACTGAATTTGCAAGTAAGACAGGCAACAAACTTGTAAAGGTAACTAGCGGAGAAAGCACAAGAGCAGATTTTAAATTCAGTAAAATAGAAACAGATATGGAAGGTGCATTGGTTATAAGCTCACCAGAAAAGATAAAGGTTCAAATAAAAAATCTAAAAACTGGATCACTGGTGGATATGATTATGGATTATGAAGAAGATGGAAAACAAAACTATCTATTTTCAGCAAATCAAGGAGTTTATGAGCTTATAATAAATGACGGAGCAAGCCAAGGCTTTGTCGCACCAAAATATTTTGTAATGACTGCAGATTCTTATATAAATGTTGGCAAGGATCCTAATTTTAAAAATATTAAGGATGACGAAGGACTTAGACAAGTCCTAACTGAATTAAAGGAACTTGTTGAAAAAACAAAGACAATAGATGAAAGCATATACACAGAAGACTCTTTAAATGCCTTCAAAGAATGTCTGTCTAAAATAAAAGAGTCCTACAATGACGAAGAAGAGGCTAAAAAGGCTCTTGCGACTTTAAAATCAGCCTTTGAATCCTTAAAAGAAAAGTCTAAAAACAACCAAAACGAAAAAAATCCAGAACCTATTGAACCGGTAGTTCCGATAATAAAACCTTATAACCCAGGAAATGGTAATATAGGATTCTTTAAATCTAATAAAAGAGAAAAAATAGGTGAAGAAAAATCAAAAGACAAGCCAAATAAAGATTATGGAGTTCAAACTTTTGATAAAGTTTCACCGACTAAATTTAACGATATAACAGCTGAACAAAAAGAAGTTTTAGACTTTGTGACATCTCGTAAGATCATGAAGGGGACTGGCATTGGGAAATTTAGTCCAAATGCTACAATAACAAGGGCTATGGTAGTTGAAACTCTAATGAGAATTTCTAAAGACAAGACAAGCTCTAAAAACATCAAATTCAATGATGTGGCTTTAGATCAATGGTATGCAGATTCAGTGCTTTGGGCAGCAAGCCACAAGTATGTCTTGGGTGATGGCAATGGAAACTTTAAACCTAATAAAGAGCTTACAAGGCAAGAGTTGGCATTAATATTTGCAAGATTCTTAACGAATAATGGAATAGATATGCAAAAAACTAAAGATTTCAAATTCGCAGATGAAAACGCGATTCCAAAATGGAGTCTAGAAGCTGTAAAAGCCATGGAAGAAATTGGCTTGATAGAAGGAAAAGATGCTAATAAGTATAATCCGGATTCAAAGATAAGTAGATATGAATTAGCAAAGACCTTGATGGTACTTGTAAATTGGGTTGAAAATCAAAATTGAAAACGAGTAAGAAAAGACTTTATATTTATAATTTTTAAAAATCAAATGTCTTATACAGCTTAATATAGCTAATTGGAGCCTAAAAATACCAGAGATGAATAATCCCTGGTATTTTTTTAAAATTTTTAGCTGTATGTAAAAAATTAAGACTTATAAAATGCATAAAAGTTTTCTGTCTTTTATTCAAAAATAAAAAGCTTAGATGTTTTACAATCTAAGCTTTAAAAGCAAGGCAAGCTTATGTATTAATTTTAAGTTATATATGGTGGAGAATAGGGGACTTGAACCCCTGACCTTCTGGCTGCCAGCCAGACGCTCTCCCAACTGAGCTAATCCCCCAAGCCACTAAATTATACAACAGATTCAAAAATTTGTATAGCCAAACTAAAACTGAAATGGAATGACTTTTTATTGGACTTGTATTAAAATTGCTATAAGAATGGGGAGGTTTTTTATGAATATTGATGATTTTATAGAGTTTTTAAATGAGAGTCCAATGGCATATTTTGCAGTGAAAAAGGCCAAAGAGCTTTTGGAAGGGGCAGGTTTTGAGAGATTGGATTTAAAAAAGGATTTTGTAATAAGAGAAGGGGGCAAGTATTTCGTAGATAATAATGACTCTGCACTTTTAGCTTTTTCTGTTGGAAAGTTGGATGAGATTTTCTTTAAAATTGTAGGATCTCATACTGATTCGCCAGGCTTTAGAATAAAGGCCAAGCCTTATATGAATAAAGAGTCCATGTCTGTTTTAAATACTGAAGTTTATGGTGGACCTATAATAAACACTTGGCTGGATAGGCCCTTGTCCTTTGGCGGCAGAGTAATTTTGAAATCTGATGATATCTTTAATCCTCGTAAGGAGCTTGTGAAATTTGACAAGGATATGCTTATAATTCCAAATTTGGCAATTCATATGAATAGACAAGTAAATGACGGCATCAAGCTAAATCCACAAGTCCATACTCTTCCACTTGTGGGACTTTGCGATGAAAAAATTGAAAACGAAGACCATATGAAGACGCTTTTGAGTGGTGAGCTTGGCGTGGGAAAAGATGATGTACTCGATTATGATCTCTACCTCTATGATAGACAAAAAGCAAGTTTATTAGGAGAAAATTCTGAATTTATATCATCTGGCAGGCTGGACAATCTGGCATCTTTTTATACAAGCTTAAAATCCTTGATTGATGCTAAAGACCATGAGGGAATCAATATTATAATAGCAAGTGATAATGAAGAGGTTGGTTCGGGAACCAAGATGGGAGCTGATTCATCTTTTATAGAAACTGTATTTGAAAGAATTTTACTAGGACTTGGCAAAGGCAGGCAAGACTATTTTAAAGCTTTAGAAAAATCTTTTATGATTTCATCCGATATGGCTCATGCCATTCACCCAAACTATACAGAAAAGGCAGACCCAATAAATAGACCCAAACTTGGAAAGGGCATCGTCATAAAGTATGCAGCCTCCAAGGCCTATGCATCCGATGGAGAATCGGCAGCTATACTTATGAGCATATGTGAAAAAGCGGGTATTTCATATCAGACCTTCCACAACAGGTCTGATATGAGAGGTGGTTCGACCATAGGACCTATAACATCTAGAAGATTGAATGTGAGAACAGTAGATGTAGGAGGCCCCATGCTTTCAATGCACTCTGTAAGAGAGTTAATGGCTGCCAAAGATTTATACTACATGCAAAGATGCTTTGAAGAATTTTTTAAAATTTGACAATTAGTTTAAAAATGAATAAATAAAAAGGATGGAAAAACTTACGTCTTTCCATCCTTTTTTATTGTTATATAGATAAAATTAGAAGCATCTTAAATTTAGTCTTTGCTTCTACGCTATGAGTTATATCTTTTGGAAAGATTATTTGTTTTCCAGCTTCTATCATAAACTCATTCTCTCCAACTCCCACCTTGGCTGTTCCCTCTAAGGCAAGCAAGAGTGCATCTCCTGGAGCTGAGTGTGGCTTTAGTCCTTCGCCTTCATCAAATGCCAAAATCATGATTTTTAAGTCTTTTTTTGAAACTATGTCCAAGTTTGTAATAGCCCCTTTTACATAGTCTAGACTGTCTTTTAAATTGATTACCTTTCCTTTTTCTATATTTTCCATATTTTCCTCCTTTTCACAATATGAAATTTCCAAAAAAATTGAATCTTCTAAGGCTTGTATTTGAAACAGCTGTCTTTCTGGAAAAAATATGCCTTGATTTTTATAAATAAGTTCTCCGCCAATCTTTAACTTGCCTTCAAGGACTATATATCCCTTGGTCTCGGCATAATATTCTGGGCTTATATCCGTATTTTCATAAAGACCCATGGCGAGTATGTGATAGTCTTTTTTAAACATCAATTCCTTCGATATGGTCTGATGTTTTTTTACTGGTACAAAGTCGGAAGGTACCAATAGCTTAGCCTTGTCAATATTTCTCATAGGATTTATTTTTTCCTTGCAAACAAGGCTATATAATTCATGTTTTCTTCTTGCATTTTTTTCATCATAAGAAACCTTTGTCTATATTCATCCTGCATGGCTTTTTTGAAAAAGGCGGCAGCTCTTATGGGGCCCTCATCTTTTATTATTGTAGTTTTATCCAAGAGTAAAAAAGGACCTGTTTTCATATCCAAGATTTCAAAACCATTAGATTCAAATAGATTTTTCCACGCTCCTGCACCCATGGGGGAGACACTGGCATTTACCATTTTTGAAACTCTTCTTCTAGCCTCTGTATTATCTTCATCGAGAGCTACATCATGAGTAAGCAGAAGGCCTCCTTTTTTTAATACTCTATGAAACTCTTTGAGGGCTTTGTTTTTATCTTCATCGCTTAGCATAGTAAGCATGGCCTCGTTTATTATGACATCAAAACTTTCGTCTAAAAACTTTAGATTTCTCGCATCCATTTGTTCTACTTTAATTTCTTCATCGAGATCAAGGGCTTTTAGATTGGATTTACATTGTTCTATTTCAGTCTGTCCCATATCCACACCTTGAATATGACAAGCAAAGTCTGTGTAGATTCTTATTAAATTGTCGCCTTGATTGCAAGCCACTTCCAATACTTTGAAATCTTTTTTAATTTGCGCCTTTTCTAAGAGCCAATTTGTGATGACTCCTCCGCCTGGTCTTAGCTTAGTGCGACCCAGCATTTTAAGAAAATCATGACCCAAACTTGTTTTATTTTTTTCCATACATCCTCCTTTATAAAAAATTAATACCTCATGAATCTATTTAAAATAATAGACTATACGATATAAATTATCAGTTGCTTTTGCAACAAATAAAAAGAAAGTCCAAAATAAATTTTAAATTTATCGGGACTTTCAAAAATTTTTATTTTTTTAATTTTTCTTGGACAGATTTGATTTTGTCATGAAAATCTCTTTGCTTATCTCTACGATCATCAATTTTAATAACAGAGTAGACGCGATCTGCTCCTTTTTCAAAAATAGCCTCTTGCATAAGCTCAATAGCAGAGTAGAGAGTTCTCAAATCTTCAGCTGCCAAGATGGTGCCCATGGGATTTAATTCATAAGTTATACCTTCCATATCCCTTATGCTATCTAAAGCACCAGCCACATATTTTGATACGCTTGTTCCGACTCCTATTGGGACAAGTGTGAGTTCACATACTTTCATAAGACCCTCCCTTCAAAACTATTTTAAAACTAAAACAGCAAGGGGGCAAGTTTTTAGTGCTTATCCTTCAATCAATTTGCCGGCAATAGGACCAGAGTCAAGACTGTAAATTTTATCGACTTCAATAATTACAGCAGCTTTTTTTGGCAACACACCAGCTTTTTCTTTAGCCAAGTTCATCATTTCTTCATCTGTGTAGATCTTGGCCTTGCCACTAAAACGAAATCCTCTGTTGTCATTTCTCTTTACAAAACACAAGCTCACCTTGCCATTTTCCTTCAAGTTCGCAAAGTGCTTGCCACCTGTATTTTCGCAGTAGATGAGTTTTCCATCTTCTAAAAATCTCATCGTTCTTTTGGGGCCTATATTGGGGTTGCCATCCTTGTCAACCGTTGCAATATAAGCAAGTTCTTCTGCAATCATATCTATCATTTCTTGAGTAAATTTCATAAATACCTCCATATAAAATTAAAATAATGAAAACATCTATCATTAAAATTATTTTATATTAATTTAGTTTAAATTACCAGTAGTTTTTAATTAAATAAAATCAAAATCTAAGAAATAATAAAGAAGGAGTAAAGTTAAGTAAAATCTAGGGGATAAGAGCTATTTAATGTGCTATAATAAGCAGACAAGAAGGTGATTATATGTCTATTTTGTTTGGCTTATTTAATTTATTTTTAATTCCATTTTGGGCTGTGACTGGCAGCATATTGCTAGTTATTAGTTTTTTAACTGATGCAATTTTATTTCAAAGGGCTGGAGTAGCGGGCATTTGGGGCTTGATTCCTTTTGTAAAAGCTTGGAAGAGGCAGGAAATTTGTTTTGGAAGGGGTCAAGGCTGGAGATGTTTAATATTTCTCATCCCATTTGTAGGAGAACTTTACTTATGTTATACAAATTGGGTTTTTGCAAAAGTTTATTCTGCTGAAGGATTTTTGCAAATTATGATTTTATTTTTTACCCCTCTAACTAAAATGATTCTGATCTTTGGAGGGAATAGATATTGTGGTCCCTTGAATTATGAAAAAGATGATTTATTCGGATCTTACAACGATTGATATTTTTATTAAAATTAAAATCCCTGAAAATTCAATTAGAACTTTCAGGGATTTTTTATGCAGAAAATCTTATCTTCAAGGCTGTTAAAAGAGAATCAAGTATAGTTTTTATTATTTTGATTTTAGATGCACCTTGTTTTTTATCATATCTAAGTACAAAGCCAACCTCGGCAAAGCTTGCACCTAAAGATGAGAGCTTGTAAAGAAGCTCCATCATACAGGCAAAAGAGCTATTTTTTATAGGATTATCCTTATATTTTTCAAAGAGTCTAGATATGATTTCATGACTATAAAGTCTATATCCACAAGTATAGTCTTCGACTCCTTTTATGCCAAGGACAAGCTTATAATAAAACCTCGCTCCCTCAGAGAGAAAAAGTCTCACAGGCGGGACACCTTTTACTTTTGAATCGTCACAATATCTAGATGCGATGACGACATCGTGGTCTTCAATTTTTTCTAGCATTTTTACAATGTATTCGGGCGACTGAGTGTTGTCGGCATCCATTATACATAAAACGTCTTTTAAAGAAGAGTTTTTGTAAAAGTAAGTAAGAGCTGAGTTTAGACCACCACCTAAGCCTTTATTTACTGGGTGATTTATATGATCTGTAAACACATCAGGTCTTGATTTTTCATAAGAGATTATTATATTGAGAGTTTCATCGGTAGAGTGGTCATTTATGGAAACAAGTTCCAACTTATATCCCAAGGCCTCTATATTTTTTTCTTCTTTGAGCCAAGCCTCAAATAGAGCTGCTATATCTTTTTGCTCATTATAGGCTGGTGGCATTACTAGTAGTCTTTTCATAAAAGCGCCTTTCTAAAAAAATACATGAAGAAGAAGGGAACAGCTATCGAAAGTCCCTTGCTAAGAAGAAATGAGAATTCTTTGCCAACAAGAGGAAGAAAGAAGGAATTGGAAAAAGCGATTGTCACATTTGCAAGAATCATCCCAAAAATAAAGCTTATTAGATATACTAGAAAGCCCCTTAGGCTGTATTTTTTTTCGAAAACAATCTTTGATGCCAAGAAAGTAAACAAAAATCCAGCAATCAAGCCCAAGGTATTTGAAAAAACCAAGCTCCTTTCAAGTCCAATGTAGAAAATCCACGCCAAACCTGCATCTATAAAGATGGACACAAATGAGGCTAGAAAATATTTTATAAACATCTTATATTTTAAAAATAAACTTTTAATTTTCTCACCTCATTTTGTAAATAAAAAAGTAGGGACTTTCGTCTATGAGCTTGTATCTATCTTTTAGATAGTAGAACCATTCTTCTGTATAGTTAGTATTAGCATACTTCATAGCCACAAAATAATCTATGCCTAAATTTTCAAAAAAATCTAATTCCTCAGGTATTGATTTGGGGATGAAATCGTAATAATTTATCCCGGCCCTATAACCCTTGCAACCTATGCCGTTGATGTAGACGGGATTTAAAGATGAAATGGCAATCTTATCTTGAGGTTTTATTACTTTTTTAAGTCCCTCAATTGCAAGATTAGTCTCGGGGACTATTTTAGTGTTTGGAATATAGTATATCACACCAGCATAGATATTAAACAAAAGCAAAACTCCTGCAAAGACAGTTCCCATATAGGCATTGAAGGAGAAGATTCCATCTAGGATTTCCCCTGCTAAAAGACAAAATATCGGACTCAAAAAAATCATGTAATAGGTAAATTTTATAGGAACAATTATTATTATAAATTCCAAAATAAAAGCCAGAAGTAAAACCAAGAGGAAGGAATTTTTTTTGATTATGGCTTTTAAAGTTCCAAGCCCTGCAAAGACCAAGAGACTAAGGCCAAAAATCTCACAGAAATTTTTGGAAATCAAATCCTTTGAAACTGGAATAATCTTTTTTATATTAGATGGATTTAGTATGTGCTTTAGGCCTATATCATTTACAAAACTTGCAGTCGCATTTATAGAAAGCATATAAAAATATGCAAATGGCAGACCAAGAGAAATCAGTCCGAAGATATATACGTGGGGATTTTTAAAAGCCTTAAATCCAAAACGTTTAAAAATTAAAAATAAGACTAAAATGCCCAAAAATGCAGCTGGAGTCTTTTCCATTATTGCAAGGCTTATACAAAAAGCCGATATATAAAAATGGATAAGCTTGTCCTTCATTTGCCAAAATCTTAGATAATAAAGACCTGCAATGAAAAAAGCCATAAGAGCAGCCTCGGGCATGATTGCCCTGCCATAGACTAGACTAATGGGGCAGTAGGAGTAAATAATTGTAATTATGTAGCAAGGCCATCTTTTGAAAAAACTTCTTCCAAGCAAGAAAAAATAAAAAATGCTCACAAAATAAAAAGCTACTGAAACAGATCTTATTATAAAAAATGATTCGCCAAAATATTTAAATAAAATGGCAGATATATATGGAATTATTTGAAGTTCTAATTGCACATAAATATCTTTTAAACCGTCATAGTTGAGTTGAGGTTTTAAGATGTTCATATTATCTAGATAAAAGTTTTGTGCCATGGCGTAGGTATCTGTCTGACGCCAATCATTTAAATATTCCCAACCAGGGTGGGAAAGATTTTTCCAATATAAGAATATAAGTGAAGCGAATAAAAGCACAAAAAATAATAAGTCTTTTAAGGCAAAGCCCATATCTTTTTTCTTCATAATTACCTCCATTTGAAGATGTTATCATAAGAGCAAAATTCGGTCAATTGAGCCAAAAGTACAAAGAAGGATAAGAGAAAAATAAAATTATGCTATTTTTTTAACTTATTTATGGAAAAATTAATTCGAAGTAGTATAATTACTAATAAGAATCGCTAAGCGTTATTAGGAGGAAATATGAAAATCAAAAAACTAGCTCTTGTAGCCATGTCTGCAATCCTACTCACAGCATGCACAGGCACACAAAAGGGAGAAAAAAAAGAAGATGGTAACAAGAAGGCAAGCAGCGATACCATAAGAGTGTCCATGTTTACGGAGATTGATTCTTTGAATCCGTTTACGATGACAGCAGGAGATACAGAAACCATAATGGACAATGTCTTTGATGGTCTTTATGACACTGACGAAAAGGGTGAATTAGTCCCAGACTTAGCAGAGTCCTATAAAGTATCAGAAGATGGAAAGACATACACATTCCAATTAAAAAAAGGTGTGAAGTTTCACAATGGCAAAGAATTGAAGGCGGAAGACGTAGTTTGGACTTATGATCAATTAGCAGGCATTACAAGCAAAGAGCCAAAGAACTCAAAATTTTCAGTGGTAGAATCTGTAAAAGCACTTGACGATTATACTGTTGAAGTTGGCTTGAAGGAAAGATTCAACGGATTTATCTACTTGACCCTAAAGCCAATCATGCCAAAAGATTATATGGATCAAGACAAAAACCCAGTTGGAACTGGCCCTTTCAAATTCGTATCATATAATCCAGGGGAAATTTTAAAACTTGAAAGAAATGAAGATTATCACAGGAAGGATCATATACCTTCTTACAAGAATCTTGAAATAATAAAAATGAAAGACGTACAAACTGTAATAATGGCATTAAAAAGCGGAGAGATTGACGTATCTCCAAAACTCTCGGCTGAGGAAAAGGCACAATTAGAAGGTGCAGCAAGCTTTGTGCAAGGTCTACAAAATCTAGTTCAAGTAATAGGTCTTAATAACAAAGTAAAGCCTTTTGATGATATAAGAGTTCGTCAAGCAGTTAATTATGCCATAGATAGAGATCAAATAATTAAAATAGTGGCACATGGCCAAGCAACTAAGTTATTCTCAAGCTTTTCACCAGCTCTTCCAAGGTTTTTCAACGATCTAGGGGAACTTTATCCTCATGATGTAGAAAAGGCAAAGGCACTTTTAAAAGAAGCAGGATATGAAAATGGCATAGACATGAATATTGTAGTGCCATCTAACTACAAGTACCACATGGATACAGCAGAAGTATTGGAATCACAATTAAAAGAAGCAGGTATCAGAGTGACAATTGAACCGATAGAATTTGAAACTTGGATTCCAAGATGTTACAAGGGCAGGGATTTCCAAGCTACTATAATAGGATTTATAGGCTATATGGACCCCCACCAAATTCTGCAAAGATATATGTCAGATAATAAGAGCAATTATATAAATTACAACAATCCTGAATATGACAAGGTCATGAAAGAAGCAGCAACAAGTCCTGATGAAGAAGGCCAAATAAAAGGCTATAAGGCCGCTCAAGAAATAATCGCCAAGGATGCAGGCTCTGTTTTCATCCAAGACCCAGATTCAATCACAGCTCTTAGAAAAGGAGTCGAAGGACTAAAACATTATCCAATTCAAAAGATGAATTTAGAGGATTTGAGAATAACAAATTAAAATGAAAATAATAATAAGCAAGTTACTGTCGGTCTTTATGACTTTGATTTTAGTAAGTCTTATGATTTTTTTGGTATTTCAAGTTTTACCAGGAAATCCAGCGGAAATCATATTAGGAGTTGAAGCCGACGAAAATCAAGTTCTTCAGTTAGAAAAAGAACTTGGAATAGACAAACCCATGCCAGAGAGATATTTTGACTGGCTAAAGGACCTCGCAAGAGGGGATATGGGAAAGAGTTTAAAGTATGGAGTTGATGTGAGGGACCTGTTTTTAGCCAGGTTCCCCGTCACCCTATTTTTGACGCTTTACTCACTTTTTTTAACTATTTTGGTAGGCATACCATTTGGGATTTGGATTGCCTCCAAAGACAACAAGTGGTATAGTGCTCCGATAGCGGCACTTACACAAGTTGGGATATCAATGCCGTCTTTTTGGTTGGCATTTATATTAATTTTAACTTTCTCGCTTAGGTTGAAGCTTTTTCCGAGTTTTGGCTATGATGTCATGGGAGGGACTTTTTTCGACAAATTATATAAGTTCTTCCTGCCATCTTTTGCAATAGCAATACCAAATATAGCGACAGTAGTTAGATATTTGAGAACAGCAATTCTAGATCAGGTTAGAAAAGATTATGTTAGAACAGCTAGGGTCAAAGGAAATTCTTTGAATGCAATTTTATATAAGCACGTCTTGAGAAATGCGCTTATACCAGTAATAACCATACTAGGCATAATTTTGACTTCAAGTGTTGGTGGCTCCATAGTTGTGGAAAATGTATTTGCCTTACCAGGCCTAGGTTCGCTTATAGTTCAATCAGTTTCATCAAGAGATTTTCCTTTGATTCAATCTCTTGTGGTCGTAGTCGCAGCTATGATTATATTTATAAATTTTTTCATAGATATACTTTATAGATGTATAGATCCACGGATAAGAGGAGGTCAATAGTGAGAGTCAGAAAAGTATCAATGAATATAGGAAAATTAATAATTCTTATATTCATTTTAATATGTATAGTTAGCGTATTTTGGACTCCTCATGATCCCAATCAAATGAATCCAGATATAAAGTTTTCGCCGCCATCCAGGGAATATATATTTGGAACGGATAATTTTGGAAGAGATATCTTTTCAAGAATTATGACAGGCTCACAAACGGCATTTATATTGGCATTTGGAGCAGTCAGCCTAGCCCTTTTGTTTGGACTTATAATCGGTGGTTTTGCTGGATATTTGGGGGGCAAGACCGATGAGGTTTTGATGAGAATAATAGATGCCCTTATGGCATTTCCTGGCGTCTTATTTGCGATAATGCTTGTGGCAGTCTATGGACCTGGTGTGAGAAATACAATACTTGCTCTTGGAGTGATGGGGATTCCATATTTTTCAAGAGTTACCAGATCTGGATTTTTACAAATTAGAAAGATGGACTATGTCATGGCTTCCAAGACCAAGGGGGCAAATGGATTTCACATAGCCATCCACCACATACTTCCAAACATAAGAAATCAAATTATAGTTGCAGTAAGTCTATCTGTTTCAAATACAATTCTTTCAGAGGCAGGTCTTTCCTATCTGGGTTTGGGCGTTAAGCCGCCCTATCCATCTTGGGGAAGGATGCTAAAAGAGGCTCAGACCTATTTTAATCAAGCTCCTTGGTATTTTTATTCGACAGGTCTTGTGATATCTCTTATGGTATTTGGATTTACTCTTTTAGGAGACGGTCTAAGAGACAGGCGTGTAAAGGAAACTGGAAAATGAAAAAATTACTAGAGGTTAAAAATTTGACCGTTGCATTTGACTTAAAAGGGCAGGAGAAAAATGCTGTAAATGATATAAGCTTTGATATCTATGAGAAAGATTTTATAGGTCTTGTGGGAGAATCTGGTTGTGGAAAGAGCGTTTGTTCTCAGACAATTTTAGGAATAGAACATCCCAATGCCATAGTAAAATCTGGCAGTGTAAAGCTTATGGATAAGCAGATGCTCGGACTTAGAGAAAGAGAGTGGAAGAAGTATAGGGGCAGGGGAATATCCATGATATTTCAAGAGCCTATGACGGCCTTAAACCCTCTTATGAAAGTAGGAGCTCAAATAGAAGAAGTCCTAAAGATACATTTTGACTTTCCAAAAGAAAAGAGAAGGACTTTAGTTTATAAGACAATGGAAAACTGTGGACTAAGGGATGTGGAAGATCTCTATAATCTCTACCCTCACGAGTTGTCTGGTGGGATGAGGCAGAGGATTATGATAAGCATGGCACTTATAGCAAATCCCAGAGTCTTAATTGCAGATGAACCCACAACAGCCTTAGATGCTACCATTCAGATGCAGATTCTATCTCTTTTCAAAGACTTAGAAGAAATTTATTCTGGAGGTATTTTATTCATAACCCACGATTTACTCTTGGTATCTAGAATTTGCAAGAGGATTATAGTGATGTATGCTGGAAGAATAGTCGAAGAAGGCCCAGTGGACAATATAATAAATAATCCCAAGCACCCCTATACCAAGGGACTTTTGAAGGCAATTCCATCTTATAAAAAAAGGGGAACAGCCCTTTATAATATACCTGGAAGAGTGCCGCCTTTGGCACAAAGATCAAATGAAGGTTGTCCTTTCAAAGACAGATGTGACCACACTCTTAGCATGTGTGAAAAAGAATTCCCCAAACGCAAAGAGTTTGACGGGGTGAGTGTTTATTGCCATCTTTATGAGGGAAAAAATGACTGAAATATTAAAGTTTGAAAATATATCAAAGACATTTGAAATTCGCAACAAGGGACTTTTAGGTAAGAAGAGATACAAAAAAGCACTAGACCAAGTGAGTTTTAGCATAAATGAAGGCGAAATTTTCGGCCTAGTCGGCGAATCGGGGTCTGGTAAATCTACTCTTGGTAAAATTGCAATGGGACTTTTCAAGCCCAGCTCAGGCAAAGTTTTTTATAAGGGAAAGGATATATGGACTCTAGCGGGTGAAGATTATAAAAACTATAAAAATGAAGTGCAAATGGTCTTTCAAGATCCCTATTCATCCTTGAACCCACAAAAGACAGTTGGCTGGTCAATAATGGAAATTTTGAACATACAAAAGATAGGTAAACCTAACGAAAGAATTGAAAAGGCGAAAAATATTTTAAGAGAAGTGGAATTAGAAGAAAGTCTACTAGACCAATATCCGTCTGAGCTTTCGGGAGGGCAAAGGCAGAGGATATCAATTGCATCAGCTCTTATAGTAAATCCGAAACTTGTCATAATAGATGAGGGAGTGTCAGCTCTTGATGTGTCTATACAGGCCCAAGTTTTAAATCTACTAAATGAGCTTCAAAAAAAATATAATTTCACATCCATATTCATATCTCACGACTTAAACGTAATCGAATATCTCTGCGGTCGAATAGCGGTTTTAGAAAATGGAGTATTACAAGAAGTTTTTGATGCAGATGAAGTAATGAGTGATGATAGAAAAGATTACACCAAAAAATTATTCAATTCAGTTAAAGAAAAATTGAGATAGTAAAAAGCTAAAAAGCTAAAAAGACATCTTTTGCTTAAAAGGTGTCTTTTTTTTATGTTGTTTAGAAAAAAATAAATGAAATCGAATAAAAAAATAAAGAAAAAAATTATTTAGCTTTTAAAAATAAATTTTCTTAACAAAAAATTTATACTGGGTTTTTTAAAATTATTAATGAAATAATATGCCAGGAGGTTTTATGATAAGAGAGAATAGAAATAACAAAAACAGTAGAAGACTTGCTCTTATTTTGGGGCTTACAACCATGTCTTCGATTTTTACAACAAGCTTTAGCTATGCAGATGTAAATCAAGATGCCACAGGCCCTGTCCTTGCAGGTCAGCTACAAGATGATAGCAAATATTTTGCAGAGATTCCTGCAGTAAGAGGTAACAAGATTCACATCAATACAAAAAAAATGCAAGATGATGGCAAGCTAAATGTTGGCGATGCCTTGATTTTAAAAATCAATTCCCTAAAGAAGACTTTAGAGAGCGAAATAACATCTGACAAAATAAAAGAAGATTATGAGTCAGTTAAAGTTGTAGGCAACGAAAGAACATCTATCATACCTTTTAGGACTTTTACGCCAGGAGATGACATAAAGTTATATGTCAAGAAAAAAGGTCAAAGCAAGGAGGACTTGCTTGGTCAAGTTGTCGTAAAGGGAGAAAAAAGTTCTCAACCTGTATTTGAACTTACTAAGGACAAGATACTTTTCTCAAAAGATTTGAAGGGCAAAGTTTCAATTTATGTATTCACAAAAAGCCAAAATAACAGAATTTTTATATTAGAAAGAGAAGATAATCCCAGAGCCATATCCTATTTCTTTGAAATTAAAAAAATGAAAGATGCTGGAGTTGCAATTGGAGATCAATTTGTTGTGACTAACCAAGAAGATGGCAAGGGGGATGCCTCATCTGAAAAGTTTGAAATAAAAGAAAAGTATGAAAAGCCTAAAGTGAAGTTTAACGAAAGAAAAAATAACAGTTTAGCTAATTTTGAAATTTCTCTTCCTGACAATTTAGAGCTAAACCAAACAGTTATAAGTAAAAAATTCCCTAAGATAAGAGTGAAAAAGGGAAATGAAAGCAAGGACTTGGAAATCAATAAAGCAAATATGCCTAGTGAGTTAAAGCTAGTAAACCAAGGCTTTATCTATGAAATAGATAAGACAACTCAAAATGGTACAGTCTTTAGCTTTAGCCAAATCGGAGAAAACTTCGATCAGTCTGAAGAAGTTTCAGCAACCTATACAGTAGATACCAAAGAATTACAACAAGTACTTGAAGAAATCAAACTATACCCCCAAGAAAAGCTAACTAATTTTAATGAAGTCATAAAAAATGCTACAAAAATCACAGAAAATGAATCTAGAACTCAAAAGCAAGTAGACGATGCCGTAAATGGACTTAAATCAATTGTTTTATTACAATTAAAAGATCAACTCTCAGACAAAAGAAAAGCAGCTGAAGAAAAAATAAAATCTATGAGCAACCTTGAAAAGTCTAAAGTTGATGATTACAGGAGACAAATTTTAGGCGCCAAGACTGAAGGACAAATCGAAAATATAGTAAAAGAAGCGACTACAGAAAACGAAAAGATTGGCAATGAAAAGAAACTTATAGCTGAATACAAAAACAAGATAGAAGCTCTAGAAAACTTAAAACCTAATCAAAGACAAGACTTTATAAGTAAGGTAGAAAAGGCTAACTCATCTGATCAAGCAAAGTCTATTTACGAAGAAGCACAAAGAGAAGATGAAAAAAATAAGGCTGCAAAACCGGGACAAGATGGCAATGTAAACCCAGACCAAGGTAAGGAACAAGATCCACCTAAAAAGCCGGAACAAGGTCCCGACCAGCAAGAATTAGAAAGAGCCAGAAAAGACGCCATAGAAAAACTTAATGCTCTACAGTATTTACCATTAAAAAAAGCTGACTATAGAAATAGAATTGAAACTGCTCCAAGTAAAGCTGAGGTAGAAAAAATTTACAAGGAAGCAGAAGAAGAAAATAAAGAGCGTGAAAAAGAATACATCGAGAAGGAAAAAGCTAATACTATAACTCGCATAAAAGGCTTTAACCACCTAAGCAAAGAGGAAAAGGCTCAAGCAGAAAGTGAAATTGCAGCTGCTCAAACTCTAGAAGATGTAAACAGAATTGATTCAAAATATAGTAGACTTGAAACTGAAAATCGTGGAAAGTTTGAAGAGGCAAAGACTAATCTTTTAGACTTATTGGGAAAACTTCCTTGTCTTTCAGAAGGCGAAAGAGACGGCTTTAAAAATGAAGTTGCAAATGCTGAAAACAAGGAAAAATTAGATGATATAGAAAAAAGAGCCAGAGAAAAGGATGCTCAAAATGCCAATAAGAAGCTAGGACAAGGACTTCAAGAAGCAAAGGCAAAACTACAGGCGCTTTTAGAAGAAGCCAAGGGTCTTTTAAATGAAAATGTGAAAGCAGAACTAAAAGAAGCCTTGGAAAGGGCAAAGACAAAGGCAGAAGATGCTTTGACAAAAGATGATGTGGCTGAGATAAATAGAGCAGAGGAAGAACTGAGTGAAGCAGTTAAAAATATAAAAGATGCTAAAAATAACACTCATCCTGCACCAATGCCAAACCCAAATCCGAATACACCTGCGCCAGTGCCAAACCCGAATCCCAACACTCCGCCTGCTCCGATACCACCGAGACATAGAGAAATTTATCCAAGATATTACAGACCTTGGATAGCTGATAGGTCTTTTAATTGGGAAAGCAGATTGCCGGAGCGTACAAGTGAAAGAGATAAAAAAGAAGAAGTTAAAAAAGATATAGATAAAAAATACAAGGATATAAAAGGTCATTGGGCTAGCGAGGCCATCTATTACTCTTTACAAGATGGACTTTTTGAAAACATTGTTATGAGAGATGAGTTTGAACCAGAAAAAGAAATGACCAGAGCTGAGTTCATAGCAATTTTGGGAAGATTTGAAAATGTTAAAAGCTTTACAGCAAATCTATCCTTCCAAGATGTAGACATGACTTCTTACTATGGAAAATATGTAAACTGGGCAAAAAATATGAGCCTCATAAACGGTTTAGATGATATCCATTTTGGACCAAGCAAGAAAATTTCAAGAGAAGAAATGGCGACAATCCTTTATAGATACAAAAAAATGAAAAAGCTTGACTTCAAAGGAGCCGAAAAAACTTTTAAAGATGTAAAAGAAATTTCCTCCTGGGCAAGAGAAGCAGTAAGTGAACTTTCAAAGTCTAATATAATTAATGGAATGGATAAGGGCACTTTCCAAGCCAAAAAATCTCTTTCAAGAGCAGAGATAGCACAAATAATTTATAATATTAACAAAATAAGATAAGATTAAAGGGGAATTCAATCAATCTTTTGGATTGAATCCCTTTTTTATTTATGAAATGTAAAATATAATTATAAGTCATCTAGTTTATATTTTTTAAATTATTAGGTATAATGAGCTCAAGGAGTCGATATGAATAACATTATTATTAAAGAAGTAAAAGGCGGCAGAGAGTTTGACGATTTTATAAATTTGCCCTATGAAATATATAATAAAAATCCCTATTGGGTAGCACCAATTAAAAAAGATTATATAAAGGCTATAAAGGGCGAGGGAAATGAGCTTTCATTTTGCCCTCATAAGCTTTTTATAGCTTATCGTGATGATAAGCCAGTGGCAAGGCTCATAGTTTTTATTGATAAAGAACTTAATGAAACCCACAATTTAAAGGCTGGGTATATATGCGAATTTGAATCTTATAATGATGATGAGGCTAGCAAACTCTTGTTTTTAGAAGCTGAAAAATATTTAAAAGAAGAAGGAATGAATCTTTGCAAGGGGCCAGTGTCCTTGCCTGGTGGAGATGACAAGAGAGGAGTCATAATTGACAATTTTGACGACATCCCGACCATCATGAACACTTACAATCTTTCATACTACAAGGACTTGTTTACCAAGGCCGGATTCGAAAAATATCACGACGTCTATGCTTTTAGATCTACCAAGGACTTGCTTTTGACAAGGATGGTTAAGATTGGAGAACTTTTGCCCAAGATTCAAGAAAGATATGGATACAGGGTGGACACTGCGGATATTAAAAAAAATATTCAAAGAGAAATGGATGATGTCTATAAAATTATAGAAGAAGCCATGCCCAAGGATTGGGAAGATTTCAAGAGAGTTTCTAAAAGAGAAATTGAACAGATAATAGTTGCCGCCAAGCCATTCCTTGACGAAGATTTAGTCGCCATTGCAAGAACAAATGAGGGAAGACCTATTGGATTTGCTCTGTCCTTGCCAGACTACAATGAAATCTTGCATGGTTTCAAGGGTAAACTCGGCCCCAAAGAGATGTTTACTTTCATGAGAAAAAAGAACAAGCTAAAAAGAATAAGGATGTTTGTGCTTTTTGTAGTGCCAGATTTTCACAAGAAGGGAGTTTCAGCAGCTATCTATCACACAGTCTTTATGAATGGAGTAAAAAAGGGCTACGAAGTGCTTGAAGGTTCAACAATTTGGGATTACAATCAACCCATGCTAAATGACATAAATAAAGTAGGAGCAGAAAAATCCATAACATATAGGGTTTATAAAAAAGATTTGCTATAATTTATGCGAAATAAAAGATAGTGCAGGAAGCCTTGTGCTATCTTTTTTTGTTGACTAAAAATTGACTCACATTAAAAATATCAGGGCATAAAAAAACTGACACAAGAATTCTCGTGTCAGTATATTGGCGAGCCGTAAAGGATTCGAACCCTCGGCCTTCTGGTCCGTAGCCAGACGCTCTATCCAGCTGAGCTAACGGCTCATCACCCAAAAATTATAACAAATGAGCTATAATTTTGCAAGTGAGAGGCTATCAAAGGGCCGAAATTATAAAGTTAATAGCCAAGAAGAGAACCTTGCTCAAAACTTCAATAATTACAAAGCTTATGGAGTACCAACCCAGAAATAAAATTTGCTCGTCCCTTTTTAGGTCTTTTGCGAAGATGAAAAAAGCACTCGCAATTGCCAAAAGACAGAGTATGATGGTGCCTACTATACCCGGAGTAAGGGCTGATAAAATAGTTGGCACTAGGTCTGCTTTGCGATTTATTAAGTAAGAAAGCATGATTATTAAAGCTCCGAGAGACCAAGTCAAAAGACCAGCGCCCCTTATTTCTCTTTGCCTTACGTGCAGATTTAGTTTAGAGAGGGCGGATTTTATTGATATAAAATATTCAACAAGGCTCACACCGATTCTAAGCAAACTCAAAATTATAAGTGACTTAAAATTAAAAGAAGAAGCCAAGGCTATGGGAAGTATAGTAAAGATTAGTATCAGAGTCAAACTTATAATTTGAATATTTTTTTGACTTATGAATTTTATCACACCAGTATTATCCAGCTCTTCTAAACTTCTCAATTTTGAGACGATTTTTTGAGATTTTTTTTGAGATCTTTTTTGAGATTCTTCTAGTTTTTTATTTACTTCCTTGAAAAATGCCAAATTAGAGTTGTCATAATCTAAATCTTCATCCAAGTCTTCGGAATTTTGGTCCCAAATGTCAAAATTTTTCTTTTTATTTGAAGTTTTTTCTTTTGTTTGAGATTTAGCTTGGGTATTTTTTTCTGAACTTTTTTGATTTTTTTCTATATCCTTTGAAGAAACAGACTTTAATTCAAAAGAATTTTTATCATTTTTAGAAGCATCTTCCTTTTTTAACATCTCATCTGTTATGAGAGGAACGGGCATGGTCTGCTCTATGTTAGAAGTGTTTGAAATTTCATTTGAAACTACTTCCTTCTTTTCTTTTGATGCAGTCTTAGAAACTTCCTTTGATTTTCCAGGAATTGTGTATTGGGAAAATATAGAGAACTCATCATTTCTTTCGCTTATAAAAGAATCCCAAATATTTTTCAAAGATCGTCTTGTTTTTTTGCTTTCATTTTGCGAAGGAGTTTTTTGTTCATCAGATTTTGTTTTTATAATATTATCTTCAAAAGCTTTGTCATCTTTTTTATTTTCTAATTTTACATCTTCAAACTCAGCCTTATCTGCAGTTTGAACATCGGTTTCTGAAAAAGTGCTACTTAAATTTTCCACATCAGAATCGTCACTTTTTGAAAGTTTACTGGGATTTGGAATATCGGATTTTTTAAATAGTTCTCTTGAGTCTATCAAGTTGAAATTTTCACGATTGTGCTCTTTAATTCCTTTTGTATCAGGCTCAATCGGAGTTTTATTTTCTTTACTTTTGGTCTTTAATTCGGGCAAATCTTTTTCCAAGTTATCAGGACCTACAAAACCGTCTTGACTTTCTCTTCTCGTGTGTTTTAGAATTTCCTTTGAAATTTTTTCATCTAGAGTATTTGTAATTTCTTTTATATCATGGTCTTGATTCAAGCCATCTAGAAGCCTAGCATTGAAGACCCTTGTTTTGTCGAGGCTTTCTTTTGAATCAGTTTTGTTTTCTATATTTTCAATTATTACTTTGACATCATGCAACTTATGACCACAGCTAGGACAAAAATTCGCCTTGTCTGGCACTTGTTTGCCACAGTTTGAACAATACAAGGTATCACCACCTTTTTAAACTAATAAATTAATTATAACACTAAAAGGGCAACTTGTAATGAAGTTCATTTTTATATTGCGAAGATTTTGATATAATAAATCTGGAGGAGAAAATGTATACAGCTCTTTATAGAAAATATAGATCCAAGACTTTTGATGAAATCATGGGTCAGGATTCGATAGTCAAAATTTTAAAAAATCAGGTTAAAAATGGAAATATATCCCACGCATATCTCTTTTCCGGCACGAGGGGTACGGGGAAAACTTCTTGCGCCAAAATTCTCGCTCGGGCGATAAATTGCTTGAATGAAAATGAGGGAAATCCGTGTAACACTTGCAAATCATGTGAGGGTATTTTAGACGGATCTCTTATGGATGTAGTGGAGATGGATGCCGCTTCTAATAATGGGGTGGATGATATAAGAGAATTAAAGGAAAAGGTAGTTTATCCGCCCACATCTTTAAAATATAAGGTTTATATAATCGATGAAGTGCATATGCTTTCCAAGGGAGCCTTCAATGCACTTTTGAAAATATTAGAAGAGCCACCCAAACACCTCGTATTTATACTTGCGACGACAGAACCGGAGAGAATCCCAACGACTATTCTTTCCAGATGTCAGAGATTTAATTTTAGAAGAATTTCTAGAGACACCATAATTGAAAATCTAAAAAAGATTAGTCAAGAAGAGGGCAAAAAGTGCGATGAAAAAATCTTCAAGCTAATCGCATCAAAGTCTGATGGGGCTATGAGGGATGCCCTATCTCTTTTGGATCAGGTTTTAGCTTTTGGAGATGATGTGAGTTTTGAAATGGCTCTGGATATATTGGGCATGGCATCGGAAGAGGAGCTTTTAAAACTTGCTGGGGCGATTTTACAGTCAGATATGACCTCGGCTTTTAATCTCTTAAAGCAAATTCTTTACAGTGGTAAGGATGTCATTACTGTGTTTAAAGATTTGATTCAAGTTTTAAGAGATATTTTAGTCTACAAGTCAGAAGGTTCAGAGGAAAATCTCATATATTCCTACAAAAAAGAGGACTTGGATAGCTTTTCTTCCTTTGGCAAGGAGGATATCCTAAGGGCGATGACAGTCTTATCTGAAAAATCTCAAGATGCTAAATTTTCTTTTGATCCAAGGGTAGTTTTGGAACTTGCAATTATTGAAATAATTTCTTTTGAAGACGTCAAAAAAAGCTTAGCTAAGACCGAGACAAAAACCAGAGGAAAAGAAGAAAAAGATGAGATTTTTAATAAAAATCAGTCTGACATTTTAGATCCTGAAACTCTAGAAGAGCAAGAACCAAGTCAAAATGAGCTAAAAGAAGAATCTGAAAAAGAAGTAGAAAGCAAAAAAGAGGAAAAGATCTCTACAACTTTCGAATTTGATTTTAAAGACTTTGTGGAAGAGCTTGATGATACAATTTTAAAATCTCTTATGGGCCATATTAAGTCGAGCGATTTTAGTAATAATATGATAAACTTTTACGTGGAAAATGAGTTCAATTTGGATATGTTAAAATCAAGCGAAAAGAGCCTTGCGCAAAGTTTAGAGGTCTACATGAAAAGACCGATTGAGTTTAGAATAAGTGTGAGAACACCAGCAAAAGAAGAAGCTAGGGCAAAGCTCGAAGAGCTATTTGGCAAAGAAAAATTAGACATACAATAGGAGGAATAATTATGAGAGGATTTCCAATGGGCGGAGGCAACATGAACAATATGATGAAACAGGTTCAAAAGCTCCAAAAGCAAATGGAAAAAATGCAAGAACAAATGCAAAGCAATGAATACACCGCTAGCGTAGGTGGGGGAGCTGTGGAAGCTGTTGTAAATGGCAACAAGGAAGTATTAAAAATCAAGATTGACAAGGATGTAGTTGACCCAGATGATGTAGAAATGCTTGAGGATCTAGTGATGTCTGCTGTAAATGAAGCTATGAGGACTGCTGAAAACAAGATGAGTACAGAAATGAAAAAGCTAACCGGTGGTCTAAATATACCAGGTATGTAATGAGAGGTCCTTTAGAGGAGCTGATAAGACAGCTTACCAAGCTAAAAGGTATAGGGGCAAAGACTGCTCAAAGATTGGCTTATGATATTTTGGAGGCGGATGAAGACAAGGCTCTTGATTTGGCAAGGGCTTTGGTAAATGCCAGAAAAAATGTGAAAAAGTGTAGCAGGTGCAGAGTTTATACCGATGTGGATCCCTGCAATATATGCTCTTCACCCATAAGGGACAGATCCAAAATTTGTGTAGTAGAGTATCCGAAAGATGTGGATGCTATGGAAAAAACTAATTCCTATCATGGACTCTACTTTGTTCTTTATGGAAACATCAGCATAAGAGAGGGGATAGGTCCAGAGACATTAGGACTAGATAAGCTCTTTGACCTTGTCAGAGAGGGAGAAGTAAAAGAAGTAATAGTTGCAACAGGAGCGAGTATAGAGGGCGATACAAGTGCAGCCTACATAGCTGATGCCCTAAAAGATGAGGATGTAGTGGTAACTAGAATCGGTTATGGTCTTCCTTATGGTGGGGATTTAGAATATTTTGACCCGCTCACAATTGAAAGAGCAATGATAAACAGACAAAAAATGTAAAACACCTCCGTCGCAGTTTGCGATAGAGGTGTTTTTTATTTAAAACGTCTGAAATTTTCGCTTATGTCTACATGACCCATAAGGGTTTCTGCATCCTTGCCATCAACTGTTATTTTTATTTCATCAATCTCCTTTAGACTAAAAAGAGAAGAAATCAAACTTTTTATGAGAATATTTTCTTCAAAGGAAGATCCAGCCAAATCTTTTTTAGAAAAGTCAATATTTAAAAGTCCCTTATCGAAAGACTTGGATGAAATTTTTACATCTTTAGGAATGGCAGCAAAACAAGCCTTGTCCTTGGGACTTTCTGAGTCCTCATAGAGAGTTTGAATTATTTTATCCACAGCATCTATTAAGCTGCCCTTTACTTCAAAATCCTCACCGAGAAGCTCGTCATCCTCCTTGCCATTTACAATATAGTCATAGGATGGCCTGTAAACTCTCACAGTATAAGTTTTTGTTTCACCCTCTGTATCTTTTGGAGCAGATGCCTCTTTGTTTTGACAAGCAAACAAAAACAAGATGAGTATAAGAGGTAATATATTTTTAAATTTCATCATATAAATATCACATCCTTGATTAATATTATAATATAGACTAGTTTAAATACAATAATCTGGGTATAATTTTATGAAGGAGTGTAATATGAATAAAAAGAATAAAAACTTTAACAACTTAGGCAAGGCGCCTCTAATAATCTGGTATCTACTTGCCGTCATAGTTATAATATTTCTTCATTTTTATGTAGGTCCCAAGCTTTCCAAACTTCCCAACATAGAAAAAGTTGACTACTATACATTTTTAAAACTTGTAGACGAAGAAAAAGTCGAAAAATTGGAAGACCGAGGAGACACCATACTCTTCACCTTAAAAGACAAGTCCAAGGGTGAGAAAGTTTTGTCGACCTCAGCTTTTGAAAATCCCAATTTGGTATCGACCCTTTATGAAAAAGGAGTAAGATTTGATAAGGTAATTCCCAAGCAACTAAATCCAATTTTGTCCTTTATAATAACAACAAGTATAACGCTTTTAGCTTTTATAATAATGGGACAAATTCTTTCCAGAACCCTTTTTAAAAAAATGGGTGAGGGGGGAGTTGGACCTCTTAGCTTTGGAAAGTCTAATGCGAAAATCTATGTAAAAGACACAGACGGAGTAACTTTTGCCAACGTTCAAGGGCAAGATGAGGCCAAGGAAGCTCTTTCGGAGATAGTTTCTTTTCTTCATGACCCCAAAAAATATACCAAGATAGGTGCCAAACTACCCAAAGGAGCTCTTTTAGTTGGACCACCTGGAACTGGTAAAACAATGCTTGCACAGGCGGTTGCAAACGAAGCAAATGTGCCCTTCTTTTCGATATCTGGCTCAGAGTTTGTAGAGATGTTTGTAGGACTTGGAGCTGCCAAGGTAAGAGATCTTTTCAAACAAGCAAATGAAAAAGCTCCCTGCATAGTATTTATAGATGAAATTGATACAATCGGTAAAAAAAGAGACGGTATGGGCTTTTCTGGAAATGACGAAAGAGAGCAGACCTTAAACCAA
Organism: Peptoniphilus sp. GNH; assembly: GCA_021307325.1. Taxonomy (NCBI): domain Bacteria; kingdom Bacillati; phylum Bacillota; class Tissierellia; order Tissierellales; family Peptoniphilaceae; genus Peptoniphilus; species Peptoniphilus sp. GNH. The sequence continues at coordinate 816,546 of CP089931.1, read as the reverse complement.
CTCTTATCAGAAATGGATGGATTTGATGGCAACACTGGAGTAGTCATCTTGGCTGCTACCAATAGGCCTGAATCTCTTGACCCAGCTCTTTTAAGACCAGGAAGATTTGATAGGCGAATACCCGTTGAGCTACCAGACTTAAAGGGTAGAGAGGCCATTTTAAAAATTCATGCCAAAAAAATTATAAAAGAAGAAAATATAGACTATCTTCAAGTTGCAAGAGCAACTGCTGGAGCTAGTGGAGCCGATTTGGCAAATATGGTAAATGAAGCCGCCCTAAGAGCTGTAAGAAACAATAGGGATAAGATGAGTCAAGAGGACTTAGAAGAGTCTGTTGATGTAATTTTGGCAGGCTATGAAAGAAAAAATGCAGTAATAAGTCCCAAAGAAAAGGAAATAATTGCTTATCACGAAGTTGGCCACGCCTTAGTTGCAGCAAAGCAAAGAGACTCTGCTCCAGTTCACAAGATTACGATAATTCCAAGGACATCTGGAGCGCTTGGCTTCACAATGCAAGTTGACGAAGAAGAAAAATTTTTGATGACCAAAGAAGAAGCCTTCAATAAAATTGCAACATTTACTGGAGGAAGATCGGCAGAAGAATTGATTTTTGCCACAAAAACATCTGGTGCATCAAATGATATAGAACAAGCCACCAGAATAGCCAGGGCCATGATAACCAAATTTGGCATGAGTGACAAGTTTGGATTTGTAGCCATGGAAACTACCACCAACAAATACTTGGGTGGAGATTCATCCTTATCATGTTCTCCCGATACAGAAGCCATGATAGATGAAGAAGTAAGAGACATAGTAGAAAAGGCTCATGAAAAGGCCATAAATATTTTAAAGGACAATATAGACGCCCTCCATGAAATCTCAGCTTTCTTGCTCCAAAGAGAAACTATAACTGGAGAAGAGTTTATGGAGATATTAAAAAAACATGAGAATTGAGAAAAACCACCGGAATATTTCGGTGGTTTTATTTTAAATAGATTTAAAATATTAAGATGAACATTTAATATTGAAATTGCAAACTAAATGAGATATTATATTCCTTGTGTTCGCACAATTGGTTCGCAAAATCCCAATTAAAAAAACTAAGGAGGACAAATGAATATTAAGGATTTAGTAAAAAATGCAATTTTGATTGCGATTTACGTTGTAGTTATAGGGGTAAACCCAATCGGATTTGGAGCAATTCAATTTAGAATTGGAGAAGCTCTGTCGGTTATACCATTTTTCAACAGAAAATATGTGCCGGCATTAATAATAGGTGGAGCCTTGGCAAATTTGTATTCACCACTTGGTCCAATAGACATGGTAGTGGGAGCAGCTTGTGCAATAATAGCATATAGCTTTAGCAAATTTATAAAAAGTCCCTATATAAACAGTCTAATATTTGCGACTGCATCCGGTATTCTTGTAGCAGGAGAACTATCATACACAGGAGATGTGCCATTCTTTTTGACAGCCTTGTCAGTTGGTGGATCTACTTTATTTATAACCTTGCTCGCAAGTTACTTAGTAGAAAAGTCGAATTTAAAAAAGATAATAAAGGAATCATAAAACTCAGTTAAGCTGAGTTTTTTTATTTGAATTAATATTTATAGAAAAGTTGCCAACGAGTTGCCAACCACGATATAAAAGTGTGTAAAAGTATGTAAAAATAACAAAAAAAGAGCGTAATTTTTTAACGAATTACGCTCTTTTTCTTCTAAAATTACAGATTTTGTAAAAGTGTATAAATCTGTAAAAACCTTGGTGCACCTTCAGGGACTCGAACCCTGGGCCCACTGATTAAGAGTCAGTTGCTCTACCATCTGAGCTAAAGGTACCTGACCTATATAATTATACAGGATTCTCTTTTGATGTCAAGAAAAAAATTAAGACTTTTTAAATTTTTATAATCTGATTTTTCTTATTGGTTTTTGCTATTTAATTGGGTAAAATAATATACAGATGGTATATTTTTTTATTAAAGGGAGGAATTTATGTATAGTAAGTATCTAGAATCCATGATGGAATTTCAAAAAAATCTATTTAAGCCTTGGCAAGATATGGTAGAAGATAGCAAGCCTGCCAAGGGTGAAGATCCCATGACTTTAAAAGATTATTTTGAATGGATGGCAAAAATCAATCAAGCGATGGCTAAAGAAGTTTACAAGATGCCCCAAGATTATTTCAAAGATATGGTAGACGGAAATTTGTTTAATAAAAATCTCTTTCCTGTTTTAAATTCTGATATGAGCCCCTGGGAAGGCATGATGTCTTTTAACAAGGTTTTTATGGAAAACTTCAAAAATCCTATGGATCTTTTTAAGACTTGGGAACAAAATTTTCAGGCTTACAACAAGGCCAAGGAAGTATATGATTCCATGAAAGACGGCAGCTTTAGTCCCGATAAGCTTATGGGGGCTGTGGACTCTTTCAATGAAAGTTTTCTAAATTATTTCAAAAGCTATGTGATTCCGACAAGCCCAGAGGTTTTCAAACCCTTTATGGAGAAAGCTCTTTCTTTAGGAGAAGATAATGCTCAAAATTTTAAGAAAATGATGAATTTTGATTTCTTATCTGCCTTTGATTACTCTAAAAAATCAGATGATTTTTTGGCAAATCTTTCAGAGCTTCAAAAATCATACCTCGACAAGATAAAATACTTTAACCCTAGTCTGGGCTACAATGAAAGATACCAAGCTTATTTAGAAAAATCTTTTGAACTAGGAAGCAAATATCAAGAAAACTTGATGGAGCATTTGAAGAAATCTTATGATTTAAGCAAAAAGAAGATTGAAGATTTGTCTAAGGAGTGGACGGCGAGCCTACAAGATCTATCCAAGCCTAGAACTTTTGAAGATTTTTATAAATACATGACTACCAAGATGGAAGAAACTTGGAAACAAGCATTAAACGGAGAAGAAAATCAAAAACTTATGGCCGAAGTAAAAAAACTCGGTCAAAGTTTTTACAAGCAAAATCAAAAACTTGCAGATGAATTTTACAAGGTGTATGCAAATCCTGTTGTAAAAGAAGACGTAGAAGACTTGCAAGCTAATATAAAGAAATTGGAAGCAAAAATTAAAAGTCTTACCAAGGAATTGGAAGGACTAAAAGATTTGAAAAAATAAAAATTTAAATAAATAAAAATTTAAACAATAAATAAACCGGTTCTTTTTGGAGTCGGTTTATTTTTATATTTATCCATCTCATCCCATTCTGTCGTCTACCCATGAAGATGGGGCAATTTTTATTTTATAAAAGTTCAGATAACCCTTAGATAGGATAGATGTATCAAAAGATTAGAGAATGTTTTTAAGGCGATTAAATAAAGATTTTTTAGAGAAAGTGAATATGATATAAAACTTCCTTGGAGCTAAATTTTATATGAAAAAACCTTACGGCAAAAGCCGTAAGGGTATATTGGTACGCCATAAAGGACTCGAACCTTCTACCTCCCGGTTCGGAACCGGACGCTCTATCCACATGAGCTAATGGCGCTTATACATGGAATGTTAACATAAAAGACAAATAAAATATAGACATATCAAGTTTAAAAGATTCAAGACTTAAAAAATACTTGAAAATAAGAGAAAAAGATACTAAAAGCTTATTGAAGAAAAGACCAATATGTCGTATCATATATATGCGAAATTAAAAATCGACCGCAATATATAGCGTAGGATAATTAAAATAGTAAAGGAGATAGAAGTGAAAGTCATAAAGCGTAATGGTACTTGTGTACCCTTTGATAAAGAGAAAATTGTGATAGCAATTGAAAAGGCTATGCATTCTGGTAATGGGATTTTTGTTGAAGGTCAGGCTGAGAAGATTGCCAATGAAATTGAAGATTATGCTCTTACAGTGAACAAGGACTTGAGTATTTATGACATAGAAGATGAAGTTTACTACAAACTTCTCCAATGCAAAAACCCTGCTACGGCAAGAGCTTATGAAAATTACAAGGCAGTTCAAGCTTACAAGAGGGAGATGAATACAACAGACGAGGACATACTTGGACTTTTAGACCAAACGAACATAGATGTAATGGACGAAAATTCTAACAAGAATCCCATAATAGCATCTACCCAGAGAGATTTGATAGCGGGAGAAGTTTCTAAGGACATTGCAAAGAGAAAGATAATACCTGCAGATTTGGTAGAGGCACACGAATCTGGAGCAATCCACATTCACGATATGGACTATATGATTCAGCCAATTTTCAATTGCTGCTTGGTAAATATGAAAAATATGCTCGACAATGGAACTGTGGTAAATGGAAAGATGATTGAAACGCCAAAATCTTTTCAGGTTGCTTGCAATGTAATGACTCAAATTATAGCGCAAATCGCATCAAACCAATATGGTGGCCAGTCTATAAACATTTCTTGCCTGGGCAAGTATCTAAGAAAATCTTATGACAAAAATCTTTCCGTATCGATTGAGACGCTTGGAGATGTGGAGCTTGCTGAAAAAATGGCGGCTACTCTTACAAAAAGAGATTTGGAATCGGGTATTCAAACAATCCAATATCAAATAAATACTCTTATGACTTCTAATGGCCAAGCTCCATTTGTGACCCTTTTTATGCAAGTCGAAGACGGAGATCCCTATGAAGAAGAAGTTGCTCAAATTATAGAAGAAATTTTAAAACAGAGAATAGAAGGGATAAAAAATGAATCTGGGGTCTATGTCACTCCGGCTTTTCCTAAGCTGATCTATGTACTAGATGAAAACAATGTATCCAAGGATTCAAAATACTATTACCTCACCTCTCTAGCCATAAGATGCACAGCCAAGAGGATGTATCCAGATTACATATCTGCCAAAAAAATGAGAGAAAATTACAAGGGCAATGTATTTTCTCCCATGGGATGTAGGGCATTTTTGACTCCATATAAGGATGAAAAAGGCAAATATATTTTTGATGGCAGATTCAATATTGGAGTTTGCACAATAAATTTGCCTCAAATAGGAATATTGGCAAATGGAGACGAAAATAAATTTTTTGAAATTTTGAATAAACGTCTAGAACTTGTAAAGAGAGTCGGCATCTTGAGATATGAGCATTTGAAAAATGTGACTTCCGAATCTAGTCCTATTCACTGGCAACATGGAGCCATAGCGAGATTGCCTCGCCATGCTTCTATTGAGCCTCTTTTAAAGGGAGGATATTCAACTGTAACCATAGGCTATATAGGAATTTATGAGGCTACCTTGCTTACCAAGGGCGTATCCCATACTGATCCGGTAGGCTATGAATTTGCTATGAAGATTATGGATCTTTTGAATAAAAAGAAGGACGAATGGAACAAGGAAACGGGGCTTTCTTTTGCAGTTTATGGAACGCCTGCTGAATCTCTTACCCATAGATTTAACTCTATTGATAGACAGAGATTTGGAGTAATCGAAAATGTGACAGACAAGGGTTACTATATAAATTCTTTCCATGTAGATGTCAGGGAAAAAATAAGCGCCTTTGAAAAGTTTGCCTTTGAATCCAAATTCCAAGATAAGTCTTTAGGCGGTTGCATATCTTATGTGGAAATTCCAAATATGACGCACAATCTGGAAGCTCTTGAAACTATGGTAAAGTATATATATGACAATATTCAATACGCTGAATTTAACACCAAGAGCGACTATTGCGCAGAGTGTGGCTATGATGGAGAAATAAAAGTCAACGACAAGGGTCAATGGGAATGCCCTCAATGCGGCAATACAGATAAGTCCACCTTGACAGTAGTTAGAAGAACTTGTGGTTATCTTGGTGAAAATTTCTGGACAGAAGGCAGAACAAAAGAAATAAAAGACAGGGTCTTGCATATCTAATGAAATATGGACAAATAAGAAAATATGATGTGGCAAACGGTCCAGGCATAAGGACTTCTATTTTCGTAACTGGGTGCAGTCATAATTGTTATGCCTGTTTTAATAAAGAGTACCAAGATGCGGATTTTGGAGAAGATTGGACTTTCAAACAAACTGAGCAAATCCTAGACTATTTGAGTTTAGATGAAGTTGATGGGCTCACCCTTTTGGGTGGAGAGCCTTTTGAAAATCTAGACGGACTCATAGATTTGTTACAAGAAGTTAGAAAAAAGTCCGATAAGTCCATCTGGGTATATTCAGGCTATACCTTTGAGCAAATTTTAAAAGACGAAAAAAAGTTGGAGCTTTTAAAGCTCTGTGACATCTTGGTAGATGGACTTTTCGTAAATAACTTAAAGGATCTCAGATTGAAATTCAGAGGATCTTCAAATCAGCGCATCATAAAAATAAAAGAATCTTTAAAAGAAAATATGCCGGTAATATGGGAAGAGTAAACTCAAATTGCCGGCCCTTTTTATTTGTGAAACTTTAAAATTAGATGGCAGATACAAAAATATTTGATATTATAAATGTATGAATTAGGAGGACGAAATGAAATTTATTTCTTGGAATATAGACTCTCTAAATGCTGCCCTGACAAGTGATTCAGCAAGGGCAATTTTGTCGAGAGATGTCTTGGAAACCGTAAAAAAAGAGGATGCAGATATAATAGCCATCCAAGAGACTAAGCTTTCAGCCAAGGGGCCGACCAAAAAGCATATAGAGCATCTGGATGTTTGGTTTAAGGACTATGATTTTGCTTGGGTTTCATCTGTTGAGCCAGCAAGAAAGGGTTATGCTGGCAACATGGTGCTTTATAAAAAAAGCCTAAAGCCAACAATATCTTTTCCTAAAATAGGAGCCCCCACAACTATGGACTATGAAGGCAGGATAATAACACTTGAGTTTGACGATTTTTTCTTCACTCAAGTCTATACTCCCAATGCGGGAAATGAGCTAGTAAGGCTTGCTGATAGACAAGTTTGGGATGTGAAATATGCTCAATATTTAAAAGAGCTAGATAAGCAAAAACCCTTGATAGCTACGGGAGATTTCAATGTGGCTCACAAGGAGATAGACCTTGCAAACCCACAATCTAATAGGAGATCGCCAGGATTTACCGATGAAGAAAGAGAGGGCTTTACCAATCTTTTGTCTTCTGGTTTTACTGACACTTTTAGATATATAAATGGAGATGTAGAAGGAGTATATTCTTGGTGGGGACAGAGGGTAAAAACCTCCAAGATTAATAATGCTGGATGGAGAATAGATTATTTTTTGGTATCTGATAGGTTGGCCCGTGAAATCAAGAAGTCTGAAATGATTGACTCGGGACCAAGACAAGATCATACACCGATTTTGCTCGAAATTTTTTAAAATTATTTTCTAAAACAAAAAGGAAGAGCCATATTAATTGGCTTTTCCCTTTTCAAATTATAAAATCAAATTATTTTATCACACTTATTATGGCATTATTGCCATAGTCTTTTCCTTCTAATCTCGCAGAGTGGAGGAAGGGGCAGGAGTAGGTATCGTAGGGACAAATTTCAATTTGATTTTTTGATATGCCAAGAGATTCTAAAAGGCTTAAATTAGCAGAGATCATGTCCAAGAGGTATTTGCCATTATTTTTCAAAGCGAAAAAATCATCCCTTTTAGGGAAGACTTTGAAAGCCTCATAGACTTCGCCCCCGACCTCATACCTATCTTTTCCGATTGAGGGGCCAAAAAAAATTTGCAGGTCTTCTTTCTTGCAAAAATATTTTTCCTGCATTATTTTTAGAGCTTCTTTTGCTATTTGCTTAGAGGTGCCTCGCCAACCTGAATGGATTGAAGCTTGGACCTTCTTTATCGGATCATAAATAAGGATGGGAGTGCAATCGGCAAATTTTATAAGAAGGGCCACATTTTTTCTATTTGTAATAAGCCCGTCCGTTCTAAAGGCAATTCTTCCATAGACAAAAGCACTTGTTGATTCTACAAGAGCCTCCTCTATGTTATTCGAGTGAATTTGAAAAGCTGAATATATATCTTCTATGTCTTCTTCGCCCATAATTTTTAAAAGTTTTTTTGTATCCTTGACTACGGAAAGTTTTTGTGTAAAATATCTAAAGTTGAAATCTATTCCACCGATTTGATTATTCAAACCTAAATTTTTTAATGTTTCTGAAAAAATATTCATTACAACTCCTATTTTTAGCTTGGTTTTAATGATATTATAACATTTAAAAGGAAGTGTGTTTATGAGTTTAAATATAGTGCTTTATGAGCCTGAAATTCCATTTAATACTGGCGCCATCGCCAGAACTTGTGGACTTACCCACACAAAATTGCATTTGATAAAACCTTTGGGTTTTAAAATAGATGACAAGACTGTAAAAAGAGCAGGGCTTGACTATTGGCATTTGGTAGATATATCCGTTTATGAAAATTTCGAAGAATTTATGAATAAAAAGGATAAGGGTCATCTTTTTTTCGCATCTACAAAATCCTCAAGACCCTATACTGAAGTTAAATTTGAAGATGGAGACTATCTTGTATTTGGACCAGAAACAAGAGGTCTGCCAGAAGATATAATATTTTCTGACTTAGGAACCAATATAAGAATACCCATGCTCAAGGACTTCAAGAGATCTTTAAACTTGTCAAATTCGGCATCAATAATATTGTTTGAGGCCCTTCGACAACTTGATTTTTTGGATTTAGAATAAGGAGTTATTATGATTAAGAAATTAGACTTGAGGAGATTATTGTTGACAACCTTGGGTTCGACTATGGTAGTTTTGAGCCTGCATTTCTTTTTGATACCAAGTCATTTGGCTGTCGGAGGAGCATCGGGTTTGGCAATTCTCTTATCAAAAATTGTAAGATTTTTTGATACAGGCCAGATACTCTTGGTTTTGAATGTCATTTTATTTGCCATGGGCTTTTATTTTTTAGGGGCAAATTTTGGGTTCTACACCCTTTATTCAGCCCTTTATCTGGCAGGGCTTTTGTGGCTAATGGAAAGCTTGGCACCAGTTTCTCACGCTGTTACTGATGACACTCTTATAAATTTGATTTTTGGAGTGGGTATATCATCTACCGGTATAGCCATAGTAATTAATCAAGGAGCCTCGACTGGCGGTACAGATATAGTTGCAAAAATTATCGAAAAATATACGAGACTTTCTTTTGGAGGAGGTCTCATGCTTACAGACGGTCTTATAACATTAGGAGCGGGCATCATTTTTTCTCCCAAGGCTGGTATGTATTCTCTACTTGGAGTTGTCATAAATTCACTTGTGATTGACAGATTTTTGCAAGGTTTTGATTCCAAATTTGCAGTTACTATAATCACTAAGGAGTTTGAACAAGTAAATAATTTAATCCTAAAAGACTTAAATAGAGGAACTACTATTTATAGGGCGACAGGTGGCTTTTCCAATGTTGAGAGAGCCGTTTTGACAACCGTACTTGATAGGAGATCTTATGTGAAATTAAAACAAGCTATAAAAGAAATAGATGCTCACGCCTTTATGTATGTGTCAAATGTGAATGAAGTTGAAGGAGAAGGGTTTACCTTTTCAAGTCCCGAATGAGATAAAATTTGTAAAATACTTTTGAATTGCTTAAAAATTAAAAATAAAATTAAAAAAATCTCAAGCATGAGCCTGAGATTTTTTTAATTTAATAAATAGGGTGCTTCCAGTAGGATTTAAGCTAAATTCTATACTTCCCCCCATGTTGTCAAAAAGCATCTTGGCAAGCAAGAGGTCGAGACTGTCATACTTGAGTCTATCATTTCTATAAATACCTGAAAAAGCTTTTTCGAGATTTTCAATTTTTTTAGAGCCTATATCTGTTTTTATTTCAAGGACTGGAGAATCTTTATCTAATACTCTAAAAGAGATGCGATCTTCCATACTTGCGTGAACGCATAGAAAATTAATAATTCTTGCAAGTGCATCAGAAGCCAAATCATAATCTCCACTTGCAATCTGATCCTCTATATGGTTTTCGACTACAATCTTTTTTTCCGCAATCTTTTCTGAATTTGCTTCCAAGGACGAGTAAAGCAACTCTTTTATGAAAAAGTCCTCTTCTTTAAAAATCAAACTGCCATTAAGTATTCTAGATCTAAAAAGCAAATCGGATATCAAGTTTTCGAAAGCTCTTATGTTTATTTCAAACTTGGAAATACTTGGATCGAGATTTCTGATTTTCATAAGTTCTAAATCCATTACCATAGAAAGACATATGCTCCTAAGACTTTGGGCGAGATTTTCGTCAAATTCATCTTTTCTGACAAACTCAACAGTCTTGTGATTTTCTAGTTCATCTATTCTATTAAGTAATTTGGAAATTTCCCTATCCAAAAGTTTAAAATCAGGATTTTTAAAGAGAGATTTTTTTTCTTTTTTCTCTTTAATTAGAGCAATGGAATTTTGAACATTGTTTTTTACCAAATTGTCTTCCTTAGAAGTTATCAAATTGTAGATTATATATACCAATATGGATATAACAAGGATCCAAGGCAGGGATTTTATAAAATAATCCAGCGGCGAATATCCTAGAGTTCTCAAAAAGTTTTTATTTTCAACAGGCGGCTGCAGTTTAAGAAAAGACTTGTCATCCGGCAAATAACGCACAAGCCTTGCATAAGCAGAAAAGATAGTCTTAGAACTAAAATAAGACATGCCTGATAAAAGTCCAAGAGATAGCAGAAAGACCCAGATGTTCTTGATCTTTTTCATAAATACCTCCGTAATTCATATCCTATTATACACTAATTTTATAATCGCTACCCTGTAAAAAGAAATTAAAAACGAAATATTTTCAAATAAAAAATTTTAAATAAGAATAAGAGCATAAAAAACCCCATCTTTTAAAGATGGGGAAATCTTAATATGCAACTTTTTTGTATTCGCTATCGATCTTGTGCTTGGCTAAAATCTCCTCAATTTTAGCTCTTAAGTTTTCATCCGAAAGGTAAGCTGCCTGCATGGTTGAAACGTGGTTGGTCGGATTGAACTCATAGAGGTAGAGGTAGTAGAATTCACCATCGATATTTATATCCGGGTAAGAAGCCTTTGACTTTTTGGTCGAACGCATTTCAAGATAGGTCGAGTCATTAAAAGATACTTGCACATAATCAGACAAAATATCCTTCAAGGCATCTGATTTTGGAATCACAGCCTTTATATTTTTTGAAATCAAATCTAGAATTTCCTTTTGAGCCTCTTCATTTTTTACATAATAGATATTTTGTTCATCTGAATTTTCAGTATCAGTTATATAATTTCCAATAGTGACTCTTAGATTTTCAAGCTTAACTTCATTTTCACCAATCTTGACACTTGTAGCTTCCATTGGCTTTTCATCTGATGTAGTTTTAGTAGTAGTGTTTGTTTGATTTTCGGTGTGGTCAGAGGAAACACTAGGACTTATGTTATTCATCCTCCTGCAGGATTTAATAAAAATTATAAGTATGATAAGAATTATAGCACCAAAAAAAATCCTCCGCCTATTTCTCATCTGCCTTTTTCTTCTTCTGATCATTTTATTTCTTCGTCTTTTAAGCCTTAAATCTTCTTCATTATTTTTATTTTCCATAGTGCCTCCTTTATATTGACATTTTAACCTATCTAGTATAGAATGTTCAAGGTAAATGTTATAAGAAAGCCCTCTTATGAGGGTCTTTTTTAAATGTAAAAAATGGAGGTGTTTTTATGGCAGACAGAATCGTTCTTGAATGCACTAAATGCAAACAAAGAAACTATGTCACTTACAAAAACAAGAAGAATACAACTGAGAGGTTGGAGTTAAGCAAGTATTGCAAATTCTGCAAGGAGCATACTCCACACAAAGAAACAAAGTAAGGGGGGTTTAAATGACAAGCCAGGTAAACCAAAATAAAGATAAACAATCTAATGGGAAATACCTAAGAGGCGTGAAGTCTGAATTTAAAAAAGTCGTTTGGCCAACTAAGAAACAAGTTGCTAACTATTCAAGCATTGTCATAGTTGCGATAATCCTGTTTTCTATCCTGCTCTCTGTACTTGATTTCATAATCAACAAGGGAATGCATTTAATTGTCAAGTAATATGGATAAAGATAATAAAGACATTGAAATCCTTGAAGATATGAAAGAAGAAAAAAAATCTTCAAGAGAGGACTTGGCAAAGTGGTATGTAATCCATACTTACTCAGGTCACGAAAGCAAGGTAAAACACAACATGGAAGCCATCGTTCAAAATCGTCACATGGAAGATCTCATATTTGATATAAAGGTCCCCATGGAAGAATATCTCGATCAAAAAGATGGACAACGTCTAGTAAAAGAAAGAAAAATGTTCCCGTCCTATGTTCTAGTAAAGATGATAATGAATGATGAATCATGGTATCTTGTCAGGAACACAAGAGGAGTTACAGGCTTTGTAGGGCCTGGATCCAAACCTGTTCCGCTAACAGACGAGGAGGTCATGAATCTCGGAGTCTTTGAGGATGAGGACATATTCAAAGGATATGAAATCGGCGATGCTGTAAAAGTTATCAACGGACCTTTTAACGACTTTGTAGGTAGGATAGAAAGCTTCAACTACGAGCGCAAACAGGTCAAGGTATTCATTTCCATGTTTGGAAGGGATACACTTGTCGAACTAAATTCAAATCAAATTATAAAAGCGTAAGCAAAATAGTGGGAGGGAAAAACCCGAGCACCACAAGGAGGAATAAAAATGGCAAAAAAAGTCGTAGCGATTGTAAAACTACAAATTCCAGCAGGTAAAGCAACACCTGCTCCACCAGTAGGTACTGCACTAGGACCTCACGGTGTAAACATAATGCAATTTACAAAAGAGTTTAATGCAAAAACTCAAGAACAAATGGGACTTATAATTCCTGTAGTATTGACAGTATATCAAGACCGTACATTCACATTTATTACTAAGACTCCACCAGCACCAGTTTTAATCAAAAAGGCTATAAACTTAAAATCTGGTAGTGGAGAACCTAACAAGAACAAGGTAGGAAAAATTACCAAGGCTCAAATAAAAGAAATAGCTGAACTGAAAATGCCTGATCTAAACGCTGCAAGCGTAGAAGCAGCCATGAGCATGATAGCAGGAACAGCAAGAAGTATGGGTGTAGAGGTAGTTGATTAATATAGTGGGAGGAAAATCCGTTTGAACCACAAGGAGGAATAATATGCCAAAAAGAGGAAAAAATTACAAAGAAAGCGCAAAGCTTATAGATAATACGAAACTATACGACGTAGACGAAGCTCTCGGACTTGTAAAGCAAGTAGCAAAAGCAAAATTTGACGAAACTGTTGAACTAGCAGTAAGACTTGGAGTAGACCCAAGACAAGCTGACCAACAAGTTAGAGGTACGGTAGTGCTTCCTAACGGAACAGGCAGAAGCGTAAAAGTTCTAGTTCTTGCTAAGGGAGAAAAAGTTCAAGAAGCCCTAGACGCAGGAGCTGACTATGCAGGAGCCGAAGAATACGTTGATAAGATTCAAAAAGAAAATTGGTTTGAATTTGATGTAGTTATAGCAACACCAGATATGATGGGTCTTGTTGGTAGAATAGGTAGAATACTTGGACCTAAGGGTCTTATGCCAAACCCAAAATCAGGAACTGTAACATTCGATGTAAAAAAAGCTGTCGAAGAAACTAAGGCAGGTAAGGTTGAATATAGAGTAGACAAGTCTGCTATTATCAATGTTCCAATAGGAAAAGTTTCATTCGATCAAGAAAAATTGGCAGAAAACTTTAGGACTATAATGTCAGCTATAATAAAGTCTAAGCCAGCAGCATCAAAGGGTCGTTACCTAAGAAGCGTAACTCTTGCATCAACTATGAGTCCAGGAATCAGACTAAATGGACAAAAATTGATGGATATGTAATAAATAAAAACACCTTTAAAAACCCCTGTGGGCTTAGAGCCTGCGGGGGTTTTGCATTTAAATAAAAAAACTAAAAAAAACTATGAATTTGCAAATAAGAACTTGCACCAACTTGACCTTAGTGATATCATTATAAATTGCATAATAATGATTAACGTGGATTATTGTCGGCAAATTTATTGCGATATCTTAAGAGGGGTGAAATTTATGGTACATCCTGTAAAATACGGGAGAAGAGAGCGTATGAGCTTTTCACGTATTGATGAGGTTTTGAGTTTACCAAACCTTATTGGAGTACAGACATCTTCATTTGATTGGCTGCTAAAAGAAGGACTAAAAGAAGTTTTTTCGGATATTAACCCAATTGAAGACTACAATGAAATTTTGAGACTAGAGTTTGTAGATTACTATATTTCAGATGATATTAAGTATGATATAGATGAGTCTAAGTCGAGAGATGCTAATTACTGTGCGCCACTGAAGGTCAGGGCAAGGCTTATCAATACTCAAAGTGGAGAAGTAAAGGAACAGGAAGTCTTTATGGGCGACCTTCCATTAATGACGCCAACAGGAACCTTCATAATAAATGGAGCAGAAAGAGTTGTAGTTTCTCAGCTAGTTAGAAGTCCGGGAGCCTATTACAAGATGGACAGGGACAAGACTGGAACTAAACTTTTCTCGGCAACTTTGATACCAAACAGAGGAGCTTGGTTGGAGTTTGAAACAGACGCTCAAGGCATTATAAATGTAAGAATAGACAGAACAAGAAAAATTCCAATAACTGTTTTACTAAGGGCAATTGGCATTGAAACAAACTTGGAAATCACTGAACTTTTTGGAGAAAGTGAAGCCCTCTTGAGGACTTTAGAAAAAGACACCACTACAAACAGAGTGGAAGCTCTTTTAGAAATTTACAAAAAACTAAGACCTGGTGAACCGCCTACTCTTGATAGTGCTAAGTCTTTATTTGAAAATATGTTTTTCGACAACAAGAGATATGATCTAGCAAGAGTTGGAAGATATAAGTTCAACAAAAAATTGGCGCTTAGAGAAAGAATAAAGGACAACTATTCAGCAAATGATATAGTTGATGAAGAAACAGGAGAAGTTTTAGTAGAAGCTGGCGAATTTATAGACGAGGACAAGGCTATAGAAATAGAAAATGCCGGCATAAATAGAGTTGAGATTATAATAAAGAGTCAAAGAGATGATGAGCAAGACCACAAGGTAATAGTAATCGGAAACAATTTTACCGATGCCAGCAACTTTGATTTGCCATTTAGCTTAGAAGAACTCGGATTTAAAGAAAAAATTCACTATCCGACCTTAAAAGCTCTTGTCGAAGAGTTTAAGGATCCGGAAGAATTAAAAAATGAAATAAAGAAAAACGCCCACATTCTGTCACCTAAACACATAACAGTTGACGATATAATTTGTGGAGTAAATTATGAATTTTGCCTCTTTGGAGGAGTTGGTCTTACAGACGATATAGACCACTTGGGCAACAGAAGAATAAGAAGCGTAGGAGAATTACTTCAAAACCAATTCAGAATAGGTATGTCCAGAATGGAAAGAGTAATAAGAGAAAGAATGAGCATGCAAGATGTAGATGCAGCCACTCCTCAATCCCTTATAAACATCCGCCCTGTGACTGCTGCAATCAAGGAATTTTTTGGTTCATCTCAGCTTTCACAATTCATGGATCAAAACAATCCTCTTTCAGAATTGACTCACAAGAGAAGACTATCAGCCCTGGGACCAGGAGGTCTTTCTAGAGATAGAGCAGGCTTTGAAGTGCGTGACGTACACAATTCCCACTATGGAAGAATGTGTCCAATAGAAACTCCTGAAGGTCCAAATATAGGACTTATAACTTCTCTTACAACCTATGCGAGAATCAATGACTACGGATTCATTGAAACACCTTACAGAAAGGTCATCAAGGGAGAGGGCATAGTAACAAATGAAATTGAATACCTCACAGCAGATGTGGAATATCAACAAATAATCGCCCAATCAAATGAAATCTTAGATGAAAATGGCAAATTCGTTAGCGACCGTATAGTTGCAAGAGGACACGAAGGACTTGTAGACTTTTACAATTCAAAAGATGTCACTTATATGGACGTATCGCCAAAACAAATTGTAGCTGTCGGCACGGCAATGATTCCATTTTTGGAAAACGACGATGCCAACAGAGCCCTCATGGGTGCCAACATGCAGCGTCAAGCTGTTCCTCTTCTGAAGACAGAAGCCCCAATTGTAGGAACTGGTATAGAATACAGAGCTGCAAAAGATTCGGGCGTTGTAATCGTATCAACTGACGATGGAGAAATCGTAAAAGTAGATACTAGAAATATATACTTGAAAAGGGATGGAGACGGAGTTGTAGACAGGTATAAGCTCCATAAATTCATCGGAGGCAACCAAGGCACTACAATAAATCAAAGACCTATTGTAAAAAAAGGAGACAAGATTAAAAAAGGTCAAGTCATAGCCGACGGTCCATCAACCGATCTTGGCGAAATGGCTCTTGGCAAGAATATACTTGTTGCCTTTATGAACTGGGAAGGTTATAACTACGAAGATGCTATGCTTGTAAACCAAGATCTTGTAATAAATGACACGCTTACATCTCTTCATATAGAAGAATATGAAGTTGAAGCAAGAGACACTAAACTCGGCGCCGAAGAAATAACAAGAGATATAGCAAACCTAAGTGGAGATGTTTTAAAAGACTTGGATGAAAGAGGAATTATAAGACCGGGAGCAGAAGTAAAACCGGGAGATATCCTCGTAGGAAGAGTTACTCCAAAAGGAGAAACTGAACTTTCAGCAGAAGAAAGATTGCTAAGGGCTATCTTTGGTGAAAAGGCAAGAGAAGTAAAGGACACATCTCTTAGACTTCCACATGGAGAACATGGCATTGTTGTTGATGTAAAGACTTTCACAAGATCTGCAGGTGACGAGTTGCAACCAGGCGTAAATGAAATGGTTAGAGTCTTTGTTGCAACAAAAAGAAAGATTCAAGTCGGAGACAAGATGTGTGGTCGCCATGGAAACAAGGGTGTCATTTCAAGAGTTATGCCAGCTGAAGACATGCCTTATATGCCAGATGGCACACCTATTCAAATAGTCCTAAATCCTCTGGGCGTACCTAGCCGTATGAATCTTGGACAAGTTTTAGAAGTGCATCTTGGTCTAGCTGCTAAAAAATTGGGATGGCACATTGCAACTCCCGTATTTGACGGAGCTAATGAACAAGATATAATAGATACTTTGGAAAAAGCAGGCTATCCACACGATGGTAAAATTCAACTTAGAGATGGTAGAACTGGAGAAGAATTTGACCATCCTGCAACTGTTGGATACATGTATATGTTAAAGCTTCACCACCTTGTAGATGAAAAGATTCACGCAAGGTCAACAGGCCCCTACTCATTGGTTACTCAACAACCACTTGGTGGAAAGGCACAATTTGGTGGACAAAGATTCGGAGAAATGGAAGTTTGGGCATTAGAAGCCTATGGTGCTTCCTACACTCTTCAAGAAATGCTCACTGTAAAATCTGACGACATTGTAGGAAGAGTAAAGACTTATGAAGCCATAGTAAAGGGAGAAAACATCCCTCAACCAGGAGTTCCAGAGTCATTTAAAGTTTTAATAAAAGAACTTCAATCCCTGGCACTAGAAATGAAAGTCTTGGACGAAGACGGACAAGAAATTGATTTGGAAGCCGAAGATGAAGATCTAAACAGGATTGATTCGATAGAGGGAGAAGTCATAGAAGACGTAAAAGGAATCATGGAAGATGCAGATGATGTAGCGACATCAGCCATAAGAAAGGCAAGTGTTGATGAAGTTGAATTCTATGAAACTGACGAATTTGATGACGATGATGACGAGGAAGAAGATTAATTATAGAAGGGAGCGATCTTTTTGGGTGAACGTGAATTATTTCATTCGATAAGAATAGGACTTGCATCTCCTGAAAAAATAAGGGAATGGTCCTATGGAGAAGTTAAAAAACCTGAAACCATAAATTACAGAACACTAAGACCGGAAAAAGAAGGCCTCTTTTGTGAAAAGATCTTCGGACCTACAAAAGACTGGGAATGTGGTTGCGGAAAATACAAAAGAATAAGATTCAAAGGCATTGTTTGCGAAAAGTGCGGAGTTGAAGTTACAAAATCCAAAGTTCGTAGAGAAAGAATGGGCCACATAGAGTTGGCAGCACCAGTATCTCATATTTGGTATTTCAAGGGCATTCCATCTAGAATGGGGCTTGCTCTTGATATGAGTCCTAGGGCTCTTGAAAAAATTCTCTATTTTGCAGCATACGTAGTAACAGAAGTGGAAGAAGGTTTCACAGAAGTCTATGTAAAACAACTTTTGACTGAATTAGAATACAGAGAGCTAAAAGGTGAATACGGCGACAAGTTCACAGCAAAAATGGGTGCAGAGGCTGTAAAAGAACTTTTAAAGCAAATAGATTTAGATAGAGAATCTGAAGATTTAAAGAATCAACTTGAAAATGCTAGTGGTCAAAAAAGAGTCAGAATATCAAGAAGGCTAGAAGTAATAGAAGCCTTTATTCAATCAGGCAACAAGCCTGAATGGATGATTTTGGAAGCCATACCAGTAATACCGCCTGATTTGAGACCTATGGTCCAATTAGACGGAGGAAGGTTTGCGACAAGCGACTTAAATGACCTTTACAGAAGAATAATAAATAGAAACAATAGGCTCAGAAAACTTTTAGATATAAATGCGCCTGACATAATAGTAAGAAATGAAAAAAGAATGCTCCAAGAAGCAGTAGATGCCCTTATCGACAATGGTAGACGTGGCAGACCTGTAACAGGACCTGGAAATCGTCCTTTAAAATCACTTTCTGAAATGTTAAAAGGAAAGCAAGGTAGATTTAGACAAAATCTTCTTGGAAAGCGTGTTGACTACTCTGGACGTTCAGTAATTGTCGTAGGACCAGATTTGAAATTCTATCAATGTGGTCTTCCTAAGAAAATGGCGCTTGAACTTTTCAAGCCATTTGTAATGAGAGAGCTTGTGAAAAATGGCTCAGCCCACAATATAAAATCTGCCAAGAGAATGGTGGAAAGGGCAAAGGAAGAAGTTTGGGATGTTTTAGAAAGAGTAATAAAGGATCATCCTGTTCTCTTAAATAGAGCTCCTACACTTCACAGACTTGGTATCCAAGCCTTTGAACCAGTTCTTGTAGAAGGAAAAGCAATAAAGCTACATCCACTTGTATGTACAGCCTACAACGCTGACTTTGACGGGGACCAAATGGCAGTCCATCTGCCCCTATCAGCCGAAGCACAAGCAGAAGCAAGACTTCTAATGCTTTCAACAAATAATATCTTGGCACTAAAAGACGGAAAGCCTATCACAACTCCAACTCAAGATATGATTTTAGGATGTTATTATCTAACTCTTGGAATCAGAGATGGACTAAAGGGCGAGGGCATGGTCTTTAAAGACTACGAAGAAATGATGCACGCCTATGCAAATGGCTATGTACATCTTCAATCAAAAGTGTCCATGAGGATATTTAAAGATGACAAAGACAAGAGAGGAAAGATAATTAAATCCACAGTAGGTAGATTTTTGATTAATAAATATATCCATCAAGACTTGGGCTTTGTAGATAGAAGCAAAGACCCCTATGGACTTGAGATTGATCAAGTAATCGACAAAAAACTGTTGGGACAAATTATCGAAAAAACTTACAACAAGCATGGCAATATAGAAACTGCTAAGTTTTTAGACCATATAAAAGAATTGGGTTACCACTACTCAACCGTAGCTGCAACTTCAATATCTATGTCAGACGTAATAGTGCCAGAAACTAAAAAAGAAATTTTGGATAAGGCCGGTGCAGAAGTAGACAAATACGAAAAAGCCTTTAGAAGAGGTTTGATTTCAGACGAAGAAAGATACGAAAGAGTAATTGAAATCTGGAATAGTGCAACTGATGAGCTTACCGACGAAGTAATGGAAAGCTTCGACAGGCTAAATAACATCTACATCATGGCAGATTCAGGAGCCAGAGGTTCGAAAAACCAAATAAGACAGTTGGCAGGTATGAGAGGACTTATGGCATCTCCATCAGGTAGAACAATAGAAGTGCCTATAAAGTCAAACTTTAGAGAAGGACTTTCAGTTTTGGAATTCTACATGTCTACTCACGGTTCTAGAAAGGGTCTTGCCGATACAGCTCTTAGGACAGCCGACTCAGGATATCTTACAAGAAGACTTGTAGATGTAGCTCAACAAGTAATCGTTGTGGAAGAAGACTGTGGCACAGATGAATATCTAGTAGCAAGAGCGTTTAAAGATGGCAAAGAATTAATAGAAAGCCTCAAAGATAGAATTGAAGGAAGATATTCCTCTGAAGACATCAAGGATCCGAATAGCGGAGATTTGATTGTAGGAAAGGGAGAAGAAATCACAACAGATTTGGCTCAAAAAATAGTAGATGCCGGCATTGAAGAAGTAAAAGTGCGAACAGTCTTGGGATGCAAATGCAAAACTGGAGTCTGCGCTCATTGCTATGGCAAGAACATGGCAACAGGTAATAGTGTAGGCATAGGTGAAGCTGTCGGAGTAATCGCTGCCCAATCAATCGGTGAACCGGGAACTCAGCTTACAATGAGAACTTTCCACACTGGTGGTGTTGCAGCAGCAGCAGATATCACCCAAGGTCTTCCAAGAGTAGAAGAACTTTTCGAAGCAAGAAAGCCAAAGGGTCTAGCTGTAATTACAGAAATTGCAGGAAAAGTCGAAATAAAAGAACAAAACAAGAAACGAGAAGTTGTAATCACATCTGATGATGGACAAGTCGCCAAGTACAACATAGTTTTTGGACAAAGAATCAAAGTAAGAAACGATGATTATGTTGAAAAAGGTGACGAATTGACTGAAGGTTCTGTATATCCTCAAGACCTTTTAAAAGTTAAAGGACCCAAGGGCGTTGAAGAATATATAGTTAAAGAAGTTCAAAGAGTATATAGACTTCAAGGGGTAGATATCAACGATAAGCATATTGAAATAATAGTAAGACAAATGCTTAATAAATATAAGATTGAAGACCCAGGCGATACGACCTTCTTACCAGGATCTATGGTTGACTCAAGCGACTTCAAACGTGAAAATAAAAAAATGGAAGAAGAAGGCAAGAAACCAGCCACAGGAGAAGTTACCCTTCTCGGTATCACTAAGGCATCCTTGGCAACAGAATCCTTCCTTTCAGCAGCGTCTTTCCAAGAAACGACAAGAGTATTAACAGATGCAGCCATAAAAGGAAAAGAAGACAAACTTTTGGGCTTAAAAGAAAATATAATAATCGGTCAATTGATTCCAGCTGGAACAGGGGTTAGAAAAAATTCCAACGTACAAATTGCCATAAGCGACAAGCTTAAAGAAAATTTTGAAATATTGGAAAATTCCGAAGTCATAAAAAGACCACAAGAAGATTCAGAAGAAGAAACAATTGAAGAATAATTTAAGAATGATTAAAAATGTTAAAAACCGCTCTTTTAATAGGGCGGTTTTTTGTATTTAAATATTTCAAAATCAAATGAAATTCTTATAAGACCAAGACGAAAATTCATTCGATACAATAATTTCAACTTGCAAAAACATTTGTAAATAAGCCCATGCTTTATAGACTTAAATGTACAAATGATTTAGACTATAAGCATATTATAAATTTGTTTATATAAAAAGGAGAAGAAAATGCAAAGAAAAATATTAGGCACGGCTCTTTTGGCGGCAATGATATTTACAACAAGTATTCAAACGAGCTTCGCATATTCATTACCAAGCCTTAAAAAAGTTCAAAGTCAAGAAGAAAAGATAGCTGAATTAAAAGACAAAAATATCATATCAGGCTACCTAGACGGAAGTTTAAAACTTGATTCAACCATCAAAAGATCTGAAATTGCCAAGACTCTTATTTATTCAATCGGACTTGAAAACGAAGCAAGAGAAGAACAAAATGGGCAATCAGACTTCACAGATGTCGCAGAAGACCACTGGGCAAAGGGCATCATAAATGTAGCAAAAGACACCAAGGGCGAAAAAAACAAGATAGGTCTTATAAATGGTTATCCTGATGGCACTTTTAGACCAGAAAAAAATATCACAAATGCAGAAGTAATAAAGATGCTAGTTGTATTAAAAAAAGACGACCTAACAGCAGATATGGTAAAAGAATCATCTTGGCCAGCATCATGGATAAACTGGGCAAGCCAAGAAGGAATCATAGGCAAGGAAGTTGGAGTTGAAATAACAGACTTTGATTCACCCGCCAAAAGACAAGACTCCTTTTTGATGCTATACAATACCCTTGCAGGCACAAGACAAATTGAAAAGGCAAAAGCAAATAAAGATAATAAAACTAAAGAAAATGTAAATAAAAGCTCTAATAAGAATAATAAAGAAGCCAATAATATTGACAGAACTCAATATGTTATTGGATTTAATAACGGAACCTATTTTGATCACGAAAAATTTAGACAAGCTTTTGAAAACTTGCTAAATGAAGAGAGAATAAGTCAAGGATTACAACCCCTTAGTTACAATAGCGAGGCTCAAGTAGGAACAGAAATAAGGGCTACAGAACAAGCCGCAGTTGGAAGCTTAAGAAGCAATGGACAGCCGCATGTAAGACCAGATGGTTCTAGATGGAACACAGTTTTTGAAGGCATATGCAATATGGCAGGAGAATGTGCTGCACAGCTGATGGGCCCATCAATTAGAGATAATGTATTTAATTATGACACTAGTGTATATGGAGAAAATCAAACAATGAATGTAAAATCAGAAGAGGATGTTGCAAGAGTTCTTTTCACAACATGGAAAAATTCTCCAGGTCATTATGGACTTATGATGAAAGCAAATGCAAGAGGCTATAGTGTAGCTGTAAGTATGGCTCAAATGGGGCTGCCAAATGCCTATGTAGCAGACTACAATAACATTATAGGAATCTTTAACGTCAACTATTAATCGTAAAATATAAGCGAAAAATCTAAATTTTAAACTTATAAATATAAGAAAGACTCTTTTTGAGTCTTCCTTTTATGTAAATAAGAAAATTTAGACAAGAATAAAAAAGAAAAAATTTAAACAATTTAAATTTGCTATAATATTTACAAAGTGACACATATTTTGTATACTTAAATTGATAAATAATTTCGACTATAAGCATATAAAATTTATTAGTCGACAAAGGAGAATGAAATGAAAAGAAAAATATTAGTGCCTACAATTTTGGCAGCCACAATTTTAGCAACTGGCATTCAATCAAGTCTTGCTTACTCAGCACCTGCTCTAAAAAAGGTTCAAAAACCAGAAGAAAAGATAGCTGAATTAAAAGAAAAAAAGATTATATCGGGCTACCTAGACGGAAGTTTGAAACTGGATTCGAATATAAAAAGATCTGAAATTGCAAAGACCCTTGTGTATTCAATAGGTCTTGAAAATTCAGCAAAGGAATTGCAAAAAGAAAAATCAGCTTTTAAAGACGTCGCAGAAGAAAACTGGGCAAAGGGCATCATAAATGTAGCAAAAGACACCAAGGGCGAAAAAAACAAGATAGCCCTTATAAATGGTTATCCTGATGGTACTTTCAAACCAGAAAAAAACATCACAAATGCAGAAGTAATAAAGATGCTAGTCGTATTAAAAAAAGACGACCTGACAGCAGATATGGTAAAAGAATCATCTTGGCCAGCATCATGGATAAACTGGGCAAGCCAAGAAGGAATCATAGGCAAGGAAGCTGGAGTTGAAATAAAAGATTTTGGCGCAGCTGCTAGCAGACAAGACGCCTTCTTAATGCTTTATAATGCTCTTGTTGATGCAAAAGCACCAGAAAAGACAGAAGCAGTAAAGCTTGATGAAGTAAAAGAAGCTAAGAAAGTCTTAAAGAATTTTGTTGATGGCTTAAAGCTTGAAAATTTTGAAATCGAAGGCGTAAAGAAACCTGAAAATGAAAAAGCCATAGCTGATTTTAAGGCTCTTATAGAAAAGGCTAAAGAACTGTTGAAAAAAGATGACAAGGCAATAAGCAAGGAAGAACTTGAAATAATAAAAGAAATGCCAACCTACAAGATAGGAGACAAAAAACACAAGGGCGACTTTGCAAAAGCTGGTAGAAAAATCCTTGTAGATTTTGAAGTTTTGGGAGATAAGAGCGTAAAGAGCGACCACTCAGGAAAATCTTACACTAAACTTGATGACAAGGGCATTATAAAAATCAAATCATCCCTTAAGGGAGCAAGCAAGGCAGGTCAAAATCCTGAAAGATATATAAAATTGAACTATGTTTCAGAAGATGACTACAACAAAATCAAAAATACAGATCTTGTAACAGGAGCAACTCCAAAATATGACAAGAAAGAAGTCCCAGCAGAAAACTATGAAGTTAGACCTACAGCAGACGGATATGAAATCGAAGTCAAGAAGCTTCCTGAAGGCGCAAAGATAGTAAAACCAATAGTTTATGTAAAACTTGGAGATATGGCATTTTTAGAAAATGGCACTCTAGTATATGTAAAATAAGATTTAGAATTTAAAATAAGACTCCTAAAAGTAGGGGTCTTATTTTTTAAGTAGGAAGAAAAAACTTGTGGTATAATTTGAAACAGATAGACAGAAATTTTTGGACTAAAACAAGGCACCAAAGAAGTCTGTCTATCTGGCTTAGATTAAATTATCCGGGAGAAAGCATGAGTCTAGAAAGAGTAAGAGAGTATTTAAAAAAATTCAAATTAGAAGATCGAATTATGATCTTTAAAGAGTCCACAGCTACGAGCGAAGAAGCGGCCAAGACCTTGGGATGTTCCAGCAAAGAAATAGTAAAAACTATAAGTTTAAAGGACAAAAACGGTCAACCGATTTTAATAGTATTGCCGGCTGATAGGATGATTGATAAGAAAAAATACAAGGCTCAGTTTGGATTTCCAATGAAGATGCTAAAACACGAAGAGGTAGAGGAGCTTGTGGGATTTAGAATAGGAGGAGTATGTCCTTATGCCTACAAAGAACCTTGCAAGGTCTACTTGGATGATAGTCTAAAAGGAATTGATCCAATCTACACTGCGTGTGGGTCATCCAACTCTCTTGGGAAATTTCACCTTGATGAGCTTGAAAAAATATCCGCTTACCAAGCTTATGTGAATGTAGCTGGATAATAAAAGGTGAATCTAAAGAGTCAAAGAGTGCAAAGACCACTCAAAGAGGAGGAAAAAAATGAAAAACTTTAAAAAATTAGCTCTAGTTTCAGGCTTGGCAGTAAGCCTTATGCCCTTGGGAACACTTGCTCAAACAAAAACAAGTCCAGAAGCAAATTCTCAAAAATCTATTCAAGTTTATTTTGACAAGGACCAACATGGAGTTGCAACTAGACTTATAAAGGGAGTTACATATGTACCCTGGGACTACTTCAAAGACCTAAAAGCAATCAAGGACCTTTATAAATTCGACCTATCAGAAGACAAGAAAGAAGTGAAAATCACATCCGAAGACTTATCCTTTGACTTAGTCGCAGATAAAGCCGTTAAGGTAAAAAATATATTTGGCGAAAAAGAAATAGAAGACATAAAGCCATTTCTTGAAGGAGATAAACTCTATGTGCCATTGAGACTCATAGCAGAAAAAATGGGACTAAAAGTAGAATTTGAAAAAGTCGGCATGATAGCAAGACTAGGCGAAAAGTCCTACCTACAAAAAAACTTGCTCATAGATGCAAATGGCAGAAAGGTGCCAGCAGTAGTGACTCTACCCAAGGAAGGCAAAGCCCTAAAAGCAGTCGTAATGCTTCATGGAACAGGTTCAAATAAAGACGAAGCCGGCAACGGATATGTTTACATGGCTGAAAAATTTGCAGAAAATAAGATAGCCTCAATCCGTATAGACTTCATGGGCGTAGGCGATTCCAAAGAAGACTACATCGGATACGATTACAAGACAGCAACAGAAGATGCCCTAGCAGCCAAAGATTATCTAAAGAGCTTAGAACAAGTAGACAAAGACAAAATTGGTGTAATGGGCTGGTCTCAAGGCGGAACTGATGCCTTCTTGGCAGCAGCTGCAAGCGAAGATTTTAAATCAGTCTTGACTTGGGCAGGCGCTCTAGACCTTTCAGACATGATGACTGATGCTCAATATAAAGAAGCAGAAAAAAATGGCTATTATACAGTTGAATTTGGCTGGAGAAGCCCTCTTAAATTCGGTCTTTCATGGGCAAAAGATGTAAAAAATGTAAAAATAATAGACAAGATAAAAGGAATCAAAGCCCCAATCATGGCAATAAATGGAGCCAAGGATGATGTTGTTCCACCAAAATCAGCAGATGAAATCTTAAAGGCATCACCTAACAAAGAAAGCAAGAAGCACGTAATAGAAAAAGCAGACCATACTTTTAACATTTTTACAGGTTCAATGACAGAATTTGACGAATTGATGGACACCACTGCTAAATGGTTTGAAAAAACTCTATAAAATAAAAAGAAAGAAGGATAGATGAAAAACTATAAATTTATTGAAGAAAAATACCTCGAAGAAGTCGCAGGAAACTGCAAAATCTATGAACACGAGAAAACTGGAGCAAGGGTTTTGACAGTCGAAAACGATGACAGCAACAAAACCTTTGCCATAGCCTTTAGGACAACTCCAGAGGACTCAAAAGGGACAGCCCACATAGTAGAGCACTGTGTTTTGCAAGGCTCTAGAAAGTATAGGACTAAGGAGCCCTTTATGGACATGCTAAAGTCATCTATGCAGACATTTTTAAATGCAATGACCTTCCCTGATAAGACTGTCTACCCACTTTCCAGCAGAAACGAAAAAGACTTCTACAATCTGATGGACCTCTATCTGGATGCAGTTTTCTATCCAAGAATGTATGAAGAAGAAAAAATCTTTAGACAAGAAGGCTGGCACTATGAGCTTGAAGACAAAAAATCTGAACTCAAGAGAGTGGGAGTTGTTTTTAACGAGATGAAAGGAGACTACTCATCAGTTGACTCCCAAATATACAATGCTTTGAGCTTAAATCTCCATCCCGATTCGACCTATGGAGTCAACTCGGGAGGAGACCCCATGGAGATTCCAAAACTCAGCTATCAAGAATTTTTAGCTTTTCATAAGCGCTATTACCATCCGTCTAATTCCTACATCTACCTCTACGGGGACATGGATATGGAAAAGGCACTTGAATTTATTGACAAAAACTATATAGGCAAATTTGAAAAGACAAACCCAGACTCTGGCATCAAGCTAAACGAGCCCTTCAAAGAAAAAAAGAGCCTTATAGACTACTATTCAGTTGACCCGGGTCAAGAAATTGAAAACAAGGACGTCCTCACCTATTCGGTAGTAGTCCAAGATAGAACCTATAAAAATATAGACTTCATGATGAATTTCATTTCTGAACTTTTGATTACATCAGATGCGGGTCCAATAAAACTGGCGCTCCAAGAAAAAGGCTTGGGAGAAGACATATACTTCACGACTAACTCGTCACTTCCTTATGACTTCACCATAGTTGCCAAAAACACATCCAGAGATAGGATGGGGGAATTTGCAGATATAATCGAAAACACGCTTGCTAAAATCGTAAAAGAAGGCCTAGACAAAAAGCACGTGTTGTCGACTTTAAACAAGTATGAATTTTCCATAAGAGAAGGCTCGGGTCCACACAAATCAATAATTTATGTACTAAGAGCCTTGAACTCATGGCTATATGACAGAAGTCCCTATGAAGGACTAATCATAAATGAACATATAAAAGAAATCAGAGAGAAATTAGACCATGGCTATATAGAAGACTTCATAAAAAAATATTTAATAGACAACCCCTACAAGGTAGAGCTGACAATCCTACCCCAAGAAGGCAGGGAAAAGCAAAGAGAGGACAAGCAAAGAGAAGACTTGCTCGCCTATCAAAAGACTCTATCAGAAAAAGAACTAGACCAAATAATAAAAGATACAAAAGAACTAAAAGTCTATCAAAAATCAGAGTCAAGCGAAGAAGATAAAAGTAACCTACCAAGTCTTAACTTGTCAGATATAGACACCGAAGTGGCAAAGATAGACCCCGTAGTTTCAGAAATAAAGGGTGCCAAGTACCTCTTCCTTGAAGGAGCTGCCAACAAAATAAGCTATGCAAGCCTGGCATTTAAAATAGACCACCTGAGAGAAGATGAGCTAAAAGACTTGGCTCTTATAGACCTATTTTTAAATGGACTTTCAACTGAAAATTATAGCTTCCAAGACCTTGAAAAAGAAATCTATCTAAGATCGGGTGGCATTAGCTTTGCCCTCACAGCCTTCCAATGCAAAGCTAAGTCCAAGAGAAAATTCATCAGCAAAGTAAAATATCTAAAAGGACAGGGCGAAAAAGCCTTTGAACTAATAGAAGAAATCCTCACCAAGACCAAATTTGATGATCAAAAGAGGATAAAAGACCTGCTACTAGAAGAAAAATCAGCTCTAGAAAGCTCCTTTATGGCAATGCCAAATTCTTTTGGATTTGCTGTCTTAGAAGCACAAAATACAGAAAGCGGCAAATTCGCCAATATGACAGTCGGAAGCGACTACTACGACCACATCATAAAAACATTAAAAGACTGCGACGAGAATTTCCCAGCCCTCAAAGAAAGACTAGAAAAAGTATATGGCAAAATCTTGAACAAAAAAGATCTAATCATCCATCTACTTGGCGAAAAAGATGCAGAAGAGGAATTCAAAAAAGTAGCCCAAGGCCTAATCGAAAGGTTGAGTTATCAAAGCGAAAATGAAATCAGCCTAAGCCTAAACAAAAAAATGAATCTGGGATACACCTTCTCATCAAACGTAAACTTCGTCTGCCAAAGAGGAAACTTCGATTCATTCGGCGACTATGACGGGTCCATGGAAGTCTTAAAAAATTTCCTAAGCCTAGACTACCTCTACACCAACATAAGAGCCATTGGAGGAGCCTATGGCATGGGCATAAATTTCTCGAGAGAAAAAATTGCCAAGATGAACTCCTTCAGAGACCCCAAACTCAAAGAGACCTTGGACGTCTTTGAAAGTCTGCCAAGCTACCTTTCCAAAGTGGAAATAAGCGACCAAGACTTGAAAAACTATATAATCGGATCTATGAACACCTTCAATCCACTTCTAGACTTAGCATCCAAAGCCGACCTATCCCTAGGCATTTACATCAAAGGGCAAAGAGAATCCGACCTAAAAAAAGCCAAGCAAGAAGCCTTAAAGACGGATCTAGAAAAAATCAGATCATATAGCAAGCTCTTAGAAGAGATTTTAAAAACAAAGACCTACTGCGTCATAGGAGGAGAAGCCGTAAAAGAAAATAAAGACCTCTTCTGCGAAGTGAGAAACTTGATAAAATAAAAAATAAAACTGATAAGGACATCACCTTATCAGTTTTTATTTTACAAGCTCAAGCTCCTTATATATTCTTTAGTAAGCCTATCAACTCTTTTAGAATCCAAAATTTTTCTAAGAGCCATTTTTTGAGTCTTTTCATCCAAGACCTTATCTCTCAAAATCTTCAAGGCTAAGTCCCTGTCTTTTACAAAAAGACTTTGAACAAAAAAAGCCTTCATCATTTTCACATAATAAGAAGGACTATCCACCTTAAGGACAAGCTCTAGCACCTCATCATCAAAAAAATCGTCCAAATAAAAAACCCTCAAAAGATTAATCAAATATCTGATTTGATAGGGCAAGTCCGTTTTCAAATGCTCTCTTATAAAAACCTTTAAATCATGGGCATTTTTAAGAAGGTCCTTCTTAGCAGGCAAATCACAGACAGCCCAATTATCTATGTAGGGAAAGAAGATGACAAGCTCCTCCTTCCACAAGTCATAATCTTTAAGCCTTGAAATTATCATCATATGTAGGAGATTCTCCTCATAAAAGCGATGGGGCAAGTCCCTCAAAAAGACCTCGACCTCATCAAAAGAGCCAAGACCCTTGAGGTAGGAGCGCAAAGCAGGCATACGAACGCCAATTATGCTTTTAGGATCCAGATTTGGCAATAGACCCGCCATAAAATCCTTATAAGAAGGATCGGCTAGACTCTTTAAATCGCTTATAAGCTTATTCGAATCAAAAACTTTAGATTTTGTCATAAAAGCTCCTTTAAGTTATTGCAAAATTTCAGTAAACATGTTAAACTAAAGAACGTCTTAATGCAAGTTCACTTGCCGAAGTGATGGAATTGGCAGACGTGCGAGACTCAAAATCTCGTGGTGGCAACACCGTGTGGGTTCGAGTCCCACCTTCGGCACCAAAATATGATAGGCTCGGTCGGGTCTATCATTTTTTATGCCTAATATAAAAATATTTTAAAACATAAAACAAAATAGCAAAATTAAATAAAATCATAAATAGGAAAAGACAAGGAGACCATAAGCCCTGTCTTTTCCTATTTTTGCTTTCAAAAAAATTTTTTTGCGGTCAAAAATAGAAGCAGTACACTTTTAAAACGAGCATAAGTGAGTTTTAATCAAAAAAATATATCTATTTACAAAAAATGATATGAAGAAAAAATACAATTTAGAACCTAGACATAGCCTGATGCCTACTTGATATATATATATATATATATATATATAATTTTTTTCAGATAAAACTGTATCTTTGTACCCAAATCTTAACAAGGATAAGAAGGAGTGAAACTTTTGAAAGAAAAATACGAAAAGAAAAAAGAGAAAATATTTGAAGCAAGAAGGCTAGGGAGCATACTTCTGGCCATTATTATGTTAATAGGAGTCTTTCCTGTATCAAGCTTTGCACAGGGTGAACTTATAAATCTTGATCCCTATGATTGTGTAATAATGGATCCATTCGACACAACACGAGAACAAAATGCAGTAAGTGATAATCCAGAGCCTTATTACAGAGCGGCTTCTGGAGAAGTGGGAATATGCTTAAAAAACGAAGGACAACACGACGTAGCTCCTAGTCTAGAAAGAAAATATACTGGAAAGAGGATAAAGATTCCTGCAACTATATATGGCAAAAAAATAGTGGCATTAGGAGCTACTATAAAAAGTAAATATGGTGAAATATGGGGAGGATTCTCTATTATTCCTGAATTTAATGAATCCAGCGGTAATTCTCCACTTTTCCCAGACGTAAGCGAGGCAAAATATCTAAGATATATTGGGCCAGCTGCTTTTTCTTCAGTTTTGAGAATGGATGAGTTGAAGCTCGAAAATTTGAACGAGCTTCAAAGAATTATGAATAGAGCTTTTCATGGATATAATCCAACATACGAACACCAATATATTCATCGTTTGACACTTTCAAACTTGCCAAAGCTTGAGAGTATAGGGTATAAAGCTTTTCCAATGAACAAATTATACAAAGTTACCTTCAGTAATCTGCCGAGTTTAAAAAGAATTGAAGGAAAAGCATTTTCTGAAAATCATATAAGCTCAGTTGATTTCGAAGGGATGCCTAATCTTGAAGAAATTGGAGAAGAAGCTTTCGCAAAAAATCCAATTTCGGGAGACATCGACTTTAGAAATATGACCAAAAATGTGAAACTTGGAAAAAATGCCTTCACTAGCGATAAAATAAAGCATATCTATGTAAAAGATCCGGGAGAAAGTTACAATAATGGATCCTATCCAGGCATGGATTTGGAAAATTCCAAAAAATTGGTATTACATCGAGTTTCATTTAACTTCGAAGCTATAGAGGGGGAAACTCTGCCCGATGCTTTAAAACAGTTAAAGCCAGCTAATTATGGCGTGTACTTTAATCCTGACGAAGGATATTCGGCAAATACAAGTGATAGTTTTGACAAATGGACCGATCAAGAAACTGGAAATGTTTGGAAATTTAATGGTTGGAGTACAAGTAGCAGACCTTTTAAAGGTAATCCGAATAGTATCAGCAAGTATCCAGAAATGAAATATATAGGCAAGTGGCAAATTTCAGCAAAAAAGGAAGAATTAAAAAAGACCCTAGACCGTTACAAGAATATAACAAAAGCAGATGTAATAGCAGATGATGGCTCTAATGTGTTCATGGGAAGGACATGGGTAAGCAAAGCTGTTGACGATGCCTTAAAAGAAGCCTTTGACTCGGCAAAAACTTGTTTCGAAAACCAAAATAGTACGCAAAGAGTTGTAGATGAATTCAAAGAAAAATTAAATAGTGCCTTGGATAATTACAATCCTCAAGCAGGACAAAAGACATACGACAAAAACCCGACCTATGCCAAGCCACAAGGTACAAGCGAAGTAAGCTTTAAGGTGGGAGAAGGGGTAGAATCATTAGCAAATACAGATAAATTCTATGTAAAAAATGGTACAAGCCTACCGGTAGGAGAATTCCCCCAAGCCACAGCAAAAAATGGATTTGGCATAAAGATTTTATGGTCCCCAGCACAAGACACAAGCATAAACAGCGACCAAGTCTTCACGGCAAGTGCTAAAGCATTAGAAAAAACATCTCTAGAAGCAAAAATACAAGAAGCAAACGGGCTACTGGCAAAAGACACCACATCAGACCCAGCTAAGACCCTGCAAACAAAAGTAGCAGAAGCCCAAGCCATGATACAAAACATAGATGCTGGCACAGAAAGAAACCAAGACACAATAGATGCAAAAGCCCAAGACTTAGGCCAAGCCATCCAAGCCTTAAAAGACCTAAATAGCAAAAAAGAAGAAATAAAAACAGCAATAGGAAACATAGAAGGCTTAGAAGCAGACGAAAAAACAACATTCCAAGGTCAAGTTGACAAGGCAAAAAATGCGACAGCAGCAGAAGAAATAAAAACAAAGGCAGAAGCCAAAGGCAAAACCAACAAAGCCTTAAAAGATGCAACAGTAGCAGTAGAAGCAGCAGAACAAGCAAAGACACAAGACAAATATGACGAAGCAAAAGCAAAAGTTGATGCATTAGAAAACAGCAATGAAAAAACAGCTCTTCAAGGACGCTTAACAGAAGTAAAGAAAGCTATTGACGAAAAGAAAGCCCAAGGCGAAGCACAAGGTGCCATAGACGGACTAACAGGCGATAGCATCACAGACAAAAACATAAAAAAAGCTCAAGAGAAAATTAATCAAGTAACAGATCCAGCAAAGAAACAAGAGCTACAAGGAAAACTTGATGAAATCAAAAAACAAAAGGCAATAAAAGAAGCAACAGCATTGGTAGAAGCAGCAGAACAAGCCAAGACACAAGAAAAATATGGTGAAGCCAAGGCAAAAGTAGACGCTCTAGAAAATGGACAAGCAAAAACAGATCTAGAAAATCGCTTAGCAGAAGTAGACAAATACATCAAAGCAGACAAAGCTATCAAAGACCTTGCAGGCAAAAATATAGCAGACGTAACACCAACCGACATAAGCAGCGCAGAAGATCTAATAAAAGCAGTAAAACAAGACTGGAAACAAAGCCTAACAGAACGTCTAAACACCATAAAAACAAATAAAACAGCCTACGAAAAACTAACAGAAGCAACAGCATTGGTAGAAGCAGCAGAACAAGCAAAGACACAAGAAAAATACGACCAAGCCAAGGCAAAAGTCGAAGCCCTAACACAAGGTCAAGACAAAACAAAATTACAAAATCGTCTAGCAGAAGTAGACAAATACATCAAAGCAGACAATAAATTAAAAGAAATCGAAGGCAAGAGCATAGCAGGAGTAAGTAACGACGACATAAGCAGCGCAGAAGGTCTAATAAACGCAGTAAAACAAGACTGGCAACAAAGCCTAACAGAACGTCTAAACACCATAAAAACAAATAAAACAGCCTACGAAAAACTAACAGAAGCAACAGCATTGGTAGAAGCAGCAGAACAAGCAAAGACACAAGAAAAATACGACCAAGCCAAGGCAAAAGTAGACGCTCTAGAAAATGGACAAGCCAAAACAGATCTAGAAAATCGCTTAGCAGAAGTAGACAAATACATCAAGGCAGACAATAAATTAAAAGAAATCGAAGGCAAGAGCATAGAAGGAGTAACTAACGACGACATAAGCAATGCAGAAGGTCTAATAAATACAGTAAAACAAGACTGGAAACAAAGCCTAACAGATCGTCTAAACACCATAAAAGAAAAAGTGGCAGAAGCAGCAGTTACCGCCCTTGAAGGCAAAAAAGGAGCAGTAACAGACAAAGAAATACAAGCTGCTCAAGAAAAAATAGACAAGGTAACAGACACAAACAAGAAAACTGCCCTAGAAGGACGTCTAGACCAAGTAAAAGAAGCGAAAAAGGCAAAAGAAAAAGAAGATAAGGCCCAAGGCGAAGCTCAAAAAGCCCTGGACAAACTAACAGGCGATGACATCACAGACGAAAACATCAAAAAGGCTCAAGAAGAAATAGATAAAGTTACAGATCTTGATAAAAAGAAAGAACTTCAAGAAAAACTAAATCAAATCATAGCAGAAAAAGCAGTAAAAGAGCTTGAAGACAAAAAAGGAAACGTAACAGACGGAGAAATAACAAAAGCCAAAGAAAAAATAAATAATGTAACAGACACAGGCAAGAAAACTGAGCTAGAAGGACGTCTAAACGATGTAAAACAAGCTAAAGAAAACCTTGACAAACTAAACGAAGCAAAAACCGAAGCAGAAAAAGCCATAAACAAATTAGAAAAGTTAGACACTGCAGAAAAAGATGGCTTCAAGACAAGAGTAAAAGCCGCAAGCACAATTGATGATGTAGGCAAGATAGTTCTAGAAGCTCAAAAAGAAAATGCCAAGAAAAAAGTGGCAGAAATAGATGGTTTGCCAACAGATAAAAAAGACAAAGCAAATCAAGCAATACAAGCTGCAAACGATGAAAATGGCATCAATCAAGCAGTAACCCAAGCAGAAGAAGATGCCCAAGCAGCAAAAGATCTAGCAGCAGCAAAGAAAACAGCAGAAGAAGCAAAGACTGCAGCAGAAAAAGCAAAAACTGATGCAGGCACTGCAAAAGATGCAGCTGACCAAGCGAAGACAGCAGCAGACGCAAAAGCAGAAGAAGCAGCAAGAAAAGCACAAGAAGCAAAGGCTGCAAAAGAAGCTGCAGACCAAGAACAAGACCCAGTAGAAAAAGCAAAAAAAGCAAAAGAAGCAAAAGAAAAAGCAGACGCTGCAAAAGAAGCTGCAGACCAAGCAGCAAAAGAAGCAGAAAAGGCCCAAAAAGCAGCACAAGAAGCGCAAGATAAGGCAAAAGAAGCAGCAGAAAAAGCAAAGACTGCAAAAGAAGCTGCAGACCAAGTAGTGCAAAAAGATCCAACAGATCAAGACGCAAAAACAAAGGCCCAAGCAGCAGATCAAGCAAAGACTGCAGCAGACCAAGCAAAAACTGATGCAGACACTGCAAAACAAACTGCCGACCAAGCAAAGACAGAAGCAGACCAAAAAGCAGAAGACGCAGCAAGAAAAGCAAAAGAAGCAGAAGAAGCAAAGAAGGCAGCAGACCAAGCAGCAAAAGACGCAGAAAAAGCAGCAGCAAAGAAGACAGCAGAAGAAGCAAAAGAAGCAGCAGATCAAGCAAAACAAAAAGCAGACGAAGCAAAGAAGGCAGCAGACCAAGCAAAACAAACTGCCGATCAAGCAAAAACTGACGCAGACACAAAAGCACAAGAAGCAGACCAAGCAAAACAAGCTGCAGACCAAGAACAAGACCCACAAGAAAAAGCAAAAAAAGCAAAAGAAGCAAAAGAAAAAGCAGACGCTGCAAAAGAAGCAGCCGAAAAGGCAAAAGAAGCTGCAAAAGAAGCTGCAGAAAAAGCAAAAGACTCACAAGAAAAGGCAAAAGACGCAGCAGACAAAGCAAAGGCTGCAAAAGAAGCTGCAGACCAAGTAGTGCAAAAAGATCCAACAGATCAAGACGCAAAAACAAAGGCCCAAGCAGCAGAAGAAGCAAAGAAGGCAGCAGACCAAGCAAAAACTGATGCAGACACTGCAAAACAAACTGCCGACCAAGCAAAGACAGAAGCAGACCAAAAAGCAGAAGACGCAGCAAGAAAAGCAGGGGAAGCAGAAGAAGCAAAGAAGGCAGCAGACCAAGCAGCAAAAGACGCAGAAAAAGCAGCAGCAAAGAAAACAGCAGAAGAAGCAAAGACTGCAGCAGAAAAAGCAAAAACTGATGCAGGCACTGCAAAAGATGCAGCTGACCAAGCAAAGACAGCAGCAGACGCAAAAGCAGAAGAAGCAGCAAGAAAAGCACAAGAAGCAAAGGCTGCAAAAGAAGCTGCAGACCAAGAACAAGACCCAGTAGAAAAAGCAAAAAAAGCAAAAGAAGCAAAAGAAAAAGCAGACGCTGCAAAAGAAGCTGCAGACCAAGCAGCAAAAGAAGCAGAAAAGGCCCAAAAAGCAGCACAAGAAGCGCAAGATAAGGCAAAAGAAGCAGCAGAAAAAGCAAAGACTGCAAAAGAAGCTGCAGACCAAGTAGTGCAAAAAGATCCAACAGATCAAGACGCAAAAACAAAGGCCCAAGCAGCAGATCAAGCAAAGACTGCAGCAGACCAAGCAAAAACTGATGCAGACACTGCAAAACAAACTGCCGACCAAGCAAAGACAGAAGCAGACCAAAAAGCAGAAGACGCAGCAAGAAAAGCAAAAGAAGCAGAAGAAGCAAAGAAGGCAGCAGACCAAGCAGCAAAAGACGCAGAAAAAGCAAAAAAAGAAGCCGAAGCAAGAAAAGCCATAGGAGATCTATCAAAGCCAGATGCTAATGTCACCGATGCTGCAATAGATGATGCGCAAGAAAAGATAAATCAAGTTACAGATCCTACTACAAAACAAGAACTACAAGGACAACTAGATCAAATAAAAGAAGCCAAGGCTCAACTAGAAGCAGAAAAAGCCTTACAAAAGCTTGAAAAACCAGATGCCAATGTTACAAATGAAGCGATACAAGATGCTCAAGGAAAAATCAACAAGGTAAAGACAGAAGAAAAGAAACAAGGCTATCAAAACCGCTTGAATAAGGTTGTAAAAGACAAAAAAGAAAAAGACGCCCAAGGCGAAGCACAAGGAGCCTTAGACGGACTAACAGGAGCTGACATCACAGGCGAAAACATAAGTAAAGCTCAAGAAAAGATAAATCAAGTTACAGATCCTGCTAAAAAACAAGAACTTCAAGAAAAACTAAATCAAATCATAGCAGAAAAAGCAGTAAAAGACCTTGAAGACAAAAATGGAGCAGTAAAAGGCGAAGAAATACAAGCTGCTCAAGAAAAGGTAGACAAGGTAACAGACACAGGCAAGAAAGCTGAGCTAGAAGGACGTTTAGGTCAAGTAAGACAAGCTAAAGAACGCCTAGACCAAGAAAACCAAAAAAAGGAACAACTAGAAAGATCTAAAGAAGCAGCAAAGGCTAAGGTAGAAGCACTAAAAGAGTTAAACCAAGATGAAAAATCACCCTTCATAACAAGAATAGAAGGGGCGCAAAACGAAAACGACATCAATAGTGCAGTTCTAGACGCTCAAAAAGAAAATGCTAAAAAGAAAATAGCCGCTATGGACAAGCTAGAAGACGGAGAACGTCAAGCAGCAGATGAAGCAATAAATCAAGCTCAAGATGAAAATGCAATAAATGCAGCAGTAGAAGATGCCAATACAAAGCAAACTGAAAGAAAAAGTCTAATAGAATACAAAGACGAAGCAAAACGAAAAATAGAAGCCCTAGACAAGCTAGACCAAAACAAAAAAGATGACTACGAAAGAAGAGTAGACGGGGCAGCAGACAAGGCACAAGTAGATGGCATAGTTCTAGAAGCACAAAAAGAAAACGCCAAGAAAAAAATCTCAGACCTCAACAACCTAAGTCCAGAACAAAGACAAGAAGCAGAAAGAAACATAGACAATGCGAGAAACGAAAACGAAATAACAAACATTGTAGCAGAAGCTTCAGGAAGAAATCAAAACGCACAAGAAAACTCTGTAAACAATAGCTACTCAAGACAACTTCAATTTGGCATAATAATAAGACCGGCAAAAGAAGAAGAAAAGAAAGTAGAAAAGACAGAAGAAAAGAAGGTCGAATTAAGACACAAAGAAGCCTACATCAAAGGATATCCAGACGGAAGCTTCAGACCAAATGGAAAAATAACAAGAGCAGAAGCAGCCTCAATGATAGCAAAACTAGCAGGACTAGACCTAAGCAATAGCAAAAACCCAGGTCTAAAAGACACCAAAGATGCATGGTACAACTCAGCGATAAACGCCATGATAAAGAAAAACCTCATGGAAACAGACGAAAATGGAAACTTCAGACCAGACGAAGCCATAACAAGAGCAGAATTCGCAAGAGCCCTCTTCTATCTAGACAAAGACAACAAAAAAACAACTAACATGAAAGACATAAGAGGACACAAGTATCAAGAAGCCATAGAAAGAGCCTATGCAAACGGCCACATCAAAGGCTACCCAGACGGAAGCTTTAGACCAGATGCAGCCATAACAAGAGCAGAAGCAGTAAAAATCTTAAATCACTTCGACAAAAGAAAAGTTAAGGAAAATAGCTTAGGAAAAGTAAAGAGTGAAATAAAAGGCTTCACAGACTTAAAAGAAAGCCATTGGGCTTACTTTGAAATACTTGTAGCAAGCACATCCTACTCCTATCTATACGATCTAGAAGGATATGCTCTAATATCTAATATAGACAGATAGGCTTAGCTTAAAACTAAATACGAGCCGAGGGGCTTACAAAAAAACTGTTGGAAATAAAATCCAACAGTTTTTTGTATTTAGATATTTAAAAGTAATAAATATACTGGATTAACTTATCAAAAACCACCAGTAGAGCCGCCACCTGTTGCACTTCCGCCTGAGGAGCTAGAAGGTGAAAAGCCTGCGCCGCTTATTGAGTCTGAGCCTGTGAAGCTTCTAGAGATGCTTTCTTGCATGAGAGAATTTCTCTTGCTAGTTACTATCCAATAGAGGGGCAAAAAGCTTGAAGTATTTATAGCTTGAGCTTCTGCAAATTTTAGGTTGGAATCATAGTCCATACCAAGGGCGATTCTATAAAGTAACATTTCTTCCTTGTGGCTTTTTATTAAGTCTATCTCGCTTTCGGCCTTAGCTGTTTGCTTTAGGGCCTTTGCAAGCTTACTCCAATAGTCTAACTGTTCATAGCCGAGAGGTGTGTTGATTGACAAAAAGTTATATGCGAGATAAAGGGCCAAGACAAAGAGAAAGATGCTAGAAGGCAGAGCCTTATAGGATGCTATTGATATTGAAAATCCGGTGTTTGTTATGGCTGCGATTGCAACAAATATGCTAAGGACAGCGTAGATGTAGTGGGATGAGCCTTCTGGTTTTAGGCCAAGATCTGTCAACTCCTCATTAACTGATTTTATCCATGTTGTCATTTTCGAGTAAAAGCTATCGGGGCTTTGAGCTCTTTCTGAGTTTATATTTTTGCTTTCAAACACATCGGAATTTTCAAAGAGTATTTCAAAAAGTTTTTTCTCGTTCTTGGAGATGCCATCGTCTTTGATTTTTTTGAAGATGTAATTTTTTTTCTTTTTATGGCTTTTGGCTGTGATATAATCTTCTTCATAAATTTTGATAAAGCCACGCCTTTCCAAGTCTAAAAGGCTTGCAAAAAGGGCGGGGTTGGCATAGGCAGAACCCTGGGTCAAAAAGCTTGCCAAGCAGGGGGATAGGGGCATGAGGTGGCCGAGTTTTTTGCTGGATGCTTGGGCCTTTTTTTTGATTTTCTTGTATCTGAAAAGAAAAAGGAGCAATAAAAGAGCGAGAAGACCCTGGATGCCGTAGGTCAAGATGATTTTTCTTTCCTCATCTTTTTTTATATTTTTTTCAAGTTCTTCCTTATAGGACTTGATATAGTCTTGTTTTTCTAAGTCGTAGTGATTTTTATAAGTTGTAAAGGATGATTTAGGAAAGATTAAAGAAAATTCCAGAGCCTTGTTTTTGTCTGCTTCTCTTGTCGAAAAGCTCAAGTCATTTTCTGATTTGAAATCGAAATTTGAAAGGGTCTCTACCTTTTTATCAAGACCTTCTAGATGAATTTCACAGCTGAAATTTTTTACTTTATCCTTGGTCTTGTCATAAACTCTGTATTTTAAAAAATCAAAGTCTTTGCCAGTGTTGATGGTGTTTTTAATTTTGTAATCATATTTTACTTGAAAGGTATTTTTGCCCGGTTTGAAAACTTTAATTTTTATTTGCTTGTCATCTTTACTTAGAGAAAATACGTCCTTGTCGCCTTTTTTGGGCTTGTCTGCAAGGCTTATTTCTTTTCCGTCTACACTTATAGATACGAGGTCAAACTCCTCCTTAGGATTGACATTTAGAGTCCTAAAAACACCGTTTAAATAGCCTTTGGGATCATAGTCTATACTTTCTATCACATGAAGGGTGCCAGACCTATCTAGGCTTATTTTGGAGTCCCAATTTTCTAAGCTGAGGCAATAGGCTGGGCTCATAAAAATAAAAATTGCTAACAGGCTTACATATATAAATCTAATTAATTTTTTCATACTTCCTCCTTAATTTATGATATCATCTATAACTCAATTAGAAAATTGTTTTTAAAATTTTTGTAAGGGTAATAATAAAAGTATTAAAGCAAGCAGATTATTTTATTACTTATATTTTCATAGGAGGAATACATGTACGATTTAATTATAATTGGAGCAGGGCCTGGTGGACTAACAGCCGCCATGTATGCGTCAAGGGCAAAACTCAAGACCTTAGTTTTGGAAAAGGCTGTCGAAGGAGGACAAATTTCCGGGACTGCTGAAGTTGAAAATTATCCGGGCATTGAATTTATAGACGGCATGAGCCTTGGAAGTGTCATGAAGGATCAGGCTGTGAAATTTGGAGCGGAGTTTGAATATGCTACTGTGGAGCAGGTAGATTTGGAT
Organism: Peptoniphilus sp. GNH; assembly: GCA_021307325.1. Lineage (NCBI taxonomy): Bacteria > Bacillati > Bacillota > Tissierellia > Tissierellales > Peptoniphilaceae > Peptoniphilus > Peptoniphilus sp. GNH. Next base: position 775,895 of record CP089931.1, on the reverse strand, counting down.
GGCAAGGTTAAGAAAGTCATGACTGATGGGGAGACTTTTGAAACTAAGACGATAATTATTGCAAGTGGAGCTGAGCCAAGACAAATGGGTGTTGCTGGAGAAAAGGAATTCAAGGGAAGGGGAATTTCTTATTGTGCGACTTGTGATGCTGCCTTCTACCAAGATTTGCCTGTCTATGTAATTGGCGGAGGAGATTCTGCAGTTGATGAGGCGCTTTTTATAGCCAAGTTTGCAAAAGAGGTCTACATCGTGCATAGAAGAGATGAGCTAAGGGCTTCTAAGGACTTGCAAGATAGGGCCAAAAATACAGCTAATATCAAGTTCATTTGGGACAGTGTTGTTGAAGAAATAAGGGGCGACAAGATTGTAGATGAACTTGTACTCAAAAATTTAAAGACTGGAGAAGTAACTCATATTTCTGGCAAGGAAGAACCTTTTGGAGTTTTTGTCTTTATTGGAAATGTAGCCCAAACAAAGCTTGTGGAAGGAAAGCTCAAGCTAGACAAGGGCTATATAGTAACTGATGATGAGATGAGGACAAATATAGATGGGGTTTATGCAGTGGGCGATGTAAGAAAAAAGACTGTTCGCCAAGTGGTTACTGCCGCAGGAGATGGAGCTATTGCCGCAATAAACGCTCAAAGATATATAGACAGTATGGAGGGGACTCTCTACGAAGGCTTAAAATAAGTTAGACTATCCACCGATTTGCTTCGGTGGATTTTTTTATTTTAAGACTTGAGTAAGTTTTACAAAAAATACTTTACTTCATGGGTTTAATGTAATAAAATACAGAGAACATTATTTTACTGTGGAGGATATGGATGAAGAAGAATTTGTTTAAATCAAAGTGGGGTTTTATACTTACTACGGTAGGATCTGCTGTGGGCATGGCAAATGTGTGGGGCTTTCCATATATAATGACTCAAAATGGCGGGGGTGCCTTTATAATTGTATATTTGTTGTTTATTTCGCTTTTTTCTTATGTGGGTCTTTCTTCTGAATATGCTGCAGGTAGATTTGCATCGACTGGCACCTTGGGTGCTTATGAAAAAGTTTGGGGTCAAAGAGGCCTTGGAAAATTCGGAAAGGCACTTGGATTTTTGCCGCTTTTAGGGTCTTTGTGCATTGCCATAGGATATGCTGTAATAATTTCCTATGTGTTTAAGTCCTTGTGGCAAGCCTTGACCGGAAGTCTTTTCCAAGTTGTGCCCGAAGATTGGTTCGCATCATTTTCGCAAAATAATTTTTCGGTTATTAGCTATCATTTTTTGGTTATAGCCATCACTCTTTTGACTTGCTTTAAGGGGGCGACTTCCATAGAAAAGGCCAACAAAATTATGATGCCCTTATTTTTTATTTTATTCGTAATTTTAGCTATTAGAGTTTACTTTTTACCGGGAGCTATCGCAGGTTATGCTCATATGTTTAAACCAGATTTTAGTCTTTTAAAAGAGCCAAATGTATGGGTAAGAGCCATGGGTCAGGCCTTTTTCTCCTTGTCCATAACGGGCTCGGGGATGATAGTTTGCGGGGCATACTTGCCCAAAAACGAAGATATAGTCTCGGGAGCTAAAAAGACAGCTTTTTTTGACACTCTTGCTGCCATGGTCGCTGCTCTTGTCATGATACCAGCCTTGTTTTCATTTTCTGAAAATCCTCAAGGGGGGCCAGGACTTTTATTTGTAACTTTGCCGAATATCTTGAAAAGTATAGAAGGGGGCAGAATCTTTGCCATATTTTTGTACTTGGCTGTGCTTTTTGGGGGGATATCTTCCCTACAAAATATGTTTGAGGTAGTTTGCGAGTCCTTGATTCATAATTTCAAAGGACTTACTAGGCCCAGGGCTCTTGTTCTTATTGGACTTATAACCTTTTTGCCGGGTCTATTTATGGAACCAATAGGAGGCGTAGCCGGTGCAATAATGGGAGGCTGGGGACCTTGGATGGATCTAGTTTCTATTTATATAATTCCTTTGGGAGCAAGTTTTGGCGCTTTTTCATTTTTCTGGATAATGAAAAAGCAAGATCTCTTGGAGGAAATAAACACCGGAGCTAAAAAAAGAGCAGGGAATTTTTGGTACTATTTGGGAAAATATGTATATGTACCCGCTGCCATAATCCTTTGCTTTATTGCTCTTTATTTTAAGATTGCATTTTAAGCAGGGAAATGTTTGCAAAAAAATTTTAAAGATATTTATACGTTTAAAAAGGCTAGATGTAGATATTTTTTATCTTTGTCTAGCTTTTTTTAATTAATTTGATGTCTTTACTTTTCAAAATCATAGAAATATAATATGTATAGATATAAATACGTTTTCATAATTTTATAAATGCAGCTTGATATTTGAATATATAGCATAAATTTGGGGATTAAATTGCTTAAAATTTTGAGCATTTTAATATATATGAGCATATTTTCTAACTTGTAAAAACAAAGATAATTTTGGCGCCTAAATTTTACTAAACTGTTTTTGCTAAAATTGTTTTTGGATTTTATTTAGGGGAAGATTTGTTCTATGCAAGATTGTTTCATTTGTTGACAAATCTAGGAGGGAAAAAATGTTAAACAAGGTAAATGAAGAAGTCGTTGCTAAGATTCAAGAAGTTGTTTCCGGTAAAGTATATTTTGGGGAAACTATAAATCCTGACTATTTCAGAGATGAAATGCCGATTTATGGTACAGCAAAACCGGATGTGGTAGTAGATGTACATAGTGCTGAAGAAGTTTCAGCAATAATGAAAATTTGTAATGAGTATAAGGTTCCAGTATTAGCAAGAGGAGCTGGATCAGGTATCGTAGGCGCAGCAGTAGCACATAGCGGCGGTGTTATGCTCAATATGCAAACTTTCAACAAAATTTTAAGTTATGATTTGGATAATTTCTTGGTTACAGTTGAGCCAGGAGTGCTTTTGGAAGATTTGGATCAAGATGCAAGGAAAAGAGGATTTTTCTATGCACCTGATCCTGGCGAAAGATATGCAACCTTGGGTGGCAATGTTTCGACAAATGCTGGTGGTATGAGAGCTGTAAAATATGGTACTACTCGTGATGCTGTTCAAAGTATCGAGATGGTTCTGCCAACAGGTGAAATTATGGAATTTGGCGGTCACACCAGAAAGACATCTTCAGGCTATAATATCAAGGAACTAATCGTAGGTTCAGAAGGTACTTTGGGAATAATAACTAAACTTACATTAAAGATTTTGCCAGTGCCACCATATGATTTATCTTTGGTTGTTCCTTTTAAAACTTTAGACGATGCTGCAGCAGCAGTGCCTAAGATTTTCATGGCTCACATCCATCCTCAATCATGTGAATTTTTGCCAATTGATATGGTTTTATTTAGCGAAGAATACCTTGGAAGGACTACTTTCCAACACAGTATTGACGGACAAGATATAGGCGCTTATTTGCTTATAAGATTTGACGGCAACAATGAAGATGAGCTCATGGAAATTGCTGAAAAGACAGCAGAAGTTTTGATGGAAAATGAAGGTCTAGATGCATTTATAGCTGATACACCTGATAAAAAGGCTCAAGCATGGGCTGCCAGAGCTGCTATGTATGAAGCACTTGTTCAACAATTCAAATTGCTTGATGAATGTGACGTTGCTGTTCCAATTTCAAAAATACCTGAATTTATGGACACAGTTAAAGAATCTGCAAAGAAATATGATTTCTATGTTCAATATGTAGGCCATTGCGGAGATGGTAATATCCACGTATTTGCAGTTTCTAACGACATGGCAGAAGATGAATTTAAAAAGCAAGTAGATGAATGGATGTATACTCTTTACACCAAGGCTTATGCTGTTGGCGGAGTCCTTTCTGGTGAACATGGAGTTGGTTCAGGCAAGAAGAAGTTCCTTGAAGAATACGAAGGAAAAGACAAAATTGAATTAATGAGAAGAATTAAAAAGGCATTTGACCCTAACGGAATTTTGAATCCTGGTAAAGTAATATGAGTTTTAGGGGGAGCGATCCCCCAGACTTGTTTTGGAGGAATGGATATGAAAAATTTAAAGGGTTTGACGATAATATTTTTGTGCCTATTTCTTGGAGATGTCTGCAGAAAATTAATTGATTTTCCCATCCCGGGTGTTATATATGGGATGTTTATTTTGTTGGTTCTAATGCTTGCAAAGATTGTGAAATTAGATGATGTGGAGTCGGCTGCTCATTTGCTTTTAGAAAACTTAGCTTTTTTATTTGTTCCAATAGCTGCTTCTCTTATGAATTCTATGGATATTTTGGGCGAGCATCTGCCAAAAATATTAATTATAACTATAGTTTCTCTATTTATAACCATGGGGGTTTCTGCAAAGGTAGTAGAACTTGTTCAGAAATTAAGGGGGGCAAAAAATGGCTGATCTTATAAAAATGCCTGTGTTTGGCATTCTGCTTGCTCTTATTATGTACATGATTGGGATTCAAATAAACAAGAGGGTTAAATCACCTCTTACAAATCCACTTTTGATGGGCATGATACTAACTATAATTTTCTTGAAAGTGACCAAGATACCCTACGAGGATTTTAATGTTGGGGGCTCATACATAACTTTTTTAATTGCGCCTGCAACAGTTGCCTTGATTATAAATTTGTACAAAAATTTTAACTTATTTATAAAAAATATTGTGCCGGTTATGGCGGGAGTCATATCAGGGGTTTTGACTTCTGTAGTAAGTGTTTTTGTTTTGAGTAAATTATTGGGACTCGATCAAGTTATAACTATATCCATAGTGCCAAAGTCTTTGACAACTGCAATCGGAGTTGCGATTTCTGCTGAGTATGGTGGCATCCAAGCTGTAACTGTGGTTTGCATGGTTGTTTCTGGAATCGGCGGGGCTGTCATAGCTCCGAGTGTAATGAAGATTTTAAGAGTAAAGGATCCAGTTGCTCAAGGAGTGGGAATAGGAACTGCATCCCATGCTGCTGGCACATCAAGGGCCATTCAAATGGGAGAAGTACAAGGCGCTATGAGCGGTCTTTCGATAGCTTTGGCAGGCTTTGTTTCAGTTTTAATCTTGCCTTTCTTGATAAAACTTTTGGCATGATGAAATTAAAAATTTAATAACTTTCCCATAAGATTATAATTTTATATAAAAATTTTTATGGGATTATAAAAAAGGCTTTGACAGAGATGTCAGAGCCTTTTTGTATTGTTAGGTGAATTTTTTAATTATTATTTGAGTCTTTGAAGAAGTTTTTTAGTGTAGTCATAGACTCTTTCTACAGAGGAGACTTCCATGTATTCCTTGGGCGTGTGAGCGTGTCTTATATTTGGTCCAAAGGAGATGATATCCATATGGGGGAAGGTTTGTGAAAATACGCCACATTCTAGTCCACCATGGGTTATGGAAATTTTCATGTCTTTTTTAGTTTCTTCTTTATATAAATTCATGGCTAGATCTTTTAGACGGGAATTTCTATTGTATTCCCAAGTCGGGTAATCGCCCTCCCAGACAAAAGATACTGAATATTTTTCAGAAGTTTTATTTAATTTGTCGTCTAGTTCTTTTAGCTTATCTAGTTTTGCAGATCTTTCCAAATTCAAAATTTTAAATCCTTGGTCAGTTTTTCTTATGATTGCAAGGTTGCAGGAACATTCCAAGAATCCTTCTTGCATCTTGGAGTAAAGCCCGGTGTATAAGTCTAAAAGATATCCCAAAAGCCTTTTAGATTCTTCTTTTGTGAGGGCAGTCTTTTCTGAACTTGCTTCGATATTAAAAATTAGTTCTCCATCAAGATTTTTAAATTCGCCTTTAATTTTATTTATGCCGGCTTCGATTTCTGCAAGAAAGCCTTCTTTTTTGCTTGCAAGTGTTATATAGCCGGTATTTGGTATGGCATTTTGCTTTGTGCCTGCTGAAAAGTCACAGATTCTTATATCATCCAATTCACAAGCAAGCTTGGCTAAAATTTTGATGGCATTTCCTCTTGGTTTGTCAATTTCAACGCCAGAATGTCCGCCCAAAAGTCCCTTTAGAGAAATTTTATAGGCACTTTCATTGCTTAAATTTTCAAAGGTGCTTTTAAATTCAGCCTTGTAAAGTTTGCCTCCAGCACTTCCGAGAGTGAGTTCACCTTCGTCTTCAGAATCGATATTTAAAAGAAATTTAGCCTTCAAATCGGATGACTTTAAGTTGTTGGCACCCTTCATGCTCGTTTCTTCTTCGACTGTGAAAAGACATTCCAAGGCAGGATGGTCTAGGCTCTTATCTTCTAGAATTGTCATTGCCATTGCAAGGGCTATGCCATTGTCAGCTCCTAGGGTTGTTTTATCGGCATGGACTAAGTCCTTATCCAGTATATTTTTTATGGGATCTTTTAAAAAGTCGTGGCAAGAGTCGGAAGTTTTTTCGCAGACCATATCCATATGACCTTGGATGCAAACTGGGTCTGAGTTTTCATATCCCTTAGAAGCCTGTTTTCTTATAATTATATTCATGACATCGTCTTGGACTACTTCAAGACCTAAATTTTCGCCAAAAGCTTTCAAGTAATTGGAAATTTTTTCTTCATTTCCAGATCCTCTGGGTATGTCGGAAATATTTTTAAAGTGCTGCAAAATTCTTTCTATATCTGTTTTCAATTCACTTTCCTCGCATTTTCTAAAATTTTAATCATAAGCTCCTTGCCTTTTTGCATGGATTCGGTTGGGATAAGCTCATAGGGACCATGGTAGTTATAGCCGCCTGTGAAGAGGTTTGGACAGGGCAGACCCTTAAATGAAAGACTTGCTCCGTCAGTACCACCTCTGATGGCTGTGACCAAAGGTCTTATACCTATATCTTGCATGGATTTTTTGGCAAGCTCTACAATATGGATATTTTTTTCTATAATTTCTCGCATATTGTAGTAGGAATCTTTGATACTTGTCTTTATGAGATTTTTGTATTTTTTATTCAACTTGTCTGTCAAATCTTTTATGAAGCACTTTTTGGCTTCGAATTTTTTTCTGTCGTGGTCTCTTATTATAAGCTCAATGCAAGTTTTTTCAACAGTGCCAGAGACTTCTAAAACGTGGTAGAAGCCTTCGTAGCCTTCAGTTGTTGAGGGCCTTTGGTCTTTTGGTAGATTTTCTATAAATTCTGATGCGATAAGAAGAGAATTTACCATGATGTCCTTGGCAGATCCGGGGTGGATGTTTACTCCGTCAATTTCAACTCTTACAGCAGCCCCGTTAAAATTTTCAAATTCCAATTCGCCTAGGGGACCTCCATCAAAGGTATAGGCAAAATCTGCCCCAAAGCCATCCACATCAAAAAGATCGGCGCCTCTGCCGATTTCTTCATCAGGAGTAAAGGCTATGCAAATCTTCCCATGCTTAAATTCTTGGTCTTTTACAATTTCACTAAGAGCTTCTAATATAATCGCTATACCAGCCTTATCGTCGGCTCCTAAGAGGGTGTTGCCATCGCTTGTAATTATCTCTTGACCTACTAGATCATCTAAGAAGGGGAAATCATCTCTTTTGATTATTCTTTCTGATTTTAGCTCGATATCTCCTCCTTTATAGGTGAAGACTTGAGGATTTACATTTGTGCCAGAAAAATCGGGCGCTGTATCCATATGAGCTATAAAACCTATTGCGGGTATATCCTCTTCGCAATTTTTTTCCAAGTGGGCATAGACATAGCCATTTTTATCCATATAGGCATTTTCAAGTCCCAGCTCATGGAGTTCTTTTAGCAAAAAATTCCCCAAATCTTTTTGCTTTTCTGTCGAGGGACAAGTGTCACTTTTAGGATCTGATTGAGTGTCAAATTTTACGTAATTTATAAATCTTTTACTTATGCTGTTCATCTTTTCCTCCTTTTGTAATAATATTACATCAAATGCTAGAATAGTTAAACATTGGGACAAATAAGATTTTCTTGTTATAATTTAGAATATGAAAAAAGAGAAGGTAATAGTATGCTAATTGGAATTATAGGAGGCGGGCCTGCCGGCATTATGGCTGCCCTGCAAATAAAAAACCACAAGCTAATAATGTTTGAGAGAAATGACAGGATAGGCAAAAAACTTCTTGCAACAGGCAATGGACGTTGCAACTATACAAATGTAGATATAAAAGCCAAGCACTATCATGGTGAGCAGGAAGGGTTTGTGGAGCCTGCCTTGGAATATTTTGACAACGAGGCTCTCATAGAATATTTTAAGAAAGAGGCAGCCCTTTCATCACTCGAGCTTGAGAGGGGCAAGATTTATCCTAGAACCTTGAAAGCGTCGACTCTTTTAAATATTTTTTTGAGACTTTTAGAAAAAAAGGGTGTAGAAATTAAAACTGACCACTACTTAAAACAAATAAAAAGAAAGGGCAAGGGCTTTTTGTTGTTTTTTAAGGATAGAGAGCCTTACTATGTAGATAGGGTGGTCTTTGCTTGTGGAGGAATGAGCATGCCCCAGTCCGGCTCTGATGGCAACGGATATAAAATTTTAAAAGATTTTGGCCATAGGGTTACGGATTGTTTTCCGGGGCTTGTTCAAATAAAGCTTGATTGTCCATATTTAAAACACATATCGGGAACTAAGGTCCAAGGTCGGGTCAGACTTTTGGCAAACGAGAATTTGTTAGCTGAAAAAGAAGGGGATTTGCTCTTTACTGACTATGGAATTTCTGGACCACCTATATTAGATATTTCAAGAAAAGTAGGAGAAAGAATATTAAAGGAAAAACTCAAAATAGAGATGCCTCTTATAAATAATTTGGATGACAAAACTTTAGAACTTTTGAGAAATTCTCTAGACAGCAATAGATTCAATCTAGATGAGATTTTAGAGGCCTTCATAGACAAAAAATTTATAAAGCTTGTAAAGGAAACTTTGAAAAAAATGCATTTTTCAAGTAAGCAATTTAATGATAAAATTATAGAAACACTTTGCAAGTACACTTTTGATGTTGTCGGACTAAATTCTTTTGGCCAGTCACAGATAACTTGCGGAGGCATAGCTACTGAGGATATTGATAAGAGCAATATGCAATCGAAATTGGTAAAGGGACTTTATGTGATTGGTGAGGTCTTGGATGTGGATGGAGATTGCGGAGGATACAATATCCAGTGGGCGTTTTCATCAGCTGCTCTGGCAGCGAAGTCTTTATCCGAGGAGGATATATGAATTTTTTGAATAAAGAGTTGAAAAAATTTGGAATTATAAATGTTTCCATAGTGGGAGCAGGCATGATGGGCAGATCACTTTTTGCTCAGATTTTAGATTTAGAAAATTTTAACCCGTCTTGCTTGTGCTCTAGAAGAATAGAGTCGGTAATTGAAGTATTTGAATCTTTGAAAATAAAAAATTACAAGATTTGCAAAAGTAAAGACGAAGCTGAAAGAGCTCAAAAAGATGGCTTCATAGTGGGAACCGACAAGGTGGAAATAGCTGCAAGTCTTTCTAGTGTTCATGTTCTTGTTGATTGCACAGGAAATGTGGAAGCTGGAGCTCAAATGAGTCTTTTGGCAATTGAAGCTTGCAAGGATATAGTGAGTCTAAACGTAGAGATGGATGTAATCGTAGGCCATGAATTAAAAAGAAGAGCCGAAGAAAAAGGACTTGTGTATTCTGGCTCTTATGGAGATGAGCCGGGAGCTATAAATGAGATTTATGACTTTGCCAAGTTTGTCGGATTTGAAGTTTTGGCTCTTGGAAAAGGAAAGAACAATCCACTAAAAGTCGATGTTACACCAGAAGATTTAAAAGCTGAAGCCGAGTCTAAGGGCTTGTCGGCAAGGATGCTTACATCTTTTGTAGATGGAACTAATACCATGATCGAATTAAATGCGATTGCAAATGCGACTGGATTTTTGCCTGATAAGTTGGGATGCCATAATATTGAATCGGGTATAGAAGATTTGTGCGATAAGATGTGCTTGAAGGAGGAAGGAGGAATTTTAAATTCTTATAAGGTCGTAGATTTTGTAAGGGGAATTGCTCCTGGAGTCTTTGCCATTGTGAGGGCTAAGAATAAAGTTATAGACAGGGAAATGAGATATTTGCAAATGGGCAAGGGCCCTAACTATGTCCTATATCGCCCCTATCATTTAACAAGCATCGAGACACCGGTTTCTATTGCCAAGGCCGTTGTTTTAAGACAGGCCTCCATAGAACCGATAGCAGATGAGCCGATAGCAGAAACGGTTTGCATAGCCAAGAAGGACATAAAAAAATCTGAACTTATTGAAGGCATAGGAGGCAGATCCATTTATGGTAGTCTTGAAAAATATGAGCTTGCAAAAGAAAACTCCTATGTTCCAATAGGACTTATAAATGAAAAAACTTATGCTAAGAGGGATATAAAAAAGGGGACTGTTCTGACAAAAGATGATGTAATTTTGGATAAAGATTCCCTAGTTTATAAACTGAGCAAGAGAACATTTGACTAAGAAAAAATATTATAATAAAATGGGTAGGTGAAAAAGTGCGAATAACCAGAGAAGTTGATTATGCTTTTAGAATAGTTTCAAATCTGGCGCGGTCTAAAAATAATGTAGTTGCAGCTCCTCAAATTGCAGATGAGGAGGAGGTTCCTTTGAGATTTACCTTGAGAATTTTGAGGAAATTAAATCAAGCCGGAATAACTGACTCTATAAGGGGTGCCAGGGGCGGATACAAACTTAAAATGTCAAGCCAGGATATAAGTCTTTATGATATTATTTTGGCTGTTGATGGACCTATTATAGTGAACAATTGTTTAGATGGTGAGAATCCGGACTGCTTGAGAAAAAATAAGCAAAACGGTAGAGACTGTAAATTTCACAACAAGTTGGCATCAATACAAAGTTTGATAATAGAACAATTTTCAGATGCCAAAATAATTGATTTTATATAGGACTTACAGAAAGACGGAAGCGATTACTTTTACTAAAAGAGATAGAGTGGTTGGTGAAAACTCAAAGTAAAGCTTGCTTCGGATCACTTTCTTTGTCATGGGTAATGCCATGGGGTGACGCCTTATAGTCTTTCGAGCGAAGAAATTCGGAACTTGGGTGGTACCACGATACAATCGTCCCTTGGGCTTATGCCTAAGGGATTTTTTATTAGGAGGAAAGAATGAGCAAATTTGAGAATTTATCTACGGAGAAAGTCAGCATCAGAGAAAACAAAATTGCAGATTATTGGGACAAGATTGACCTGCTCCACAAATCTATAAGTGAAAGAGAGGGCAAGGAACAATTTGTCTTTTATGAAGGCCCGCCTACTGCCAATGGAAAGCCGGGCATCCACCATGTCATGGCAAGGACTTTAAAGGATATGACATGCAGATTTAAGACCATGAAGGGTTATCAAGTAAAGAGAAAAGCTGGCTGGGATACCCATGGCCTTCCTGTAGAAATTGAAGTTGAAAAGAAACTCGGCTTGGATAGCAAGCAGGCCATAGAAAAATATGGAGTTGAAAAATTCAACAAACAATGCAAGGAATCTGTCTTTGAATACGAAAAAGAGTGGCGAGAAATGACAAGAAGAATGGGTTATCTGATTGACTTGGACAATCCATACATCACCTTGAATAATGACTACATCGAAAGCATTTGGTGGATTTTGGATCAAATGTTTAAAGATGGTCTAATCTATGAAGGCCACAAAATTTTGCCTTATTGTCCTAGATGTGGAACTGGCTTAGCTTCACATGAAGTGGCTCAAGGTTATGAAGAAATAAAAACTACTACTGTAACAGTAAAATTTAAAAAGAAAGACAGCGAAAATGAATACTTTTTAGCATGGACCACTACTCCTTGGACTCTTGCATCAAATGTTGCTCTTACTGTTGGACCAGAAATAGACTATGTAAAAGTTAAACATGGATGCTGCGAAGACCATGTAGAATATTACTATCTTGCCAAGGCTCTAGCACCCAAGGTCTTGGGAGATATGGACTATGAAATTGTAGAAGAAATGAAGGGTAAGGATTTAGAATTTGTAGAGTATGAACAACTCATGCCATTTTTAAAGCCTGACAAGAAGGCCTTTTATTTGACCTTGGCAGACTATGTAAGTACAGAAGACGGTACTGGAATAGTTCATACAGCTCCAGCCTTTGGGGAAGATGACTACAATTTGGGAAGGAAATACAAACTTCCAGTTCTAAATCCAGTAGATGAGCAAGGAAAGTACACAGACACTCCTTGGAAGGGCAAATTTGTAATTGATGCTGATATGGATGTAATAATGTATTTGAAAGAAAATAATCTCTTATTTTCTTCTCAAAAGTTTTTACACAATTATCCTCATTGCTGGCGTTGCCACACTCCACTAATATATTACGCTCACCCATCATGGTATATAGAAGTTACCAAGTATAAGGACAAGATGGTTTCCTATAATAAAGAAGTCAACTGGTTCCCGTCTTATGTCGGTGAAAAGAGATTTGGAAATTGGCTAGAAAACTTAAACGATTGGGCAATTTCTAGATCGAGATATTGGGGCACACCTCTTCCAATCTGGAAATGTTCATGTGGTCACACCACAAGTATAGGCTCTAGAAAAGAATTAAAAGAAAGAGCCATAGAAGATATAGACGAAAATATAGAACTTCACAGACCTTATGTTGACAATGTTCACATTAGATGCGACAAGTGCGGAGAAGTGATGACAAGGGAAAAAGATGTAATAGACGTCTGGTTTGATTCTGGTGCTATGCCTTTTGCTCAATGGCACTATCCTTTTGAAAACAAGGAAAATTTCGACAGCCTTTTCCCGGCAGACTTTATAAATGAAGGTATAGACCAAACAAGGGGCTGGTTCTATTCTCTTATAGCTATTGCATCCTATGTAAAGAAGAAAGCCCCCTATAAAAATGTTTTGGTAAATGACCTAATCTTGGATAAGTACGGCAAGAAGATGTCCAAGACCAGAGGCAATACTGTAAGCCCCAAGGATCTATTTGAAAGATATGGAGCAGACGTTGTGCGTTGGTACTTGATGTATGTTTCTCCTGCTTGGACACCGACAAAGTTTGATGAAGATGGACTTAGAGAAATAGAATCCAAGTTCTTTAGATCTCTTAGAAACATCTACAACTTCTTCTCTCTCTACACAGGAACTGACAACATAGACCCCAGAGAATTCAAAGTGCCTTATGAAAAAAGAGATGAAATCGACAAGTGGTTGCTATCTAAATTTAACAACCTAAAAAAGAATGTCGAAGCTGACATGGAAGTGTTTGAATACACAAAAGTTGTAAGAGAAATTCAAGATTTTGTAATAGAAGATCTCTCCAACTGGTATATAAGAAGAAATAGAAGAAGATTCTGGAAGACCGAACAAGATGAGGATAAGATGAGCGTCTACAACACTACCTATGAGGTGCTTTTAGATTTAACTAAGATGATAGCTCCAGTAGTTCCTTTCATATCAGAAGAACTCTTCCAAAAACTTACAGACGGAACTAGCGTTCACTTAGAAGAATATCCAAGTTATGACAAAGGTCTAATAGATGACAAACTAGAAAAGAGGATGGATCTTGTAAGAAAGCTTGTCACTCTTGGAAGGGCATCTAGAGAAAATGCCAAGATAAAGGTTCGTCAACCTCTAAGAGAAGTCTTAATAGACGGAAAGTACAAGCAAATCCTAGCCGGCTTGGATGGCCTCATCATGGAAGAACTAAATGTCAAAGAAGTGGCCTTTGAAGATGACTTATCTCAATTTATGGACTTTTCCTTAAAACCAAACTTTAAGTTGGCAGGCCCAGAAATGGGTAAAGATATCAAAGCGTTCGGTAAATTTTTGCAAGAAAAAGATGCCAAAACACTACTTGATCAACTAGAAGAAAATGAATTTATAGAAGAAAAAATCGGAGAAGGTGTCTATAAGATCAATAAGGACCATGTACTAGTATCAATCACAGCCAAGGAAGGCTTTGATGTAATGATGGAAAACAACGTCTTTGTAATTTTAGATAAGACCTTGGATGAAGCTTTGATAGAAGAGGGCTATGTAAGAGAATTCATATCCAAGATTCAACAAATGCGTAAAGCGCATGATTTTGATGTTTTGGACAATATCAACATATTCTACGAAACAGACAAAGAAGTCAAGAAAGCTTTGGAAAAAGAAAAAGACTACATCAAAAAAGAATGTTTGGCAGAAAAAATCGAATTTTCAAACTTAGATGAAAAAGCTCAAGACCTAAATGGTCATGAAATCAAAATTTTAGTAGAAAAACTTCAATAAACAAAAAGGCTCTCAAGCTGTGCTTATAAAGCAAATAGCTCTGAGAGCCTTTTATTTTATATAAGATATTATTATATCAAAAAATCATTTTAAATATTCACTAGCAATAGTTGCGAAAATAGCAGCACCATAAACCATGGCATCTTCATTAAATAGGACTCCGGGATTATGGTGGGCAAAATCATTTCCTTTCACCTTGCAATTTAGCATTAGATAACTTGTGGGAACTTTTTCTGAAATATAACCCATATCTTCTGATGCCATGATTTGCTTATCGCCAATAGTTTTAAGTTCTTTAAATTTTTTATTTAAAATTTCTATAAATTCTTTAGTCTGACGAGGATCTGAATACACAGATGGAGTTCCAGAAAAAAAGTCCAACTTAATTTTACACTTGCTTTCAAACTCTATGCCTTTTAAAATTTCTGACATTCTATCCTTCATATAAGCTCTAACCTTGGACTCATAAGTCCTCATAGTGCCCTGCATGATTGCCGTATCGGGAATAATATTTGAATTTGAACCAGCACTCAATTGACCAAAGGTTAGGGTAGTGGTAGTTTGAGGAGGATTTTCTCTAGATACTAAATTGCCAAAAGCTCTATAAATGCAAAGAGCTGCATTTATGGGATCTATACATAAGTGGGGATAGGCACCATGGCCTCCCTTTCCTTGAATTTCTATTTTAAAATTGTCACTAGATGTCGTTACATAACCTTCGTTATATTCGATGGAGCCAGGCAAGTCATTTAAAGAGGTATGCAGGGCTAAGGCTGCGTCAACTTTTGGATTTTCTAAGAAACCTGCTTTTATAAATTCTAAAGAACCTTTAAAAATCTCTTCAGCTGGCTGAAACATGAGTTTTATATTTCCCGATAGGTTTTCTTTAATTTCATATAAGATTTGAGCCGCACATAAAAGCATGGCACAATGCAAATCATGGCCACAAGTGTGAGCAGTATTTCCTTTTGGAGAAAAATCAAGACCCGATTCTTCCGCCATGGGAAGGGCATCCATATCAGCTCTTAAAAGTAAAGTTTTGCCTTTTTTGCTACCCTTTATTATTGCGCCTAGACCAGATTTTCCGATTTCGATAGGCTCAAGCCCTATTTCTTCAAGACGACCCTTAATATATTCTTTTGTCTTGGGAAGTTCGAGTCCGAGTTCTGGCATTTGATGTATAATTCTTCTATCCTTTAGCATATAAGAATTTAAAGATTTAGCTCTTTTAAAAAAAATATTCATAAAATTATCCTTTCCAAACAATGAAAAACCAAACTTAATTAAATATTAAGTCGCAAAATTTTTAATGTCAAATTTAATCTTCCCATGAATCTATAATATTAAATTATATAAATACTCTTAGACTGTAAATCAAAAAATTTTTAAGTATAAAAAACTAATTTAAAAGATAAAATTTAGATTAAAAAACTTATAGTGTGATGAGAATCACATTGTGAAAATTCAAAAAAAATATATTCAAAAAATATTTTGCATAAAAATATTAGGGATAAGTACAGTTATAAAAATTTAATTTAACTAAATTCAAAATCACACGAAGATTATAAACATACAAGGTCAAAACAATTTAAAAATGCAAATGATAATGCCTATTATGTGTAAAAATCAGCCTTTAAAGGTTGAAGAAGAAAAAAAACTGTGCTATACTTGCCTTAATTGATAATCAATCAAAAATATTTTTGGAGGGAAAACAATGGCACATAAAATTACAGACGCTTGCATAGCTTGCGGAGCTTGCAAGGCAGAATGTCCAGTAGATTGCATTTCAGAAGGAGCAATTTACGAAATTAACGCAGACGAATGTATTGATTGCGGAGCTTGCTCAGGCGTTTGCCCAACAGGCGCAGCAGTACCTGCAGAATAATCTAAGAACTATTAAAAAAATGTCAAGCTTTGGGGAGCTTGGCATTTTTTTTATTGCGTTTTGTAAGAATTTATAAGGTTTATTATTTTCAAATTTGGGGTAGAATTATAAGTACGCAAAGCAGGAGGTGTCCCATGTCTTTAAAATTTGAAATAGTTAAGCATATAGGAATTCTTTCTAAAGACAGAAATTCCTGGACGAAGGAAATTAATATTGTAAAGTGGGGAGAGAATGCTCCCAAGTACGATATAAGGTCGTGGTCAGAGGATCACAGCAAGATGTCTAAGGGCATCACTCTAACTAAGGAAGAGTTGGATAATTTGTTTGGGGCTTTTAAGGATGAGAATTTAGAAAAAAGCTTGTAAATTAGCCAAAACTATTATAAAATTTTAACATTATGTGATGTTAATTATGGAGGTAGAAATGGTAAAACTTATTAACAAAGAAGGGAATTCTGTTTCATTTGAACTTGTAATTCCTGCAGATGAAATTAGAAATGCACAAAATCAAGTATATTTAAAGAACAAGAAGTCCTTTGTAATTCCTGGATTTCGTAAGGGTCATGTACCTCAAAAGATGATAGAAAATCTTTATGGCAAAGATGTTTTTACAGAAGATGCAATAAATGAAATTTTGCCGGGACTTTATGATGCTGCAATAAAGGAATTAAACCTTAAACCTATTGCCATGCCAGATGTGGACTTCAAGGAAAAATCTGAAAATGGTGATTTGCCATGTGAATTTAAAGTTGAAGTTGAACCTGAGGTTGAAGTCAAAGATTATCTTGGTCTAGAAGTTGAAGATGTAAAATTTGAAGTTACAGATGAACTTTTGGATTCTCTTGTAGAAAATGAAAGAAGAAAGAATGCCAGAATAATAAATGTGGATGACAGAGCTGCAAAGTTAGGCGATAGAGTAAATATAGATTTTGAAGGCTTTGTAGATGGCAAGGCTTTTGAAGGCGGCAAGGGAGAAAATCAAGATCTTGAACTCGGTTCCAAGACTTTTATAGAAGGTTTTGAAGATCAAATAGTTGGCAAAAATCCTGGAGATGAATTTGAAATCGAAGTGACCTTCCCTGAGCAATATCACCAAAAAGATTTGGCAGGAAAGCCTGCTACTTTCAAGATAAAATTAAATTCAATATCTTTTGAAGAGTTGCCAGAGCTTGATGATGAATTTATAAAGGATATTTCAGATTTTGATACGCTTGAAGAATATAAAAAAGATTTGAAAAGCAAAAAAGAAGAAGAGTTTGCCCAAAGAGCAGAAGTTGAGAGAGAAAACAAGGTTGTTGAAAAACTTATAGAACAAGTAAGCGATGATATTCCTGAAGCTATGATAAATACTGTATTGGAATCTGAAATCGAAAATTACAACAGATCTTTGCAAATGCAAGGCATGACTTTTGACAATTACTTGAAGATGCTTGGTTCATCACTTGAAGATTTCAAGAAAGAAAGACGCCCACAAGCTGTATCAACAGTTAAGGCTAGACTTGCAATAGAAGCAGTTCGCCGCCAAGAAAAAATTGAAGTTTCAGAAGATGAAGTAAAGGCTGAAGCTGAAGAAATGGCTAAAAAATATGCAGATGGAGACGAAAAACGCCAAAAAGATTTTGTTGACATGATTTTAAAGGGCGATGTAGAAGGTCTCAAGAAGGATATTGCTTTCAAAAAAGCTGTTAAATTGCTTGTTGAAAATGCAAAATTCATAGAAGCTAAAGAAGAAAAGAAAGCCAAAAAGACAAAGAAAGTAAAAAAAGAAAAAGAGGAAAAAGTTAAAGAGGAAAAAGAGGACTAAGAGTCCCGAAAGGGTGTGATTAAATGGCTTTGGTGCCAATGGTCATAGAACAAACTAGTAGAGGAGAGAGGTCATATGACATTTATTCAAGACTTCTCAAAGATAGAATAATATTTTTAACAGGCGAAGTTAATGACGTCATGGCAGATCTTGTAGTTGCTCAACTCTTATTTTTAGAGTCTGAAGATCCGGACAAGGATATCCAAGTTTATATAAATTCACCTGGAGGATCTGTGTCGGCGGGATTTGCAATTTATGACACCATGCAGTATATAAAGTGCGATGTATCTACAATTTGTGTGGGTATGGCTGCATCAATGGGAGCCATGCTTTTGCTTTCAGGTACGAAGGGCAAGAGATTTGCTCTTCCAAATTCTGAGATAATGATTCACCAACCCCTAGGTGGCGCATCTGGTCAAGCTAGTGATATCATGATTCACGCTGAAAAAATTATAGAGATTAGAAAGAGATTAAATAAAATAATTTCTGAAAGAACTGGTCAAGATCTCAAAAAAGTTGAAAAAGATACGGATAGAGACTACTTTTTATCTGCAAAAGAAGCCATGGACTATGGTATTGTAGATAAGGTAATAGAGACTAGGGAAGGTTGAAATGACAGAAGATAAAAACTTAAGATGCTCTTTCTGTGGCAAAACTAAGGATCAAGTTGAGAAATTGATTGTGGGTCCCAATGTCTACATTTGCAATGAGTGTATTGATCTTTGCGAGCAAATGTTAAGAGCTGAAAAGGAAATGAACAGTCCCAAGATGGATATGAATCTTCCCAAACCAGCCGAAATAAAAAAAGTCTTAGATGATTATGTAATAAAACAAGAAGATGCCAAAAGAGCCTTGGCTGTTGCGGTTTACAACCACTACAAGAGAATAAATTCACTAAATGGGCAAGATGGTCCAGAGCTTTCAAAGTCGAATATTCTCTTGATAGGTCCAACAGGATCTGGTAAGACTTTGCTTGCACAAACTATGGCAAAGATTCTAGATGTACCTTTTGCAATTGCTGATGCCACGTCGCTAACTGAGGCGGGCTATGTTGGAGAGGATGTTGAAAATATAATTTTAAAACTTCTTCAAGCTTCAGACTACAATGTTGAAGCGGCAGAAAAAGGGATAATTTATATTGATGAAATTGACAAAATTGCTAGAAAATCTGAAAATGTATCAATTACAAGGGACGTTTCTGGCGAAGGAGTCCAACAAGCTCTCTTGAAAATAATAGAGGGAAGCGTCGCAAATGTCCCACCCCAAGGTGGAAGAAAACATCCAAGCCAAGAATTTATCCAAGTGGATACTACCAATATATTGTTTATAGTCGGTGGAGCATTTGAAGGAATTGAGAAGATTATAGAACAAAGGATTGGCAAAAAATCCATAGGATTTAATCAAGACTTATCCAAGAATAAAAAGAACATAGGTGCAATTTTAAATCAAGTTCAGACCGAAGACCTAATTAAGTATGGTCTGATACCGGAATTCATTGGAAGATTGCCTGTGACAGTTACCTTGGAAGAGCTTGATGAAAAGGCTCTAGTTCAAATATTGACTGAGTCCAAGAACGCTCTAATAAGTCAGTATGAGTATCTTTTGAAGCTTGACGGAGTGCAACTTCAATTTGAAGCTGATGCCCTTGAAGAAATTGCCAAAAAGGCACTTCTAAAAAAATCTGGAGCCAGGGGTCTTAGGGGTATAATTGAGGACACAATGATGGATTTGATGTTTGAGATACCATCTAGAGATGACATAGAAAAAGTTATAATAACTAAGGCGGCAGTTGATAAAACACAATCACCGATTCTAGTTAAAAAGGAGATTAAAAGTCCTAAAATTTAAGAAAATAAGGATAGGCTCACCTTGTGGGCCTATATTTTTTAAAGAGGAATGCTTGATGATAGAAAATAGAGAATTAAAGAAACTACCAATCATAGCCCTAAGAGATTTGCTAGTCTTTCCAAATACCGTAACCCACTTTGATGCGGGTAGGTCTAAAACAATAGCTGCAATAGAAAATGCAGAAATGCAAGAAGAATCCCTAGTGTTTTTGTCTGGTCAAAAAGATATGAATATTTTAGAGCCAAGTGTTGACGACTTGGAAGAGTATGGAACTGTTGCCAAAATAAAACAAATTGTGAAATTGCCAGCAGGCTATATAAGGGTTCTTGTAGAGGGGATTCATAGGGCTAGGATAAATAAAATTCTCCCAAAAGATAATTATTTTTTTGGTGAGATAGAAATTTTCATAGAAGATGATAAGGAAGACTCAAAAAATCTTCAGGCGGCAAAAAGATTACTAGAAGAAGATTTGAGAATTTATCAAGACTTAAACAGTAAACTTATGCCGGGCTTTTTGCAAAGTGTTTTGGATGAGTCCTCTTATGCTTCTTTTGTGGATACAATTTCTGGTTATTTAAGTCTTGATTTGGAAGATTGTCAAAAGCTTTTAGAGATAGTAGATGTATATGACAGGATGGTCAAGCTTCACGAAGTCTTACAAAAAGAAATAGAAGTGCTAGGGATTGAAAAAAATATAGACGAAAAAGTCCAAGCCAATATGAATAAGGTGCAAAAGGACTATTATCTAAGAGAGCAAATTAAGGTCATTCATAAGGAGCTTGGAGATAGCGAAACCAGTGTGGTCGCTTCTTATTTAGATAAATTGGAAACCAAAAAACTTCCCCAAGAAGTAAAAGAAAAGGCCCTAAAAGAAGTCGAAAAATTAAAAGATATAAATGCGGCATCTCCAGAGTACACAGTCCTTGTAAACTATTTAGATTGGATAGTAGACCTACCTTGGCTAGAATCTTCGGATGAAAGCATAGACATTAAAAAGGCAAGAAGGGTTCTAGATCAGGATCACTATGGACTAAAGGAAGTCAAGGAGAGGATTCTAGAGTTTATAGCTGTAAGAAAACTGAGCAAGGAGCCTACATCTACAATTTTATGCTTGCTCGGCCCTCCCGGAGTCGGCAAGACTTCCATAGCATCATCAATTGCAAGAGCCTTGGACAAGGAATTTGTTCGTATGAGCCTTGGTGGAGTTAGAGATGAGGCCGAGATAAGAGGGCATAGGAGAACTTATGTAGGAGCTATGCCTGGACGAATTATATCGCTTATAAAAAAAGCTAAGAATAACAATCCGGTCTTTCTTTTAGATGAGATAGACAAGGTGGGATCAGATTATAGAGGAGATCCAGCTGCTGGACTTCTGGAAGTTTTAGATCCGGAACAAAATAAGACCTTTACAGATCACTATTTGGACTTGCCATTTGATTTATCCAAGGTATTTTTTATAACTACTGCAAATAATATAGCCACTATTCCTCTGCCTTTGAGGGACAGAATGGAGATAATAAGCCTTGGAGGCTATACTGCTAAAGAAAAGTTTGAAATAGCCAACAAGTATCTACTCTCTAAAAATATAAAAGAAGCAGGCTTAAAGCAAAAAGACCTTTCAATATCCAAGGGAGCCATAAAAGCTATAATCGACTATTACACCAGAGAAGCTGGTGTCAGAGCCTTGGAAAAACAAATATCCAAGATAGCTAGAAAGGCAGCGCTTGAAATTGTGGAAGGCAAAAAAGAAAAGGTAAATGTGACCATAAAAAATCTAAAAGATTATCTGGGATCTGCAAAATTTAGAATAGAAGACCTAGAGGGCAAGGACCAAGTTGGGCTTGTAAATGGTTTAGCGTGGACACAAGTCGGAGGAACAAGTCTTGCAATAGAAGTTACAAGCATGGAAGGCAAGGGAAATTTAATCTTAACAGGTTCTCTTGGCAATGTAATGAAAGAGTCTGCCATGGCAGCCATGTCCTATTTGGCATCTAATGCGAAAAAATATGGACTAAACCCAGACTTTAGAAAGCACATAGATATCCATATCCACGTGCCGGAAGGAGCTGTGCCAAAAGATGGGCCTTCTGCTGGAGTTACCATAGCAACTGCTCTATGCTCAGCCCTAACTGGTAGACCAGTTGACAGATTTGTTGCCATGACAGGAGAAATTACACTTAGAGGAAGGGTATTGCCAATAGGCGGACTCAAAGAAAAGCTTTTAGCGGCATCTAGGATGGGCATAAAAAAAGTGTTTATACCAGCCCAAAATGAAAAAGACCTAAAGGAAATAGAAGAGGACTCCATAAAAGACCTTTGCATAGTTCTTGTAGATGATATAGATCAAATTCTACAAGTTGCCCTGAAGGAGAAGAAATGATTATAAAAAGTGCAGACATTGAAAGAATAGCAGTATCTAAAAAAAATTATCCGCCAGACAATCTTCCAGAGTTTGCCCTTGCTGGCAGATCTAATGTTGGCAAGTCATCTTTTATAAATGCCATGCTTAAAAGAAAAAATCTAGCCAGGACTTCTTCGACACCAGGAAAAACAAGGACAGTAAATTTTTACAATATAAATAATAGCTTGAGACTAGTTGACTTGCCAGGGTATGGATATGCCAAAGTTTCCAAGTCGGAAAGGGACACTTGGGCAGACATAATAAACGAATATATAGAAAATAGGGAATCCCTCTTGGAAATAATTCTTCTTGTAGATATTCGTCATGAGCCAACGGAGCTAGACAAACAGACCTATGAAGCCTTAAATGAATCTGGATTTTCTGGACTCGTACTTGCAACAAAGGCAGATAAAATATCCAAGGGACAAGTGAACAAGCACCTTGATATCATAAGAAAAAGTTTGAGAGTTGAAAATAAAGAAATGGTGATTCCATTTTCATCAGAAAAAAGAGACCAGGTTTCATATGTATGGAGCGTACTCGAAGACATAATAAGACACTATGAAAATTAAAAAAACTGAAAACTTATACAAGAAAGACTATGAGTTAACTCATGGTCTTTTTTATTTTGCTAGTTGGATTTTTTAAATCAAATTATTTCAAAGACTAAAATGAAACAATTACTAGAAAATTTGAATTGGGGCAAAAAAATTTTACAAAATGCACTTTTTGCACTTGACATTCACAGTGCAAGATATATAATTATAAGTGCAATAAGAAACACTATACAATATAAAGCTTGGATATACAGACTTGTATAAGTTTTTTAAAGCTAATAAAAATGTAAAATTTATAAAATCAAAAATCCAAATAAAAAAATAGTGCAAAGATGGTGCGGGTATTATTATAGGAGGAAAGTTTATGTTGTATTTTTTTATAGTTTTAGAATTTTTAATGGTGGCCTTACTTTTGACAGCTTTTGCCCCAGTTAAAGCAAGTCAAGGTAAGACAAAAAGTTTTAGACATTTAGCTGAACACTAAGCTCATATCAAGTTAATAATTTTATAAAATTTGATCAGACTCAGAGTCTGATTTTTTTATTGCTGGCGATTTGGCATTTTTGAAATGATGATTTTTTAAAAAATGTGGCAACATGATATAATTATCTTTAATAATAATTATGGAGTGAAGTATGAATATTTTGGTTATAGACGCCCAAGGCGGAGGAGTAGGAAGACAACTTATACAAGCCATCAAGCAAGTACATGAAGATGTGAAAATAATTGCTGTCGGCACAAACTCAACGGCCACAGGAAATATGTTAAAAGCTGGGGCAGATTTTGGAGCGACTGGAGAAAATGCTGTCGTTGTAAATGCGGCAAGGGCAGATGTCATAGTTGGACCCATAGGAATTTTGCTTACAAATTCCTTATATGGAGAGATCACTGCCAAGATGGCAGAAGCTGTTGGCATATCAAGAGCAAAACGTGTTCTCATTCCGTTTTTGCATGATGACAATGTAATCGTAGGAATCAATGACTATTCAATGAAGACCCTTATAGACTTGGCAGTCAAGGAAGTGGAAAAGTCCATATAATAACAAATTTTATAGGTGTATAGATTGAATTTAGAAAAATTTTTTGAAGAATACAAAAGTGTAGCATTGGCATTTTCGGGAGGAGTCGACTCAGCCTATCTTTTATACATGGCAATAAAGGCCAAGATAAGAGTGAGAGCCTATTATGTCAAAAGCGATTTTCAACCAGATTTTGAACTTAAGGATGCCAAAAGACTTTCAAAAGAGCTTGGAGCTGATATGAAGATAATAGAAATGGATGTATTGGAAAATGCTGACATAGCAAGAAATCCCAAAGACAGGTGCTATTATTGTAAACACGAAATTTTTGGAACAATTTTAAAAGTTGCCAAAGAAGATGGCTTCAAGGTACTCATAGATGGAACAAATGCTTCCGACTCAGAAGCTGATAGACCGGGGATGAAGGCCAAAAGCGAGTTGAAAGTTCTATCTCCTTTGAGGATGGCAGGACTTAGTAAGCATGATATAAGAGAACTTTCAAAAGAGGCGGGGCTTTTCACATGGGATAAGCCCTCTTATTCTTGTCTTGCAACGAGAATGGAGATAGATAAAAAGATAGATAGAGATGACCTAAAGAGGACGGAGAGTGCAGAGGATTTCATGAGAGATCTGGGATTTTCTGATTTTAGAATTAGAAATTTAAACAAGGGAGCCAAAATTCAGCTAAGAGATGGAGATTTTCAAAGATTTTTTTCTAAGCGGGCTCAGATATATAAAAGACTTATAAGAGATTATGAATTTGTAGTTTTAGATTTGGAGGTGAGGTCATGAAAACTGATATAAAAAAACTTTTATTGGGTGTAAAGGATGGCTCGGTTTCCATAGAAGATGCCCTTTTGGAGTTAAAAAGGAGCCCCTTTAAAGATATTTCTTATGCCAAGATTGATTTACATAGAAAAATTATAAAGGGCAGTCCAGAGGTGATTTATGGAGCTGGCAAGACAGCAGAACAAATAAGTGGCATAGTAAAACTCATGCTTGAAAATGGACAGGAATCTATTTTGATAACCAGAATGGATGAAAATAAAAATGAAATACTTGCAAAAGTTCATCCAGTGCAATATTATCCCCAAGCTCAAGTAGGAATAGTTGGGCAAAAAAGAAAGCCAGATGGGATTGGCAAAATAATAGTTGCAACTGGAGGCACAAGCGATATAGGAGTTGCAGAAGAAGCAGCCTTGACAGCCGAAATGATGGGCAATGAAGTTTTAAGGCTTTATGATGTGGGCGTAGCGGGTTTACATAGGCTCTTGTCATATTCAGATGAGCTTATGAAGGCGAGCGTTGTAATTGCCATAGCAGGTATGGAAGGGGCCTTGGCATCTGTAATAGGAGGACTTGTAGATTGCCCTGTAATAGCAGTGCCTACAAGCGTAGGATATGGAGCATCTTTTAACGGACTGGCAGCACTTTTATCAATGCTCAACTCATGTTCATCTGGGGTCAGCGTTGTGAATATAGACAATGGATTTGGAGCAGGTTATCTAGCAAATATGATTAATCACATGGAGGCTAAAAATTGAGAACTTTGTATTTAGAAACAGGCATGGGTGCAGCCGGAGATATGATAGGCGCATCTTTATTGGGGCTTTTTGAAGATAAGGATAAAATTATAGAAGACCTAAATGGGATTGGCATCGATGGGGTTACATTTGCATATGCAAATGTAGATAACAAGGGCATATATGGGATTGATTTAAGGGTCATGATAAATGGAGAAGAAGAAAAGGTGGAAGACTACCACGACCATCACCATGACCACGACCATAACCACGACCATGACCACCACCATGACCACGACCATCACCATGTTCACAGAACAATAGCAGATGTAAAGGAGATAATAAAAAATACAAGTCTAGAAACAAAACTTGCAGATCAGGTTGTCGCCATATATGAAATTATAGCCGAAGCCGAGGCTCTTGCACACAATAAGACAGTAGATGAAGTTCATTTTCATGAGCTGGGCAATTTGGATGCAATAGCTGATATAAGTGCCACCTGTTATATGATTTCAAAATTGGCACCCGAAAAAATTTTGGCTAGTCCAGTAAATGTTGGTAGGGGATATGTGAAGTGCGCCCATGGAATCCTTCCAGTGCCTGCTCCAGCAACAGCCCATATACTAAGAGGTGTTCCGTCTTATGCCAGTAGCGTTGAAGGAGAGCTTTGCACTCCGACAGGAGCTGCTCTTTTAAAATATTTTGTCGATGATTTTTGCCAATTGCCGCAAATGAAAATAGAAAAAATAGGCTATGGCATGGGCAAAAAAGAATACAAAATCCTAAATTCCGTAAGGGCATTTTTGGGCGAAGTAGAAAGCTTGGGAGCTGATGAAGATGTATATGAGCTTTCTTTGAATGTAGATGATATGACTGGAGAGGACATATCATATGCAGTAGATCGAATCTTTGAGGCTGGCGCTTTTGAAGTCTATACAATTGCCATAGGAATGAAAAAATCGAGGCCGGGCATTTTATTAAGAGCCATGGTAGACAAAAAAAATAAGCA
The DNA here is from genome assembly GCA_021307325.1 of Peptoniphilus sp. GNH. Lineage (NCBI taxonomy): Bacteria > Bacillati > Bacillota > Tissierellia > Tissierellales > Peptoniphilaceae > Peptoniphilus > Peptoniphilus sp. GNH. The sequence continues at coordinate 749,673 of CP089931.1, read as the reverse complement.
AAAAGTAATAAGGTCCATGTTTAAGCACACTAGCAGCATAGGACTTAGGGAAACAAAAACTAAGAGATATATATTAAAAAGAGAATTTCAAGAAATTGAAAGCAATCAGGTAAAGGTCAGGAAAAAAATATCTAGGGGCTATGGAGCCGTAAAAGAAAAATTAGAGTATGAGGACTTGGCAAAACTTGCAAGAGAAAAAGGAGCAAGCCTATCTGAAATTAGAAAACTACTTGAAAATTATTAAAAAAAGCATTGAGTGATTTACCGCTCAATGCTTTTTAAATGCTGCTTATTTTATTTTACTAAAATTTTGTGGTAGACTTTTTTGCCTTTTTTGATTATCAATTCATTATCGATTAAATCCTTATCAGAAAATACATACGAAGAATCTTGAATTTTTTCATCGTTGACACTGACTCCACCTTGTTCTATAAGACGTCTTGATTCTGAATTAGATTTTACAAGGCCTGCCTTTTTCATTGCTTCTACAAGAGAAAGACCGTCAAATTCAGCTTTAGAAATTTCAGTAGTAGGCATATTTTCAGAAGATTGACCCTTGCTAAAGATAGAACTAGCAGCTTCTAGAGCCTTGTTAGCTTCGTCTTCTCCATGGACATCTTTTACAACTTCAAAAGCGAGTCTTTCCTTGACCTTATTTAGATCTTGACCAGTTAACTTTTCATATTCTTTGATTTCTTCCATTGGAACTAGAGTCAAGAGCTTCATAAACTTTACAGCATCTCTGTCATCACAGTTTCTCAAGTATTGGAACATCTCGTAAGCAGAGGTCTTTTCCTTGTCAAGCCAGATGGCACCCTTTTCAGTCTTGCCCATCTTGCGACCATCAGCAGTTGTCAGAAGGGAGAAGGTCATTGCATAAACCTTGTCTCTTTCCATTTTTCTTACTAACTCATAGCCACCAATCATGTTTGACCATTGATCGGATCCACCAAGCTCCAACTTACATTTGTGCTTTCTGTAAAGATGCAAAAAGTCATAAGATTGCATCAGCATATAGCCAAATTCAAAGAAGGTCAGTCCCTTATCCATTCTATTTTTATAGCAGTCGAAAGTGAGCATCCTATTTACAGTAAATTGTCTGCCGATTTCTCTCATAAACTCCAAGAAATTTAAATCCAAGAGCCAATCGCCATTATTTTCAAAAATGCCCTTGCCGTCTGAAAAATCTATAAAATGCGAAAGTTGTCTTTTGAAACATTCAGCATTGTGGTCGATTGTTTGCTTAGTCAAAAGCTTTCTCATATCTGACTTGCCGGAAGGATCGCCTATTAGAGTAGTTCCTCCACCTATAAGAGCTATTGGTCTATGACCTGCTCTTTGCATATGTTGCATAACTCTTACTTGGAGAAAATGACCCAAGGTAAGAGAATCTGCAGTACAGTCAAATCCTATATAGAAAGTAACTTTTTCCTTGTCGAAAAGTTCTTTTAATTCTTCGAAGTCTGTGGCTTGGTCTATAAAACCTCTTTCTTCTAAAACATCATAAACATTTCTATTCATAAAACACCTCATTTTTCCTTTGAATATAACTCTAACTCATTGAAATGGACTTGTCAATTTAGCTATAATAAAAGAAGGAGTGGTTTTATGGCGATAGACATTATAAGAATTTCAAAAGTTGAAAAAATTTTCAAAAAACATGGACAAAAATTCTTAGAAAAAGTATTTAATGATCAAGAAATTTTACATATTCAAAAAAAAGCTTTTAGGGCCCAGACTATAGCTGGGATTTTTTCAGCAAAAGAGGCTGTTTTAAAGGAGATTGGTACAGGGATAAAAGGCAATTCTCTAAAAGATGTAAATATATTTTACGACTCTAAGGGCAAGCCGTTTGGGAGTCTTTTCAAGAAAACCTTTGATATATCAATAAGCCATGAAGGAGATTATGCTCTGGCATCAGCCTTAAAAAAAGATGAAGATTTTTTTGAAGTGGATGATTTTTTCAAGGGACTTTTGAAAAAAAGAAAAGATGATTCTCACAAGGGCGACTATGGAAAACTTGCTATAATATCAGGCTCTAAAGGCATGATAGGCTGCGCCTGGCTTGCAAGTGGAGCTGCTCTTAGAAGTGGGGTAGGTCTAGCCTACCTTCTAGCAAGACAAGACTATGCAGATGCCCTATCTGTAATATCCAAAGAGGCCATAGTAAAAGTTTTTAAAAATAAAGAGGAAGAAGTGGAATTTTTATCTGGCATGAATGCCATCCTCATGGGGCCCGGCATCTATGTAGACAAAAAAAATCGTGAAATTTTGACCGAAATTTTAAAAATGGACAAGAAGGTGCTTTTGGATGCTTCAAGTTTTGATCTCTTAAAGGATAATTTAGACCTTTTAAAATCAAAAGCCGACAAGGTCTTGACTCCTCATCTGGGAGAATTTTCAAAACTCACAAACATCTCCATAGAAGAAATAAAGAAAAATAAGTTAAATCTTGCCAAGTCTTTTGCAAAAGAACAAGGGGTTGTACTAGTTCTAAAGGGGCACAAGACCATAGTAACTGACGGGGATAGGCTCTATGAAAACCATACTGGAAATCCGGCAATGGCAAAAGCTGGTTCAGGCGATGTTTTAAGTGGTATAATCTCAGCTCTTATGCCAAGAATTGAAGATACCTTCATGGCATCAGCTTTAGGAGTATATATTCATGGGCTTGCTGGAGATTTTGCAGCAGAAAAACTCGGACAAGAATCAGTTTTGGCAAGAGATCTTATTTCAAACATCTATAAAGTTTTTAAATTCGGGCAAAATTTGTATAAAGACGAGTAAATTCTTTGACATTAGCTTGTCATTAATTTAAAATTATCTTATAAAGTAATGTAGGTGGAATATGATTATAAAAAGAGGAGATTTATATTATGCGGATCTCTCTCCGGTGATTGGCTCGGAACAGGGTGGTGTAAGGCCTGTGCTTATACTTCAAAATGATATAGGTAACAAATATTCACCAACCACTATTGTTTCTGCCATCACTTCTTCTCAAGGCAAGGCAAAGCTACCTACTCACGTGAGAGTTAAAGCTGACCATATTACCCTTCCTAAGAACTCTGTTATACTTTTAGAGCAAATTAGGACAATTGATAAGAAAAGACTGAGGGAGAAAATAGGCAGGTTAAGCAATGACACCATGGATCAAGTTGATAAGGCCTTGAAGGTGAGTCTAAATCTTGGATCTAGTACATAAGAAAACGCTCATATTATATGGGCGTTTTCTACTGTGTTATATAAAATTCAAATTTATATATTAGTTTTATTTTGGAGGAAAGATGAAAAGAAAATACCTAATTATGATAATTTTCCTTTCAATTCTTGTATCAAGTATTTTTGTATTTGAAAGAACTAGAATTGAAAAAAACTATAGAAATTATGACATTGTTGCAGATTATGGCGATTTTTCAAGTATGGCAATGGACAGGCAAGAAGATTTAGGCACTTATTTTAGAGAACTAAAAGAAAATGGAATAAATACCGTTGCAATTTCCGAAGAAAGTATAAATAGTATAGAAAATGAGTTCGATTCTAACTTGACAAGCAAAGTCATAGGAAGTGAACTCATCTTAGAAGGTAAGCCAGAAGAAATAGCATTTATAAAAGAAAACTTAAATAGCACTCTAAAAGAAAAAAGAGAAGTAAGAGATATATCAGCTACTAAAATAGCTCTTGGTATGAAACATACAGATCTTTTGAATTTAAGGCAAGCGGCCTCAAAAGATTTTGAAAAGATTACCGACAGGACAAGCAAGGGTTCAGCCTTAGAATTTATTGGTCTGGGCTTTGATGCTAAAAAGATAAAGATAGTAAAAGATGCGGGACTTAAAGTGATTTTAAGACCGAACTTTGACCCGAGATATCAAGACGGACAAAGCGCCATGGAGAGATTTTTTAAGACAATTGACCAATTTGGTCTAGAAAAGTCATATGTAATTTTTTCTGGTAAGGCAGTCTATGGAGCTAAGGAAGACACAAACGAAACTCTAGATAAGTTTGCGGAAGAATTAAATAAAAGAGATATGTTTATTGGACTTGTGGAAGCACCAAACCAAAGGGGACACTTAGACCTTGCGGGCGGAAATGCTCTTGTAATGCGTCCTGATGTCAAAATGGCAAGAGTTTTCTCGACTTGGGACTTCATTCAAAGAGAATATGACTACAAGATTCCTGGTCACCAAGAAGGCGAGGAGATAGCCAATGTGTATTTCAGAGCAGTAAGCGAGAGAAATTTGGCATCTGTCTATGTGAGAGCCTTTATAAAAGATAAGCAAGTCATATCAGATCCAGCAGCTTATGGAAAAGTCTTTAAATCTTTAGAGACAAGACTTGACAGGCTCGGATTTAAAAATGCAGATATAAGACCCATGGCAGAATGGGAAGTCAATCAAAAGCTAAAAGCACCAATTGCAATTGGCATTGTGGCTGCTGGAGTCCTTCTAGTGTCCATAATATTTGCACCAGGACTAGTGGTGGAAGGTGTTCTTCTTATATTGGGAATAATTTTAGCACTATTTTTCTATGGTCTGGGTAAAAAATTGGCATTTGCAGATACCTTCTTCAACCTCTTGGGAATTGTAATCTTCCCTTCACTAGCCCTCTGTTTTGTCTTGTCGGCCTACAATAAATACAGGGCCGATGGCATAGTTCATAGGACTTTTGAATCATATGGCAAGGGTCTAGGCATACTTTTGTGTTCAGTACTCATCTGCTTTATAGGTGCCTTGATGGAGGTTTCCCTTCTAAGTGGAACCAATCACCTAATGGAAATGGTTATATTTAGAGGAGTAAAAATTTCTCAAATTCTTCCAATAATAATATCTCTATTTATTTTTGGAGCCTTTGTTGGCTTTGACAGGGAAAGAGTGAGTGACAGCCCAAGATTTTCAATAAAAGAAGCTCTATCTGTAATGGATAAAAAAATCGCCTTTTGGCATGTTTGTTTGGGAGTGCTTGTCATGATTGGACTTTTCCTCTTCCTTCTAAGAAGTGGAAATACTAATGTAAAGCCGTCCACAATAGAACTGCTCTTTAGAAATAAGATGGAGCATATCATGCCTGTAAGACCGAGGACCAAGGCCATTTTTATAGGATATCCAGCCCTGGTTAGTCTAATCTATATAGCCCTTAAAAAGAAATCAGAAATTTTCGTAATTTTTCTTACCCTAATGGCATCAATAGGTCAGGCTAACTTGGTAAATACCTTCTCTCATATAAGAACGCCCTTTATAATTTCCCTATTGAGAATTAGCGGTGAATATGTGGTTGGGATACTCGTTTCAATCATCTGGATTTTATTTATAGAGCTAATAGGTATGCTCTACAATAAATATATAAAAAATGAAAAAGCGTAAGATCATGATTTCTGGCTATTATGGCTTTAACAATACAGGCGATGAAGCGATCCTAAAAGGCATAATCGATTCGATAAGAAAAAAAAGACAGGACTTAGACTTGCTTGTCTTGTCCAAGTATCCAGAATTTACAGAAAAAAAATATGGCGTGGCATCAATATCTAGAAATAACTTCGCTAAGATAGCAAAAGAACTCAATACGACAGATGTATTTTTGAGTGGGGGAGGGTCTCTTTTGCAAGATGTGACTAGCAAAAAATCCATTTTTTATTATCTTTTTCTGATAAAGATGGCAATGAAAAAGTCTGTAAAGACAATGATTTTTTCTCAAGGGATAGGTCCAATAAATAGTCCTATTTCTAGATTTTTTGCAAAGCGCATACTAAATCAGGTCGATGTTTTGAATGTAAGAGATCAAAAAAGTATGGACACATTAAGAAAACTTGGCATAAAAAGGGAAATTCTCTTGACAACAGACACCGTATTTGGAATAAATAAACCAGATCTCGAAATAGGACGACAAATTCTAAAGACCTATGGACTTGACCTTTCGAAAGATAGTCTTGGAATTTCAATTTTGGATTGGAAGGATAAGGGCTATCGCACCTTGATTGAAATGACAAGGGCAATAAAACTATTCACCCAAAAAAGAGATGTAAATATAATAATCAATCCTCTCTACTACTATAAGGACATGGCAATCTCGGAAGAATTGTATAAAAAAATAAAAAGCTTTCACGATAAGGTGTTTTTAATAAAAGACTATGGTCACATAAATGATTATCTGTCAATAATTGGAAATACAAAAGCCTTTTTATCTATTAGGTTGCATGGACTCATCTTTGCATCCCTTATGGGCTCTTATCCTATTGGTATTTCTTATGATCCAAAATGTGACGGCTTTATGATGGAGCTTGAAAGAAAAAATATACAAAAAATCGAAGACTTTGACGGAGCGCTTTTGGCACGAGAATTGGAAGAGGCTTTTTTAAGCAAGGAAGCCAATCCAGATCTAATGAAAGATAGGCTGGAAGTTTTTTATAAAAAAAGTGAAATTCATATAGATAAATTATTGGAGCTTGTGGACTCATGACAAGAAATAAGATAAGCATATTTGGTGTCGAAATTTTAAATGTGACATTTGAAGAAAGTGCCAAAATTTTAAAGGAATTTTTACAAGAAAACAAACTGCACACCATAGTAACACCCAACACAGAGATTGTGATGGCATGCAAAAAAGATGAAAAACTAAAAAATCTGATAAATGATCAAGACTTGGTAATACCTGATGGGATAGGCCTTGTAATTGGCAGTAAAATTAGAAAAAAGCCTCTCAAAGAGAGAGTTACAGGCTTTGACATATCCATGGAGCTTATTAAAATAGCTCACGAAGAAGGATATAGCCTATATCTTTTGGGAGGAGAACCGGGCATAGCCTTGCAAGCTCAAAAAAAGTTGCAAGAGAGCTTTCCGGGTCTTGATATAGTCGGCACTCAACATGGATACTTCAAGGGAACCCACTTGGGGCAGAAGGGGCATCCAGAAGAGCTCGCTGTTATAGCAGATATAAATGAAAAAAAACCGGATATAATTTTTTTGGGACTGGGATTTCCCAAGCAAGAAATTTGGATAGAAGAGTATAGGAATAAGTTAAAATCGAAAATAATAATAGGCAATGGTGGAGTTTTGGATGTGATAGCAGGCAAATCTAAAAGAGCACCGGAAATTTTCATCAAGCTCAACTTAGAATGGCTTTATAGACTGCTAAAGGATCCATCTAGGATAAAAAGGCAGATGGCTATTCCTAAATTTTTGTTTTCGATAATGACGGATAAGGATGCGGTTAAATAAGGAGGAAAAATGAATATTGAAAATTTAACAGTAAACACACTTAGAATGTTAAGTGTAGACCAAGTTCAAAGGGCAAATTCAGGTCATCCTGGCATGCCACTAGGAGCAGCTCCCATGGCATATACCCTATTTGCCAAGGCTATGAAACATAGTCCCAAAAATCCTAACTGGCTCAACAGGGATAGGTTTATCCTATCAGCAGGACATGGATCAGCCCTCTTGTATTCTCTTTTACATCTTTTCTCTTATGGACTTGAGCTTGAAGATTTAAAAAACTTCAGACAAGTCGGCTCACTTACACCCGGACATCCAGAATATGGACATACAGTTGGAGTAGACGCATCTTCTGGGCCCTTGGGACAAGGTCTTGCGACAGCTGTAGGTATGGCAATGGCAGAGGCTCATCTCGCAAAGTTATACAACGAAGAAGAGAAGCTAATAGATCACTATACATACGTTATTTGTGGAGACGGCTGCCTACAAGAAGGGATAACCAACGAGGCTTCATCTCTTGCAGGGACATTAAAATTAAAAAAACTCATAGTCCTTTATGATTCAAACAATATAACAATAGAGGGCTCCACGGACATCTCATTTACGGAAGATGTCAAAAAGAGATATCAGGCTCTGGGATGGGATACCCATATGGTCGAAGATGGAAATAAGATAGATGATATTTTAGAAGCGATTGAAGCTGCAAAAAAATCGGACAAACCAAGTCTTATAGAAATAAAGACAAAAATAGGCTACGGTTCTCCTAGAACGGGGATGGCAAAAGCTCACGGAGAGCCTCTCGGAGATGAAAATATAGTAAAGACCAGAGAATATTTAGGTCTAGAAGACAAGGAATTTTATGTACCGAAAGAAGTCAGAGCTCATATAGAAAAAATACTAGAGGAAAAAGAAAAGGACTACAAAAAATGGGAAGACTTGCTTGAAAAATACAAGAAAAACCATCCTCAAAAGTGGTCAAATCTTGAAAAAGCAATAAACAATCAAGGCATTATAAATAAAATGGACTTGTTTGAAGAAGCGGACATAGGACTTTTTGAAAAAGATATGGCGACAAGAGCCTCATCTGGCAAAATTCTAAATATGATAGCCGACAAAAACCCCAGCTTTTTTGGAGGGTCTGCCGACTTGAGTCCATCGAACAAATCGGCCATGGAATCTTATGGCTCATTCTCAAGCAGCTCTTACGAGGGAGCCAACATCCATTTTGGAATAAGAGAAATGGCAATGGGAGCAATAGCAAATGGCATCTATCTACATGGAGGTCTAAGATCCTATGTGGCAACCTTCATGGTATTTTCAGATTACTTAAAGTCCTCCTTGAGGATGAGTGCTCTTATGAACTTGCCTATTTTGTATATCTTGACTCACGATTCAATAGGAGTAGGAGAAGATGGCCCAACTCATCAACCAATTGAACAACTTACCATGATTAGATCGACACCCAACACCATTTTATTTAGACCATGTGATACAAGAGAAACTTTGGCAGGTTATCAAGTCTTTTTAAATTCCAAGCACACTCCTCTAGCCATGGCCCTTTCCAGACAAACCTTAAAAAATCTGCAAGGCTCATCAAAAGAAGCTATGAAGGGAGCCTATATAATAAAAAAAGAAAGAGGAAACTTAGACGGTATATTTATAGCATCAGGCTCAGAAGTCGAACTTGCGATAAAAGCAAGCGATGCCTTGGATGAGGAAAATATCCATACTAGAGTTGTATCAATGCCATCTACAAACCTATTTGAAGCACAATCCAAAACCTATCAAGAAGAAATTTTGCCATCAAATGTAGAAAAAAGAGTTTCAATAGAAGCAGGCTCAACTATTTCTTGGGGCAAATATGTAGGACTTAAAGGACGCTCGATAGGTATAGATACTTTCGGAGAATCGGGCAAGGCCGAGCAAGTATTTAAAGAATATGGCTTCAGCCTTGAAAATGTGATTAAAATTTACAAAGAATTATAAAAATCATAAAAACTACAATAAAAAGGCACTTCAAATTAAGAAGTGCCTTTGTCATATAAAAATTAATTTTTAAAAGACCGCATTTTAAACTTCAAGTCCTCGTATAGCCTTTTCGTAGCCTCTTTATTTTTTTCATTTACAATCAAAGTCTTGGCATTTTTTCTTTTAATCAAAAGGCAGGACTCATTGTCATTGTAAAGATACATCCTGAGCTTTTCCTTATTATCTCTAGAAAAATTTCCAAAAGATTGGTTTTCATCAGAAAAACCAGAATCTCGAAAATAAGACCCCTTGGGCAAAGTGTCTAAAAATTCAAGTTCTAAAATATCATCAAACTTTACAGAGTCGGAATAAAATTTTGCCTCTACAAAGAATCCATCCGCCTTTATATCATAAGTATAATTTGAAGGTGTAAGTAGATAGGGCATGGCAAGTAGTAATAAAATAAAAATTGCATTAGTCAAATAAAAGATGAAGCGACCGAGCAAGTTTCCTCTGTTGATTTCAAAATTAGAAGGACTTGTGGGCGATGGAATAAAGATTCTTTGATCTCGAGGATTTTTATAGCCCAAGATATCATAAGAGTCAAACTCATCTGTGGTATCAATAGGAGGTGTCCTTTTTCTCATATCTAAGCTTGCCATAATAATAGCGGGCAAGGGCAAAAAGCACATGAAAAGATAGAGGTAGATGGAGATTTTCCCGCTTGAAAAATGACCTATTGTAAAATAAATTAATAGAAGAAAAAGAGAATATATGTATAAAAATTTTTCAACTCTAAATCTCACATAAAGCGCTTCTTTCTCTGAGGTCAAATACTCGTCCAAATAACCAGGCTTAGGAAGTTTGGAATAGATTCTACCACAAAGACATAAGCCGAAGACGGAAATAAAAGAAGTCACAAAAAAAATATGACGGGGAATAAGAAAATTTTCATTCAAGAAAAAATTTATTAAAACAAGGCCCGCAAGAGGGATGATATAGTAAATCTTATTAAGAGGTTTTGACTCTTTTAAAGGACTTATCTCTTTAAAATTATCGTCTAAAGAATCAAAAGACCAGCCCTTTATTTTTTGGAGTTTCTTTAGTTCCAAGACGGCCATATTAAATACAAAAATAGAAATCAAATTTGTAGACAAAACGAGAAAAAACACGAAAAACATGATTTGGGCTGCAATAGTTTTCAAGAAAAATAGAATAAAAAGAGTAAGACAGCTAATTAAAATAGCTATATTAAGTCTTTTTCTATATTTATTTATCAAAATCTCGATATCCTTGTCATCGTGAAATTGTAGAGGCAGATGGCAAGTTAGCAAGCGAGAATTTTTGATTGTAAGAGCATTTTTGACATTAGCCCCATACACCAATAAGATGATAAGAGCCGTAATTAGGTATATAAAAATCATATAATCACCCTTGAATCTAATTTTGTTATACAAAAAACCCCCAACAAAAGTTGGAGGTTCATATGGTCGGGGCGAGAGGATTTGAACCCCCGGCCCCATGGTCCCAAACCATGTGCGCTACCAAACTGCGCTACGCCCCGACGACTTATTTAGTATAACCAATTTTAATAAAATATGCAAGCCTTATTTTATAGAATATGTTAGAATGTTTTAGTAAAGGAGGAAATATGGAAGGATACTTATTCGATCTTGATGGCACTTTGCTGGATTCCATGTCAATGTGGAGATCTCTTACACTAAATTTCTTAAAAAGCCACAATTTGACTTTTACAGAAGAATTAGCACAAGAACTCACAACCATGAGCATAAAAACCAGCGCCGACTATCTAAGAGATTTATATAAATTGGACCTGACAAGCAAGGAAATTATAGAAGAAATGGAAAAAAATATCGTAAAAGGCTATAAAAATGAGGTGCCACTAAAGGAAGGTGCCTTGGAAGTTTTAAAGGCTCTAAAAAATCAAGGCAAAAAACTTGCAATAGCCACAGCGACTAACGATAAATATGTAAAAATTGTAATGGACAAATTTAAACTTGGAGATTATTTTGATTTCATAGCTACAGTAGACAATATGGGCATACTAAAAAATGATCCCCAATTTTATTTAAAGGCCAGTCAAAAATTTGACCTAAGTCCTAAAGAAGTCACTCTTTTTGACGATGCACCCTTTGCCATAGAAGCGGCCTTAAAAGCGGGACTAAGAGTAGTTTGCATGTATGATAAATCAGCAGACGCTTATTTCGAAAAACAAAAAGAAGCCTGCGACATGGCTCTCAAATCATTTAAAGAATATCTAAAATGATGAATATGGTAAAATATTTTGCAGTAAGATCATTTTTAATATTTATAATCGCATTTTTTCTCACTTATGCCTATTTACTAGTGACAAAAAAGAAAATGAGGGCAAAAAGAAAATTATATATAGCTCTTTTAAGTGCCTATATATTAGCGATGGCCTTTATCATGTTTATGCCATCAAAGCTGATGCAAGAAAAAGGCTTCAAGCTTGCCCATATATCTGGAGACTTCATGGGCTCCTTGCAAGAAAGACTTCAAGAGCCCAATCTAGGCATCAACCTAAAGGCTTTTCACACAATCAAATCGTATTTGAAATATAGCGATGCCTTCAATATAGCTATAAATATCTTGGGAAACATTGTGATTTTCATGCCCTTGGGTTATCTCATATCAAAACTCAACAAGAAAAGAAACTTTCTAAAGACATTTCTTGCTTGCCTTACTCTCAGTGTATTTATAGAATTTATACAAATTTTTATAGGCAGAAGTGTCGATGTAGACGATGTGATTTTAAACAGCCTAGGAGGCATCATAGGTGCAATTATAGCATTCTTGTAATAAAAAGATGGGGATGCTATAATTAAAGCTCAAGGGGGCGAAAATGGCTTCGACGGAGGTTTGGAGACCATAGTAGCAGGCAGTTGTGAGGGGCAACTTAAAAACTCTCAAAAAAAATAAACGACAATAATAATTTAGCTTACGCAGCATAAAATAGCGTCATCTATCTAAAGAAAACCTACGGCTTTTGATAGGTGTCAAACTAAGTAGGAAACGAAGCTCCGGAAGGCATCTTACGGAGGGGGTATTTTTGGTGATATACCGATTTTATTTTGACTATTTAGAGAAATCGACGAAAAAATAAAATAGTCTGAGCTTGGAGAAGCTATCTTTGAAGGGCTTTCGGACGCGGGTTCGACTCCCGCCGCCTCCACCATAAAAAATTTGCATAGCAAGCATTGGAAATCAATGCCGGCTATGTTTTTTTTATGCAAAAATACAAGAAAATTTATAAAAATAGTTGCAATTATTTTAAATAAAACTCGATCAAGGTCTACAAGAAAATAAAAAACAGGCATTTAATAGTAGGAAACATAAAAAATAAGGGAAAAATACAAAAAAAATTAAAAAAATTGGTGACAAAAAAATACAATTTTCGTCTTAAAAAATAGCCAAATATTTTTATTTTATTAAAAAATAAAAAACAATTTGGAAAAGAAGAATCTTGCAAATGGCTCAAAATGCACTAGACAAGCAAAAACATACATATATAATATATTTTGTAGGGGTAATAGAAAAAGGTTAAAAGAGCTTTTAATATTTAGTAAAATGCACTTAATAAAATTTGGAGTCTATTCCTTAAACGCTAAAATATTATATATATTCTCAAATGAGCTTATATATATATATATATATATATATATCAGCATAAGGTTATTTATCTGGCCCTATGCTGATTTTTGCATTTCTTAAATATAGATAATCTCAAAAATACAAATTTCAACTTAGGCTTTATAAGTCCTAATGTATCATTTTTAATCTCAATCTATTATTTTTGTATAAAGTACAAACGCTAGTCTGATGAAGAAAAAGACGCATCTAAGCGAGCTTGTACTATTATAAATTCATTTACTTTTACTATGCCGACAATGTCTTATTAAGTTACTTGATTAAGAAAAAGTTATGCTACATAAAACGGCTATAAAGACATTGACAAGTGGGCAGCATTTAACAGGCAAAATAAAATTCTAAATAATCGCAAAGGAGAGATGAAAGACAAATAATAAACAAACATAACAATTAAAAAAGAAAAGAACTCTAAAATTCAAAAACAAATTAAAAAGAAGCCACTCATATAAAATCAGACAAAATAGAAAATTTTAGAGAAAAGCAAGATAATCGTAAGACATAGGAGTTTAAAATTATAAGACAAGATATTGGTCTTATAAAAACAAAGGAGAGAAGTTTAGAAAAATAATGGAAAGCATAAAAAGAAAGGAAGGTAAATATGAAGAGCGATAAACTCAAAAGTGTGGGTAAGTGGCTCGTTTTAGTTGTATTACTTGCTTGTATGATAACACCAACCTTTGCTGGCGGATGGTTTACCATGATAAAAGATAATAATAGGAATGGTAGTTCCAAGCTTGACATTGAAGACACAGGCAGAAATGCCGTCCTTAGAAATGATGAATACGAGTATAATTTTGATGATTATGTAAACATTAGAAGAACAGAGCATCAAGATGAGGGTCGTATTGACTGGGAAGTTGATTTTATGCCTAGGGGCAACATATGGAAGAGAAAAGGAGTGGCAGGCATAAAGCATGTTATACTTTTCCCCCATACCAAGCTAGATGATGAACCCGGAAGAATCTACATCCAAAGGGTTATTTGGGATCCTGTACAGGGTAAGGGCACCAGGAATAGGAACCAAGGATTGGCTACAAACAATATGCTCAATTTAGGTTCCCAAAAAACACCTACGACTGAACCCTTTCACAACGAAGGTAAAAGCAGGTGGGTATCTGAAGATGATGGTTATGGTATAGGTAACACTAACTATTTTGACCAAAACTATAAGTACTTCGACGATATGTTTAAAATTCCAGGTGGTAAGTACCATGAACTTGCCGATTCTATGACTTTATGGAGAAGATACAATGTCTTAGAAGGAGTAGGAGATAATAAGTATGGTACCTTCCGCTATTGTTTAAACTCATGGGATAGCGTCGACAGGGCATCTCAGACTTGGACATTTAGTACCTATCATGGCAATGGAACAGACTTATCAAAGGTTGTCCTTGTAGCAGGTGTTAGAAATGCTGGGGGACTTGGTCGTGGCTGGTGGTCAAGACACTTTAGGGTTTCTGGGCTTATGGGTATAGGTGCCATGGTTAAGCTAGAAATGAATAAAGACGTCTATGTAGACGATAAAACAAAGCTTACCAATGCTGAAAAAGAAGCTATCACAAGACAAATTAAAGAAGACTCTAAAAGGGAGACAGAAACTTTCTTAAAAACAGTTGGTGCTATTTCGCAATCAACTATTGATAAAGCGAAAGCTGCTATTGATACGAGTTCAATAGGTATTAAAATTGAAGATAGTTTCGATAAAGATGATAAGCCTATGAAAAAGGTTATGGCTATCATGAATCTTTCCTATACAATGAAAACTGCTGACAATCAAGATGCACCTTTTCATTCAGAAATCAAGCTTGATATAACCGATAGGGTAAAGCTTAAAAGGTTGGTCATCCCCGGTTCAGAAGGTGCACCTAAAGAATTTAAGGGTGTCAATGGGGAAGATGTTAAGAAGGATTATGTAAAAGTAACCTTTGACTACAATGCTTATCAAGGCGGCAAGCTGTTAAGAGGAGATGGAAAATCGGTAGAGGGTTCTTATTATATTCGCAAGGATAGAAAGATTGACAAGGCTCCAAAGACTAACATGAACTCTGAACTTGGATATCCAAACAACACTTATCCAGGAGTTCCAGAACTTGCCCAGTTTGACAACTATACTTTCTCTCACTGGTCTTGGGCAAAAGATGGGGCCGAAAGTAATAAGGATGCCTTCGATTCCAATAATAGCGTTTTTTACAAAAACACAAAAAATGAAATGGAATTTAAGAACCTCTATGCTATTTATAAGCCTATCTTAAAGATTGTCCTTCACAACGGAAAAGACGGTAGAGAAGAGAGAACAAAAGAGATTCCAGTTACCAAGGATATGTTTAAGGGAAATAAGGCAAAGATAAAGATAGACCAACCTTATTACAACGCAAGCACTCCAGGAACGCTTGGAGAAGATTTTAAGATGCAGGATCAATCCTTCGTTGGTTGGACTCTTCAAAAAAATTTAAAGGTATCTTTCGGAGATCACTTAGTAGACAATGCCAACCAAGTTTCAGCAAAAGCAGCAGGTAAGTATATGGTTTACACCTTGAAGCAACTGAAAGCTGGCGTTGATCTTAGAAAGCCTAATGGCAAGTATGTAAATCCACCCTATCTACCAAATGGCTTTAGTCTTGTACTTGAAGGAAATATGAGTCAAATAGCTAAAGAAAATAAGGGCGTGATTGACCTTTATGCCAACTACAAGCCATATATCACTGTAAAGGCTACAAAGGAATTTAAAGCATATGACTGGACTAGTAAAAAATATAGTCCTTACAATGGGGAAAAGCCTAAAGTTTACATGGGCCTTCTTTACAGAACTCACGTAACCAATTTTAATGATCCAACTGTTCACGTAGATGCCAACTATCACCCTCTAAGACCAAGGGACTATGGAGTTAATGGCTCAAAATGGGCTGATTACAAAAACTCAGTATTAAAAGAATATACTGGCAACAATGTACCCACATGGCGTGTTCGTGGTTATGACCAATATGGTGTGCGTATATCCTACTCACTTGTGGAAGTACCTGACGAATACATGAATGATTACATCAATTTCACAAATGACTGGGCAACCTTGGGAGTACAAATCTTCCACCACGCATCGGGAGCTGGAATCAATCCAGATGCTCCAGCAGATCCATGGAGGGATGGTAGACAAGTTGCCAAATTGCAAACTGTATCAATACCTAATGGCAAGGGTGGAGTAGATGCTTTTACAGCAGCAACCACAAGAGAAACAGTTCAAGATGCCAGTCAAAAAGGTACGAACGATTACAATGGATATAATATTAAGATTGCAAACATTCCGGTAGATGTACCGAGTCCAAACGTTGAAACCATAACTCATGGAGATAAGGAAGCCATCATAAGTTATAGTGAAAATAAGGCACCAGGTGCAATAAATGTAGATACGATAGCTGTTTATTATACAGAACATGGAGGAAAAACCCATCCATATCACTTAGTTAGAAATGGTGACACATGGACTGTACATGGAGAGCTTAATACTACAAAATTTAAAGCTGAATTTGTAGAAAGAAATGGCGACAGGCACGGTGCAGTTAGATTTTATTTTGATGATCCAAATAAATCTTTCTTCTGTGTAGAGAGCAGCACTGGTGAGAGAACTACAGATTTTATGGAAGTTGAAAACCATAAAGGCCAAAAAGCATCTAAAAAAACACCTGTAACCTTTGAACCTTTGCGTGATTCCAATAAGCTTGTTAACTTAAGACAAGAGAAAAATAAAATTATAGGTGATAAGGAGTACACAGTAGTGGCAGCTACTCTTCCTTCACCAACGCTTTATGAAGCAAAGCAAGGAACAGTTTATGCCCTTGTAAATAAGACTGAATACGATAAAGTCATCAATAAAGTTCCCGGGGCAAAACAAAACCCGGCATTTGCTCAAGGAATTGTCGATGCCGATGCACAGGAAAAAGCCAAAGCCATCAGTGCAGAAGTAGAAAAACAAATAAAAGTAGATAGCAATAATGGATATAACTATACTGTTAAAGCTAATGGCAACACCTACCATACTTATTATTTGAGAGAAGCCTTACCTTCTAATAGTACTATTAGATTTTTGATTCCGAAATCAGAGTCTGAATCTATTAATGACAACACCTTCTATATCCTAAGTATAGAAAGAAAGAAAAAATCTATTTATTCAGATGAGTCATTGAAACTTGACACAAAGGCAAAGCTAGAAAAAGTAGAAGCTATTCAAAGCGCAGGTTCTTTAAGAGCAAGTATCAAGGCAACGATAGATGAAGATCTAACACCAGATCATAAAATAAAAATAAGCTACCCTGGAAAGAATTTTGAATTCTCACTAAATAGCTTTACTACTAATAGCCAAGGTAAAAAAGAATTTACTGGAACAAGTATTGCTCCTTTGGGTCAGGAAGTCAGCGTAACCTACACAGACTACTATGGCAACAAGACCACTATGACAGCTAAGGCTAATAAAGCTGATTTTATAACACTTAGTGTGGTAGAGCCAAAGCGCTACGCAAGATATATCTATGTTAATAGAAGAAATGACAGCCAAGGCGCAAAAGTTACTGTAAAAGTAATCAAAAATGGTCAAGAAATCACTTTACAAGAAGTAGGATCTAATAGATTTAGATTTACAGACAAGAGTGAGCGCCTAATGCCAGGCGATATTGTAGATGTAAGCGGCTCATTAAATGGTAAAGTAACTTATCCATATAGAGTTAAGGTACGTTAAGGAGGTATCATATGAAAATTTCAAATAGAATATGTGCAATCCTCCTAGCAGGTATAATGTTAGTTCCATCTGCTCCTGTTTGGGCAGAAGAGGACACTCAAAACTATGCTTCACAAAGCTACCAAACAAGAGATGCAGGTGATTCAAGCGATTCAAGTGATTCAATCCCTATAGCAGTCCAAAGTAAAGTAAGTGCCAAGGGCTTAAATGGTGATTTCCCATGGAATACCTATTTTAGAAACATGGGCTACGGACAAGTTGGTGTTTATAAACAATGGATAACCTACTTTAAGGATACTTCATCCTACCAAGCAGATCCAAACGAAGGCTCACACTTTTCTACGGGCTATGAAGACGGATCAAGACCGAAAAACATCCCAGATTTAACTTGGTCCTTTGATATTCCACCTCTTACTGGAGAATTTTACGGGTTCCATACAGAAAACAATTTCAGTCAGAGAAAAGACATCCCAGCAACCTACGAAGAATCAACCGGTTGGATACAAGAAAAAGCCCACCATAGTGTTTGGAATAAGGGGGAACTTTATGGTGTTTACACCATGGAAACAAAGATTATGGAATACAATAAGCCAATTCTTAATGTAATCTATAAAGACCCCTATGGTGATGAATTAAGTGATGCCGACAAGGGAAGACTTGATGAAATGGTTCCTAAAGAATTAAGGGTTAAATTCTTGACAAGTGATAGGGCAACTAATGACGACATAGACTCTTTCGAACTTCCAAAAGCACCGGGAGAATACAATCTATGGGATATCGGAGAAAAGAATCAAGCCTATGTATTTGACAGCTATGCCTTTACCAAGGAAGTGCCAAAGGTTGATGTTCAAGACGATGGGGGCTATAGCTTATTAAACACTCCAGTTTGGAGATCTACCTTTGCTGATAACAGAAGAGTAAAGAGCATAGAAGCCAAGTATGAAGCGGGCAAGGGCGGAGAAGTAAAGATTGAGCTTATGCCCAAGATTTTAGATGTACCACTCGACAAAAGTAATAATCCGAAACCTGTCCCAGCTGGCTACAAGCGTATCACCCTTGATGCCAATGGAAGCACCATAGGTAATAAAGAGGTCAAAGGTAAGATTGTAGGCGGAAATTACGACCAAAAGGAACAAGCCTATATAGATGTGCGTGACGACCTTCAATGGAATGACTATTCTCTTTTACAAAAGCTAAGAGAAGTTGTAGCCAATGGAAATAATGGAGAAACTCAAAATGAAGAGCATCCTTGGAAGGGCCAAGGCTTAGATAAATTATTTATTGGGAATAGACAAAATAAGGTACAAGAAATAACCCTAAAGGCTGACTACACAGCGACAGCCCTTATAATGCCTAAAGAAGATGTGCCAGAAAATCCTGGCAAAAACTATGTAACTCTTACCCTACATGGCACGAGTCAGATAGACAAAAAAGAACGTGGCGACGGTAAACTCTTTAGAGATAAGGACGGAAATACTGAAACAAAGGGAAATCAAGTAAACTTCTGGTTAAGAAAAGGAACTCCAATTGACTTTGACACTATTGAGAAAATCAAACAAGCCACAGATGGTTTCTATCCAAAGGCTGACAGCCCATTTATGTCCTTCAAGTCATGGCACACAGACGAAAGAGCAACTGATGCCAATATGCTTGGTAAAATCGAAAATGGTCAGTACAAGGCAAGCCTTATGGCCCAAGACCAAGACATCAATCTTTATGCTTCCTATAAAGATGAGGATATGGCAAGCAAGTGGAAAGACTATCTACAAGTAAAAGATTTGACAGTTCTTCATCGCCGCATACTTGATCCTAGTGATACAGATATAAGCTCAATAAGTGATGACGAGTTAAAGAATAAACTAATAAAGGATATAGAAGACTTCTGGAAGGGTGCAGTTGAAAAACGTCAACCAAAAGCTAATGAAACCTTCCCTGAAGACATCCAAGGCGATATTCCAATTGAAAAGGTAGAAGATATAACAGAGCCTAAGCGTGATGCACAAACTGACAAGAGTCAAAAGGTTGGCAAGATAAGAGTTACCTTTACAGATGGTTCGCACTTAGACCTTGATAATCAAAAACTTATTATCAAGCATCATCCTGTTGATATAAATAGCAAGGAAATTGTTATAAAAGCTGGAGAATTGCAAAGAAGTGTAGAGGTAAAGAACCTTGATTCATCATATAAGGGCGGAAGCGTAAGCATAAATGTTGAAAAGGAAAAAGGAAAAGATATTTACGAGGAAGTAGGCAAAGCAACCCTAGATGGCGATGGATCTTACTCGATAGAAATAAGTAGAGGCTTAGAAGCGGGATATAAATATCAAATTCAAATCAAACATCCAGCCTATAAGTTAAACGGACTTTTGTGGACTAAGTGGGTTCAACTAAACACAGCTCCACTAAAGGAAAGCTATGACCTTGGCAAGGAACTTTATGACAAGCTTGGTCAAGATGACACCCTGGATAAGGACAAAAAAGATGCCTTAAAGAAAGCCATTGACAAGGCCAAAGAGTTGATTAACGACGATGGAAGTCCAAAAGTTACAACACCAAATAAAGAAAATCAAAAGGCATTGGATGATGCTAAAAAAGCAATAGATGAGGCTATCCGAAACCTTGGCGGACATGACCTATTGACCCTACTTCCATACTTGCAAGTAAAAGCTCTTGCAGTTTGGGAAAATGAAAAGCCGAGTCCAGATGACATCAAGTCCCAAATCGGACTAAATGACAATGTAGAAAATGATTCGAATAAAGACAAAATAAAGGAAACTTGGGAAAAAGTAAAAGATAAACTTACTTTTGAAATTCCAACAACATTAGATACAAGCCTGCAAGAACCAAAGGCAATGAAGATGATAAAAGGCCAAGTAAAGATTAAAAATGACGATAACACAAGTCTTAACAAAAACTTTGACCTTTATATCTATCCGAACCTTGCAATTGATCCTAATAAGGACAGGCACCCAAGCTATCCAGGATTCTTGCCACTGCCAAAAGACCATGGCTATCTAGCCTTTGTGCCAGGTGACGGCATAGAAAAGATAAAAGACAACAGTCTTTATATCTACAAGGCAAAAGATGACTTTAAGTTGGAAGAAAATCAATTCCCAGTCCTTAGTGCAGATGGTGAAAAAGTTAAAGATGCCTTGTTGCCAAGCTTGAAACTAAAAACTGGCTCAGGCCCAGTAATTTGGAAGGCGATGAATGAATACGAAATCGCAAAACCTTTATCAGGCATTCCAACTTATATGAGAGAAGAAGACTTGCTTAACAATGACTTCAAAGATCCAAAACCGACATTAGGAGATACAGAAGTAAACAAGGACACTGTTATTACAAAACTTCCAAAAGTTAAAGTCCTTGGAGAAAAAGGAAAAGAAGTCACAGTCCTTGTAGCAAACGCAACATCTACAGATCAAAAAGAATTACCAAAGCCTGTAATAGAACAAGGCCATAATACGGCTGAGGGTGAATCAACAATTACAGGAACAATCAAAGGTCAACCACAAGGAACAAAACTTGCCCTTTATATTTTAGGAAATAAAGTGGACAATGTTCAAATTCCTTATGACAATGAAGGTAAATTTACTGTAACCTTAAAAAGTAGCTACACCACATCAGGAATAGAACGAAAAGTTTACCATGGCGATTCCGTTGAAGTCAAAGCCTACTACGAAGGCAAAGACGCATCCTATAAAGATGGCGAAAGCAACAAAGTAGTCCTTGACAAAAAGGCACCTGAAATAAAAAATATTGTTTCTGAAAATATGCCAGGACAAGCACAAAAAATTTCAGGTTCAATACAAGATGAAAACTTGCCAGGAAAAATCACTTTAAAAACTTCAGGTAATACAACTCTTAAAACAGTTGATGTAGGTGATAATGGAACATTTAATGTGAGAATCAGTAAACCTGCGAAAGGAGAAAGTGTAGTTCTTGTAGCTGAGGATAAGTTTGGAAACAAGACCGATGAAATAGACATGAGAAGCCTTGCAGAGCAACCTCAGATAAGTGCCCACGTTGAGCAACCTTTTGCCGGTGAAATGGAAATTTTAGCTCAAACAGTTCCAGGAGCAACCGTAGAGGTGTTTACGAAAAATGGTGGAATTGAAACATCGATTGGAAGCGGAGTGGCGACTTTTGATTCTATAGCTTCGATAAGTCTTGCTAAGCCTTTAGTAGGGGGACAAGTTCTCTATATAAGAGCGACTAAATATGGCTATCAAAAGCAAGCTACTGATATTGTAATGACTGTTAAATAAGTTATGTAGATTATTACGACTTTATATAAGATTAAAAAAAGGAGAAAGTATGAAAAGAAAGATTATTTCAAGCCTTCTTTTGCTAATCATGCTGCTGAGTACAATAATAGCCCAACCAGTATTAGCAAAGTCAGAAGATAATGTCGTAGGTCAAAAGTTGACCTTCGACGCTACAGATTTTGGGCTTTCAAAATACGAAAGCATTCAAACAAGAAAAGAGCAACGTTATCGTTCAAAAAGTCCAAGACGAGTTAAGAGATATGCCAGTCTTTTTGGAAATGGCGTTTCATTTAGAAGTGCAGAACCAGATCCTCAATTGGGATTTAATCCAAAAACAGAGTTTTTGTTTCCTTTAAGACTACAAATATTGACTAGCAATGGTAAAGCAAAACAATCAGAAAAAGGAAATATAAACCTAGAAGATATTGGCTTGAGTGCCGGTTTTAAAATTACTCTTAAGCAAATAGACTCTAAGGGTGTTGTAAGAAATACTTTTGAATCAGACAAGATTCAACAAGCTGGTCTTACTGCAACAGATACAGCAACTGGAGAATTAAAGGGGATTGTTACCTTTAAATACGTAGCAGGCTCTGAAGATGTTACAGAAGGAAGAAGACAAGCTGGAGACGCGGCAGAAAAGGTCAGAATCTATGATGACTACGGCGAGGCATTTAGCTACGAAATTGTAGCTGAGGATTCAGTAGAATACAATATTCAATTAAGAGTTCGAAAGGGCAATGCAGATCCTGCCTATAATGCAGCTTATGTCATTATGGAGTTACATTTAACTCAAATTGCAAACTCCACTATGAAAAATGAAGTTGTTGATAAAAATGGAAATGATATTAGGTCAGAACTTAAAGATGGTCAAAATTTAGTAGCTTATTTTGGTAGAGTTCAAGATGGGGCTAATTACTTCATTGATTTTTCTAAAACACAAACAGTCCTAAGAAAAGACTTTGGAGATCAAAAATTAATAGCTTTAAATGATTTGTCTATTATTAGTGAAACGAGATATCATCTCAGAAGAGCAAAAAATTTCAGCTGGAATGAGGATGGCTATGTAACTTTAAAAGATAAAAAAGATAAAGATATAGCCTTTAAGGTAGAAACATCTTATGACTGTGTTAAGGGTGGACTTGTTAAATTTATTAAGCAAGACAAAGTCATAATTCCTGATGATAATGGTGGCACACTTACACCATGTCCCTCCACCCACTACGAAGTAAACTTCGTCGCCGGTGAAGGCGGAACCTTAAAGACCGGCATGAAGACCAGGTTTTTCGTTCAAAAAGGCTTAACTTGGGGCGAAGCCAAAAAAGCTGACCCCAAACTTACGGTACCTGCAGCAGTACCAAACACTGATTATGAGTTTGATGATTGGTATAAAGTAGTAAATGGCGTAGTAGATAAAAATACTAAAGGGTTACCAACTGATAATACAAATGTAGAAACTGTAACTTATCAAGCTGAGTTTATAGGAAAGAATAAGGTTGTAGATGTAACACCAACTGATCCAAACGTAGATCCTAAGCCTCCAACCAAAAAGAACCCAGATTATGATCCTGATGGTGGAGACGATGAAACAACAAATCCTAAGAATGTACCGGATACAGATTATGAACTAATCACTTTCAAATCTGACGAACACGGATTCTTAAATGCAGACAAAAATATTACTCGCAAAGTTTATGCTGTTTTAAAAACTTCAACTTGGGCTGAAGCAGAAGCGGCAGATCCCAAGATGGACGTACCATCTACTACCAGTACAACTTTAAAATTAACAGGTAAAGATAACTACACCTTTACCAAGTGGACCACTGATGGCACAACTGCCACAGACCTACCAGACGGCACAGCAAAAATTGCTGACTTAACCAATAAGACATTTGTTGCAAAATTTGAAGCAAATGAAATCAAGAGAGGCAAAGAAACAACTGAAGAAGTTCCAGAGGGATATATTCGTTTGAAATTCTCTGCCGGTGACAATGGTACAATTGCTACTGACAATACAGCCGACCTAATTATCGATGTCTTAGAAAAGGCAAATAAAAAAGTTGGCAATTACACAAAACCAACCATTACACCAAATGTAGGATATAGCCAAAAGAAAGATGCAGAAGCTTGGGACAAGGCAGATGATCTTGTAATCAATAGTACAAATGCAACAAGTGCAGATAAGAAAGAATTGACTGTAACAGCTCAATATGACAAGAAGAAGAGCATTATAGATATTACACCAAAGCCACCTACACCACCTACACCGGGACCGACACCAGATCCAAATCCTCCATACATTCCAGGAACTCAAACACCCGACCCTGACTACATTGTTGTAGCTTTTAAGGCAGGAGACCATGGTAAAATTAAGGATGGAAATAAGTTCTATGCTATCTTAAAGAATATGACCTGGAAACAAGCACAAGAATACACTCCCGCAGAAGGAGAAACAAAACTTGCTATTCCAAGTGAATTTGAACCGGAAACTGGTTATGGATTCGTAAATTGGGATCCGACTCTTCCGACTGATGAAAGTAAGACATTGGAAGAACTTGTAAAAGCAGGAGAAACCAAATTAACCTATATCGCTAAATTTGACAAAGACATCAAAGACGATGATGGAAATGATGAAGAAGGATATCTAAGAGTTGTTTTTGATGGCAACGGAGGTACCTTAAAGGGAAGCGTTAAAAACGCATACAAGGTAAGAGTAGGAGTAACAGGAGTTGTAGGTTCAGAATCTTCTAAAAAAACTTATGCAGATTTAGCAAGATTTAATAAAACTAACTTCGTAGCAAAAGAGAACACTACTGATGATGGTATCACTCCACCAATCGATCAAAGATTTAAAGAGTGGAGAAAAGACGATGAGACAACAAAACTTGAAGGAACAACTGAAATTCAAGGCGCAAGCAAGAGTGTAATCACTGTCAAAGCTCAATATGAGTCTGAAACAGCCTTAGTGGTACCAAGCATTACTCAAACAGTAGATCCAGCTCTTCCTGCTGATAAAAAGGATGATAATAATTCTGCTAAAAAGGTTCTAAAGGTTAACTTTTCAAATGATCCAACAACAGGAGCAACCTATAAAATTGTAAAAGAAGATGGTACAGAAGTAGCTACTGTTACAAATCCACAAAATGGCGATAACTTTGTAGAAATTCCAAACACTGTAGCAGATAAAGACATTGTAAAGGTTAAGGTAACAAAACCGGGAATGAATGAAAAGACGTCAAGTACTATAACTCTTGATTTGGCAGGTCCTACATTTACGGATGTTAAGATTGTAAAGAAGACACCTTATTTAGCCACAATAACTGGTAAGGTAACAGATACGGCAGGAGTTTATTGGGTTAAGATTAAAGGAACAGGTGCAAATCCAACCGATACCTTTGTTGAAATTGGTACAGACGGAACATTTAAAATAGATATGCCTATAACTACTGGTGATGAATATACCTTAACTGCAAAGGATAATCTTGCAAATATTTCTGAGAAAAAAACATCAACTAATGATGTAGACAAAAACAATAGCTTTGATAAGAGCAAAATCAAAAAAGTAATGATTGAACAAGCCTATGCTGGCGAAAAAGAAATACTTGTATTTGCTGAAGAAGGTGCAACTGTTAAGATTTCTAAGTTCAACATTGGTGGAACTGAAACGGTTTTAGGAGAAGTTAAGATGGTGGCAGGAATGGGAAGTTTAAGTATTTCCGATGAAAATGGATTGGCTGCCAATGACCGTATTTATGCTATCGTTATAAAAGATGTATCAAATAATGATATTAGTAAATTCAACACACCGGCTATTATGACAGTAAGAGGACAGACATATGAAAATGTTACTCCTCCTACGGACCAACCACAAGCAGCAGCAGAAGGATCTCAACCATAAGCAATAAGGATAAGCCCAAGTATTTGGGCTTTATCCTAAATTTAAAGGAGGTAGAAGTAAAGGATGAAAAATAGAATACTTTCATTTGTTTTGTCTCTACTGTTTATATTCACACTTCTTCCAATAAATATTTTTGCTTATGAAACTAAAACGAATCAACAGAGAGTTGTAGTTGAACCTCAGTGGAATGAAAAAGACATTCAAGATATTTATAATCTTCTAAATAAAGATAATAATGAGTTTGAAAGTCTTTTCGATTTTGAAGCCATGAAAAACCTATATAAGGAACATGGAAAAAATTCTTTTCAAACTTTGGCTAAATCTGCCAATGTAAATGGTGGGTTGGAAATTGAGAATTTAAGAGCAGCCAATTTAAGAATTAATAATGTGCAACAAAATATCAATCCCGATATTTTGAAGATTAAGCATGAATTAATTGTAAAGGTGAATCTTAAAAATTTCATTGACCAAGATGGCCACAAGAATATGAATATATTCGAAGGAAATTCTCCGAAGATAGTCATTCAGAAATTAAGATATGACGAAAGTGGAAAAGAGGTCAGCGAAGGAACTCCTATAACTAGAACAATCACTCAAGCAGGAGAAGTTTCTTTAGGGGAGACGGAGGCCTATTACCTTGTAAATAATGAAATAAGGTTATACCATTATGCTCATGATTTTCAAAGCGAAAAGTTTAAGTTCAATTTAAAAGAGTTCTATTCTAACGGGTCTTATAAAGACGGAGATAAGCAACTTGTATTTGATTATGATATTTATCAAGTAGCTGCTTCTAAGATAAAGCTTGAACTACCTGATGGCGTCGAGTTAAAAGATAATCCAATTGGACGCTTTACCGGGAGAACTAAGGCCGGGAAAGAAAAAGTTGTTCGATATTATCTTCCAAAAGCAGGTGGAGAAACCATCATAAGATCTGATAGCGGAAATCAAAGACTTTTAAATCCAAGTATCTATTTACCTAATTTAGATGATGTTTATTTAAACACCATTAAATTAGAGGGTCAAACAAATGAAAATACAATTACTTGTGTTTTGAAGAATGGCTCAAGTAAAACTTTTAAGGTTTCTACATCTGGAAACTTTGTAGATGGTTGGACCATCAAACTGCTACCAGAAGATTCTTTTACTGTAACTTTTGATGCAAAGGGTGGGAGTCCAAAACCTCGTCCACAAGTCGTTCAAAAGAATAAGACTGCAACAGAGCCAGAAGCTCCTAAAAAGAAAAATTTCATTTTCCAAGGCTGGTTTAAAGAAGGAGAAGATTCAAAATTTGAATTTTCAACACCAATTAGTGGTGATACTAGTTTAGAAGCGAGATGGAAACAAGTAACCTATGGACCATTTAATCCAGATGGGCCTGGAGAGGAACCACAAATTCCTGATACTGACAAAGACCAGTATGTAACTGTGATGTTTGAAGCTGGAGATAATGGTAAATTAATTATGCCAGGGGCAAGTCCGGAAAAATTGGTGAAGAAAGTTGCCTATAAGGTTCTAAAAGATACTCTTTGGACAGAAACGGGAATTACACTTCCTCAAACTCAAGGTGATCCAAAAGAAAAGTATGAATTAGATAAATGGAATAAGGATATACCAAGTACAGGAATGGTAAGTGAAGCAGAAACTTTTAAGGCATCTTTCAAAGAGAAAGTTGTTCCAAATCCACCGACACCACCACAACCACCGACACCACCTACGCCACCGCCACAACCACCGATACCACCTATGCCGCCACAACCACCGACACCTCCGATTCCTCATATACCAAATCGTGGGGGTCTTATAGTGCGTCCATATATTGGAAGACGATCGGATAGCGTGGAGATGGAGGAAGGCATCCACTATATTTATATTAGAGGTTATGAAGATAAGACTATTAGGCCTGAGGGACGAGTGAGCCGAGCTGAGGCTGTTACGATGATCTTGCGTTTGGCAGGAAAAGATTTGTCAAATAAAAAGAAATTGGACTTTGTCGATACACCGTCTGGTTGGTATAATGGAGCCTTAAATAAGGCTGTGGAGTTAAATATGCTCCTAGCTGACGGCAAGAAGCTTCGCCCTAATGCGCCTATGACTCGTGGAGAGTTTGCTTATGCCTTGTCGATTCTGGATACTAAAAATGATGCCAAGTCGCCTTATCCTGATATAAGGGGTCATAAGTTTGAGGATGCCATTAATCAAGAGTATGGTAATGGCAGAATTGACGGATATCTTGATGGCACTTTTAAGCCTGATGATTATTTGAGCCGTGCTGAAGCTGCTAAGCTTTTAAATCATTATGCAAAGAGAAAGGTAAGTGAATCGGGGCTTCGTCTTGTCAAGGACAAGGTCAAAGTCTTCCCTGATATTGATGCTTCTCACTGGGCATACTATGAAATCGTGGAAGCTGGTCATACTCATAGGTATAGAAGACCTTTAAATAGTTTAGATGAGACGTGGATTGAGATTTTAGAGTAGATGTGAGGATACATTTTTAAAATATGTTTAGATAGATTAAAGACTATAGAGGACATGGCAAGATTATCCATTAATCTATGCCAGGTCCTTTTATTATATGAAAGTGAGGGCCTTTATGAAGTTAAGACGGTTTTTATTTATTTTTGTTCTTTTTGCTCTCTTGTTAACTGGCAAGGCTTTTGCAGCAAGAGATATTAAGATAGTAGTTAGAGGAAATGAGGTCAAAAGTGATGTCATGCCTCTTATAAAAAATGGTAGAACTCTAGTGCCGATTCGTGTTATTAGTGAAAGCTTAGGTTATGATGTGTTTTGGGATAATGCTCACCGTGAAGTGCAAATTTCTAAGGATGCAAAGAGGCTTACATTGAAGATAGATTCAAAAGTTATAAGTCTATCTGATGGCAAAAATAATGATGAAATTTCTCTTGATACTCCAGCCAAGATTATAAAAAGTAGGACTTTTGTGCCACTAAGGGCTGTGGCAGAACTTTTTGGCGAAAAAGTTAATTGGGATGATGATAATTCTACTGTTTTTGTAGGAGATACTCCTGCAGCTCTTTCTTTGGAAAAGAAGAAGCAAATAGAAAATGCGGGCAAGAAGGCTAATTTGGATCATAAAATTATCGTTAAAGATAAGAATCCAGAGTCTTATATTAAAGTTTTGCAAGATAATGTAAGTGATCGTGGGGATATTTCTTTTGATAAAAAGAATGCTACTTTTAATCTAATTCCCAAGGATTTGGCTGCAAATTTTTATAGGCATCTAAGAGATAATGATACAGTGGATGATGATTTTAAAAATGCTTTTAATGATGAGATTAGTGTGATTAAAGATTATAGTTTACAGATTAGAGATGACAAGGGCACCAATTATGGCCTTAGAATTACTGATCCCGATAATGTTAATAAGACTTTAGTATTTATTCGCGATGGCAAGATTATTGAAAATAATTTAAAAAGCACTAGATAATTTATAGGATTTTTCTTTAGAGGGATTGGATATTTCTAATCTCTCTTTTTTTCTTATAAGTGGCAAGAATCATGGTATAATTAAAGTATGTAGGTGATAGTATGAGAAAACCGATACATAAGATCTGGTGGGCCTGGGTACTTTTGATTTTATTTTTTATTATGTCTGTTTCGATACATTCATATAAAAAGAGCAATAGACAAGGGCATGGCCTAAATATGCGTGAAGATTATAGGATTAGTTATAGTAAAAATTGGAGGGTATAATGAATCAAGCACAGTTAAAGAGAATGAGAGAGGACAAGGGCTTCATAGCAGCTTTGGACCAAAGCGGTGGGTCTACTCCCAAGGCCCTTAGACTTTATGGGGTCATGGAGGATGAATACAAGAATGAAGACGAGATGTTTGAAAAAGTTCACGAGATGAGAACTAGAATTATCAAGTCTTCAAGTTTTGATAAAGAAAAAATTTTGGGAGCAATTTTATTTAAAAAGACTATGAATTCTAAGATTGATGGTCTTTATACGGCGGATTTTCTCTGGGAAAAGAAGGGTATAGTGCCAATTCTAAAGGTCGATGAGGGACTAGCTGATGAGTTTAGAGGCTCTTCTCTTATGAAGGAGATGAAGGGGCTTGATGAACTTTTAGAGACTGCTAAGCAAAGAAATATTTTTGCAACTAAGATGAGATCTCTTATAAAAGAATATGATGAAGAGATGATAGGAAAGGTTGTAAAACAACAATTTGATTATGCAAAGAAAATTTGTAAGGCTGGTTTTGTGCCGATTATTGAGCCTGAAGTGGATATAAATTCTGCTGATAAGGAAAAGATTGAGGCCAAGATGAAGGAGTTTGTAGTTGAGGAACTTAAAGGTTTGCCTTCAGATTACTATGTGATGTTTAAGTTTACAATTCCAAGTAAGGATAATTTATTCAAAGACTTGTATGATTTCCCACAAGTTGTGAGGATAGTTGCTCTTTCTGGTGGATATTCTAGAGATGAAGCCAACAAGCGCCTGTCTAGAAATGATAGGATGATAGCTTCTTTTTCAAGAGCTTTGACTGAGGGACTTTCTAAGAATCAAAGCGATAAAGAATTTGACGATTTGCTTGGAAAGAGTATTGATTCTATTTATAAGGCAAGCCTTAATTGATTTTTATTTTGCTTGTAAAAGCTCAGGAGGATTAGCAGATTTTCATGTAAAATTTGTATATTTATTGTAAAAAGAGCCGAATGCTATCGGCTTTTTTTATTTGTAATTTTATTATATAATCAACTAAAGTTATAAGGAGGAATATGATGACGAGAATTAATTTGCTACAAAGAAATATGGCGAAAGAAAATATAGATTGTGTTTTGATAACTGATAAATATTCGATAAATTATTTGACCGGGGAGATGATTGAACCGGGAGAGAGGCTTGCTTGTCTTATAATTTCTCAAAATGAAAAGCCTGTATTTGTAATTAATAAGCTTTTTCTAAGGCCAGAGCTTGAGGGTTTTTCTTATGATTGGATTTTGGATACTGACAATAAAGAAAAAGCTCTATCTAGACACCTAAGCGGAAACATTATAGGTATAGACAAGATTATGCCGGCTAGATTTCTTTTGCCTTTGATGGATATGAATAAGGACAAGTCTTTTGTTTTGGCATCTTTTTTGGTGGACTCTTTGAGAGCTGTGAAGGATGATAAAGAGATTGAACTTATGAGAAAGGCATCAAAGATAAATGATGCTGCTATGGAGCTTATGAGAGTGGAGCTTTCTAAGAATAGGACAGAGAAAGAGATGGCAGCTAAGTTGATTGATTTTTATAAAGAGTATGGCTCTTATGACTACTCTTTTGAACCCATAGTTGCCTATGGGAAAAATGCTGCCGATCCTCATCATGAAAATGACGATTCAAGACCATCTGTTGGAGACTCTATCGTGGTGGATATGGGATGTATCTATAAGGGGTATTGTTCTGATATGACAAGGACTTTTTTCTACAAGAGAGCAGATGAGGAGTCTAAGAAGGTTTATGAAATTGTAAAAGAGGCAAATCAAAGAGCCATTGCAGGTATAAGACCGGGTGTGCTTTTGAAAGATATAGATGCTCTTGCAAGGGATTATATAAGCGAAAAAGGCTATGGGGAGTATTTCACTCATAGGACGGGTCATTTTATAGGAAGCGAAGTCCATGAATTACCAGATGTCAGCATGGCATATGATCTTCCTGTTGAGGTTGGCAATATTTTTTCGATTGAGCCAGGAATTTATATAAAGGACAAGGTGGGGGTTAGGATTGAAGATCTTGTTTTAGTTACAGAAAACGGCTGCGAGGTTTTAAATTCATATCCCAAGGATGTGATTATTATTGAATAATGATAAGATGAATCCCAAGGAGAAAATTTTAAATAAGAAGCACAATATAAAGGACAGACCTATAATTTTGACGGCTGTTTTGTTTGCGATTCAACTTGTAATTTTGCTTATTGCGATTTTGAGAATAGGTTCATATTCGTCTACTCTTACAGTTTTGTTGACTCTTTTGGGTATCGTCTTGGTAATTTATATTGCAACTCAGGATCTGCATCCGTCATATAAGCTATCATGGGTAGTTCCGATGGGTATATTTCCGGTCTTTGGTGGCTTGCTTTACATTTTTATAAAGCTCATGCCCGGCACTTCCAAGATTATAAGAAAATTGGAAAAAAATATTGAAAAGACCAGAAAAAATTTTAAGCAAAATGCAGAAGTCATGGAAGAATTTAGACAAAAAGATTCTCGCTTTGCAAGACTTTTTGACTACCTATATTCTAGGGGGACTTATCCCATATATAAAAACACGATATCTTCTTATTACAGCTCTGGAGAAGAGGCTGCACCAGCTATTTTAGAAGAGCTTGAAAGGGCCGAGAAATTTATCTTCATGGAATATTTTATAATAAAAAGTGGAGATTTTTTGGATGAAGTCTTGGAAATATTGGAGAAAAAGGCCAAGAGCGGTGTAGAAGTAAGGCTCATGTATGATGGGGCTACTATGCTCTTTCTTCCATCTGATTTTGAAAAAAGATTGGCGGAGATGGGGATAAAGGCAAAAATTTTCAATCCGATAGCGCCAATTTTATCTACATATCAAAATAATAGAGATCACAGAAAAATTTTGGTTGTGGATGGCAAGGTGGCTTTTACGGGCGGGATGAATATAGCTGATGAATATTTAAATCTCAAAAGTCCTTTTGGATATTGGGCAGATAATGCCATAAAAATCGAGGGAGAGGCTGTCAAATCTTTTACAGCTATGTTTTTGGAGATGTATAACATTCAAGGCGAAGAGGTCATCCACTTGTCAGACTACACAGGTATAGACTACAAAAGATCAGAGGGGCAAAATTTTTATATTCCCTATGGTGATGCCCCTGATGACGGAGAATCAATTGCAGAAAATATATACACCAATATTTTGAATCTTTCCAAGGATTATGTGGATATAATTTCACCTTATTTGATTCTGGGTTCAGAAATGATTACTGGGCTTAAATTTACAGCCAAAAAAGGAGTCAAGGTCAGGATAATAATGCCCAAGATACCAGACAAAAAAATTCCATTTTTGGTTGCAAGAGGCTACTATAAAGAGCTTATAGAAGCAGGCGTTGAGATTTATGAATACACGCCAGGCTTTATCCATTCCAAGGTATTTGTTTCGGATAAGAGGATAGCAACTGTTGGGACTGTAAACTTGGATTTTAGAAGTCTGTATTTACATTTTGAAAATGGGGTAGTCATCTATGGAGATGTTTTCGATATACAAAAAGATTTTGACACCAAGCTTGCTCAAAGCAGAAAGATTAAGCTAGAAGACATAAATAAAAGCCCTTGGATTGAGAGATTTTTGGGAGTTGTTCTTAGAGTATTTGGACCTCTTATGTAAAAAATGGAAAATAAATAGACTAAAAATTAAATATTATATGCAAAAAAGCTCCAGAAGATTTTTTAAATTTTATTTTATATCTTCTGGGGCTTTTTAGCTTGAATTTCAAGATCTGATTCTTTCTCTTACTGTTACAAAGACCAACTTATACATAAAGGATGCAAATATCAAGTTGGCAAGGGCGGCTGGTACTACTACAACTATTATAAGTTTGCCCATACCTGATGAGAAGATATTTAAAGCATCTGTATTAGAAGAAAGCGTTGCGAGCAAAAGACCTACATAAAGAAATACAAGACCTGAAATTATAGTATTTATAAATGTAAGGCATGAAACTTGAATCAAAGAAGGATCTTTTTTGCCTGCACTCAAAGCTTTTAGCATGGTGAGAAAACAAAGGGCAGAGATTGTTTTATCAAAAAGTGAGGGGATTTGTCCTCCAGGAAATTTTGTAATAAGCGCTGTCAAGATGCCTGCTGCTGCGCCGATGGCAAGTGTGCCTTTTACATTCTTATTAAATGTTATAGAAACAAACATAGTAGCCAATAAGAAGTCGGGAGTTATACCAAATATAGGCGGACAAATAAGATGTAATACTGTACCTATCGCCAAGAGAACTGCTGCCATAACCATATTTTTCGTTTTCATTTTTTCTTCCTCCAAAAAAAATTTAAAAAGTGTTAGAAAATAAAAAAACCACTTGCCCCAATAAAGGAGCAAATGGTTGTTCGCGGTGCCATCCTTTTTGCACAAGTGTGCATCTTTTTCGAATACTGACATATTCTATCTCGATAACGGGAGATCCGTCTTAGCTACTGTGATTCGCCTCGCATTCATAGACCCATTCACCTTCAGTTTGTCATCGATTCGCACCACCCATCGACTCTCTTAAGACTAGCTCAAAGGCTACTATTTTCTAATCAACATTTTATATTGTAAACAATCATAGACCATCAAGATAAATTTGTCAAACACTAATTTAAAAAAATAAAAAATTATGCAAGCTCAAGGGCAATTTCTACCATGTCTTTGAAATTCTTTTCTCTTTCTTCGGCACTTGTTTCTTTTTTGCTTACAAGAGAATCAGAAACTGTTAGGATTGTGAGGGCATTTTTGCCTAAGTACTGAGCGTTTGAATAGAGGGCATAGGCCTCCATATCAACAGCTAGTACACCCATCTTAGCCCAGGGCTTCCAATAGTCTTCTATTGCACTATAAAAGATATCAGAGGATAAGATATTGCCGACGTGAGTTTTGATTCCCTTTTCTTTGGCGGATCTATAAGCCTTTTCTAGCAGCTCGAAGCTTGAAATGGCAGAAAAGACTCCGCCCAGCTGATATTGCTCAGCGTAGTTTGAATTGGTACATGCTCCTTGGGCAAGTATTATATCATAGAGTTCTAAATCTTCTTGAAAGGCTCCACATGAGCCGATTCTCACTATGTTGTCTACATCATAGAACTTAAAAAGCTCATAAGAATAGATTCCCATAGAAGGGCATCCCATACCAGATCCCATAATTGTAACGGGTTTTTGCTTATAAGTTCCAGTGTAGGCAAACATATTTCTGACATTGTTTACCTGCTTGCTATCTTTAAGAAAAGTTTCAGCCATAAATTTGGCTCTTAGGGGGTCTCCCGGCATAAGAACTGTTTTGGCTATTTCTCCTTTTTTCGCTATATTGTGTGGTGTCATTTTATACCTCCTAACTTAATTATAGCAGAGGATTTTTGACTATAGTATGATAAAATAAAAAACAGAGGTGAAATTATGAATTTAAAAGATAGAATTAGAAAGTATGCAAACTTGATTGTAAATACAGGTTTGGGCATTAATCCAAAAGATGTTTTAGTAATAAGGGCACCGGTTGAAAACTACGAATTTGTTCGAGTTTTAGCAGAGGAAGCCTACAAGGCTGGAGCAAAGGATGTAAAGACTAATTTCAGAGATATAAAATTAAATGCGCTCAGATTTGAAAATGTGGCAGAAAAAGTGTTGACTGATATACCTCAATATTTTATAGATGAACAAAATCATTTTGTGGATAATAATTACAAGCTGATTGCTCTTATAGGTGAAGATCCTAATGGGCTAAAGGGTTTAGATCCGCAAAAGCTTATGGCAGCTGGAAAAGCACAAAGCCAAGCTCTTAAACATTTTGCGGCTGAACAAATGCGAAATAAGGTGTCTTGGTGTGTTGTGGGAGCACCAACCAAGGCTTGGGCAAGGATGATTTTCGAAGGTATGGACGATGAACTTGCTGTCGAAAAATTATGGGAATTGATTTTGGATGTGTCCAGAGTGGATGAGGATCCTGTTAAAAATTGGGAGGCTCACATCAAACTCATGGGCGAAAATGCAGATTTTCTAAACGAAAATAAGTTTACAAAACTTAAAATTAAGTCATCTAATGGAACTGATTTGGAAGTTGGTCTACCTGAGTCTTATGTATTCCAAGCTTGCGGTGAGGACAATTTAAGAGGAGAAAGATTTGTTGCCAATATTCCAACTGAAGAAGTATTTTCTATGCCTCACAGGGATAGGGTAAATGGACTTGTATATGCAAGCAAGCCTTTAAATTATAATGGCAATGTGATTGAGGACTTTTGGTTTAAGTTTAAGGATGGAAAAGTTGTAGATTTTGATGCCAAAAAGGGCAGAGAAATTTTAGAAAATATGTTAAACATGGATGAGGGAGCAAGACATCTTGGAGAAGTGGCATTAGTGCCTTATGATTCGCCTATATCGAATACAAATAGATTGTTTTTTGAGACTCTTTATGACGAAAATGCCTCTTGCCACTTGGCTTTGGGAAAGGCATATCCTACTTGTATAGAAAATGGAGATCAAATGAGCGAGGATGAGTTGAAAAAAAGAGGAGTAAATGACTCTATAATTCATGTTGATTTCATGTTTGGTTATAAGGACACAGAGATTGTAGGAGTAAGACAAGACGGAAGAGAAGTTTTGATATTTGAAAATGGAAATTGGGCAAAAAAATAAGCCTAAAAGGCTGTGTGGTCGGGGCGAGAGGATTTGAACCTCCGACCTCATGGTCCCGAACCATGCGCGCTACCAAGCTGCGCTACGCCCCGATATCAATGAACATATTTTACCATTATTACTGAAAAATTACAAAAAAAATATCTTGTAACACAATCTTAAAATTAGAAAGATTAAATTACTGCTATAATCTAAATTAGATGAGGTGGTAGAATGAAAAAATCGGCGAGAGTTTTGCTCTTGGCAATGATTCTTTTCTTTACATCTACAAGCTTTGTATTTGCAAAGACTTTTTCGGATATAAAAAATCACTGGGCCAGAGCCTATATTGAAAGCTTATCTGATTCAGGATTTATTTCAGGATATGAAGGCAATTATTTCAAACCACAAAATGAAATATCCAAGGTGGAATTTTATTCTGTTGTAAATAATATGGCCAATTTAAAGAAAACTTATACAGTTACTTTTTCAGATGTAAGTCCTAAGGATTGGTATTACACAGATGTATCGAAGGCAATAAAGGCAGGCTATTTGGTGCCGACAACGGGAAATTTGTATCCAAACAAGTCTATATTGAGAGAAGAAGTGGTCTATGTATTTGCCTATATGTATAATTTTCAAGATCGCGACTTGGACTTTAAAAAGTTTGAAGATGCAAAGGATGTGAATCCAGCTTATCAAGGAGCCATGGGCGCTTTGGTAAAGGCAGGAGTTATTGAAGGATCAGCTGGGAAATTAAATCCCAAGGGAGCCATCACAAGGGGAGAGTTTTGTGCTATTGCAGCCTCTCTTATAGATAAGTATGGACTGCCGGGAGAAAAAGTAGTTATTGATAGTAAAATTAAATTTGGACCGAGAGATATGTATAAGTAGTAAGGAGCCTATTCTGTAATAGAAATGCTCCTTTTTTATTGCAAATTTTATCTTCAATTCTTGCAATGCACTTTAATATTTGTTAATATAAAGGTACCTATTAAGAGCGGTGGAGTGAATGGGCACTGTGAAACCCGGCAACCTGTAAGTGGTGCTAAATCCCACAGAGTAAATCTGGAAGATGGGTTCTTTTTGTTCTTATCTTCCGAAAGGAAGTTTTTTTTATGCGAAAAATGGAGGAAAATATGAAAAAATGGATTTTCACTTCTGAGTCTGTAACTGAAGGACATCCAGACAAGGTCTGCGATCAAATTTCAGATGCGGTCTTGGATGCTATTTTGAAAGACGATAAAAATGCCAGAGTGGCATGCGAAACTCTTGCATCTACTGGTCTTGTTATGATAGCAGGAGAAATTACTACTGATACTTATGTAGATATAAAACAAATTGCAAGAGATACCATAAGAGAAATTGGTTATGATGATCCCAGAGCTGGTTTTGCTGCTGATGCGATTGCAGTTTTGCAAACAATTGAGCCTCAATCACCAGATATAGCCATGGGTGTAGATAGGGATAGCGACCTTGAATATGACAAGGTGGGAGCAGGAGATCAGGGCATGATGTTTGGATATGCAACTGATGAGTGCGACAATTATATGCCCCTTCCAATCGATCTTGCCAATAAGCTTTCTAGAAGGCTTGCTCAAATAAGAAAGGATAAAAAGTTGGAGTATCTACTGCCAGATGGCAAAACTCAAGTGTCTGTCCAATACGAAAATGGGATTGCTAAAAGACTTGAAAGCATAGTGGTTTCAAGTCAACATGAAGCAAGTGTTGGGATAGATCAGATTAGAGAAGATATAAGACGTGAAGTTATAATGCCAATTGTAGGTGATATGGTAGATGCGGACACTAAAATTTATGTAAATCCAACTGGTAGATTTGTGCTTGGCGGACCTGTTGCTGATGTGGGTCTTACTGGAAGAAAGATAATAGTCGATACCTATGGTGGATTTGCAAGACATGGCGGTGGAGCTTTTTCTGGAAAGGATCCGACAAAGGTCGATAGATCGGCGTCCTATTATGCTAGATATATTGCAAAAAATATTGTGGCAGCAGGACTTGCAAAGAGATGTGAAATTGGACTAGCTTATGCAATAGGAGTGGCAAGACCTGTTTCTATTTATGTTGAAACTTTTGGCACTGGTGTGATATCTGATAACCAAATTGAAGATATTGTAAATCAAGTTTTTGATCCGAGACCAGCAGCCATAATTAAAAATTTGGATTTATTAAGACCAATTTATAGGCAAACTGCAGCTTATGGCCATTTTGGAAGAAATGATTTGGATTTGCCTTGGGAAAGACTTGATAAAGTTTCAGATATAAAAAAATTAGTTAAGTAAAAAGTTAAGTAAAAAGTTAAGTAAAAAGTTAAGTGAAAAGTTAAGTGAAAAGTTAAGTAAAAAAATCTGTTGAAGATAGATGAGTCGACTTTAGACTTTATCAGGTTCAACAGATTTTTTATTTTTATAAAAAATTTTATGCTCAATTTAAAACTTGGCGGAGAGAGGGGGATTTGAACCCCCGAAACACGAAAGTGTTTACTTGTTTTCGAGACAAGCGCTTTCGACCACTCAGCCATCTCTCCGAATAATAGACTAAATATAAAGAGCAAAGGCTCAAGAATCATTTAGTCTAAAATACATATTTTATTTATTTTCTTGGCAAAGAGCTTGTATAATTTTTTCTACCTTAAGTGGCATTAAAAGTTTATGCTTGCCCGGCAAAATCTTGCCTTCATATCCTAAATCGGCGACATTTTTTACAAAGGTTTCAGGACTTTGTATGAGTTCTTTTTCTTTTAAGATATTGGCTACATCAAGAGTAGATGAACCATCTGGGATTTCAATCTCTACTTCTTTTTGATTTGTATTTGCAAGAATCAAGAGTATATCTCTTGCTTTTGTGTTTTTGGGAATTTCAAAGGTACCGGCAGAGAAGGAGTTTTTTAATCCCATTTCATCAATCATATTCAAAAGGGTGTCTTTGCTAGTGATGAGTTCGTTGTCTATTAAGACATTTGCTATATCGTCAAGCTCTGCTCCTTCTGGAATATTTATAGTTGTAGGTTTTTCTTCTTCGTCGATTTTTTCGAGTTCTTCAACTATGGGGAGTTCAATTGCAATTTCTTCTTGCATACCTAATTTATTTTTTATTTGACCCTTTATAAGTTGAAACTCATCCAAGATGGAAAAAGTAGTTTCCTTGCTTGTTAGAGAACTTATATAGAGTGAGTCTATTTTCCATTTTATAAGGAGCAAAAGCCCCAAGATGACTAAAACAACGACAAACTTTTTTAAAATCCAAAAAAATACGTCCTTTAATTTATTTAAAAAATTCAAGATATCCCTCTTCCATTTGTTATAATGAGGTTATTATAACACGTTTTAAAAGAGGGATAAAGTGAAAGAAATTATTATAGACGCAAACGAGGATGGACAAAGGCTGGACAGATTTTTAAGAAAATATCTTGAAAAGGCTCCCCTATCTTTCATATACAAAAACATCAGAAAGAAAAATATCAGCGTAAATGGGAAAAAAGCTAAGGCTGAGGATTTTTTAAAAGAGGGAGATCAAATAAAACTTTTTATAGCAGATGAAACTCTAGAAAAGTTTAAGAAAGAGCAAAAAGATATGACCTTGGGCGATTTTCCAAATATTTTATATGAGGATGAAAATTTAGCTATTATAAATAAAGCGGCAGGGATATTGACTCATTCATCTGGGGACTATGACAGGAATATTTTGGATATGTTTATAAATTACTTGATTGCCAAAAAGGAATTTATTCCTAGAAAGT
The DNA here is from genome assembly GCA_021307325.1 of Peptoniphilus sp. GNH. Lineage (NCBI taxonomy): Bacteria > Bacillati > Bacillota > Tissierellia > Tissierellales > Peptoniphilaceae > Peptoniphilus > Peptoniphilus sp. GNH. The sequence goes on along the minus strand of CP089931.1, from coordinate 709,822 downwards.
CGAGAACTTTTAGACCGGCGATTTGTAATAGGTTAGATAGGAATACATCGGGTCTTTTGATAGGAGCCAAAAATGCCAGAGCATTGAGAGAAATAAATAAGGCTATCAAGTCTAGAGATATAAAAAAATATTATCTCACCCTGGTAAAAGGCAGGACTGATGAAGTATTTTCTAGTCATTCATTTTTACTTAAAGATGAAAAGAAAAATAAGGTCAGAGTAGATTTTAAAAGTGAGGATGCCAAGGAGGCTATAACAAATTTTAAAAGGATATCTACAAGTGGAGATTATAGTCTTTTGGAAGTGGAACTCATAACGGGCAGGACTCATCAAATAAGGACCAGTTTAAAAGATTTGGGTTTTCCAGTAATAGGCGATAGAAAGTATGGAGATCCCAAAGAAAACAAGAAATTTCCACTTAAAAATCAGTTTTTGCACTCCTACAAACTTGTCTTGAACGGGTTTAGTGATGACCTATCTTATCTAAATGGCAAGACCTTTCAAGCGGAGCTTCCCTTAGAATTTAAAAAAGTATTGGAGGATTTGCGTTTATGAAAAAATTTTTAATAAATAAAAACAATGCTGGAATCTTCGATAGGGAAGTTTTGAACTTGGCAAAAGATGGTAGAGTCTTATATTTTTTGCCATCTAAAGAGGCAATCAATCAAAAAAAACTGAAAATGCTAGACTATGAGCAGGGCTTTTCCAATATAGAATTTAAAACTCTTAGAGGCTTTTTAAATGACATGAGCAACTTAAAGGAAAGTCAAATTTTACCGGAGCTGATTTTAGAAGATGTGTGCAGGAAAAATGAAAAAGGCATCTTAAAAGACATATCAAGCACCAATGCAAGGGTCCTTATAAATTATATTTATGAACTCAGAGAAAATTTTATAAGCCCCGAGGATTTAAAAATTTACCCTGAGTTTGAAAAGCTAGAAAGAATTTTTTATCAATATGAAAAGGCCCTAAAGACTTATAAAATTTTAGATAGACCGGGCAGGGCCTTGGCTGGTCTTGAAAATGATTTTTTGTGGCCCTCTTATGATACAGTTATTCTGGATTCTTATCATTGCTTTGACAGGGTGGATGAAAAACTCTTAAATAGACTTATAGAGAAGGCTAAAAATTTTATAATCTTGAGTCCTTTTTACTTGGACAATGAGATTTTCAAAAATTTTAAAAGAGAAGATTTTAGCCGTAAAATCGAAACCAAGTTCTACAGATTTTATTCAGAGAGTAAAAATGATTTAGCAAGGACAGCCTTAAAGTTATCTAGCAAAGAAGATGCAGATATCTTAGCTGGATCAGATGATTACATAAATGCGATTTTGAGCCAAAATGATTTTGACATTTGCTATAAGGAGGCAAAACAGGTTGAATCTTTTAGGCTTATAAGAGAATGCCTTGAATTTTTTTCTTACTTAGAAAAAAGGACTAGAGAAAGTCTTCTTGCAAGATTAAATCTTAAATATTTTCCCGTAGAGAATAGTTTTGATGTGGAAAAAATTTTGAGAAAAATTAAATTTGAAAATTTAGAAGATTTAGAAAAAATTTTCTCGGATACTAGGGCAGAGCTTGAAGAGAGAGAGCTAGAGGAACTTTACAAGTTTATAAAATTTATAAAAGAGGAAATTTTTGTTTTAAAGGACCTCGACTTTGTAAGTCTTTTAAATAAATTTGCTATAAGAGAGAGCCTCTATAAGAGTTATGAAGAGGACGAAGATTTAAAAAAATACGAAAATGACTGCAAACTTTTAGAACAAATGTATGAGATTTTAGAGGAAACTGAGGAAGCTTGTCGAATTTTATCTCTAGATCAAGACAAAAAATTTGACATCATAAAAAGGCTTTCGGCTATTAAAAAAATAAGTGTAAATGGCTCAAAGGGAATAGATCTATATGATATTTTGGCAGTGCAGGGGAAAAGGAGCAAGACCAGGGTTCTAATTTCTATGGATCCTACCTACCCAAGGCCCAAGCGCAAAACTTTTTTGGACCAGGGCATATTTGAAGAGCTTAGAAAAAAATTTGATTTGGATTATAAAAAGAGAAGTGATTTTGACACCCTCTACAAGGATTTTCTTCTTATACTAGATGGCTGTGAGAGGGCATATTTTCTTATTGAAGCTGGAAAAGACAAGTTAAAATCAAAGCTGCTTGTGAGATTGGAAGATGATTTTGATTTCCAAGACTTTGACGGAGATATTTTAGATTTGCAAGAAGCTTATTATCTCAAGGCTTTTTCAAAGCAAAAGCTAGATCAAAAAGAAAGTCTGGTTTTTTTAAAAAATATGCACGCCTATGAGAAGGCTAAAAAGAGGATTAAAAGGGAGTGGACTTGTGAGAATATAGTTTATAAATCTAGTTCTACGAGCCAAATACAAGCATATCTTGATTGCCCTTATAAGTTTTATCTAAGGTATATACTCAAATTAGAAATTCCCTCTTGGGATTACAAAGACAAATATTATTTGGAACTCGGCAACTTCTACCATAAAATTTTAGAGGACTATTTTAAAATCAAGGGATTTGCCGAATTTGACGAAAAAATCCTGCAAGCCTTATTTGAAAGAGAGTTTTTAAAAATTTCTTTTCCTCATAAGGAAGTCGGCGAAAAATATTATTTTGAAAAAATAAAGGCCTGCATAAAAAATGAAATACTTTTTGCAAGTAAGGCTTTTTTACAATGCAAGGAGTTTGAAAAAAAGTTTGTATTTTCTTTTGATGATAAAAAAATTTATGGAAAGATAGATAGGATAGATGTGGATTCAAACAATCTTTTTCACATACTTGATTATAAATCGGGGTTGGCTCCATCTATAAAAGCAGTAAAAAATTTGGAAAATGTGCAGCTTTTAGTCTATGCTCTTTATCTTAAAAATGAGGGTTATGAGCTGGGAGGACTGTCATATTGTTCTATAAAAGATTTGAAGAGATCCAGTGTTTTTACTCATAAAAACTCTGGAGGCAAGGATGAGAAAGAGGACTTGGATTTACTTTTACAAAACTTGGAGGTCCTACTTGAAGATGTATTTAGAGGCATAGACGGTGGAGATTTTTCCAAGAGTGAAAAGTGCAAGGGAAGTAGTTGCGAATTTTTTGATTTGTGCGGAGGTTATGATGAAATATAATCCCAAGCAGGAAAAGGCCCTAAAAGAAATCGAGAAGCATTTAGGGCTTAGTGCTGGAGCTGGAACGGGGAAAACTGCCGTTTTGACAGGCAGATATTTGAATATTTTACAAAATGGGAATTTTATCGGTGAAAACAAGTCCCAAGAGATAGTTGCCATAACCTTTACAAAATTGGCTGCTGAGGAGATGCTTGGTAAGATTATAAGAACACTAGCAAGCCAAGAAGAAAAAGGTGAATTTCAAAATTATGATCTCAAAGTTTCAACCATCCATTCTTTTTGTGAAGACTTGCTAAGGACTTATTCCATATACTTGGATTTGAATCAAGATTTTGAGATTTTAGATGAGGATAAAAAACCCGTTTATATGAAAAAATCTGCGGACAAGATAATGGACGATCTAAAAGATAGACCTGAGATAAAGGAAATGGCAAAGCAATTGGATATAGCTAATCCTTTTAGTTTTAAAGAGGTCATAACAGATTTTTACGAGTATATGAGATCTTTGGGTTATGGTGTGGAAGAGGTTGAAAAACTCAGCAGAAAAACTAAACTCGGGTCTTTTTCAAATCTGATGTCTTGTCTTAAGAAGTTAGAGAATGAAAAGAAAATGAGAAAGTTTCAAGCATTTACAAAAACTTCTGCCTATGAGGACATAAAAAGTGGCAAACTTACAAGGGACAATTTGCTAGAGCTAGTGGAAAGTATGAAAAGTTCTAAAAATCCTCTAAAAAATATCTGCCAGGATGAAATTTTCAAAATTTTATCAGATCTTGAAGACCCAAAAGAAGGTTTGTATGAGATTTTTTTTGAAGCATTGAAACAATTTGAGAGGACCTATATTGAGCAAAAGGTCCAAGAAAATTTGCTCGATTTCGAGGATCTACAGATTTTTGTCTTAAAACTTATGGAGGATGAAAAGATAGCAAAAAAAATTAGAAATAAAATAAGCTATCTTATGGTTGACGAATTTCAAGACATCAACAGGACTCAAAGACTCTTATTTTTAAAGTTGACAGAAAATTTGACAAATCATATAAATTTCTTTGTAGTAGGAGATGAGAAACAAGCCATATACGGCTTTAGAGGATCGGATATAGACGAGTACAAGCTCACCACAAGAGCCATAGAAAATTCTGGAGGTCTTCTTTTAAATCTAGATGACAATTACAGAACAGAAAAAGGTCTTATGGATAAGTTGAATAAAATTTTTGCTGGTCTTATGGAAAATTATAAAGCCATACTAGCTGCAAATGAAAAATACTCAAAAGACGATCTCTTAGTGTTAGATTTTGATGCAGAGGATCTATCGGCGGAAGAAATTCGAGAAAAAGAGGCTTATGTCATAGCGGACTATATTAAATCGCTTTCCAACATAGCCTATGAAGATGTCGCCGTAATTTCAAGATCGGCAATCAATTTTAAGTCCTTGGCAGCTGCCTTTGATGCCAAGAAAATCCCTTACAAGATAAAAAAATCTGAAAGCATGGATGAAATAAAGGAGATTTCCGATTTTAAAAATCTACTCAAACTCTTGCTAATAGGCGATGATCCTTATCTTATGGCGGCATATCTTTTGTCTGATTTTGTATGCCTTTTTCCCAGTAGTTTGAAGCTATATTTTGAAAAGGGTGAAGAAGTCTACAAAAGCTTAAAGGACTCGGAGGGAGAAAAACTTAGAAAGGGGCTTGATAATCTAGAGTTTTTTAGAAGTCTTCCCAGTGAGATGAATCTTGTAGATATGCTTGATGAGATAGTTAAGAGAAGTAATTATTTAGAAAATTTGTCAGTCAAAGTAAGGGGTGAAAGCAGACTTAAAAATGTGGAATATTTTTTAAAGCTTCCATATGAAGTGGGCAAGGACACTAGTCTTTTGGAGTTTGTAGAAATTCTTGAAAATAAAAAGGAAATGAACTTGGATGACGGGAAAAGTGGCGTAAATATACTCACTATACATGGCTCAAAGGGACTTGAATATGATGTTGTTATAATACCAGCTTCATATAAAAAAAGTGGAGGCAAAAATACTGAAAAGGTCAATTTTTCTAAAGAGATAGGACTTGGGATAAGGTTTGAGGGCGCAGGAAGGTTTGAGATAAATTCTAAAATCAAAAGCCTTAGGGAATTTGAAGAAGAAATAAGAATATTTTATGTCGCTGCTACAAGAGCCAAAAAAAACTTGGTTTTCACAAGACCTTTAAACCCAAAATTACCTGAAGAAAATTCTTATCTTGACATGATGCTTAAAAGTGGAGTTGATTTTTCGGCATCAAAGATAGAACCAGCAAAAGTGGAAAAAGATGAAAAGCTTACAAAAGACTTATCTGAGCCTATTGAAGATGCTGAAAATGCTTTTTTGAAAAAAATATCCAAGCAAGAAGACAGATTTTATACTGTAACTGCTTATTTGAAACATATAAACAAAAAAGAAACTGCAGAAATGGAAGAGAGAAAAAGCACAAAGTCAGTTTTAAACCCAGGCTTATATGGAAGCTTAGTTCACAAATTCATCTCCTTATATAGGGGCGTAGACCACGAAAGGCTCATGAAAAATATTTTGAAGGCATCTTTTTTAGAGGAAAGTCTATACAGATTTTTTGAAAATCAAATTGAAAATTATGTAAGTTATTTTTATAAGGATTGCAAGAAAACTCATGAGTTGGAAATCCACTTGAAAACCCAAAATGGAAACTTGTATGGGATTTTGGATGAGGTCAGATTTTACGATGACCACTTGGAGCTTATAGACTACAAGACGAATAGAAAAGGCAGCCCAGAGGAGCTTTCTGACTATTACAAGTCTCAGTTGAGGCTTTATGCTTATGCTCTTAAAAAAATTTACAAAAAAGAAGTCCTCGCAAAACTTATATTTTTAGGTAAAAATGTCTGCAAAATAATCGATACAGATGAGGCTAGTTTGGAAATGGAAATTAAAAATTTTGACGACTTCATAGGAGAAGAAGGCTAAAAAAGTGTAAATGTGTATTAAAGAGTTTTTGTGGTAAAATTAAATGGGTGATTAAATGAGAAATATTTTTAATATAAAGGGGATGACTTGCTCGGCTTGTCAAAATGCTGTTGAAAAGGCAGTAAAAAAACTAGATGGAGTGACTTCTTGTAATGTAAATCTTTTGCAAAACACTCTTTGGGTCGAATATGACGATAAAAAACTTACAAGCAAGGATATAGAAAATGCGGTAGGCTCTGCAGGATACGGAGCATCTTTAAAGGGAGATAAGAAAAAAGTAGAAGATGATAGGGATATCTATCAAGAAGAAATGGATGGCATGAAAAAGAGATTGCTTATGTCTGCTTTTTTTATGATTTTTGAATTTTATATTTGCATGGGTCCTATGATGGGCCTACCTGCGCCATGGTTTTTTATGGGACTTAGAAATTCATTAATCACTACAATTACTCAATTAATTTTAGTAAGTCCCGTCTTATTTATAAATAGAAAATTTTTCATTTCAGGGTTTAAGGCCTTGAAAAAAGGTATGCCCAACATGGATTCACTTGTTGCAATAGGTTCCTTGTCCTCTTACATATATGGAATTTTTGCCCTTTATAGAATTGCTTGGGGGCTTGTAATAGAAGACATGGGTCTAGTTGCCATTTACGCAGATGATATTTATTTTGAATCCGCTGGTATGATTTTAACCCTAATAACGTTGGGAAAATATTTAGAAGCTGGAGCCAAAAAACGCACATCCAAGGCTATATCAGAACTGATGAATTTGACTCCAACAGTTTGTAGGATTATAAGAGCTGGCAAAGAGGAGGAAGTTGCAATTGCCGATGTAAAGGTGGGCGATATTGTGGCTGTAAGACCCGGAGAAAATATACCAGTTGATGGCGAAATTTTAGAAGGCAAAACTTATATAGATGAGTCGGCTCTTACAGGTGAATCAATTCCTGTTGAGAAAGATAAAGGAGATAAAGTTTTTGCTGCAACGAGCAATAGGGGAACTTATTTTACCCTTAGAGCAAACTTGGTAGGAGAGGATACATCGATAGCTAAAATAATTCGCCTTGTTGAAAATGCAAATGCAACCAAGGCGCCAATTTCTAGCTTTGCAGATAAGGTAGCGGCTATATTTGTGCCGACAGTCATAACAATAGCTATTTTGACTTTTATCTATTGGTATTTCATAGGCAAATTGGGAACGGAATTTGCTTTTGGCTTTGCCATATCTGTGCTTGTTATTTCTTGTCCTTGCGCCCTTGGACTTGCAACGCCAGTTGCTATTATGGTTGCGACGGGAAAGGGAGCGAGAAATGCAACGCTTTTCAAATCTGCTGAAGCTTTGGAAGTCCTATCCAAGAGCGAAGTTGTCCTTTTAGACAAAACTGGAACAATAACAGAAGGAAAACCCTCTGTGAAAATGATTTCATCCTATGATATAATTAAAAAAGATTTATTGGACATAGCTCTTAGTCTTGAAATTAGAAGTCAGCACCCTCTCGGTCAAGCCATAGTTGAGTTTGCGAAAGAAAATGATGCTGAAGTTTTAGATATAGATGACTTCAATAATTTTGATGGACTTGGAGTTGCAGCTCTTACAGAAAAGGGGACTTTCGCAGCGGGCAATCTAAAGTTTATGAGTGACAATGGGATTGATACTTCAAAGGCTGTAAAAGATGCAGATGATATGGCGAAAATAGGTCTAACACCAATTTATATTTCAGATGATAAAAGTGTAATAGGCCTTGTTGGAATTTCCGATCAGATAAAGCCGGATTCCAAGCAGGCAATCGACGCTTTAAAAAAAGAAAATATAAGTGTTGTCATGTTGACAGGAGACAATGAAAAGACGGCTTCAATAGTTGCCAAGGGCCTTGGAATAGATTATAAGGCAGAAGTCTTGCCCCAAGACAAGGAAAAAATTGTAAAGGCTTTTATGGAAAAAGGCAAAGTCGTAACCATGGTAGGAGACGGTATAAATGATGCTCCTGCTTTGGCTAGGGCAGATGTTGGAGTGGCAGTTGGAGCAGGGACTGATGTGGCAATCGAATCTGCCGATTTGGTGCTTATGAAAAATTCTCTTGTAGACTTATTAAATGCCATAGACTTGTCCAAGGCGACTATAAAGAATATCAAAGAAAACTTATTTTGGGCCTTTATATACAATATTTTTGCTATACCCATAGCAGCAGGAGTTTTTTATAAAATAGGTAATGGCTTGAGGTTAAACCCGATGATTGCCTCTTTTGCGATGTCATTTTCTTCACTATTTGTCGTTGGAAATGCTTTGAGATTGGCGAGATTTAAGCCTAGAAAAATTTTTACAGAGGGAGTTGATAAAGAAATGTTCGGATTGAAAAAACCAGATTTAGTTATTGAAATTGAAGGAATGACTTGTAAAATGTGCAAGGCACATGTGGAAGAAGCACTAAATGCCATGGACGGTGTCAAGGCAAAGGTCGATTTGGAAAGTAAAATTGCAAAAATTAATCTGGAAAAAGATGTAGCTGATCAAGATTTGAAAGGCTGTGTTGAGAAAGCTGGTTATAAGGTAGTAAGCATAAAGCATAAATAATATAGGGGGAATAGATATGGATTATTCAAGAGAGTATGAGCAGAAGTTGATCACAGCAAAAAAAGCGGCATCTCTGGTAAAAGACGGCTACAAGATTGATCTTGGTTTTGGGGTTAACTTTTCCGTTGCAGTAGAAGCTGAACTTGCAAAGAGGGTAGACGAGTTAAAAGATGTCATTGTCTACGGCTCAATCGCAGTAAGAAAACCTAAGATATTTGATGCAGATCCTGAGGGACAAGTTTTCACATGGAATTCATGGCACACTCTAGGATATGAAAGAGCCAAGGTCGGTCATGGACTTTTTTATGCCCCGATTAGATACTCAGAACTTCCAAGATATTACAGAGAAAATGTAAAACACATCGACATGGCAATTATTCCAGTAACAAGAATGGATAAGCATGGATATTTCAATTTTGGAATGACAGCTTCTCACCTAAGAGCAATCTTTGATGTGGCAGATGTAATAGTTTTGGAAGTAAATAAAAATATTCCAAGAGCCCTTGGTGGATTTGAAACTGATATTCACATATCAGAAGTTGACTATTTGGTAGAGGCAGATTTTGAAATTCCAACCGTGGGAAAGGGTTCTTTCACAGAAACAGACCTTAAAATTGCTAAATATGTAGTAGATGAAATATCTGATGGCTCTTGCTTGCAACTTGGTATCGGAGCAACACCAAATGCAATAGGAGCAGTTATAGCCGATTCAGACTTAAAAGATTTGGGCGTGCATACTGAAATGTATGTGGATGCCTTTGTCGACATGGCAAAGCGTGGCAAGGTAACAGGACTTAGAAAAAACATCGATAAGGGTAGACAAGCTTTTGCCTTTGCTCTAGGTTCTCAAGAAATGTATGATTATATTGACGACAACCCAGAAATGATGGCTGTACCAGTTTCTTATATCAATGGAAGCAAACAAGTTGCTGCCTTGGATAAATTCATGTCTATAAATTCTGCTGTAAATGTAAATTTATGGGGAGAAATTTCTTCTGAATCAAGTGGAACAAGACATATTTCTGGTGCTGGTGGACAATTGGATTTTGTAATCGGCGCTTATGAATCAAATGGTGGCAAGACCTTTATATGTATAACATCAAAATATTTTGATAAAAAAGCAGGAAAAGAAATTTCTAGAATAGTCCCAGTATTTGATCAAGGTACAATCGTAACTTGTACAAGACCTAATACTCAATATATCGTAACAGAATATGGAATCTTTAACACCAAGGGTAAATCAGCTTGGGAAAGAGCAGAAGGAATAATAAACTTGGCTGCTCCTGAATTTAGAGATGAACTTATAAAAGAAGCACAAAAAATGAATATGTGGAGAAATTCCAACAAGAGATAAAATAAAAAAAGACCATCTATAATCAATACCAAGCAATTGGAAAGATATAGATGGTCTTTTTAATTTAAAATATCCATGAACTTATCGTATAAAAGGCTGTAATTCTTCTCCCAATCCTTCGAAAGCTGGATGGCCTTTTCACTAGGACAAGAAAACTCTAAACTAAAGATGCACTTGCCATCTTTTATGAGTATCAACTTCAAATCAGCTCTGTCATTATTGAGTTTGACCTTGGACTGAGAAGTGATGCCTATGCTTTTTTCGAAGTCATAACTTTTAAAATCTTCTTTTATTTTTGTAAGCAAATCTTCATCTAGTTTAGTAGTAAAAAGTTCTAGAGTTTGGGAACCTTCTTGTGTTAAGAAAAAAAATTCATTCCCAGTTTTGTCTATGAGTTTTGCTTTTAAAAGCTCATCTAAATATTGAAAAATCAAAAAATAGTTGAGATACTCACCTCTTAAAAGAAAGTCGGTAAGTCTTAATCTATCAAATATGCCTTCTCCTAAATTAATCAAATATAAAATTAAGAGCTTGCTTTTTGCAAGTTGCGTATCATTTTCAAACATAATATCACCACTATCATTATAGCAAATAGTTTGTTGAAAAAGAAGAATCAAAATCAGATAATTAGCTAAGAAAAGGAAAGAGAAAGATTTTTGTGAAAATACTTTATAAAATTTCAAGAAAGAAATCTTCTTCTTATTTGCTTAAAGAATTTGCAAAAATTCTTTAAAGATAAGCTCAAAGAATTTTTGCAATAAAAAAACCGAGTCATGCTCGGTTATATGGAGGCGACAACCGGATTTGAACCGGTGATAAAGGTGTTGCAGACCTGTGCCTTACCACTTGGCTATGTCGCCGCTTCGTACATAATATCATAGCTTTAAAATTTTTTCAAGCAATTTAAAAATAAGATGATTTCACTTTAGAAAAAGCTTGCAACTTTGTATCTTAGCCACATTAATGATATAATTTAAAAATAAAAACTTTAGGAGGTATGGGGTTTTGAAGGACAAACTTCTACAAATAGAAAAGTTGGCATTAGAAAAAATTGCTGCTGCCAAAGATACAAGCACAATAGAAGATATTAGAATTAAATTTCTTGGGAAAAAAGCTGAACTTAGCATGCTTTTAAGAGAAATGGGAAAACTTTCCAAAGAAGAAAAACCCATCATGGGCAAACTTTCAAACGAAGTGAGACAAAAAATTGAGTCTGGCTTGGAAGAAAGACTATCCAAGATAAGACAACTTGAACTCGAAAAAAAATTGGCTGATGAGAAAATAGATATTACATTAAACAAAAAGACCTTGAAGTTGGGTCACAGATCTCCTCTTGTAAAGACCTTGGAGGATCTTGAAGATTTGTTTGTAGAGATGGGCTTTACGGTTTATTCTGGACCAGAAGTTGAGTCTGTTATGAATAATTTCGATCTTTTGAATGCGCCCAAGAACCATCCATCTAGAGAACTTTCCGATACATTTTACATTGACGAGGATACAGTTTTGAGAACTCAAACTTCGCCTGTGCAAATAAGAGCAATGAAAGAGCATGGAGCTCCTATAAGGATGGTTTGCTCAGGTAGAGTTTTTAGGTCTGATGAAGTTGATGCTACTCACTCTCCTATGTTTCATCAATTGGAAGGACTAGTTGTAGACGAGCATGTGAGCATGGCAAATTTGTTTGAAACTTTAAATGTTTTCATTAAAGAATTTTTCGGAGAAGATATGAAGTGTAGATTTAGACCTCACTACTTTCCATTTACAGAGCCTTCAGCGGAAGTCGATGTGACTTGCTTAGAATGTCATGGCAAGGGATGCCCTGCTTGTGGCGGAACGGGCTGGAGCATGGAGCTTTTAGGATGTGGCATGGTGCATCCTAATGTGCTGAGAAATTGTGGTATTGATCCTGAAAAGTATTCTGGATTTGCTTTTGGAATGGGGATTGATAGGATAGCCATGGTTAAACACAAGGTCACAGACATCAGATACTTGTTTGAAAATGATGAAAGATTTTTAAATCAATTCTAAGGAGGATATATGCTTTTACCTGTAAAATGGCTTAAAGATTATGTAGATATAAATTTAGACGCCAAAACTATTGCCAATAAGATTACTGATACTGGGTCACATGTAGAGTCTATAAATTTTGCAAAAGGCGATATGTCGAATGTGGTTGTTGGAAAAATAAAAGAAATAAGTCCTCATCCAGATGCGGATAAGCTGCAAATTTGCAAGATAGACATAGGAAAAGAAATCTTGCAGGTGGTGACTGGGGCACAAAATATTTTTGTGGGAGCCTTGGTCGCTTTGGCTCTTGTAGGAGCAAGACTTGCTAAGGGACAAGTAATAGAAAAGGGAAATTTAAGAGGCGTAGAGTCTGATGGTATGCTTTGCTCCTTGGAAGAATTGGGATTTGATTCATCTGTAATTTCCAAAAAACACAAGGACGGCATTTTTATTTTTAATGAAGACTTAGAACTGGGAACTGATGTTTTCAAAGCCCTCTATATGGATGAAGCTGTCATCGATATTGAAATCACACCTAATAGATCGGATTGCCTTTCAATAATAGGCATGGCAAGAGAGACTGCTGCAACTTTTGATTTAAAATTGCACGAACCTCTTATAGAAGTAAAAGAAGAAGCAGGTCCTATTGCTAATATGTTTGATGGAGTTGAAGTTGAAAGCGATAAATGCTCAAGGTTTTACGGCCGCATTATTGAAGATATAAAAATTGAAGAATCACCTCTGTGGATTCAAAATTATCTCATGAGTGTAGGCATAAGACCTATAAACAATATTGTCGATTTGACAAATTTAGTCATGGTTGAGTATGGTCAACCTCTGCACGCTTATGACTTGGTTACTTTGAAAACAAAGAAAATTATAGTAAAAGATGCAAAAGAGGACGAAGTATTTGAAACTCTTGATGGGATTAAAAGAAATCTTTGCAAGGGTGACATTTTAATAACTGATGGAGAAAAGACAATAGGTCTTGCCGGCATAATGGGAGGGCTTGAAACTGAGGTCGAGTCCACAAGTAAGGCGATTTTTATAGAGGGAGCTCATTTTGATGAGGATACCATAAGAGCAAGCTCAAAAAGGCTTGGACTTAGAACTGAAGCTTCTGCTAGATTTGAAAAGGGAGTCTGCGAAGACTATGCACAAATTGCAGTGGATAGGATGGCATCTTTAGTTGAAAAATTAGGCTATGGCAAGGTGGCAAAATCTTCTTTCGATGTCAGAAAAAATTCCCCGAAGTCAAAAGTCGTAAATCTTAGAATCCAAAAGACAAAAGACCTTATGGGATGTGAAATCTCTGGAGATGAGATTGTAAAATTGCTCGAAAGATTACAAATAAAAGCCAAGGAGGAAGGCCCACTTGTAGTTTGTCAAATTCCTAATTTTAGGCCAGATCTTTCAATAGAAGAGGATTTGATTGAAGAGGTTTCAAGAATTTATGGATTTGACAGGATTACTCCTAAACCCTTGGAAGGCAAGCTCACAAGAGGTGGCAAATCAAAATCAAGGCGTTACCAAGAAAAAATCAAGAGAGTGCTTTTGGCACTTGGCTACAATGAGTACATGTCTTTTTCCTTTATAGGTGAAAGTGATTTAAATAAGTTGAGATTGGAAGAGGACTCTGAGCTTAGAAACTGCGTTGAGATTATAAATCCCTTGGGTGAAGAATTTAAGATTATGAGAAGGACTCTAATTCCTTCAATGCTGGAAATACTTTCTAGAAATTATGCCAGAAAAAATTCCATGGCTGCAGGGTTTGAATTTGGAAATGTGTTTATAAAAACAGAAGAAAAGCTCCCTAAAGAAGAGATAAGACTTTGTCTTGGAACATATTCCTACCATGATTTTTATCAAATGAAAGAGGATTTGGAACTAGCTCTTAGAAGTCTCGGTCTTGAGAATTTGACTTATAAAAGGAGCAAGAAGTCTTACTTACATCCAGGTAGAAGTGCAGAAATTTTCTTTGAAGATGAATCTCTTGGAGATTTTGGAGAGCTGCATCCTAGTGTATTGAAGAATTATGGAATCAAGTCCTCTTGTCTAATAGCGGATATAGATTTTGAAAAAATCATAAAGCACGATTTTAGCAATTATACCTTCAAGGAACTTCCCAAGCATCCAGCCATGAAAAGAGATTATGCGATTGTGGTAGATGAAGATTTAGAAGTTTATGAAATTGAAAAAATAGTGAGATCTTGTGGTAAAGAATTGGTGGAAAGCTTTGATGTGTTTGATATCTATAAGGGAGAACACGTAGAAAGTGGAAAGAAAAGTGTGGCATTTTCTATTGTATTCAGACACCCAGATAGGACACTTGTTGAAAAAGAAGTAAAGGAAATCACAGACAAAATACTTTCGGATATAGAGGAACAATTAGGCGGAAAGCTTAGGTCTTAAGGAGGTCCCATGAAAAAGGAGCCCATAAAAGTAGAAATAGATGATATGCAATTCAAGGTAGTAGGCAATGATGATGCATCCTACGTAAAATTGATTGCTCAAAAACTGGATGATTTAATAAAAAAGTACAAAAATGCAAACTTTAGACTAAATCAAGCACAGGTCTTGGTTTTGGCAGGCCTTAATGTAATGGACCAGCTGGAAAAAACATCGAGGGTCATGGAAGAAGTTAGATTACAAGGCCCTGATGGCGGCAAGACTGTGGATAGCATAAAAGAAATCAATGAACTAAATGACAGGATCAGAAGTCTTGAAGAAAATGATAAGCTAAAAAGTGCTGAGATAAAAAAATTGCAGGAAGAAATTGAAAATCATAGGCAGGGCCTTCTTGAAAAGCTGGGAGAGCTTAGTGAGATAAGAGATGAAAAAAATAAGCTTTTAGAAAAAGAAGAGATTTTTAAAAAGGAATTGGATGCCAAGGCCTCTCGCATATTGGATTTGCAAAAAGAAGTAGTAGATTTGACAAGGGAACTTGAAAATCTCACAGGACTTGACAGACAATGACAGGAAAATATGAATTGCTTTTACCGGCAGGAGAAATGGATTCTTTAATAGCAGCAGTAAAGGCTGGAGCAGACGCTGTTTATCTTGGAGGAGCGGAGTTTTCTGCTAGAAAAAAAGCTAAAAATTTTTCTAGAGATGAATTGACTAAAGCAGTTAGCTATTGTCATCTTAGAGATGTAAAAGTGTATGTCGCCATAAATACCCTTCTCTGTGACGAGGAGGTCTTGGCGGCATTTTCCTATGTTGAGTTTTTGTATGAAATAGGAGTGGACGCTCTAATAATTCAGGACTTGGGACTTGCAGAAATGATTCATCAAAATTTGCCGGATTTTGACTTGCACGCTTCGACTCAAATGGCAATAAATTCATATTCCGGGGCAGAGGTCTTGCAAGAGATTGGTTTTTCGAGGGTCGTGCTTGCAAGAGAATGCCCTTTGTCAGAAATCGAGAAAATATCAAAATTAAAAATAGAAATAGAAGCTTTTATTCATGGGGCCCTTTGCATATCTTATTCTGGTCAGTGCCTTATGTCTTCAATGATTGGAGGGCGATCTGGCAACAGAGGAGAATGCGCCCAAGCTTGCAGAAAGACCTATGATATTTTGGATGACAAAAAAAATGCCATCTCTAAAAGGGCCTATTATTTATCACCTAGAGACTTAGGCACTTTTGAAGAAGTCTTCGATTTGATTGAAGCCGGGGTGTATTCTTTAAAAATTGAGGGAAGGATGAAAAGGCCTCAATATGTCTATCAAGCTTGCAAGACTTATAAGGACATCTTGGAGGGCAGAGAT
Source organism: Peptoniphilus sp. GNH (assembly GCA_021307325.1). Lineage (NCBI taxonomy): Bacteria > Bacillati > Bacillota > Tissierellia > Tissierellales > Peptoniphilaceae > Peptoniphilus > Peptoniphilus sp. GNH. The sequence continues at coordinate 694,018 of CP089931.1, read as the reverse complement.
TTTTCCAAAGATAAGGAGGAACTCACTCAATTATTCAATAGAGACTTTACAAAAGGCCTTGCAAAAGGAGATAAAGGTAAGGATTTTATGGCATATGAAAGGCCATCTCATAAGGGTGTAGGAGCTGGAAGGGTGAAGAAAAAGACACCAAAAGGCTACCTTATTGAATTTATGATAGATATCAAAAAGGGCGATGACTTGGAGTTTTTAGATGACAAGGATAGGACCTTTAGAATATTGGCCCCCTTTGAAGCAAAAAAATTTTCAACTTATGAATTTTCTACAACAAGAAATATAAAAATAGATTCAGAAGTGAGAAGACTCACATCATCAGAACTAATAGATAAAATAAATACAGAAATAGAAAAGAAAAAGGACAAGAGACCCTTGGAAATCAAAGCTAGTTTTCTCAAAGGGAAAAAGGCTTCATTAGAGTTTAAATCAGGCACATATAAAGCTTTTATAGAATCTGATGAAGTTTTACAAGGGGCTTTAAAGGCACCTGTAAAGAGAGAGAAAATAATAGAGAATCTATCCAAAGTTGGTGAAAGTGAATTTTATTTAGAAAAAGTAGACTTGGTAAGCGATGATATCTTTATAGCTATTTCTCGCTTGAATGATTTGAGAAGAAGGGGCCTTCAAGCCCTAGAAGAAAAGATTGTAAAAAGAAGAAAAATTCCTAAAAAATTTGAATCTAAAAAATTTGCAAAGGTAGAAAAACTAACCCCAGGTCTTTGCCTGGAAGTTTCCAAAACGCAATACCTAAAGAATGTGGACTTAGATAAATTAAAAAGGGTGTATTTAAAAAATGATGCTATCTCGCAAGAGAGCTTAGAATATTTAAAAAATTTTGACGGAGATATCTTTGCAGTCCTAAATAACATATATTATTCTAAAGAAGAAGACGAGATATTAAAAAAGCTGAAAGATTTGGGGTTTAAAAATGTGGAGATTAACAACTTGGGTCAAGTGGAAAAGTTTAAGGATTTCAATCTCCATATAGGATCGGATATGAACATCTTCAATTCTTATGCTGCAAACTTCATGTTTTCAAATTTTTCAAATAGCATAAGTCTATCGGAAGAAATGGATGGTCAAGGCATAGCAACAATTGACAAAAAAATAAGTGGCAATTTGGAAAGGACAGTCTACGGACACTTGAAAATCATGACTATGGAACACAACCCACTCGACTTATTAGAACTTGAAACAAATTCTAAAACTTATTTTTTAAGAGATGGTCTGGGGGCACAATTTCCTTTCTTAAAAGCGGATAGGACAGAGATTTACACCGACAAGCCCATATTCTTGCTAGATATTTTAAATGAAGTTAGAAGTTTTGGGATAAATCTTTTTAGAATAAGAGTGCATTTTAAAAATGAAAATGCAGCACAATTAGTAGATATGGCTTATGAAGCCATAAAAGGCAATACAAAACTCTTTTATGATAAAGACTTGTATGATAGGGGCCATATATATAAAGGAATTATATGAGAAAGTTAAGCAGAAGTGAAAAAGTTTTAGAAATAGATAAAATTAAAGACCAGCTAAAGGAATTTACGGCATCTTCATTGGCAAAAGATTTAGTTGATAAGATGAGAATATTTAAAAATCTTGAAGAAGTCGAAAGAGCACAAAGTGAAACAGCAGAAGCGGTGAATCTTTTGGTAAAAAGAGCAAACCCACCCCTTTATGGGATAAGTCAAATAAAGGCACATTTAAAACACACTCTGCTGGGAGGAAGTTTGGGGCCAGCACCTCTTTTGAGGATTGCAGAAAGTTTGAGAGTTTCTGCAGCTCTTAAAAAATACATGTTAAAAGACGACTCTGACAGGCAATCCTCTTATCCCATAGTTTCTAATCTTATAGACTCTCTATATACAAATCGAAGCCTTTATGAAGAAATTTCCTCGGCTATAATATCGGAGGAAGAAATTGCAGACGGGGCATCGGCAAATCTTAGGAGTATAAGAACAAAAATCAAGATGAAAAAGCAAGCTATAAAGGATAAATTAGACAGCTTGTTGGCATCAGAGGATTTTAAGAAAAATCTACAAGACGACATTGTAACTGTAAGAGAAGGAAGATATGTAGTCCCTGTAAAGCAAGAGGCCAAATCCAGAGTAAAGGGACTTGTTCATGATATGAGTGCAAGTGGTCAAACCTACTATATAGAACCCTTGGCTCTTGTAAATATGAACAATGATTTAAGAAGTCTCTATCTAGACGAGGATAAGGAAATCAAAAAAATATTGGAAGACTTATCTGTATTAGTTGCAGAATCTGCAAATGAAATGATCTGCAACGAGGATACCTTAAAGGAAATAGATTTTATATTTGCAAAAGCCAAGTTGGCCCTTAATATGGATGCCAATAAGCCGATTTTAAATGACAAGGGTTATATAAATTTAAAAAAGGCAAGACACCCTCTCTTGGATAAAAAAACTGTGGTGCCAATAGATCTTTACATAGGATCTGATTTCACATCGCTTATAATTACAGGCCCTAATACAGGTGGAAAAACTGTCTGCTTAAAGACAGTTGGTCTTTTGTGTTTGATGAATCAAATGGGACTTCATGTACCAGCCTTGGCAGGGTCATCTCTTGGAATTTTTGACTATATATTTGCAGATATAGGAGATGAGCAGTCGATAGAACAGTCGCTTTCGACTTTTTCATCCCATATGGTAAATATTGTAGATATAATAAATAGAGCAAACTCAGCCTCTCTTGTCTTATTTGATGAGTTGGGAGCGGGGACTGACCCAACGGAAGGGGCAGCCTTGGCAAGAGCCATTATGGAGCTTATGCTCAGAAAAAAGATAAGGTGCATATCCACAACCCACTACAATCAATTAAAGATTTATGCCTTAACTACAAGTGGAGTTTGCAATGCCTCAATGGAATTTGACATAGAAACTCTAAGTCCAACATACAGATTGTCCATAGGAGTGCCGGGCAAATCAAATGCCTTTGAAATTTCAAAGCGTTTAGGTTTAAAAGAAGATATAATAAAAGAGGCTAGGGCTCTTGTGGATGAAGACCATATGGAGTTTGAAGAAGTTTTAAGGACAATAGAAAAAGATAAGCAGGAAATTTCTGCAAACAAGGAAAAAATAATAAGACAAAGAGAAGACCTAGAAGCACAAAATAAGCGCTTGGAGAAAAAAATAGCAGCTCTTGAAGCAAGAGAAGAAAAGATTATTGCAAATGCCAAGGACGAGGCTAAGAGAATTTTAAATAAAGCCAAGGAAGAATCCAAATTGGCTTTGGACGAAATAAAAGACATAAAAAATCTTATGGACTCTAAGACTTCCAGAAGATTGCAAGAGGCACAAGACCTCATAAGAGAGGGAATCGAAAAAGTAAGCGACCAATCCGAAAAAATAATTTTGGAAAAAGTTGCAAAAGCTGATCAGAAAATAAAAGTTGGTGACAGTGTCAAAATCAAATCTCTGGGCCAAGATGCAATAGTTTTGGAAGAAGCAGATAAAAACAAAGAAGTCATGGTGCAAGTTGGAATCATGAAGATGAAAGTCCCTGCAGCATCACTTATAAAAACAGATCGTCCCCTTGAAGAAAACAAAAATAAGTCAGCACAGATTCTAAGACAAAAATCTCAAAATATCTCAAATGAGATTGATTTAAGAGGCATGAATTTCGAAGAAGCCAGAGTGCAAGTGGATAAATATTTAGATGATGCCTATCTTTCGGGACTTAAAAGAGTTAGACTCATCCATGGTAAGGGAACGGGAATTTTAAGAGAAAGACTAAAGCTATATCTTCCAAAATTAAAAATAGTAAAATCCATAGAAGAAGCTCCCTTTGATGATGGAGGAAGTGGAGTAACCTATGTAAATTTAAAGTGAGGTAAAAAATGATTGATTTTAAAGAAAAATCGGCAGATTTGATTGCAAAAAGTGTCGGCCTAGAAGGAAAAGACATACTTCCATTTATAGAAATCCCACCAAATTTTGATTTGGGAGACTATGCCTTCCCAGCATTTTCTTTGGCAAAAAGATTGAAAAAAAGTCCTGTCGTGATAGCTGAAGAAATAAAATCTAGCATAAATAATCAGGAATATTTTGAAAAGATAGAATGCAAGGGCCCATATCTGAATTTCTTTATAAACAAAAATCTAATGGCAAAGGATTATTTCAAGGAAATTCAAGACAAAAGAGAAAATCTTGGCAAGAAAAATATAGGAGATGGCAAAAATGTAATTGTGGAATATTCATCCACCAATATAGCCAAGCCCTTTCACATAGGTCATATAAGATCTACTGTAATAGGAGATTCCATAAAGAGAATTTATAAATTTTTAGGCTACAATACAATTGCCATCAATCACTTGGGAGATTATGGAACTCAGTTTGGGATGCTGATACAAGCCTACAAACTATGGGGAGACAAAGGAGCTATTGAAAAAGACCCCATACCCGAGCTTTTAAAACTATATATAAGAATCAACCAAGAAACTGAAGATAATATTGAACTAAAGAATGAATGCAGAGCATGGTTTAAAAAGCTTGAAGATCAAGACCCAGAAGCTGTTGAAATATGGAAATGGTTTAGAGAGGTCTCCTTGGAAGAATTTAACAGAGTCTACAAACTTTTGGAAATTGACTTCGACTCATATGCTGGTGAAAGTTTTTATTCCGACAAGATGCCAGCAACTGTAAGAGATTTGGAAGAAAAAAATATATTAACTGAGTCCGAAGGAGCAAAAATAATAGACTTGGAAGATGAAAACCTTCCACCTGCCTTGATTATAAAATCAGACGGTTCTACAATTTATCTCACAAGAGATATAACAGCTGCAATATATAGGAAAAAGACATATGACTTTTACAAGAATATATATGTAGTAGGGTCTCAACAAAATCTTCACTTCAAACAACTGAAGGCATGTTTGAAAAAGATGGGCTATGACTGGGTAGATGATTGTATTCATGTCGCATTTGGCATGGTCAGTGCAAAAGAAGGCTCACTTTCAACAAGAAGAGGAAATATAATTTATCTAGAAGATGTTTTAAATAGAGCCATTGACAAGGTAAAAGAAATTCTAGATCAAAGGGAAAAAGAAGGCATTAAGGGTAATTATGACAAGGAAAAACTCGCCCATGATGTTGGGATAGGAGCTGTAAAATTCCAAGAACTTTTCAATCAACGTATAAAAGACTATGTATTTGATTGGGATAAGATTTTATCATTTGAAGGAGAAACAGCTCCCTATGTGCAATATGTTCACGCCAGAATAAATTCTGTCTTGGAGAAGGGCGGATTTGACATAGATGCAAAATTTGAAGTAGAGGATGAAATAAGCGAAGAGGAAATCAATCTTATCAGGAACCTGATGAGATTTACCGATGTAGTAATTGACGCTCACGAAAAATATGAGCCATATTTCATAACAAGATATATAGTTGACATAGCAAAAGATTTTAATAAGTTTTACAATATGCACAAAATAATAACTGATGATGAAAATGTGACCAAGAGAAGGTTACTGCTTTCCTATGCTGTTAAGACGGTTATTGCAAGTGGTCTAAATCTTTTGGGAATAAATGCGCCTTATGCAATGTAAGACTTGCAAAGTGATAAAACATATGCTATACTTGTCCATGTATTTAAGAAGAAGTCCGCTTCTCACCTTATGACAAGGGTCTATGAGGTTATTTTAGAAAAGATTTTTTAAGTGCGGGCTTTTTTGTGTCCGCATTTTTTATTTATAAACGGAGGTGCCAAGATTAAAGAACTTCAAATAAATGAAGAAATAAGAGAAAAAGAAGTAAGGCTGGTAGACCAGGACGGCAACCAAGTTGGAGTAGTGCCGATTTCAAGAGCTTTAGATATGGCAGATGAAGCCCATTTAGATCTTGTTAATGTCGCTCCCACAGCCAAGCCACCTGTATGTCGCATACTTGATTATGGGAAGTACAGGTATGAACTCATCAAGAAGGAAAAAGAAGCCAAGAAAAAGCAAAAAGTCATAAACATAAAAGAAATTAGACTTACGCCTAATATTGAAAATCATGACTTGCAAACCAAGGCCAACAATGCAATCAAATTTTTGCAGGCCAAAGACAGAGTTAAAGTTGCAGTGAGATTTAGAGGTCGTGAGATGGGTCATACAGAGATTGGCAGAGGAGTCCTTGAAGAATTTGCAGATATATGCAAAGAATATGGCACAATTGACAAAAAACCAAAGATGGAAGGCAGGAGTATGATTATGTACTTATCTGCCAAAGAAGATAACTAGGAGGAATTATGGCTAAGATTAAGATGAAGACTCATAGAGCTTCAGCTAAGAGATTTAAGAGAACTGGCTCAGGAAAATTGAGAAGATTTAAGGCCTATAAGGGTCATTTAACTGGTAAGAAAACAGCTAAAAGAGTTAGAAACTTAAGAAAGGGAACTCTAGTTAGCGTGTCAGATTTAAAAAGAATCAATCATATGATTCCATAATGGAGGAAGAAGATGGCTAGAATTAAAAGAGGCGTGAATGCCAAGAAAAAACATAAAAAAATATTAAAGCAAGCCAAAGGATACTTTGGAGCAAAATCAAAACTATTTAGACCTGCTAATCAAGCAGTAATGAGATCTTTAAGCTATGCTTTCATAGGTAGAAAGCAAAGAAAGAGAGACATGAGAAAACTTTGGATAGCTAGAATCAATGCGGGAGCAAGATTAAACGGACTAAGCTATTCTAAGTTTATAAGTGGATTGAAAAGAGCTAACATCGAAATAAACAGAAAGATGCTTTCAGAAATGGCAATAAATGATCCACAAGGCTTTGCAAAATTAGTAGAGCTTGCTAAAAACTAATATAAAGTACAAATAGAATGGTAGGTGTATTAAGACACCTGCTTTTTTATTGCCAATTTATTTTTAGTCATTGAAATAATAAAGCTCTTTCTTGTAAAATAAATATGTATATTTATAAAATCTGAGTTCTGTTAGGAAATTTTTATTAAAGTTATAAAATTTAAAAAATTTATAATAAATGTTTCGCAGATAGAATATTAAGTGTAAAATGGCATAAGCCAATTGCAAAAAGAATGAATTAATATTTTAAAAGGAGTGTTTTAAATGGCAAAAAATTTTAGAGGTAAGTCTTTCTTAAAGTTGATTGATTTTAGTTCGGATGACATTCGTTATTTACTTGAACTTTCAAAAGATTTTAAATCAATGAAAAGAGCGGGCGTTCCTCACAAGTACTTGGAAGGAAAAAACATTGCTATAATATTTGAAAAAACTTCTACAAGAACTAGATGCTCTTTCGAAGTCGCAGGATATGATCTGGGCATGGGGGTTACTTACCTTGACCCAACTGGCTCCCAAATGGGGCATAAGGAATCGGTTGCGGATACAGCAAGGGTTCTTGGCAGAATGTATGATGGAATTGAGTTTAGAGGGTTTAAACAAGAACATGTTGAAGAACTTGCAAAGTATGCCGGTGTTCCGGTTTGGAATGGACTTACAGATAAGTGGCACCCGACTCAAATGTTAGCAGATGTGCTTACTATTGAAGAACACTTCGGATACTCAAAAGGTTTGAAGTTTGTGTATTTTGGGGATGCCAGAAACAATATGGCAAATTCTTTGATGATTGTTTGCGCTAAGTTGGGAATCAATTTTGTAGCTTGTGCTCCTAAAGAACTCTTCCCAGAAGAGGAGCTTGTCAAGCTAGCCAAAAAAATAGCTGCTGAAAACTTTTCTACAATAGAACTCACAGAAGATGTGAAGGCTGCATCTAAGGGAGCAAATGTCATTTATACTGATGTTTGGGTATCTATGGGCGAACCAGCTGAGGAATGGGAAAAGAGAATTAAGATTTTAAAGCCATATCAAGTGACTAAGGAAATTATGGCAAATGCAGATAAAGAAGCAATCTTCTTGCATTGCCTTCCAGCTTTTCATGACAAGGGAACAAAGGTAGGACAAGAAATTTATGAAAAGTATGGAATGGATGCAATAGAAGTAACAGACGAAGTATTTGAATCAAAACAATCATATGTATTTGATCAAGCTGAAAATAGAATGCATACAATAAAGGCTATAATGTATGCAACTCTATGCTAAATATGATATTTATTGTAAAATAAAGTTCTAGTTTGATTAATTTATAATAAACTTTTTAAGGGAGAATCTTCTCCCGCTACATAAATAAAATCATTAAACATAAATTCGGGATATCCTAAAAGATTTGAAGGTTTTATCGGGAAATTAAAACTAGAGTTTGGGATATCCTCGGATTTTTTAGTTTGAGGGTTTATTGCTCTAAATACAGATTTTTAATAAATCTAAAGAGTGCATATGAAATTTTATGAAAATTAGAAGGGGATTAGATGGAAGAAAAGAATATTAAAAAAAATTATAAAAAAGAAATAGGTATTGAGGCTCCTATATTTCTTATATTTTTCTTTGCCCTCTTTATTTACATGGGCAACAAGATGGGTGGGACAAATATGATCAAGACGATGATGCGTACGTCTTTTGATCTTTTGATTAATGTTTGTTTTTACCTTATGGGCGTTGCAGTTTTGGCAGGGGGGATTTCTGCCATATTTTCAGAATTTGGAGTGATTGCTCTTGTAAACAGACTTCTTGCAGTTGTAATGAAACCTGTTTATGATCTGCCAGGGGCCAGTTCTCTTGGAATGTTAAATTGTTTTATGTCTGATAATCCAGCAATTTTAACTCTTGCCTATGATGACAACTTTAGAAAATATTTTAAAAAGTATCAAATGCCAGCCCTCACAAACTTGGGAACGGCTTTTGGTATGGGGCTTATAACTGTAACATCTATGATGGCCCTACCCATAGATGGGGCAATCAAGGGAGCTCTTATAGGACTTTTGGGAGCTATAGTCGGATCCATAATTTCGGTAAGGCTTATGATTATAAAGACAAAAAAATACTATGGTACAAGTGAAATGGTTAAGACAAATGCCTGCGACGATATTCCAAAAGGATATAGAAGAATCAGAGATGGTTCTATAGGTTCTAGATTTATAACAGCCCTTTTAGACGGGGGCAGGGTCGGCGTTGATATGGGGATTGCAATAATACCTGGGGTTTGTTTAATTTGTACAATTGTACTTATGCTTACCAATGGACCGGGAGAAGGGGGAATCTATACTGGTGCTGCTAACGAGGGCATAGCAATTCTACCTCTTATTGGCGAAAAAATTTCTTTTATTGTGAATCCTCTTTTTGGGTTTACAAGTCCAGAAGCAATAGCAGTACCCATAACAGCCTTGGGTTCATCTGGAGCTGCTCTAGGAATGGTAGCAGATATGTCTAGCAAGGGAATAGTAGGTGGCAATGATGTAGCTGTATTCACCTCAATATGTATGTGTTGGTCTGGCTATTTGTCAACTCACATAGCTATGATGGATGCGCTTGAAACAAAAGAAATGACAGGCAGTGCAATCTTGTGCCACACCATAGGTGGAATAGGAGCTGGTATTGCAGCCCACTTACTTTGGAGCCTACTTGGATAGCTAAAATCAGAAAAAGATTCGGAGCATAAACTTCAAACCCAATATAGAAAATCAGGCATCATTAGTATAAAAATAGGAGGACAAGTATGACATTCAAATTACCAGAATTTGTATTACCAGATTTCTCGAAAGAAGAGTATAAAAGTGCTGCAAATATAAAAGTAGAAGAAGCAAAAAAAGATGGTGTAGCACCAGATGACTTTTATTTGACCTGCCATATGCCGACTTTTTACAAGCACAAGGGAGAGTGGATTTTGCCTGAACACAACTCTTTAAATTGTGTTGCAATTTTAAAAGATGAAAAAATTTTCATAAAAGAAATTAGAGAAATAAAAAGAAATGATCTTGTTGTAGTAGGAAGAAATGCAGGACTTGAGAATGGAATTTTAGTCTATAAAGAAGGATTTGCAAAAGAAATCTACTCAACTAAGGGAAAGGCTGTCGAGACATCATTTTCGAAAGATTATGATCTGCTTTTTGAACTGATGAAGCATGAAAAAGAAGCAAAAGACGGTCATATTGTTTGGGTTTTGGGACCAGCTGTTGTATTTGATTATGACACAAGAAGGGCCCTAAATAAACTTGCAGAAAATGGATATATAAATAGTCTCTTGGGAGGCAATGCCATGTGCACTCACGATCTCGAAGGTGGCTTTTTGCAAACTGCCCTGGGACAAAATATTTACACTCAAGAAAATGTACCCATGGGTCACTATAATCACTTGGACCTTTTAAATGAAGTGAGGACAAGCGGCTCAATTAAAAAATTTATAACCGATGGCAAAGTAAAAGATGGCATAGTAAAGACTCTTTTGAAAATGGATGTACCCCTTGTATTGTCTGGGTCTATAAGAGATGATGGCCCCTTGCCAGAGGTGATTGGAGATACAGATTTGGCTCTTGGAGAAACGAAAAAAGAATTGGACAAGGCCACGCTTATAATTTGCATAGCCACCATGCTACACAGCTTATCTGTTGCAAATATGGCATCGAGTTATAAAATCAGGGAAAATGGCAAAATTTGTCCAGTATATATGTATTCAGTAGACGTTACCGAAAATGTTGTAAACAAGGTTGGCGCTGCAAGAGAACTGATGGCTTTTGTTCCCATGGTGACAAATGTACAGGATTTTGTCGTGAATTGTGAAAGAGCTCTTGTCACTTCTAAAGATGGATGCCAAATAGATGAAGCTAAAAAGGGGGACTTTTAAGATGAAATTTGAAATGCCTAAATATCATCATCCTGACTTTAGCCAAGAATTTTTGAAAAATGCGCCCGATGTCAAGCTCGAAGAAGTTAAAGTCGATGGACTTAGTCCTAAAAATTATCACGCTCTTTCCGTATATCCAGAGTATTTTAAAATAAATGGCAAGTGGGTTTTGGCAGCTCAATCTAGAATGGATACAGTTTGTGTAGCCAAGGATAAACCTGGTGAAGAAGCGGTTGACATAGTAGAATTTAGAAATTTAAAAAAGGGTGACAAGGTGGTTATCGGACGTACAGAGGATGCTTCCGAGGGCATTTATGTCTTTACACAAGGATTTTTGCCCGAAGAAGAAAATACTGATACTTTTGCATTTAGATCTGGTCGTTCTAGAGAAACTGCTTTTTCAATAGACTATGACAATCTTTATGAGGTTTTGAAGCATGAAAAAGCAAATGGAGGCTATGTAACTCTAATTGTGGGAGCAGCCGTTTCCCTTGACAGAGATTCAAGGCTCGCCTTGGAGAGATTGGTTAGAAATGGATATGTTCAAGCTATCTTTTGCGGTACGGAAACAGCTGCATTTGATTTGGAAAAGGGAATTTTTAATACATCTTGGGGACAAGAACACTTTGAAAAAGAACAAAATACTACCAGAAATCTTTTCGAGACAATAAACCTTTCAAGAAAGTATGGCTCTACTAAAAAATTAGTGGAGTCAGGCCTTGTAAAAGATGGATTTATAAAGGCTTGTTTTGATATGAATGTGCCGCTTGTGATAGCTGGCACAATTCGTGATAGGCTTGGCCTTCCTGAGACTATAAACAATGTATATCAAGCTCAAGATGAGATGCGAAAACATTCGAGAAAGACGACTACTATAATAATGATGTCGGCGATTCTATTTACAATTGCGACTGGCAATATGACCCCTTCTTACAATGTGTTTGATGGCAGAGTAAGACCTGTTTATATGTATACAATTGATATTCAAGAATTTGCTGTAAATAAATTATCAGACCGGGGGACAGTGACAGCTGTTTCCATGGTGACAAATGTCCAAGACTTTATTAGAAATGTGGATAGAGCCTTGAATAATAGCTAAAAATCGGAGGATAAATATAGATGAAAAAAATTGTACTGGCACTTGGTGGCAATGCTCTTGGGAATACACCAGAAGAACAAAAAGCTGCTGTAAAAATAACCGCAAAAGCCATAGTGGATCTTGTTTTAAAAAAAAATAAGGTGATTATTTCACATGGAAATGGTCCGCAAGTAGGGATGATAAAGCTTGCAATGGATACAGCCTCAAAATCAGAAACAAATACAGAACTTATGCCTTTTCCAGAGTGCGGTGCAATGAGCCAAGGCTACATCGGCTACCATCTTCAAAATGCCATAGAAAATGAATTGAGATCTAGAAAAATGGATGAGACGGTCGCATCTATCATAACCCAAACTCTAGTAGACAAAGATGACCCGGCTTTTAAAAATCCAACAAAACCAATAGGAGCCTTTTACACAAAAGAAGAAGCCGATAAACTTAAAGACAAGGGATTTGTGATAAAAGAAGATGCCGGGAGAGGATATAGAAGGGTGGTGCCATCTCCTAAGCCTTATGATATAGTAGAAAAAAAATCAATAGAGCTTTTATATAAAAATGGCATTATTGTGATAGCAGCAGGTGGCGGAGGAGTGCCAGTTATTGACAAGGGGGATTTTCTTGAAGGAGTAGATGCTGTTATAGACAAGGACTTCACATCTGCTAAATTGGCAGAGCTTGTAGATGCCGACATACTTATAATACTTACAGCGATTGAAAAAGTAGCTATAAAATTTGGAAGACCCAATCAAGAGTTTTTATCTGAACTTAGCCCCAAAAAAGCAGAAGAATATCTAAGGGCCGAAGAATTTGCTGAGGGTTCTATGAAGCCTAAAATAGAAGCCGCCTTAGAATTTGTAAAGTCTAAAAAGGGTAGACAAGCCCTAATAACTTCTCTTGAAAAGGCCCTTGAGGGTCTCGAAGGAAAAACAGGGACTTGGATAAAATAAAAAATAAAAAAAGAGATGGTTATACTTGGCTTGCCTAAAAATGAAAGTAAAAACAATTTTAGGTTTGTAAAATAAAAACCATCTTTTTTATTTATTTGAATTAATTGATACTAGCAGCTAGTAAATAATGAATATGAGAAAATATATCTTTCAAAATATAGACTAATGATGTATAATAAATACGTAATATCTTCGGGGCGAGGTGAAAGTCCTCACCGGCGGTAAAGTCCGCGAGAGTTTTATACTCCGATTCGGTGCAATTCCGAAACCGACAGTAGAGTCTGGATGAAAGAAGATTGCTTATGCAACCTGCCCCATTATGGGCATTTTTTTATGCCTAAAAATATGGGAGGAAGAAATATTATGAACAATGTAAACACAAATGTAAGAAGTAAGACTATTGGACTTGTTAAGATTGCCATGTTGGCAGGTATTGGATTTTTATTGATGTTTATAAAAATGCCACTTGCTTTTATAGCTCCACCATTTATGGAATTAGACTTGGCTGAAGTTCCGACACTTATAGGAACCTTTGCCATGGGTCCAGTTGCAGGTATTTTGATAGCCCTTGTAAAAAATCTAATCCATCTTGGTGTAACTCATACCATGGCGGTAGGTGAGCTTTCAAACTTTATAGTATCTTCAGCATTTGCGCTTGTTGCTGGCATAATCTACAAGAGAAATAAGACCTATAAGGGAGCGGTGATTTCTCTATTTGCTGGAATTATAAGCATGACTCTTATAGCTTGTCTTTCAAATTATTTTGTAGTTTTCCCACTGTATGGAAAATTCATGGGACTAGATAAGATAATAGCTATGGGCACTCAAGTAACAGCCAAGGTAAGCGACTTAAAAACTATGATGATTTATTGCGTACTTCCCTTTAATGTCATAAAAGGATTGGCTGTATCAGCAGTTACAATTTTACTTTACAAAAAAGTAAGCCCAATTTTAAAATAAGAATTAAAAAATCGACAGAGATGATTATTATGCTTCTGTCGATTTTTGATTATTTTGAGAAATAAAAATAAAAAGACTGTCAGGTGCTTTGCTTGACAGTCTTTTGTTTTTATTGGAATATTATTCTTCTTCTTTTTCCTTTGTTTCTCCAACTGTTGGCACTTCTGCAGAAGCACTTGTATCAGCTGAAAGTTCTTCGTCAATTTCTTCTTCAGATTTTGGTTCAGATAGAGAAGCTACAGTTGTATCAGCTTCTGTTAGAACTTCAATTTTGTCATTTTTGCTGACATCAAGATCTGCTACAGTTATAACATCGCCGATTTGCATATTTTGAACATCAAATACTGCTTCTGATGGAAGATCTCCAGGAAGCACTTCGATTTCAACTTCATCAAGTGATTGGAAAAGAATTGAAGGTTGAACTCTGATTTCATCTCTGTTTTCCAAAACAACTGGGATAGAAATTCTAATCTTTTCAGACATGTTGATTTCAAACATATCGAAGTGAACAATTTTATTCTTGAAGGGGTGATTTTGAATTTCTTTAAAAAGCACCTTGCAAGGTTGACCGTCAAGGTCAATATCAATAATGTTTGAAGTACCTGCTTCTTCTACAATTTTAACAAGGTCTTTTTCAACAACAGAAATGTTTCTGCTGCCCTTGTTATTTCCGTAAATAACACCTGGCACAAGGTTTTCGACTCTAAGCTTGTCAACCTTATTTTTACCAACTGAATCTCTCAAACTAACTTTTAATTTTTCCATTATATCCTCCATTTATTTAAAAATTCCCGAGCCAAGGCAAATTTCGCCATCATAAAAGACACAAACTTGACCAGGGGTTACTCCCTTTAAAGGCTTTTCAAAATTTACAAGGTATTTACCATCAATAAAATCTAAACTAGCACCAACATCCGCTGCCCTATATCTTATCTTACAATTAATTTTCAGAGGGAAAGTAGGACTTTCATTAATCCAAAACAAATTTTCCACTTCATGAGAACTTTCATAAAGAGCAGGGTGATTTATACCTTGAGCTACATACAAAATATTTTTATCCAAATCTTTAGAAGCTACGAAAAAAGGTTCGCCTGTTCCTATGCCACCTATACCTAAACCTCGCCTTTGACCAATCGTATAGTGGATAAGACCAGAATGCTTGCCGAGGTATTGTCCTTCTACTGAGTATATGGGGCCTTCTTTAGTAAAGAGAAACTTATCTAAAAATTCGTTGAAATCTCTTTCGCCTATAAAACAAATCCCAGTTGAGTCTTTTTTTTCT
Source organism: Peptoniphilus sp. GNH (assembly GCA_021307325.1). Classification (NCBI taxonomy): domain Bacteria; kingdom Bacillati; phylum Bacillota; class Tissierellia; order Tissierellales; family Peptoniphilaceae; genus Peptoniphilus; species Peptoniphilus sp. GNH. Next base: position 679,010 of record CP089931.1, on the reverse strand, counting down.
GCTGTCGCAAGCTTATATTCTTTTGCAATTTCACGAACTTTTGATTTTTGTAAGTCTCCAATAGGAAAGAGGGCTTTTTTCAAGGCTTCTTCTGGAACCCTGGATAAAAAGTAAGACTGATCCTTGTTGTTATCAAGTCCTTTCAAAAGATAGGTTTTTCCATCCTTAGTCATAGTTCTAGCATAGTGCCCCATGGCGATGTAGTCAGCATCCAATTTAAGGGCATGATCTAAAAAGGCTTTAAATTTGATCTCGGTGTTGCACAGGACATCTGGGTTGGGAGTTCTACCATTGTCATATTCTTTTAAAAAATATGAGAAAACTCTATCTCTGTATTCCTTTTCAAAATTCACAGTGAAATAGGGAATATCCAACTCACCACAAACTCTCACAACATCAAGATAGTCTTTTCTTGCTGTGCAAGTAGAATCGTCTGAATCGTCCCAGTTTTTCATAAAAACTCCGATCACATCATAACCGGCATCTTTAAGAAGAATAGCAGCCACAGAAGAGTCCACCCCGCCGCTCATGCCTAGCACGACTTTTTTTCTGCCACCTGCCTGCATTTTACCACCTCCGATCCAATCAATTTATTATTATATATCAGAAGAGTTCAAAAATCCACATTTAATTGAGGTTTAGTGAAATTGTAAATTAGGCAAGATATTTACATTAAAAAAAGTTCTAAAATTATTAGATTTCTGCTATACTAGATAAAAATGTTAAGGGGGGAAAATTATGGATAAATCTTATGTTTTTTATAACGGAAAAATTTTACCTGAAGAAGATGTTACAATAAGTGTAAGAAGTAGAGCCTTTAATTATGGATTGGGTGTATTTGAAGGCATTAGAGCTTATTGGAATGAAGAAAAAGAAGATTTATATGCTTTCAAGATGCTCGAGCACTACGAAAGATTCATAGAGTCTTGTAAGTGTATGAACATAAGAATGGATTACACAAAAGAAGAGCTTGCTGATTTTACAATTGAGCTCTTGAAAAAGCAAGGATACAAATGTTCAACCTATATTCGCCCGATTGCATATAAGGATGATAGAAATGTCGGAGTTTCGATTGTAAATTGTGAAAACGACAGTCTAGTAATTTATTTGCAAAAGATGGACAAGTACATGGAGCAGGAAGAATTTAGAGTGGGGGTTTCATCTTTTACAAGAATTGCAGATAATATGCTTCCTCCAAGGACAAAGGCTACAGCTGGATATGTAAACTCGGCTCTTGCAAACTTAGAAGCTGTTAGGGCTGGCTTTGATGAGGCTGTCATTTTAAATAGACATGGCAATGTGTGCGAAGGACCTGGAGAAAATATTTTTATAATAAAAAATAACACTCTAATAACACCACCAGTATCAGATGATATCTTGGAAGGTGTTACAAGAAAAATTGTTATGGAGCTTGCTGAAAATAAACTCGGTATGAGAGTCGTAGAAAGATCAATTGCAAGGACAGAGCTTTACAATGCAGCAGAAGTTTTCTTTTCAGGCACAGCTATGGAAGTTGCTCCTGTTGTCGAAGTAGATCACAGAAGAGTGGGAAGTGGAAAGTCTGGAGAAATAACCTTGAAATTGCAGGCTCTTTTTAAAGATTTGATTGCAGGAAAAATGGAAGAATACAGGGATTCCTTGAGACCAGTATATAAAAATTAAGCTTGAAAATTAAAATTAAGTCAGTTAGACTAAATAAGAAGTAAGCCGATCAATTGCAGGAAACTGAGGAAAGTCCGCGCTCCACAGAGCAAGGATGCCAGCTAACGGCTGGTGGGGGCGACCCTAAGGCTAGTGCAACAGAGATATACCGCCTGATAATATTTTATTGGGTAAGGGTGGAAAGGTGAGGTAAGAGCTTACCAGCTTGGCAGAGATGTCAAGGCTATGTAAACCCCATTCGGAGCAAAACCAAATAGGATTAAGAGTGGCTGCTCGTCACTCCCGGTAGGTAGGTTGCTAGAACTTATTGGCGACAATAAGTCAAGACAGATAATTGATTAATACAGAACGCGGCTTATAGGCTTACTTCGGACCCCGATGGGGTCTTTTTTATTTGCTAATTTTTGAACTTAAAATAAAATACATTATAAGTGAAAGGCAGGTTTTACATTAACGAGTTTACCATTTTTGACTTTCATGATATAATTAATATCAGCTTAAAGGAATTTAAGTTTTTTTGTTAATTTAAAGGACAAAGAAGGTCAAAGAGGTGGAAATGTGGCTAGACTTACTAATTCAATAGCAGATTTTATAATAGACTTGTTGGATGCCCAAGGCGGCAGCGTAGAGATTCAAAGAAATATAATAGCGCAGAGATTTTCTTGTGCTCCCTCGCAAATAAATTATGTTTTGACGACCAGATTTACACCATATAAGGGATATTATGTGGAAAGCAGGCGTGGTGGCGGAGGGTTTATAAGAATTGTGAGGGCTGAGATTTCGGACTCGCAAATGCTCAAATATATTTTAGAGGATGAAATTGGAGATTCTCTTACCAAAGACAAGGCTGATGAGATTATAGACAATCTTTTGGAAAATGACATAATAGACAAAAGAGAAGCAGAAATAATAAGGGTTGGTCTATCGGATAGGTCAATATGCACTGATGGGACCAGTAGAAATATTATAAGGGCAAGTATTTTGAAAAATATTTTACTTGTGATTTTATAAGGAGGAATTTATGCTTTGCGATAGATGTAAAAAGAACCAAGCTAATATATATTATACAAAATTTACAGATGGGAAGATGGAAGGAGTCAGGCTGTGCTTTTCTTGTGCTAAAGAGGTCATGGGATCGGATATTAGCATGAGCGAAGAAATAAAAAAACAGATAGAAGATATGCTAAAACCTGTAGCCGAAATTGAAAATCCAGAGATTAAAGACAAAATTTGCCCGACTTGTGGCAGAAGACTTTCAGAAATTTTAAAGTCGGGTAGACTTGGCTGCAAGGATTGCTATGAGAATTTTTCGGATGATTTGATAAAATTCTTGGATTCTGTGGGAGGTTTTTCAATTCATAAGGGGCATGCACCTGAAAATTACAAGGGCAAAACTGAAGCATATAGGAAGGAAATGGAAGTAAGAGAAAGGCTAGAGATGGCAATTTCTTTGGAAGATTATGAGCAAGCGGCAATTTATAGAGACAAGCTCAAGACCTTGGGTGAAAAAAATGACTGATTATGTAATATCGTCAATGGCTAGATTGCATAGAAATCTTTTGAGGTATCCTTTTGTACCAAGCCTTAATTATGATGATGCTATTGAGGTATCTAATGACATCTCGATAGCTGCTTTGGATTCCTATTCTTATAAAAAAATAGACTTAAGAGATCTTTCTCTTTATGAAACTATAAAATTAAAAAATGACAAGACCTATACCCAAGAGCTTTCAAACAATTCAAAAATATCTTCAGTTCTTAGGATAGACGAGAGAAGGTCAATATTGATAAATGAGTTTGATCACATGGTCATCCAATCATATGCTATGGGAAAAGATTTAGAGTCGAGATTTTTAGATGTCAAGGATATGGGACTCGAATTTGAAAAAAAGCTGGACTTTGCTTTTGATAAGAGGTTCGGGTTTTTGACAAGTGCCCCCTTACTTTGTGGGACAGGCTTAGTCATAAATATAAAATTGCATTTGCCAGCCCTTAGTTACTATGGATATGAAATTGTAGCAAGAGATTTGAGAAGTTTTGGATTTTCGTTGTTTCCGAATCTGGGCAAGGAAAACAAGGCAATAGGCGATATTTTTTATTTGACTAACATCTCGTCTATAGGAAACGAAGAAGAGTTTATTTTACAAAGGATAGAAAATGTAATCTCCCGCCTGCAATCCATAGAATCATCATATAGGCAAAGGCTCTTTATTGATGATATAACAGATTTGGAAGACAAGGTTTACAGGTCTAAGGGTATTTTGGAAAATGCCAGAATAATGGGTCAAGCAGAGGCTCTAAACCATTTATCAAATATAAAATTGGGCTTGGACTTGAATATTTTGCAAGCTCGATTTGAAACTAATATATTCACAGAAATGGAAGAAATAAGATCTGAGAGCCTGCAGGAAAAAAGAGCGGGAATATTAGACAAAAATACGAGAAGGCAATTAAGAGCATCAAAGCTTAGAAGAACAATTAAGGAGAGAATTATATGAGATATTTTGAAAATTTCTCTGAATCTGCGCAAAGAGCTGTGCTTTTTGCAAGTCAGATCGCAAGAGAATTAAATCATTCATATATAGGGTCAGAACACCTCTTAATCGGTATTTTAAGAGAAAATTCAGGATATGGCTCAGTAGTATTAAAGAGACATGGCGTCGAGGAAGATGCCTTTATTGACGAAGTTTTTAAAATAATTCCAGCTGTAAGTGGAAAAATTACTAGTATACCAACATATACTCCCCGAGCAAAAAAAGTGTTTGAAGCTGCCACATCTTATGTAAGAGAATATGAAAATGTGAAAGTGTCGACAGAAGTTTTGCTATATGCACTATTATTTGAAGGCAAGGGAGTTGCAATAAAGGCCTTGGAAAATATGGGAGTGGATTTGGTAGCTCTAGAAGAAGAAATTGAAGATAGTATTTCGTATGAGCAAGAAGAATCTGAAGGTCAAGAAAGCACAAGCCTTTTGAAAAAATTCACAATAAATTTGAATCAAAAGGCCATGGATGAGAAGATAGATCCCATAATAGGAAGGGATAAAGAAATAGAGAGAATCATTCAGGTGTTATCTAGAAGAACTAAAAATAATCCCGTCTTGATAGGAGAGCCCGGTGTGGGAAAAACTGCAATAGTAGAAGGTCTTGCAAAAGAAATAGTTGCAGGAAATGCCAATGAAATAATAGCGGACAAGGTAATAAGAACTGTTGATCTTTCAGCAATGATTGCAGGCTCCAAGTACAGAGGAGATTTTGAAGAAAGATTAAAAGGTTTGATAAATGAAGCTCTAGAAGATGAAAACACGATTTTATTTATAGATGAAATCCACACCATAATAGGAGCTGGAGCAGCAGAAGGCGCAATGGATGCTTCTAATATATTAAAACCAATGCTTACAAAAGGCTCTCTTCAAATAATAGGAGCAACCACAATAGATGAATACAGAAAAAAAATAGAAAAGGATACGGCCTTTGAAAGAAGACTAATGCCTATAATGGTAAAAGAGCCATCAGAAGAAGAGTCTATAACAATAATAGACGGCATAAGGGATAAGTATGAGGCCCATCACAGGGTCAAGATAAGTGACGAAGCTGTGAAGGCGGCGGTTGAACTTTCATCTCGCTACATAGCTGATCGTTTCTTGCCGGATAAGGCCATAGACATAATAGACGAGGCATCTTCAAAGATTAGGATAAAAGCTTTAAAGACTAAGAAAACAAAGAGCAAGTTGCAAATCAAGCTCGATAGAGTAATAGAGAAAAAGGAAGTGGCTGTTTTAAATCAGGATTTTGAAAAGGCAGCCAAGTACAGAGATGAGCAAAGGGAACTCGAAGAAAAAATAAAAAAAGAAAAGCAATCCGGTGCGAACTTGCCTCAGGTGACGGACAAGCTAATATCTGAAATAGTTTCTGATTGGTCAGGAGTTCCAGTTACAAGACTTGCAGAAAAGGATAAGGAGATTTTGATAAACCTTGAAAAAAATCTCAAAAAGAAGGTTATAGGACAAGACAAGGCAGTAGAGGTACTTGCTCAAGCTGTAAAGAGGGCAAGGATAGGACTAAAAGACGAAAACAAACCCATAGGTTCATTTATTTTTGTCGGACCAACGGGAGTAGGTAAGACCTATTTAGCCAAGTGCTTGGCAGAGATTTTGTTTGCAAGTGATGGAAACTTAATCAGAATAGATATGAGTGAATATATGGAAAAACATTCAGTATCCAAGCTGATAGGACCGCCGCCAGGCTATGTGGGATATGAAGATGCAGCTCAGTTAACTGACCAAGTGAGATCTAAGCCTTATTCAGTTGTGCTTTTTGATGAGATTGAAAAGGCTCATCCAGACGTATTTAATACTCTTTTACAAATATTGGATGAAGGAAGGCTCACAGATTCCAAGGGAAGGACAGTAGATTTTAAAAATACGATTATAATCATGACCTCAAATGCTGGAGCAAACCTTTTAAACAAGGGCGGCAGTTTGGGATTTTCTGACAAGCCAAGTGTATTATTGAAAGAAGAAAAAAATACAAAGGCAACCCAAGAAGCTCTAAAGACAATTTTCAAGCCGGAATTTTTAAATAGGATTGATGAGATAGTAAACTTCAAATCCTTAGGAGAAAAAGAGGTCGGAAATATTGTAAAACTAATGCTTGAAAAAGTTACAGAAAGACTGAAAAAAATGGGCATAAACGCAAAGTTCAACCCATCGATGATAAAGCATATTTCTAAAAAAGGTTTTAGCAAGGAGTATGGAGCAAGGCCTCTTGAAAGGACAATTAGAACAGAAGTAGAAGACAAATTGGCAGACTTGTATTTGCAGGGCAAAATAAATGCAGGAGAAAGCATATCCATCTCATTTAGAGATAAACTCGAAATAAAAAATAAGGTAAAGAAAGATGAAAAAATCCACGCACAAGTGTAATGTTTGCGGCTATGTTAGTCTGGGATATTTTGGAAGGTGCCCAGAATGTGGCGCCTTCGGAAGTATGCAAGAAGTTGTAGAAGAAGTAGAATCGAGGATTAGTGGCAAAAATAAAAAAGATAATAAGGCGATAAGCTTAAAAGAAGTGGAGAGTTTTTCTGGCAATAGGATTTTCACTGGGATAAAAGAGTTTGACAGAGTAATGGGCGGAGGAATAATAAGAGACTCCGTCAGTATCTTGACAGCTAAGCCTGGAGCAGGAAAATCAACGCTACTTTTGCAAGTGGCTCAAGCACTTTCTAAAGAAGGCAACAGAGTTTTATATGCTTCTGGAGAAGAATCAGAATCTCAAATAAAACTTAGGGCATTGAGAATTTTGGATGAAATGTCTGAAAATTTATTTGTGATTTCAAGCATGAACTTGGAAAATATAGTTGCAGAAGCAGAAGAATTGGATATTGATTTTTTGATTGTAGACTCAATTCAGACGATTACATCTGAAAAATTACAATCCAGAGCAGGAAGTCCAACTCAAGTGATGGAAGTCGCCCATGTTCTAGTAGACCTTGCCAAAAATCCTAAAAAGCAAAGGGCTGTCTTTATAGTAGGTCAAATGACAAAAGAGGATGAACTAGCTGGAGTCAGAAGCTTAGAACATCTAGTGGACACAGTTTTACTAATTGAACTAGAGGACAACGAAGAGCTTAGGGTGCTAAGCGCTGGCAAAAATAGATATGGCCCTGCCGGGGAGTGCGGATTTTTTATAATGAAAGAAAAAGGAATGCACTCTTTAGATGATCCAGGCTCCTATTTCATGACAAGAAGAACAGAACAAAACATTGTGCCAGGAACGGCGCTTTGCATTGTCAAAGAAGGCTCTAGATATATAGCCCTTGAAGTAGAAGCCTTGGCATCTAAGAGTTTCATGGCATATCCTTCTAGGATTGCCGATTGTTTAAAAAAAGAACGGCTGGGAACTCTTGTATCCATAATAGAAGAAAGAGCGGGCATAAAGTTATTTGACAGAAATGTAGTTGTAAAATCATCGGCAGATATGAAATTAAAAGAATCAGCATCTAATCTTTGCGCAATTGTCGCAATAGTTTCATCAATAAAATCCAAAGGCCTACCGGGAAGCTCTATATTTATAGGAGATGTAGGACTTACAGGAGAATTAAAACCAGTGCCTTTTATAGAGCAAAGAATAAAGGAAGCCAGAAGGCTCGGATTTAAAAAAATTTACACACCTAGGCTGGGATTCAAATTGGAAAAGGATGACAAATCCGAGATAATAGAAAATTATTCCTTGAGAGAACTTTTAACAAGTATTTTCTAAATAGCTTGCCTATAATATAAATTTATGATATTATTATACATTTTCAAAAAAACTCTAAATATGATATACTAATCATAATGGAGGGGTATTATGTTTGAAATTGGCGATAAAGTTGCATATCCTATGCACGGAGCAGGCGAAGTAGTCGATATTGAAAAAAGAGAAATAATGGGCGAACAAGTCCTTTATTATATTTTGAAACTTCCTGTAAACGCTATGAAGGTCATGGTTCCTGTGAAATCAGCTGAAGAGGTGGGTATGAGAACTATCTATGACAAAGCTAGAATGGATCAGGTGCTTGAAGTTTTAGGCAGGGAAGAAAATACTCCTATACCTAAAAACTGGAATCATAGATACAGATTTAATATGGATAGGATAAAAAGTGGCGATATAGATGAAATCGCTAGAGTTGTCAGATGCCTGGAAAGATTAGACTCCGAAAAAAGCTTATCAACAGGCGAAAGAAAACTCTTAAATAGCGCCAAGCAAATAATAGTTTCCGAAATGATGCTAGTTTACGAAAAAGGATTGGAAGAAGTGGAGGCTTTAGTTGTTAAGGCGACACATTTAAACGAAGAGGAGGAATAATTATTATAAAACCAAACAAAATTTTAGAAAAAATTTTCAGATTGCTTTTCACCTTGGCTGGTTTGGGGCTGGGATACTTTATTTACAGCAACATCAAAAGGCTGAGTATTTTTTCAGGACATATAAGCTCTTATCTAGGAATTGTGATGCAAGTTATTATTGTTATTTTATTTGGAATTATTTTTTATTTTCTTGCACCAAAATCTCTAGGATTCATAGAAAAAATAGTAAAGCAACTGGAAATAAAACTTGGGTCCATGCCGATTACAGAAGTAGTTCTGTCGACAGTGGGACTTATTCTGGGTCTTTTAGTTGCAAATCTTGCCAGCACACCCCTAAAATTGATACCAGTTCCATATCTTGGACTGACCCTTACAATAATAATATATGGAGTGTTTGGGTATTTGGGACTTAGGCTAGGCTCTTCAAATCGAGATGAAATAAATTCAAGACTTAAAAGATATATTGAGCTGCCTAAAAGACACAGTAAGGAAAAGAACAATGTAAATTTTACAGCTTGTCCGAAAATATTAGATACAAGCGTGATAATTGACGGAAGAGTAAGAGAGATAGCCAAGGCTGGATTTTTAGAAGGAAAACTCGTTGTGCCAGTATTTGTACTTGAAGAACTTCAACACATAGCCGATAGTGCAGATGGACTAAAAAGAGCCAGAGGAAGAAGGGGTCTTGATATACTAAAATTTATGCAGGATTCCCCGGATTTTGAAATAGAAATCTACGAAGGCAAATTTCCAGAGATTCCAGAAGTGGACTCCAAACTCTTGAAATTAACGCAAGAACTCAAAGGTAAAATCGTAACAAATGATTTCAACTTAAACAAGGTGGCAAGTCTTCAAAATATAAAAGTTTTGAACATAAATCAATTGGCAAATTCGATAAAGCCCGTATTTATTCCAGGAGAAGAAATGGAAATCGCCATAGTAAAACTTGGAAAAGAACACGACCAAGGCCTTGGATATTTGGATGATGGCACCATGATAGTAGTTGAAAATGGCAAGGATTATCTCGGCACTACAATAAAAGTAAGTGTGACTAGTGCATTGCAGACTTCTGCAGGCAAGATGATATTTGCCAAGCCTCTGTAAAACATAAATCCTTCCATAAAAATTATAAAAAATTGGCACAAGTTTTTACTTAGGCCAATTTTTTATAATAAAATTTAGCAATTTTAAAAGATAAATTATATTGAGACATAAGTCTAAGACTTGAATCTAATCTTAAACAAAAAAATTTAAATAAGGAGGAGATTGTGAGGACACTTTTTAAAATAATATTCGCAGCTTTGTGCCTTATAGCCATTTTCATTTTTAATGCCTTTTTTTGCAATCCTATATCAAAGGCACTGGCAAACAATGCAGCTAAAAAATATCTTAATAAAGAGTATAAGAACATGGATTTTGAGAAAAGAGAAATCTTTTATGATTTTAAAAATGCGGCCTACATAATAAGACTTCAAGACAAAAAAAGCCAAGACACAAAATTTGATGTGGCATTTGATTATATGGGACGCTTTCTCTATGATACTCATGAAGATATTTTACTTAACACAATGAGTAGATTTAGAGAAGCGGCCCTTGAATATGTAAATGAAATAAGAGAAAGAGAAAATTTGCCCTATGAACTCAGCCTTGATTTAAAATATAAGGACAGAGAATATAAAAATCTCATAAAATTAGACCAAAAAGTAGACATTAATAATTTTCCATTCCCCCTAGAAGTGACGGCCAATGCCTTTAGAGAAAATGTAAACTACGAAGAAGCCTTGAAGATATTAAAAAGCATGGTCTCGGTGATGGATAAGGGACCTTTCAAAGTCGAAACATATTCTTTGATACTATTACCGGAAAAATACAAAGCTAAAAATGGAGAAGCTCAAACGTGGAAAAATGGTCTAATACTATTTGACATTCCAAAAGAAGTCATTGAGAGAGGAAACTTGGACGAGCTAAAAGAAATTAAAACAAGAGGTCAAGAAAGAGAAAAAAATTCTGAAAATTGAATAAAAAGACATCAAAAAAGACCTACTCTAAGTCGCCTTTTATTTAAAGAAAAAGCCTTAGGTAGGTCTTTTTATTAGTGATTTTGTAAAATTCTATTTGCTAGATCAAGCAACTGCTTAGCTATTTCGAAATTTTCACCTATTAGGTCGAACACAGCATCTTCTGACAAAACTCCGCAATTGATGTCTTTTGGAAAATCTTTGCTCTCGCTTATCTTTAAATCGTCGAACCAAGCCTGAGAGCTATAATAATTTGAAAGTTTTTCATAATCATCTTGACTAGCTTTAAATTTATCCAAACAATGACTGAACTCTTCAATGATAACAGAGTGTTTATTTAATATATTTTCCATTTCTTTTATTCTATCGATATTTTTAGAGTATTCCATTATTATCATCTCCAATTTATGATCTGGCTTCAAAAACATGCTGACAGTGCTTGCATCTGACCTTGATTTTGCCTTTGCCTTTTGGGACTCTTAAATTAGTGCCACATTTTGGGCAAGACAAATATTTGTAATACTTTCTATCCTTGAACTTTCTACTGGTCAATTTAAAAAACGATGTTATAGGACTGATTACTTTTAAAAAGGCCCTATTTTCATCTTGTCTCTTTGAAATATTTTTGGATAGAATCCTAAACCATACAAAGAAAAGATTTAAAGCTGCCAGAGAATAAAAAATGCTAATCTTGCTAAAAATAGAAATTAGTATAAAAATCAAAGCTAAATACTGAAGAAAGATATTGAGCTCGTCTCTTCCATATCTTCCATTAAAAAAATCGTTAAAATTATTCTTCATTAAAATCATTCTCCTAACATCATTATATCATTTAAGGATGGGAAATTGTGATTAGATAAAATCAATAGACTCAAAAATAAAAAGACTTGGTGAAACCAAGCCTTAAATAAAAAAAGTTGGTGCGGGAAAGAGGACTTGAACCCCCACTCCGAAGAACTAGATCCTAAGTCTAGCGCGTCTGCCAATTCCGCCATTCCCGCTCATCAACAAAATACATTATATAGGCGCTTAATAAATTTGTCAACATATTTTTTATAAAAAATATTGTATTGTAAATGCGATGATAGTGGGATTCTTAGAATTAAGCCATTTTTCAAAATGCAATTTTAATTTATCAATTCGTATACTTTATAAAATTTTGGTGTTATAATGTTAACGATAAGGAGTGCCCTCAGGGTACAAATATTTATGAAAGGAGATTGTTATGAGTTCAAGAAACCTCACTTTTAAAGTGGGAGGAATTCATTTTGATGAACACAAGGGGTTAACTGAAGGTCTTGCTATTGAAGTAATGCCGGATCCTAAGTTAGTGTACATACCAATGTCACAACATATTGGGGCTCCATGTAAGCCATGTGTAAAAGTTGGCGATCATGTAAAGGTTGGACAAACAGTGGGTTCATCAGAAGCTTTTATTTCCGCAGATGTGCACGCAAGTGTTTCTGGAACTGTCAAGGCCATAAAAAAAGCCTATACCGCCGATGGAAGATTTTGTGAATGTGTAACTATCGAATCGGACGGTCTTGGGGAAGTTTTTGAAGACGCAAAGCCTTTAGAAAACTTGAAAGATGCGACCTTAGATGATTTGATTCCATTTGTAAAGAAGTATGGAATAGTAGGAATGGGAGGGGCAGGATTCCCCTTGCACGCCAAGTTGAAGAGTGAAAATCCAGCGCTTGATGAATGCATCATCAATGGTGCTGAGTGTGAGCCATTTTTGACTTGCGACCACAGGATTATGCTTGAGAGGACAGAGGAAATCTTGGAAGGACTTGAGATTTTCGCAAGTTTCTACAACAAAAATGTTTCCTATATGGCAATAGAAGAAAATAAACCTGATGCAATAGCTAAGATGGAAGAGGTAATCTCTGAGCATCCAGAGTGGAAGAATTTGGCGGTTGTAGGATGCCAAACAAAGTATCCACAAGGTGATTCAAAGAGACTTTCAGAAGCTGTTGTGGGAAGGATTGTCCCTCAAAATGGTGTAACTAACGATGTTGGAGTCTTTTTGACAAATGTTGGTACAACTTTAGCTTTTCAAGAGGCTCTTATAAAGGGAAAACCGTCATATGAAAGGGTAATCACAGTATCGGGCTCTGGAATTAATCAACCTAAGAATATTTTGGTTAAAGTCGGAACTAGTGTAGGTGATATACTTGAATTTTGTGGCGGCATGAAGGAAAACTACAAGGAAATAATATGTGGTGGACCTATGACTGGAAAATCTGTATTTGATTTAAACAGCCCTGTTACAAAGACTACTTCTGGTATTTTGGTTTTCACTGAAGAGGAAATCAAAAATGTAGAAGAAAGCCCATGCATTAGATGCTCAAGATGTATTGATCATTGCCCAGCAAGAATCAATCCGACAGACATTAATTCTGCAATTTTAAAAGAAAATATAGATCTATGTGATGCTCTGCATGCAGACCAATGTATGGAATGTGGAATTTGCTCGTTTGTATGTCCGGCTAAAAGACAACTTACTCCATCGATAAAACTCGCTAAACGTGAGTTGAGATCTAGAATGACAAGGTAGGTGTAATTATGGAAAAAAATATTACTTCTCAAGAGGGAAGAAAATTATTTGTAGCCTTAGCACCTCACTTGCGCTCTAAGGATACAGTTCAAAGAATTATGCTGGATGTTATAATAGCACTTTTGCCGGCATTAATAGGAAGTGTTTATTTTTTTGGAATCAAGGCTTTAATTCTAAATATAACTTGTGTAGTTTCATGCCTTGTATCGGAATTTATTTATCAAAAACTTGCAAAGAAAGAACTTCAAATAAAAGACCTCACAGCTGTTGTAACAGGCTTATTGATTGCCTTTAACTTACCAGCAACTGCTCCTATTTGGATGGGGATTTTTGGTTCTGCTTTCGCAATTATAGTAGTAAAAGAATGTTTTGGAGGAGTAGGAAATAACTTTATGAACCCTGCCATAGCAGCTAGAATTGTCTTAATGGCTTCATGGGCAGGCAAGATGACAAGTTATCCAGCAGCTCTAGATGGAGTTTCAGGACCAACTCCTTTGCAACTTATAAAAGTAGGAGCTTTTGACAAGCTTCCTCCTTTAAAAGATATGATTATAGGTAATATTGGCGGAGTTTTGGGTGAAACATCCGTAATTCTATTGATTATAGGCGCTATTTATCTATTGGTTAGAGGCGTAATTTCATGGAGAATACCAGTATTTTATATAGCATCAACTGCTGTATTTCTATTTTTACTTGGTGTGCCTAGCCACATCCTTCCATATGAAATTTTTGGTGGTGGACTGATTTTAGGAGCTTTCTTCATGGCTACCGATTATTCTTCAAGCCCTGCAAACAATAGGGGAAAGATAATCTTCTCTCTTTTGTGCGGTCTTATAACTGCAGTAATAAGAGTAAAGGCATCCTTGCCTGAAGGTGTTTCATACTCTATAGCATTGATGAATGCCGCAACACCTCTTATCAATAAGTTGACTGCGACATCAGCATACGGAGAGGCTAAGGTGACAAAATGAAAGAAAGTATAAAATTAGGATTTATTTTATTGATTCTTTGTGCAGTTTCTGCAGGTCTTCTGGCCATTGTAAACGCATACACAGCTCCAGTTATCATGCAAAACGAGCTCAAAGAAACACTAGCTTCTTACCAAACAATTTATGGGGAAGATGCAGAAGAAGTTACTCCTGTTGACCAAGGACTTCTAAAGGAAGTTCAAGAAAAATTCCCAGATATAGAAAGTGTATTTGAGGTTAAAAAAGGTGGCAACCTAATCGGATACGGAATCAACGTAAAGGGTAACGGATTTGGCGGAGAAATGACAAATGCTCTTGGGTTTTATATAGAAAACAAGACCATTGCAGGATTTAGAAATATTGTAAACGCTGAAACAAAAGGTTTTGGTACAAGAATAGCAGATGAAACTTATTATTCTTCATATAATGGAAAATCTGCAGCTGGGGATTTGACTATTTCAAAAGATCCTTCAGCAGAAAATCAAGTGCTACTTATGACAGGGGCAACAGTAACAAGTAAGGCTGTCCTTGCAGCAGACAATGTAGCTATTCAAGCGTTCAATTATCTATTGGCTAAATAAGGGGGGAGGTTATTATGAAATTAGGTAAAGTATTTACTAACAGTATGTTCAAGAATAACCCGGTTTTTATGCAGCTAATCGGTCTTTGTTCAGTACTTGCTGTTTCGACATCTGTAATAAATGCAGTTTCTATGGGAGCTGCTGTAACTTTTGTACTCATAATGAGTAACTTTGTAGTTTCTTTGCTTAGAAAAGTTATTCCTGAAAAAATCAGGATTCCATGTTTTATAGTAGTAATTGCAACATTTGTAACCTTGGTTCAAATGATATTGCAAGCTTATTCAAAGCCTGTTTATCGTGCCTTGGGTATATTTCTACCACTTATAGTTGTAAACTGTTGTATTTTGGGTGAAGCTGAAGGCTTTGCTTATAAAAACAAGGTTATACCATCAATCATAGATGGTCTTGGAACTGGTGTAGGATATACAATGGCAGTATTAGCTATGGGTATATTAAGAGAATTTGTCGGTAACGGAAGCTTGTTTGACAAACAAATTATGCCTCAAGCATATCCAGGAGTAGGACTTATGACTGCTCCAGCAGGCGCCTTCATTTTACTTGGCTTTTTAATAGCCTTGTTTAGACACTTATTATCAAGAAGGGGTGAATAAGATGGTTGCAAGTATAATTACGATTTTAATTTCAACAATCCTTGTTCACAATTATGTATTCGCACAATTCTTGGGAATATGTCCTTTCCTTGGAGTTTCTTCAAAGACTGAAACTGCTGTAGGAATGGGTGTTGCAGTTACCTTCGTTGTAGTAATTGCATCAATTGTAACTTGGCTAATACAAAGATTTATCTTAGATCCATTTGAACTAGGCTATTTACAAACCATAGTATTTATACTAGTAATAGCATCCTTAGTTCAATTCGTTGAAATGGTTATCAAAAAATCATCACCAGCACTTTATACAGCTATGGGGGTATATCTTCCTCTAATAACTACAAACTGTGTGGTACTTGGTGTTACAGTATTAAATATTCAAAATAAGTACGATATAATTGAAACAATATTCTCTGGTCTAGGTGCTTCATTAGGTTTCTTCTTAGCACTTTTACTTATGGCATCACTCAGAGAAAGATTTGCAATTGGAAATATTCCTAAGAAGCTTCAAGGTGTGCCGATAGCACTTATATCTGCAGGTCTTATTGCCTTGGCATTCTCAGGATTCTCAGGATTAGTATAGGGGGTTAAGCATGGACAAATTATTATTACCCATTATAATTCTGGGAGTAATAGGATCGATATTTGGGGTTGCTCTGTCAATTGCTTCAAAAGTTTTTGCAGTTGAAGTTGATCCAAAAGTTTCAGAGGTTTTAGGATCACTTCCTGGAGCAAACTGTGGTGCTTGCGGATTTCCAGGTTGTGAAGGACTCGCAAATGCAATAGTTGCAGGAAGCGCACCGGTAAATTCTTGTGCAATAGGCGGTGCAGAAACTGCTGCCAAGGTAGCAGAAATAATGGGCGTCAACGCAGGAAATATAGAAAGAAACGTCGCTCTTGTTAAATGTCAAGGAACATGTGCAAAGGCGATAAATAAATACGAATACCATGGTCTTGAAGATTGCAGACTAATATCTGATTTTCAACAAGGTCAAAAATCTTGTGGAGCAGGTTGTCTTGGTGGCGGAACTTGTACAAAAGTTTGCGAATTTGATGCTATACACATAGTAGATGGCATAGCAGTTGTAGACAAGGAAAAATGTGTGGCATGTTTAAAATGTATAAAAATTTGCCCTAAACACATAATCGATCTTGTTCCTTACAAGCAAAAAACTTTCGTAAAATGTAATACAACCGATTCAGGCAAAGATGTAAGAGTAAATTGTGGCATTGGTTGTATAGGTTGCAAGATGTGCGAAAAAGTATGTCCTAAGGGTTGTATCAAAGTGGAAGATAACTTGGCTAAAATTGATTATAGCAAGTGTATTAATTGCGGATTCTGTGCAGCTAAGTGTCCAACTGGAGCAATCTTTGTAGAGTTCCCAGAAAGACTAGATAAAATTCGTGAAACGCTAAAAAAACAAGAAGAAAAGAAAAGACAAGCAGCTAAAGAAGCCGCAGCAAAAGCAGCAGCCGAAAAAGAAATGGCAACTGCCGGCAGCGAAAACTAAAAACTGCATATAAAACAAAAAAGAGGTTCGTTGATACGGACCTCTTTTTTTATGTAAGAAGTAAAAATATTTATAATGTTAAATTAACGTACTTCATCAAAAACTTATAAAATGCGAATGAGGTTGGGGGATCTATCATATAGTTGAAAAAGTATAGATAAAATTCATAGGAGCTAATTTGTAGAAAAATTAAGAAATGTATGCCATTTGTCTGCTATAAGTTTGAAAAGCGTATAAATTCATGCAAAAACAATAAAAAAATTGCCCGGCTTTTAATAACTAGGCAATTGTATCTTAAATTTGCATATCTTGTAAAATTGTGTAAAGCTTTAAAAAAATAATGGTGCGGAGAAAGGGACTTGAACCCTCACGCGTTTGCACGCACATGCCCCTCAAACATGCCTGTCTGCCATTCCAGCACCTCCGCAACGCTAATTATTATATAATAGTTAGCGGTTTTTTTCAATTCTTTCTTTTAGATTTTTTATTTCGTAGTCTACTTGAGCATATAGGTTTTCTAAGCTCGTATCGTTGTATAATATAATATCAGCGAGCCTTTTCTTGTCCTCAATGGACATTTGCGAATTTAATTTTTTTAGGGCATAGGCTCTGTCGATGCCATCTCTTTTGATAAGCCTTTCGATTTGAATTTCTCTTGGCACATAGACAAGCCAAATTTCATAAAAGGAAATCACGCTTTCTATCTTTTCTTTCATTTCCAAGAGCAGGGGAATATCCAAAAAGACAAAATCTGCATTTGCGTAGGAAAAGGCCTCTTCTTGTAAATTTTTCAAGATGCCGGGATGAACTATTTTTGAAAGTTCATCCAAGGCTTTTTTGTTTCCAAAGACTTTTCTAGCAAGCTTATCTCGACTTATGCCTTCTTTATCCAAGATATCCCTTCCAAAGATGGCTAGGGTCTTTTTATATACATCCTTATCAGAGTAGATGTTCTTGGCGATTACATCAGCATCGACAAGGGGGTAGCCGAGTTTTTTTAGATATGAAGAAACTGTGGATTTCCCAGTTGCAATTGAGCCGGTCAAGCCTATATATCTTGTTTTATTTTGCATCATACCAATTATCCAAGACCTCCATATCTACTAACAAATCCACTTTTAACTTGCCGGCATTTTCCATCACATCTTTTAAGATTTTCTTGGCTCTGTCTATTTCATCTATCGGGGAATCCAAGATCAGCTCATCATGGACTTGCAAAATCAACTTACTCTTTAAATTTTCAGCCTTGAGCTTTTGAAAAACTTTAACCATGGCAATCTTTATTATATCGGCGGCAGAGCCTTGGATTGGTGTATTAAGTGCTATACGTTCGCCAAAAGACCTTATATTAAAGTTTCTGTTATTTAGCTCTGGAATATTTCTCTTGCGACCAAAAATTGTTCTGACATAGCCCTTTTCTTTGCCTTCTTTTACTATATTTTCCATAAAGGCCTTGATGCCCTTGTAGTGATTGAGGTAATTGTCAATATAAGTCTTGGCTTCTTGTCTTGGTATATTTAAGTTTTGGGAAAGACCATAGTCTGAAATGCCATATACAATGCCAAAATTGACAGCCTTGGCCCTGCTTCTGAGTTCAGAGTCGACATCCTTTATATCTACCTTAAATACTTGGGCAGCTGTTGAAGCGTGGATATCTTCTCCATGCTTAAAAGCCTCAATCATATCTTTGTCATCGGATACTGATGCCAGCACTCTTAATTCTATTTGTGAGTAGTCGGCATCGATTAATCTGCAATTTTCCGATGGCAAAAAGGCTTTTCTTATTAGGCGACCTTCCTTTGTTCTAATTGGAATATTTTGCAAGTTGGGTTCTGTCGAGGAAATCCTACCAGTTGCTGTGACAGTTTGGTTGAAGGATGAGTGAATTTTTGAATCATTTTTATTTATTATTTTGATTAGTCCATCTACATAAGTAGACTTGAGTTTTGAAAGCTTTCTATACTCTAGGATATTTTCTATTATTCCGCCTTGACCTGCCAACTTTTCCAAAACCTCAGCACCAGTTGCATAGCCCGTTTTAGTTTTTTTGATGACGGGGAAGTTGAGTTTTTCAAAAAGAATCTCGCCTAATTGCTTGGGAGAGTTGATATTAAACTCCTCTTGGGCCTCTGAAAAAATTTCTTGAGTCAGTTTTTTTAAATTTGAATCCAAGACCAAACCTATATCTTCGAGGCAAGATTTATCAACAGAAAAGCCAACGACCTCCATATCTGCTAGCACTTCTATAAGGGGCATCTCCACATCATAAAAAAGACCTTTGCTTTTGTCGTCCATCTTTTTTTCCTGTTCAGGCTTGATTTTGTATATGGCATCT
Organism: Peptoniphilus sp. GNH; assembly: GCA_021307325.1. Classification (NCBI taxonomy): domain Bacteria; kingdom Bacillati; phylum Bacillota; class Tissierellia; order Tissierellales; family Peptoniphilaceae; genus Peptoniphilus; species Peptoniphilus sp. GNH. The sequence goes on along the minus strand of CP089931.1, from coordinate 659,917 downwards.
AATAAGTCTGCGAGATAGATTTTGACATCGTCAGATGCTTCTTCTAGTTTTTTTGAAGTTTTGCCTTTACCTAAAATTTCTTTTAGGCTTTTCATATTTTTATTTAGATAGATTTGAGTAAGCCTTTCGATTTCATAATTCGAAACCTCGGGTGCGATGATATATTCGGCAATTTGCAAGTCGTACTTTACATTTTTAAAATCTATCCCAAACCCAATAAGACTTATGAGATCTTCCTTGAGATTATGGCCCAAAATTTCTATATCTTCCCTTTCAAAGGCTTCCTTAAATTTTAAAAGAGATTCTTTGGAGAATTTGTAAAATACTGGAGGCTCATTTTCAGTCTTGAGTCCCCAAAAAGAAGGCAGGACGCCCTCGTAAAATTTGCCTTCTGAAATCAACTTAAAGGCGAAATTTTTATTTTTTAAAATCTTTTTCAAATAAGAAGTTTCATATTCATCCAAAATTTCTACAGACTTGGAAATCTCATCAGTTTTAGCAGGGGAATCATTTAGGGGCAATTTCTTTAAAAAACTGTAAAACTCGTACTCCTCATAGATTTTTACAAGCTCTGAAAGATTGTAGGGCTTGATTTCAAAATCTTTTAGATCTGCATCAATTGGCACATCTCGTATTATTGTTGCAAGTTTTTTAGACATAAAGGCCAGAGCCTTGCCGTCTTCTAACTTTGATTTTAAAGACTTGGCAGAGATTTTATCTAAATTCGAGTAAATATTTTCGATAGAAGAAAATTCTTTCAAGAGTTTTATGCCAGTCTTTTCTCCTATGCCCTTCACACCAGGTATGTTATCGGATTGGTCTCCCATGAGACCTTTTAGGTCGATGAACTCCGTAGGACTTAGAGAATATTCCTTAAAGAGCTTTTCTTCATCAAAAACTTCTAACTCAGTGATGCCCTTTCTGGTAAGCAAGACCTTAGTCTTTTCGCTTATTAGTTGGAAGTAATCCTTATCACCTGTTAAAAGCACACACTCGTAACCAGCATTTTCGCTCAACTTAGAAAGGCTTCCTGCCAAATCATCAGCCTCAAACTTTGACGACTCGAGAACTCTTATATTCATGGCATCCAAAATTTTTCTCACAAGAGGAAATTGCAGAGACAGCTCATCAGGCATTTTTTGCCTGTTGGCCTTGTAGTCTTTGAACTGCTCATGACGAAAGGTCTTGCCCTTCAAATCAAAGCAGACACAAATATCAGATGGCTTTATTTTTTCGATGGCATTTTCAAGCATGGTCACAAAACCATATATGGCATTTGTGGGAAAGCCCTTTGAATTTGTAAGATTGGGAAGGGCATAAAAGGCCCTAAAGAAAAGTGACGATCCGTCTATAATTAATATTTTTTTCATAAGCACTCCTTTTCTTGATTATACTACAAAAAGTGAATAGAAGTGGGAGAGCTTAGGCATTTATATCCTTTGAGTTTTAAGGAAACTTTAATTATCGCATCATAAGGAAGAAAACAGATTACTTGAGATAAATATATAAAAATAAGATTTCATTAAAAGCAAGGATGAATGGCACAAATAAAATAACAAGCAAGATTAAAGTTTACATGGAAAGGGTAAAAAATATAAAAATAAAAAAAGAACCAAGACTTATAAAAGCTTGGTCCTTTTAGAGTGAATTTTATAAGTATTTGATAACTTATAAAACACAAATATATTGGTGCAGAAGAAGGGACTTGAACCCTCACGACCCAAAGGTCCTCGGCTTCTGAGACCGAGAAGTCTGCCAATTCCATCACTTCTGCTCGCCTATATATTGTAAATCGAAAACCCTTAAATTTCAACAATAACTTGATAGGATTTAGTAGCTAGTATATAATAATGATAACGATTAGGAGAAAATCATGAGAGTGCTTGGACTGGACATAGGTGACAAATATATAGGAGTTGCCATCTCTGATGAGCTTGGGATGTTTGCTCAACCGCTTATGCGAATAGAAAGGACATCCAATAAGGACGCTTATGCGGAGATTGAGAAATTGATAAATGAATACGAGCTTTGTGACGTAGTTGTTGGACTTCCTATAAATATGAATAACACCTTGGGACCCCAATCCGAAAAAGTCAGGAAATTTGCTGAAAAAATAAAGAATAAGTTTAAAGTGAATCTGATTTATATTGACGAGAGAATGACAAGTATAAGTGCGCAGAGAGTCTTGATAGAAGGCTCTGTAAGAAGAGAAAATAGAAAAAAGTATATTGATAAAATAGCAGCCTCGTACATTCTCCAAACCTATCTAGATTCCAAGTAGGAGGCTTAATGGAAAAACATTTATTTTTTGATGAGAATGATCAACCAGTTGAATTTATTTTAAAGGCCAAGTTTCAAGTAGACGACACTTCTTATGTGGCGATGGTTCCTAGCGAAGATATTGACGGTCAGATATATATTCTAAGACAAGATTTTGATGAAAATGGAAATGGAATTTTTGTCGGAATTGATGACGATGAATTAAATGACGCAGTAGAAGTATATGAAGAATTAATAAAAGACAAGATGCAGTAGGTGAAAACATGAAAAAGGATTATGAAGAAATAGTAAAAAACATTTTAAGAGAAAACGGATACAAGTTTACAAATCAAAGAAAAGACATCTACAAGGTTTTTGTAGACAATGTAAGCCATCACCTAACAACAGAGGAAGTTTATAAAATTGCTAAAAAGGCAAATCCTGAAGTGGGAATTGCAACTGTATATAGGACAATTTTGCTTTTTGAAAAATTGGGCATAATATATAAAATCTCTTTTGATGACGGAGCAATAAGATACGAATTAAAGAGCGAAAAGAATGAGCATAGACATCACCATTTGATATGTCTTTCATGCAACAAAGTAATAGAGGTCAAACTGGATCTTTTAGATGCGCTCGAATCATCTGTTGAAAAATCTGAAAAATTTAAAATAGTAGATCATAATCTGAAGTTTTACGGTTACTGCAGCGATTGTCAGAAAAAGAAGGAGAAATAATGAGAAGCAGTAACAACTTAAAAATCATTCCTTTGGGGGGCATGAGAGAAATTGGCAAGAATATGACCTTGGTTCAATTCAAGGATGAAATCATAATTGTCGATTGCGGGATGACCTTCCCAGAGGAAGAACAACTTGGTATTGATGTGGTAATACCTGATTTTCAATACCTTGTAATGAATCAAGACAAGATAAAGGGGCTTGTGCTGACACACGGTCATGAGGATCATATCGGTGCAATCCCTTATTTATTGAAGAAATTAAAATTACCTATTTATGGGACAGCCCTCACCATGGGACTTTTGGAAAACAAACTTAAAGAGCATAGGTTGGGCCATGTTGACATGAAGGTGGTAAAAGCTGGAGACAAGATAAAGTTCGGCAAAATGGAAGTCGAATGGATTAGCGTGAACCACTCTATTCCAGATGCTTGCGCTCTTGCAATCAAAACTCCCCTCGGCTATGTCTACCACTCAGGAGATTTCAAGGTGGACTTCACTCCCATTTCGGGAGATGTAATAAATCTAAGAAGGATCTCTGAGATTGGTCAAAAGGGTGTCATCGCCATGATAGGAGAGTCTACCAACGTCCTAAGACCCGGCTATACTCTAAGCGAGAGAAAGGTCGGAGAGACTTTCAAAAGACTTTTTAATGTATTTGAAGGCAGAAGACTTATCATCGCGACTTTTGCCTCTAATGTTCACAGAATCCAACAAATCATAAATGCGTCCGAGGAGCATGGCAGAAAGGTTGTGCTTTCTGGAAGGTCTATGGTAAATGTCATGGAGACGGCAAGAAAGCTTGGTTATCTAAGAGTCAAGAAAGATACTTTTGTAGATATAAATAACATGAAAAGGTACAAGCCGGGTCAGCTCACGATAATCACAACTGGATCTCAAGGCGAGCCGATGAGTGCCCTTACGAGAATTGCAAATGGAGAACACAGGCAAATTCAGATTCATCCTAAGGATGTGGTCATCTTGTCTGCCACTCCGATACCGGGCAATGAAACTGCAGTTACCGCAGTTATAAATAAGCTGATTGACAATGGCACAGAGGTTGTATATGAGTCCTTATCAGAAATTCACGTTTCAGGCCATGCTTGTCAGGAAGAATTAAAGCTCATATTGGAACTTGTAAAGCCCAAGTATTTTGTGCCTGCCCATGGCGAAATAAGGCATCTCTTAAAACACAAGGAGATTGCTGAAGCGATGGGAATCAGAGAAAAGAATATATTTGTAATGAACAATGGAGAAGTTTTAGAGATAAATGGCAGAAGTGCCAAGATAGGTTCGGATGTTCCTGCAGGAAGTGTCATGGTAGACGGGCTTGGCATCGGAGATGTGGGAAATGTTGTATTAAGAGATAGAAAACACCTCTCAGAAGACGGACTTATAGTTGCTGTTTTGACTATATCTAAAAAAGAGCAAAAGCTTGTTTGTGGACCAGATTTAATCTCCAGAGGTTTTGTATATGTGAGAGAATCTGAAGACTTGATGGAAGGCGCCAGAAAGGCAATAGAAGAGCTAATAAACAAGGCAAGCAAGAAAGAAATAGCAAACAGATTATATCTAAAGGGAAACATCAAATCGACCTTGAGATCTTATGTATTTAAGAGGACTAAGAGAAACCCGATGATTCTACCAGTAATAATGGAAGTATAGTAAGAAGCCTGCGGGCTTCTTTTTTACATATAAGCCTAAGTAAAGAAAGGAAAAACAAAAAAATACGAGAAAGGAGACAAGGGGAAAATCCCCGAAAAACTCATGAAAAAGAAAAAAATATTTATAGCACTATTAGCGGCCCTCACGCTGTTTCCATCAGCAGTAAGGCTCGACAAAATAGATGCTCAATCAAACTTTATAATCAAAGTAAACGAGAAAAAAGTCGAGACAGGCGAAAACCTCGGATACCCCTACATTGCAAAGGGTAACAGAACCATGGTACCCCTTAGAGTAATCTCCGAGAACATGGGCTTTAAAGTCGATTGGAAAAACGAAGGCCAAATAATAAAAATGGAAAACAAGAGCCTCGGCAGAAAGCTAAGCCTACAAATAGGAAATAGCACCGCCACTCTAAACGACAAGCCCCTCTATATAGACGAGAACGAGAAGACCCTCGCACCCCTCTTAAAAAACAACAGAACCTACGTTCCCCTAAGATTCATTGCAGAAAACATGGGCTACAAAGTTGACTATAGCCAAGCAAAAGGCACCCACTTAATAAACATCTACATGGCAAAACCCGTAGCAGACAAGGACCTTTCAGAGGATGAGTTATTGAATCTCTTTTTCTCGAAGATCTATCACAAGGGTGAGGTTGCGGCAAGACCCGGCGATAACGATGCTATTGTAAATGCGAGAATCTCTCAAGTCATTGATATGCCAAGTGCGGACAAGTATCCGGGCAAGGTCTCGGATAAGTGGATTACTCCTGATATTAGGATAGGCTACCAAGACCCGTTTGCTTTAAAGAATGGGGAAGCTATGGCTCCTTTTGTATTTAGATTAATGAATAAAGACGATTTTAAAAATGCTTCTGACGATTACCAAATTCAGTTTGAGCTTATCGATAGCAGGTATTATCCTTATAACCAAAACTTAGAAATCAAAAGAGGAACTCATAAGTATATTGGAGCTAATTTAAAATATGAAAATGAATATAATGGTTATATAACAGGTGGAAAATTGAGAAATATGGCCGCTGGAAATGCAAAATCTGCTTTTTTTGACTTGTTCCAAGGTAACATCGCTAATTACAATGCTTTGAAAAGCAAGGGCAGAAATGGTGAACTTTTAGCTCCTCCGATAGGGGATCTTTTGAGATATAAAATGACCATTAAACAAGGTGAAGAAAAACACGCCTATGAGTTTGATGCAAGGTATATGTTTACTTTAATGCCTGAAACTTTAAACAGAATAACCGACCCTACTGTTAAAGCTGGAATAGAACAACATTTTAAAGGTAACGACTTATTCAACAAATACACTAACACTCCGATTGGCAATGTAAAACAATTGTATTAATTCCTTTCTTTTTATATATTATTTGAAAGAGACCCTACGGGGTTTCTTTTTTTTATTCATTTTAAGTAAGTATTGCTTATTTATACTTTATATAGAACAACATATTTGAAATTAAATTTAAAAACATTTTTTCCGTGAATAATTTAATAAAATTTTTCCTAATATATAAGGAGATAGTAATAGCAAATAATATACAGAAAGGATATGATTTTATGAAGTATAAGAGAACAATTAGCTTATTACTCGCCTTAGTTATTCTTATAGGGTCCTTCAATTTTGTCTTTGCTACGGGAAATGACAATCTTAAAGACGATGATGACAATACTGAAATTAACAATGCAGACGAGAAATTCGGCCCCGAGAACTGGACCAGACCCTTTGACATCAACATGGGTCTTGGTGCAAACGGAAAGAATATCTACGGCACAAAAGACGGAAAGTTCGGCAACTCCTATACCTACCAGCAATGGATGGGCATCATGCTAAACTGGGCGGGAGCCTCATATAAGCCTCACCTTTATGGCTCAGGCGCTGGAGAAAAAGGCATAGGCGTAGATAAGACCACAGGAGAGGTCATCTTCAAGGAGCCAAATATCAAATACGATGTCATCATAGTAGATGCCGATAATGTACCAACAATCTATTCGGGCTTTAACTTCGGAGGCGCACCTGCCTATAGAGCCGTTATGGAACAAGGCAAGGTAAAGCTTGATGTTGATATCCTAAGCCCAAAAGTAAAAAGAGTGGACGTGTCTAAGTATTTTCAAAACTTGGGAGAAAAATTCTACTACGACATATCCTTTGGAAATAACGACGGAGGCACCAACGAATCTATCTACAAGGCACCACCCATGGGTAAGATAAAACTCCCGGCAAGACTCTATATGATAGACTATTCAAACGTTGGCGATGGTCCAGCACAAGACTTTAAAGACAACGACTTCCAAATAGGCGTTCACACTAAGAAAGATGGAAAAGTCCGAGGACTACCAATAAAAGGCAGAAAGTCAAACCCTTGGAGAGCCTATACATTCAAAAAATGGACAGGGGGCGAAAATAAAAACGGACAAAAAGTCCCCGACCTATACACTTGGCACGGAAGCGAGCTAAAGAATATAGAAGAAGGGGCGAGAATTTCTACCACAAATTGGTTAATAAAAAAGATATTGGATATAATAAAGAGTTAGAAGATTGGGTTGGAGGGGCTTATTTTGAAAAGAAAAAGAATAATAAATATTATAATTTTATCATTGACAATTCTATTATCTATCTTTATCAAAAATTATGTATTTAGCTTTGTAAAAGTATCTGGTACTTCAATGTATCCCACCATCAAAGATGGGCAAGTGCTAATAGTAAATAAGGCTTATACAAGGCTTTTGAAAAGAACTTTAAGAAGAGGAGAGATTATAGTAGTAAGGCCCAAAGATACGGATGAGAATCTTATCAAAAGACTTATTGGTCTGCCGGGCGATTTTATTGAGATTAAAGACGGGGAGCTTTATATAAATGGAACTCTTCAAGCTGAAACCTATGTAGATAAGACCTTCAATGATGACAAGTTTCTTTGCGAAAAAACAAAGATTAGTCTAGATGAGTATAAAGAGCTCCACTCGTCTATAATAGGCAGATATTATAAGAGAAGGCTAAAAGATGATGAGTATTTTTTCATGGGCGACAATAGATTAAACTCTACGGATTCTCGCATGATAGGGCCTGTTTCTTATGACGATGTTTTAGGTCTTGTAAAGAAAAAGTAGATTCTATATAATAAAATAGGTCCAAAATGGAAAGCTTTATGCTTAAATCAACTTGGGCTTTTCATATTATTTTGCTAAAAGAGCTTAGAATATTAAAATACAAAAAGACAATAAAAGAGCGACTTTTTAGTTGCTCATTTTTTTAAAAATCTAGTTTTAGAGTACTAGAAAGAAATAAAGTCTATAAAAAGCTTGTATTTCAAAAATAAATGGGGTTGTTTTTTAAAGAAAATGGGAAAAATAAATTTAGATTATATTATAGATTACATGGAGAGCCTTCTTGCTGCTCAACCAGCTTGCAAGCGTGAGATGAGATCTTATGCCAAGACTTATCACATACCTATCGTGGAAGAGGTCAGCGAAAATTTTATAAGACTACTTATGAGGATGACAAAGCCAGAAAAAGTTTTAGAGTTGGGTACAGCTATGGGTTATTCGACGATAAATTTTGCTAAGGAGACCTATGTAAAAAAAGTCACAAGTATAGAAATAAGGGAAGATATGGCTAGTCTTGCCATGGCAAATGTGAAGAAGGCAGGTCTTGAAGAAAAAGTTGAAATTAGGGTAAATGATGCCGCCTTAGAATTGGATAAGCTGACAGAAGGTTTTGATTTTATATTTATTGATGCGGCAAAGGGGCAGTACCAATTTTATTTTGACAAGGCCATAAGACACTTAAATGCCAAGGGGCTTATAGTCTGTGACAATGTGCTTTTTAAGGGCATGGTTGCAAGCGATGAGCTTCTTGTAAGAAGAAAAATTACCCTTGTCAGACGCTTGAGAAGTTTTTTGAAGAATATTTTTGAAGATGAAACTTTAGATGCAAGCCTCTTGCCTCTTGGCGATGGCATATTACTAATTAGGAGGAAAGATGAATAAAATAGAGCTTTTGGCACCGGCAGGTGATTTGAATAAATTAAAGACAGCGCTCATGTATGGTGCTGATGCGGTCTATCTGGGAGGAGAGGCCTTTGGGCTTAGAAAGGCATCAAAAAACTTTAGCCTTGCTGATATTGAAGAAGGGGTCAAGCTGGCCCACAAGCTTGGCAAAAAGGTCCATGTGACTTTAAATATAATTCCCCACAACAAGGATACCCATGGAGTCGATGACTATATTAAAGCTCTTTACAATATAGGAGTGGATGCCCTTATAGTGGCTGATCCGGGTATGTTTTCTAGGGTAAGGGCAGCAGAAAAAAACATTGACATTCACATATCGACCCAAGCATCTATAACCAATACTGATGCTGTGAAATTTTGGGCAGCTCAAGGAGCAAAAAGGGTTGTTATGGCGAGGGAAGTCTCACTCGAAGAAATAAAGGAAATTGTTGAAGAAACCAAAGACTTGATAGAGGTTGAAACATTTGCTCATGGGGCTATGTGTATGTCTTATTCGGGTAGGTGTTTGTTATCTAACTATATGGTTGGTAGAGATGCCAATCTCGGAGACTGCGCTCAGCCTTGCAGATACAAGTATCATTTGGTCGAAGAAAAAAGACCGGGGGAATATTTCCCCATAGAAGAGCATGAAGAAGGAACTTTTATCATGAATTCCAAGGACCTCTGCATGATAGAACATGTGGATGACCTCATAAGGGCTGGCATTTCTTCTTTGAAGATTGAGGGCAGAGTCAAGTCGGATTATTATCTTGCGACTACTATAAGATCGTATAGAATGGCGATTGATGCCTTTTATGAAGACCCGAAAGGATATAAATTCGACCCATATTATTTGGATGAGATTAAAAAAGTTTCTCATAGAGACTTTACAACTGGTTTTTATTATAATAAGGATATAAGAGATGCCCAGATATATGAAACATCCTCATATATAAGAGGATATGAGTATATAGCGAGAGTCGAGGCTTATGATCCGGAAACTAAAATGGCAAGCCTATCTCTTAGGAATAGGACTTTCCCAGGGGAAGAAGTCGAAGTTTTTGGCCCGGGCATAAAACATTTCACACAAAAAATAGAAGAAATGTATGATGAAAACGATAATAAAATCGACATGGCTAATAAGGCTGAACAAATTTTTAAAATTGAGATGAAGCAACCGGTTAAAGAGGGTTATATGCTTAGGAGAGAAAAATAGGAGGTAGTCGTGAAAAAGCCCATAGTAATTGGAATAGCAGGAGGAACAGGCTCAGGCAAGTCTACAATAACTAACAAATTGGTCGAACTTTTAGATGATAGGGTGCTTGTTATAGAGCAGGATGCATACTACAAGGATCAATCATCTCTGCCCTTTGAGGAGAGGATAAAGACAAATTACGATCATCCTTTTGCCTTTGACAATGACCTTTTGGTCGAACATATAAAGGCCTTAAAAGCTGGAAAGACTATTGAAAAACCGATGTATGACTTTGAGGTTCACAACAGAAAAAAAGAAAAACTAAAAATTGAGCCGGCAGAGGTAATCATAGTCGAAGGAATTTTGATACTCTATGAAGAAGAAGTGAGAGAACTTTTAGATATCAAAATTTTCGTAGACACAGATAGTGATGTCAGAATAATAAGAAGAATTTTAAGAGATATAAAAGAGAGGGGAAGGACTCTTGACTCTGTGATCATGCAGTATCTGAACACAGTAAGACCATCTCATTTGCAATTTATAGACCCATCAAAAAGATATGCAGACATAATAGTGCCAGAAGGTGGATATAATCAAGTTGCAATAGATATGATTCATTCCAAAATATTGGCTGAAATAAACGAATAAATTTTAAAACAAAGAAATCTGCCAAGGAGCAATCCAAGGCAGATTTTTGTATTCATATAAACTTGTTGTCAAAATTATAAAAAGAAGATTTTAGATTTAGTCTAAAACTTTTTATCTAAGAGCATAAGACCTATCTTATAGACATCTCCAGCTCCGACAGTGCACACTAAGTCGTCAGCTTGGAGATTATTTTTAAGAAATCTAACTATATCTTCAAATCTTTCCATATAAAAGGCATTGCCCCCCTTTTGGCTAATACCTGCGACAAGAGTTTTAGAATGGATATCGCCATAGTCTTTTTCTCTGGCGGCATATATATCTGCGATTATTATTACATCTGCTAGAGAAAAAGATTCGCAGAAAGATTCTAAAAGCATCTTTGTCCTTGTGAAGGTGTGAGGTTGAAATACGCAGTAGAGTTTGCCCTTGCAAAAATCTTTTAAAGTTTTAAGAGAAGATTTGATTTCTGTCGGGTGGTGGGCGTAGTCGTCCATGACTAGAGCGCCATTATAGCTGCCGACTTTTTCTAACCGTCTATGAACACCCTTATATTTTTTTATGTTGGTAATAATAGTATCCAAATCGATTCCATTTACATAGGCTGCGGCAATGGCTGCAAGAGAATTGTAAACATTGTGCTTGCCCAAGACAGAGAGTTCAACTCTGGCTACATTTTTGCCCCTGATATAGAGTTCATAGCTGGGATGACCAGCTTCATCCAAGCGGATATCTTTTGCCATAAAATCGGCTTGAGTATGAATGCCAAAGGTAAAGAGATTGCAGGTCTTGATGTATTCCATTTGCCTTGCATAAGGATCATCTACATTGATGATTAAATTGTCAGCATCACTCAAATTTTTAACATAGCCTTCAAAAGTTTTCACTATATGGTCTATATTGTCAAAGTAGTCCAAATGGTCCTCGTCAATATTTAAGATGATGGCAGTGGTGGGAAAATACTTTAAAACATTTGCCTTATACTCACAAGCTTCTGTCAAAAATAAATCCATTTTGCCTATTTTGGCATTGCCATGGATATCATCCAATTCGCCGCCCAAAAGAATAGTTGGATCTACATCCAAATCTTTTATTATCTCTGCTAGCATGGATGTGGTCGAAGTCTTGCCATGAGTGCCTGATACGGCTATGGAGGACTTGTAATTTTTCATAATAAGTCCCAAAAAACTTGCCCTATCTACAAGGTCAACCTTACTTTTGATTGCATAAAGCAACTCCTCGTTGTCAAGAGATATGGCATCTGTATATACAACTAAATCGGCACCTTCTATGTTTTCTTTTTTATGTCCGTAGAAAATTTTAGCTCCTAAAGCTTCCAATTTTTTTGTGATAGGACTTTCTTTAGCATCTGATCCGCTGACCTCGTATCCGTAACTTAGAAGAATCTTTGCCAGACCAGACATAGATATGCCGCCTATTCCAATGAAATGGACGTGTTTATAATCATGTGAATCAATTTTAAAAAATTTCATACAACCTCCTGTAAACATTGATTATATCATATTTGGGACATATAAATAGAGAAATATTTAATAAAAATCTTTTAATAATAACTTAAATCATCTGTACCTTAGAGCAAAAAAAAGGTATAATATAATTAAGATGAGGGAGCGTGATATAAATGAAAATTACTGATATTAGGATTCGCAAGTTGGATAACACGGGTAAAATGAAGGCAGTGGTTTCTGTTGCTTTTGATGATGCCATAGTGATCCACGATATAAAGATTATCGAAGGAGACGAAGCAAATTTTATCGCTATGCCTAGTAGAAGAATTCCAAGTGGAGAATTCAGAGACATCGCTCATCCAATTAACGCTGAAACAAGAAAACAAATTGAAGATGCTGTTTTGGAAAAATATGAAGAAATGTTGAAAGAAGAGGAAAACTAAATATTCTTCTACACGGGACATTTGAGAATTGACAGCAAGGATATGGCATTATAAAAGACTGATTGGATTTTAGTTTGCAAGTTCAAATTAAAACCGGGCAGTCTTTTTTATTTGCTCCTTTATAAGATTGTAATTAATTATAAAAAGTTTGGTATAATCAAATGAGAGGTGAAAGCAATGAGAAATATAGATAAATTGAGAAAAAAGATGCAGGAGTGTGGTCTGGATGCCTATGTGAGTCCATCATCTGATCCTCATCTTTCTGAATACTTGCCCGATTACTACAAAGAGAGGGCTTTTCTAACTGGGTTTACCGGCTCAAATGGTCTAGCTGTTACAACCTTGGAAGAAGGAAAGATGTGGACTGATGGCAGGTACTTTATTCAGGCTGCAAATCAAATTAAAAATTCGGGCTATGATCTGATGAAGATGGCAACCAAGGGTTATCCAACTTATGATCAATGGCTTTTTGAAAATCTTAAAAATGGTAGCAAGCTCGGCTTGAATGCTCTTTATTTTTCAAAGACTTCTTTGGAAAGCTTAAAGCAAAAGTTGGCAGATAAAAAAATAGAACTTGTGGATATAGACTTAGTAAAGGATATTTGGACTGAGAACAGGCAAGCTCTATCTAACGAAAAAGCATTTTTGTTGGAAGAAAAATTTGCCGGCAAGTCTGCAGGTGAAAAGCTAAAAGAAATAAGAAAGATACTTGAAAAAGAAAATTGCGACTACTTGGTGCTAGGAGATCTTCCCGATATATGCTGGCTTTTTAATATAAGGGCCTTTGACATTTTATATACGCCGGTCTTGATATCCTATGCTCTTGTAGGTCATGATAGGGCTGTGCTTTTCACATCAGAAGAAAAAATCGACGAAAAGACTCGAACTCAGCTTTTGGAAAATTCCATTGAACTTAGAAGATATGAAGATATTTTCGACTTTTTGAAAAATCTCAAAGCTAAGAGAATCATGGCAGATCCAAATAGATTAAACTCAAAAGTCTATGATTCTATAAATTGTGAAGTTGTAAATGCTCAAAATCCAACAGAAAAGCTGAAATCTGTAAAAAATGCCACAGAAATCTCCAACTTAAAAGAGGCTTACTTGAGAGATTGTGTGGCTCTTACAAAGTATTTTTACTTTTTAAAAACAAGAATTAAGAATGAAAATCTAAACGAATTTTCGGCTCAAGAAATCCTTCACGATTTTAGAGCACAAGACGATATGTTCATAGAAGAATCCTTTGGAACAATCTCGGCCTATGCTTCCAATGCGGCAATGATGCACTATTCGGCAAGCGAAAAATCAAATAGGAAACTTGAACCCAAGTCCTTATATTTAGTCGACTCTGGAGGACAATATTATCTCGGCACAACAGATATAACAAGGACCTTGGCTCTTGGAGATATAAGCGATGAAGAAAAAAAAGATTTCACTCTTGTATTGAAGTCTCACTTGAATTTGGCAAGCTTTAAATTTTTGGAAGGCACAAGTGGCCACGCCCTTGATGCAATCGCTCGTGAACCACTGTGGAGAGAAGGGTTAGACTATAAATGCGGAACGGGTCATGGAGTTGGTTATCTATTAGGAGTGCATGAAGGTCCTCATGGCATTTCACCAAGACCCGCCCTTGCTCCTCTTTTACCTGGATGCGTTGTCACAATCGAACCGGGCATATACAAGGAAAACAAGCATGGCATAAGGCTGGAAAATGATTATTATATAGAATACGACCTAGAAAATGAAAACGGGCAATTCATGAGATTCGAAGTGCTAAACTATCTGCCATTTGACCTTGATGCTATTGATGTTGACCTTCTTACAGAAAATGAAAGAAGGCTCTTAAATGATTATCATAAAAAAACTTATGAACTCCTAAGCCCACACTTGGACGGAGAAATAAAAGTTTGGTTAGAACACTACACTAGACCTATATAATGAAAGATTTTAAAGAAAAACTTTCCAAGCTCCCGGACAAACCGGGAGTTTATATTATGAAGGACGAACTTGGCAACATAATTTATGTGGGCAAGGCCAAGTCTTTAAAAAAGAGGGTTTCGCAGTACTTTGGCTCCTACGGGCAAAGTTCACTAAAAGTTAAATCTATGGTCAAAAATATTGACGACTTTGAATATATAATTGTGACATCTGAACTGGAATCTTTGATTTTAGAAGCCAATATGATAAAAGAAAATAACCCCAAGTATAACATCTTATTAAGGGATGACAAGCAATATCCCTATATAAAGATTTCTTTGAATGAAAAATTTCCCAGAGTCTTGAAGGTTAGATCTGTGAGCAAGGACGGGGCCAAGTATTATGGACCCTATCCATCGGCTGAAAGCGTAAATGAATCCATAGACTTGTTCAATGAAATTTTTCCAATAAGGGACTGCAAACTCAATTTGGAAAAGGCAGAGGGCAAAGTCAGACCTTGCCTTAACTACTATATAAAAAGATGCAAGGCCCCCTGCATAGGTGGAATAAGAGAAAGTGATTATTTGGTCTATATAAATTCCATAATGGAATTTTTAGAAGGCAAGGATGATGCCATTATAAAAAGGCTAAAAGAAGAAATGCAGGATGCGTCTAAAAAAATGGACTATGAAAGGGCGGCAGAAATAAGAGATAAGATAAATGCTCTATCATACTTGATTCAAAGAAGGCAAATAGCAGATACTGCTTCTTTTGATGACAGAGATATCATAGCCATGGCAAGGGGAGAGGGCGAGGTTTGCATACAAGTCTTTTTTGTGAGAAATGGAAAAATAACTGGTAGAGAACATTTTTTCATCCAGGATTCTTTTATTGAAAGGGAAGAAGACATAATCCAAGCTTTTATAAAACAATTCTATCTTCTTGCCAACTTCATACCCAAAGAAATTTTAATTGGAATAGAAATAGAGGAAAAGGAACTAATAGAAAAGTGGCTATTTGAAATCAAGGGGAAAAAGGTAGAGCTTTTAAGACCCAAGATTGGAGAAAAAAAGAGGATGCTGGAGCTTGCCAAGAGCAATGCAATTGAAATGCTTGCAAAATCAAAAGAGAGCCTAAGAAGGCAAAGAGAGTCCAACATGGAAGCCTTGGAAGAATTGTGCCAAGTCTTAAAACTCGAGCAAATTCCAAAAAGAATAGAAGCCTATGACATTTCAAACATCTCGGGGGCTGAGTCGGTAGGCTCCATGGTGGTTTTCGAAGATGGAGAAAGAAAAAAGAGTGACTACAGAAAATTTAGAATAAGAACTGTAAAGGGACCAGATGACTACAAGTCCATGGAGGAAGTCTTAAATAGGAGATTTTCACGGGCAATAAAAGAAAGTGAAGAGGATAAATTCACATCCTTTTCTCTCTATCCAGATCTCATCTTAATGGACGGGGGAAAGGGACAAGTGAACATAGCCCTTAAAGTTCTAAAAAAAATGGGCATAAATATCTTGGTAGCTGGATTAGTAAAAGATGATTTTCACCAAACAAGGGGCATAATCTATGACAATGAGGAATATAGGCTAAAGGTAACATCTAAAGCTTATAGGTTAATTTACAAAATTCAGGAAGAAGCTCACAGATTTGCCTTAAACTATCACAAATCACTAAGGACAAAGGCCATGTTCGCATCTGAACTAGATGGCATAAAAGGCATAGGAGAAAAAAGAAAGAAGGCCCTTATTAATCACTTTAAATCTATAAAAAAAATAAAAGAGGCGAGCTTAGAAGATTTAATAAAAGTTGAAGGAATGAATAAAACAGCGGCAGAAGAATTGATTTCTCATTTTAAAAGGAGCAAAAATGGTTAAATTAGATAAGTTTACAAAAGATTTGGGGCTACAAATTATTTACAAATCAAAATCCTTTGAAAAAATTGAATGCAAGTCAAGTGAAATGAATAGACCAGGGCTTCAGCTTTGTGGCTATTACAACCAATTTGCTGAGGATAGGTTACAAATAATAGGTGCGGCAGAATGGCAATACTTAAAGGACATAGGACCAGATGGAAGAGAAAAAAGTCTAGAAAAATTTTTCAGCCGCTCCATACCAGCAGTCATATTTACAAAAAATGCGCCAGTATTTTATGAAGTCCAAAAAATGGCAAAAGAATATGATATCACCATCCTATCTACTGACAGAAGAACCACAAGACTTATAAATGACATGGTAAATTATATGGACATTATGCTGGCACCCAAGACAAGAGTGCATGCAGTCTTGATGGACATATATGGAATGGGAGTTTTAATAACTGGAGATTCGGGTGCTGGCAAGTCTGAAACAGCCTTGGAATTGATTGAAAAGGGCCACAAGCTGATATCTGATGATTCAGTTATAATAAGAAATGTGGCAGGGGATTTGATTGGCTCATCTCCAGAAGTGACCAAGCACTTCATGGAAATAAGAGGAGTTGGGATAATAGATGTGGAGAGAATGTATGGAATAGGATCTGTTGTGGACAAAAAGAGAATCCACCTCATAACCCACTTGGAATTTTGGGATGAGAATAAAGAATACGAAAGAGTGGGAATGGACATCTCACATGTGAAAATTCTCGACAAAGAAGTCGCCCAATATGTAATCCCTATAAGACCAGGTAGAAATACAGCCCTAATAATAGAGGTGGCCACCAAAAATTACAAGCAAAAACTCTATGGCTACAACTCGGCTCTTGCTTTGAATGAAAGAATTTTAAGCGAAATAAATAGACGAAAAGAAGAATCTCAATAACTATATTATGAAAAATATATAAAAACATCCCCCTTAGCTTACATAGAAAGGAGCAAGGGGGATATTTTCATATAAAAATTCGAATTACGGCAAGATTTCAAGCCATATTTCATCAAGAGAGGAGTCGGAGCTTCTCTTGTATTTGCGAGAGTTTGCAGCATCTTGCAGATCGTAGTAGGCCCAACTATTTTTATCTAAATCTTTATAAGATTTTAATTTATCTGGGTTGGCATCTATAAAATTACGATCAGCAGATCTTTTAAATAAGCTATTTAAAATTTTTGAAGCTTCAGCTCTACTTATAAATTTATCGGGTCTAAATGTCTTATCTGGATAGCCGCAGATTCTTTTGTTGGCAAAAGCTTGATTTATCTCTTTCTCATATCTATGACCCTTTATATCTGTAAAATCTGATTGGGAAGAATTTTCCTTATCTAAAGGAGAAATCAGTTTGGCAAACTCTGCCCTTGTTATGAAGTCATTGGGTCTTATGAGATTGTTGTCTGACTGTAACATATCCTTTTCATATGCCAAATTTATATAGGGATTGTACCAAGCATTAGCTAGAGCATCATCAAAAAGTTTATCCGTATTATCAGCCTTAAACTCAGTAAGTCTTACTGCCAAAGCAGCAGCTTCGGCTCTTGTAAGATTGTTATTAGGTCTTAGGGTCTTATCGGGGTAGCCAAAAATATAGGCCTTGTGAATATTCACATCGACTTTATTCACATCGACTTTTTTGATGCCCAACCAGACCTTATCGTATTGAGCCAAGATGAGAGTCTCTTTATCTTTGAACTGCTTTTTAATAGCTTGGTCAGGCTTCCAAACAGTTCCGTCATTTTCACTTTTCCAGGAAGTAAAGACCCAGCCCATTTTTCCAGTTGGATTTGAAACAGGTATTTTAACTTCCTTATTTGGAGTAACCCAAAAGGCGCGCTTGAAATAAGTATCAGATGAGGCCTTATCTGTCGTATCCACGACAACTCTTACAAAATTTTCAGGGCATTTCGGCTTAGTGCCAAAGGGTTTTTCTTCAGCTATTTCCATATAGGTATTTATAATCTCTATACCTCTTGTCTTAAGTCTTTCCTTCTCGGGCAGATCAGGAACATAATTTTTAAATTCAGTTACATAATCGTCTATGGGATCTAGAAGTATACTATAATCGATTTTAGAGCCATTAGAAAATATATCAAGCCCAGTATAATTAGCAGTCCAATTATTCTCAAGATTTATCTTTACGGGATTTTCTTTTGGTTTTTCAATATTTCCAGAAATCTTCGCTTTATTTGCAAGGAGGGTGAGTTTCAATTCTTTTGGTCTGACACCGTTTTTGTCATTGGAATCTTTCCAAGTGGATTTTGTAACTATATTTTGAGGAACGAAATACACCGTAGGCAATCCTGTGGGTTTAAACAAAAAAGAATTGTGGCTGCCTTCAATGACGGCTCCAGACGGCTCGCCATCTCTTTGCATCTTAAAGTCTTCACTCATAGCATTTTCTATAGGATCAGCACTTAAAAACTCATCTGGACCAAAATTATGATTAGCTGGCAAGTAGACATATTGAAGTTTTGGAGTGTAAGAAAATAAATTAGATATATTACCCCTATCTAGATTAAGTGGCCAAGTTCTACAATCAAGCTCCCTAACAGACGACATTGACAGCATATATGCTATTGATTCGGATTTTCTAAGATCCCAATGGGATAAATCTGGATTAGCTGAATCTGCACCATAAAACATATATTGGGGCAGGGTAAGACTTGAAGTATTCCATTTTGAAACATCAGGGTTGGCTGCTTTTGCCATAATAAACATTCCGTTCATGCTTTTTGCCTTAGAAGTGTCCCAATTAGACACATCGGGATTTGCTGAACCTGTATATGCAAACATCTGCTCAAAGTCTTCTACATTTGAAACATCCCACTTAGATACATCAGGATTTACATAAGGCTGCAAAAAGAACATTTGAATCATGGATTTGACATGACTAGTAGAAAGGTCTTTGGGAAAGATTATTTCACTGTAAATAGTGCCACTATCACCAGAAAATAGCATGGTCGAATCTTCTGGAAACTCTACACCGTCCTCTATTATAAGCTTCAATCCACCCGGAGCTCTCACCTTATTTAAAAAGGCGTTGGCCTCTTCTTCAAGCTTATGATAACGAGGGGAGTCGTAGTCTATATCCTCATCTCCATATTGAGCATAAATTTTTTTAGTTATCTCATCAATCAATTTTTGAATAGGAAAACCTGGGGAAGCCATTTCGCCAGACCCCTTTATGACCATGGCATTTCTATTATTATCCCAATATACATAGGCATTTTTCTTATATTCTCCCTCGGTTGCATATCCAATATATTTTTTAATATTATACGGATTGTCATCCGCTGATACATTTTCCGTGCACGAACATACAAAAAAGAAAATCAGTGCGATAAACATAAAAAATCCAATTCTTAGTTTTTTCATTTCGGCTCCTCTAAAATTGTATTTATTTTCATAAACATAAACTATGTCAAATAGATGATATCACTTCATATAATTAATATCAATTTTTAAAACTACTTTAAACGCTAATAAAATACAGAACTATACCGTTAAAAATAAATGGCGAATAAGTTTTTTGATAAACAGGCTATGCTCAAATGCAATAAAAAATTGTATTTTTTAGGGGAATCAATAAATTTCACCAATGTCAATGAATGTGACATAGATAAAAATGAAAATGGGATTTGTCAAACAAAAAAACATCGACAAATGGCTGAAATTACTAAAAAAACTATGAGAAAATTTCAAAATAAGGGTAGAAGTATTTATAAAAATAGGTTAGAATATAGGTGAAGTGGAAGAAAGTGGTTATTAGTGGTAGAAAATGGTGGAATTATGTTTATTGGTGAATATGAACATTCTCTCGACAACAAGGGGAGAGTTATAGTACCTGCAAAATTCAGAGATGATCTATCCGAAACATTTGTCATGACTAAAGGTCTGGATAAATGTTTATTTGTCTACCCCATGGAAGAGTGGAAATTAATAGAAGAAAAGTTGAAGGCTCTTCCTATGACCAACCCCATGGTTAGAAGTTTCGTGAGGACTTTTTTTGCTGGAGCATCTGATGCCTCACTTGACAAGCAGGGCAGGGTCTTGATACCTCAGAAATTGAGAGACCATGCCTTAATAGAAAGGGACGCAGTTATAATCGGAGTTGCCACTAGATTTGAAATCTGGAGCAAGCAAGAGTGGGAGGCTTACAACTCGACAGAGGGTCTTTCTTATGAAGAGTTGGCTCAACAATTATCCGAACTTGGAATTTAGGTGGATTATGGATTTTGTTCACAAGCCAGTGCTATTTGATGAAGTAATTGAAAATTTAAATATAAGACCTTCAAAAATCTATCTGGATGGCACTCTGGGAGGAGCGGGTCATTCGAGTGAAATTCTAAGAAGGCTTTGTGGAGATGGGCTTTTAATAGGGCTTGATCAAGACGAAAAGGCGATAGAAGTTTCTCGGGAGAGGTTAGAAAAAATAGGAAGTAATTTTAAACTATTTAACACCAACTATGAAAACTTTGAAGCGGTTCTAGATGGACTGGGAATAGATAAGCTTGATGGGATTTTGCTAGACTTGGGAGTATCTTCTTATCAATTCGACATGAAGGAGAGAGGATTTTCTTATAGGCTAGATTCCAGATTGGATATGAGAATGGACAGAAAGCAGGAGTTTTCGGCTTGGGATATTGTAAATAAGTATTCTGAGGGTGAGATAGCGAGAATTTTGCTGGTCTATGGAGAAGAGAGATGGGCAAGGCGAATAGCTAATTTTATAGTTAAAAAAAGGGAAGAAAAACCAATAGATACGACTTTTGAATTGGTAGAGATAATAAAGGCTGCCATTCCAAAGAAGGTCAGAAGAGAGGGTTCACATCCTGCCAAGAAAACTTTTCAAGCTCTTAGAATAGAAACCAACCACGAACTTGATGTTTTAAAAAAATCCTTGGGCAAGATGATAGATAGATTAAATCCAGGTGGTAGGATTTGTGTCATAAGCTTTCATTCTCTGGAAGACCATTTGGTTAAAGATATCTTCAAATACTACTATTTGGATTGTGTTTGCCCGCCAGAGATACCTGTTTGCATTTGCGACAAGAAAAGAGAAATAGAAATAATAAGCAAAAACCCAATCTTGCCTAGTGATGAAGAGATTTTATACAACAATAGATCGAGAAGTGCCAAGTTGAGAGTGGCTGAAAAATTGTAGGTGAATCATGCAAAACAACGAATACAAAATTAAAAAAGAAAATAAAATAAAAAACAGATTAATTTTACCGATATCAGTGCTAATATTAATTGTTGCAATACTATCGACTATAATGTATGCTCATCTTACGAATTTAGATAGAAAGATTGCGAGTCAAGAAGCTGAAATTTCAGAATTGAAAAAGAACAAATTATCCCTCGAGGGGGAAGTTGTCGGCATAAAAAGCTCAAGCGAGATTGCTGAGGAAGCCATGTATAAGCTTGGCATGGTCTATCCTAGCGATGATCAAATAATCTACATAGAGCTTGATAATGCAAAAGAATCAAAAGATGTCAATCAGAACGTTTTTCTAAGTCCTGTAATTTCAGTTTTAAAATCATATACTAAAGATTAGGTGGATATGTTGAAACTATTTAATAGATTTAGAAATAAAAAGAAAAAGTCAGACAAGGGAAGCAATAAAAAAAGTTTTTCAGCAAATGCAAATAGAAAAATAATTTTTATCCTGGTTATTCTGACTTTTTTAATTGTTGTGATTTTTTCAAAATTATTTTATTTGCAAGTCCTTGTTTCGGACAAGTACACAAGACTTGCCCTTAGACAAATTACAGGAACTGAGGTCTTAAACTCTGAAAGAGGAATAATTTACGACAGGAATTTAAAAGAGCTGGCCCTTAATGTGGCATGTGCTGACGCTTATTACAATATGGATCCGGATGCCAATCCTAAAAATGACAAGGAGAGTTTATCGGAATACGAAGCTAGATACAAGTCTGACTTGGAAGCCGATGCAGAAAAAATTGCTGCTATATGTTCGGTAAATAAAGAAGAACTATTAGAGAAGATGAAGGGTGAAAAACCAGTAAAAATCCTCTCTGATGTCGAACGCTCCAAGACCTTAGAGCTTAGAGATGCTGGTATAAGAAGGCTTTCTTTAGAAGATAAGATGAAAAGATCTTATCCTTACAAGAACTTGGGTTCTCATGTCATTGGCTTTGTAAATGATGAAAACATAGGCCAATACGGAGTTGAATCTGGCTTTGATAGCATACTAAGCGGCATTTCTGGGAAAATTTTCAAGTACAGACAAGGGGGAGGCGGTCGTATTCCGCTTACAGATCAAGAGACCTTTGCACCTAAAGAGGGACTTTTTTTAGGCCTTACCATGGATATAAATATCCAACAAATAGCTGAAGAAGCGGCAAGAGAAGCCAAGGCAAGATTTTCTGCAGAAAAAGTATCCATAATAGTCCAAGATACTCAAAACTCAGAGATTTTGGCTATGGCTAATATAGATGACTATGATTTGAACAAACCAAGAGAGCCACAAACACCTGAGCAAAGAGAAATTTGGCCTGAGCTTACAGATCAACAAAAGGTGGAAATGTGGTTTAAAAACTGGAGAAATTTTGCCGTAAATGACATATATGAACCCGGTTCTACTTTTAAACTTGTGACGGCTGCATCTGCCATAGAAGCGGGCACTTCTTGGCCAGATAAGACTTACTATTGTACTGGGGCCATAACAGATATACCTGGTGTAAAGAGAATAGGTTGTACTTGCACAATAAGGGGAGCCAAGACCATGGCACAAGCCTTGGAACAATCTTGTAACATTTCCTTTGTGCAATTGGGAAGAGAGCTTGGCAGACAAAATATGCTCCATTTCATAAGGGCCTTTGGGTTTGGAGAGAGAACTGGAATAGAGCTTCCTGCCGAGGAAAAAGGAAAGATTCCAGCAAGTGTTGAGGCAATAGGACCTGCAGAGCTTGCCACCTTATCCTATGGACATGGTATAGCTTGTACACCGCTTCAACTTATAAATGCAGTTTCTGCAATTGCCAACGGAGGAGAATTGAATGTGCCGAGAATCGGAAAGACTTTAATGGATGCTGATGGCAACGTCATAGAGACTTTTAAAACACAAAAGGTAAGGCAAGTGATTTCAAAGTCAACCTCCAAGACCATGCTCGGACTTATGGAAAGAGTTGTCCTAAATGGTACTGGTAAGAGGGCCAAGGTTGATGGATATAGAGTCGGAGGAAAAACTGGTACTGCAAATATGATATCAGAAAATGGCAATGGATATGCTCAAGGCAAGTATGTGGCTTCTTTTGTGGGTGTTGCTCCTATAAATGATCCCAAGATAACTGTACTTGTAGTCGTAAAAGATCCGCAAGGCCTAACCCATGGTGGTACTGTTGCTGCGCCATATGGTTCATATGTGATTGGAAAAACTCTTTCTTATTTGAAGGTCCAAAGGACAGAAGGCATAAATCAACAAAAAGATGCCAACCTCGTTCAAGTGCCAGATGTTTCAAACTTGTTGATTCAAGATGCTGGCAAAGCACTTGTGACAAGGGGCTTGAAATTTAATGTGACAACTGAAAATTCATCTGGAACATCTGTTGTCAAAGGCCAATCTGTTGAGGCTGGAGCCTATGTAAAACAAGGCACGATAATAGATCTTGAAGTGGAAAACAACATGGGTAGCGATAGAGTAATGCCAAATTTAATAGATAAGACCAAGGAAGAGGCTATAAGTATTTTAAAAGACTTAAAAGTAGAGTATAATGCAATAGGTGAAGGCATTGTAAAATCACAAACTCCAAAAGCGGGCAGTGTATTAAATAAAGACACTATGGTGGATTTGGAATTTGATTCTGAGGATAAGGCGGATGAGCTGATAAAAAAATCAGGCTCAAAGGGTCTTGTTAAAGATGCCGGAAAAGATGACATAACAGACTAGAGGAGAAAGATGAATTTTAATGATATTTTGCCGGGGCTTTTTGCCTTTGGTGTGGCCCTATTAATAGGACCGATGATAATAAAATGGTTAAAAACTTTGCACGCTGGGCAATCGATAAGAGAAGAGGGCCCCAAGTCCCACTTAAAAAAGGGAGGGACTCCCACAATAGGCGGACTTATCTTCCTTTTTTCCAGCACATTGAGTTTGCTAGTCTTTAGACTTTTAGACAAAACAGGGCTTTTGCTTCTTTTTTCGACTATGATATTTGCCCTAATAGGTTTTATTGATGATTATATAAAAGTAATAAAAAAAAGAAACTTAGGACTTACGTCCAAGCAGAAGTTGATTCTTCAAATTATTGCTAGTTTATTAGTGATAGGAGTTCACAATTATTTGTTCGAAGATCCTACTAGCATATATATTCCGATCATAAATAAATATTGGGATATGTCCTTATTCTATATACCTTTTATGCTTTTTGTAGTGGTGGGGACAGTAAATTCAACCAATTTGACAGATGGCTTGGATGGACTTTCATCTTCTGTAACCATTGTTGTAATGATTTTTTCTTGCCTTTTGGCTCAAAAGTTGGGAGACGAGAGCACAAAAAACTTTTCGATAGTATTTGCCGGAGGACTCTTGGGATTTTTGGTATTTAATGCCTATCCAGCGAGAGTATTCATGGGAGATACGGGGTCTTTGGCCCTGGGCGGTGCTGTATCTTGTATATGTATGATTTTAAAACTGCCCTTATTACTTCCTATCTTGGGAGCTGTATATTTTTTAGAAACCCTCTCTGTAATAATTCAGGTTTTAGTATTCCAAAAAACTGGCAAGAGAGTTTTTATAATGAGCCCCTTGCATCACCACTTTGAGGGCAAGGGTTGGAATGAAAAAAAAGTAGTCAGATATTTTTGTATGGCAGCTATTGTATTTGGAATTTTGGCATATTTGATGGTGAAGTAAATGAAAAAGAATGTACTTGTTGCAGGTTTAGGAAAGACGGGCAAGGGAGCTGTTGAAGCTCTTAAAAAACAAAATGAATATTCTGTATATGTTTATGACGATAAGTTAAAAGATGAATCAATTGACATGGCAGATTTAGATGGGGATTTAAAGTTTGAATTTTGCATAAAAAGTCCTGGAATCAAGCCTGATTCGCCCCTAGTAAAAAAACTTGAAGAAAAGAATATCAGAATAATATCAGATGTGGAATATTTTCAAGAGATTTCTGCTTGTAAAAATTTTATAGGAGTAACTGGCACAAATGGCAAGACTACTTGTGTTGAGCTTATAACGTCAATCTTATCTAAAAAGAAAAAAACTTATCTAGTTGGCAATGTGGGAGAAAGTGTGTTTTCTGCTATGGATGCTCAAAAAGACGATTGGGTTGTGTGCGAGCTTTCCAGCTTTCAGTTGGAATATACTGAGCATCTAAGGCCAAAAATTGCCCTCATAACAAATATAACTAAAGACCATATTGACTGGCACAAAAATTTTGAAAATTATAAAAATGCCAAGTACAAAATTTTTCAAAATATGAAAAATGGCGACTACCTTATCTTAAATGGAGAAGACGCTATTTTATCTATGATATACACTAAAAAGTGTGGAGTCTATTATTTTGCTAAAAGAGACTTGGGACTTCCAGGAGTCTTTGTAGTAAAAAAGGATATAATTTTTAGAAGTTTTGATTTCGCAGAAGAAAAAATAATGACAACAGATGAAATCAAAATACCTGGTGGGCATAATGTAGAGAATGTCTTGGCATGTGTAATGGTGGCACTTGCAGCAGGTATAGACAAGCAAACTATAAGAGAAGCGGTTTCTGAGTTTGAGGGAGTAGAACACAGAATTGAGTTTGTAAAAGATAATGGAGTCAAATACTACAATGACTCTAAGGGCACAAATCCCGACTCGACAATAAAGGCTCTAGAATCCTTCAATAGTCCTATTATTTTGCTGGCAGGAGGCTATGACAAAAACTCAGACTTTGACTTGATGATGAATTCGGCAAGGGGCAAAGTTAAAAAGATGCTACTTATGGGAGCGACTAAAAACAAATTAGCCCAAGCGGCAGAAAATGCTCAAATAGATTATGAATTCGTAGAAAATATGCAAGAAGCTGTCAAAAGAGCCAAGGAGCTTGCCAAAGAAGGGGAAATTGTTTTATTATCACCAGCGTGTGCTTCTTGGGACATGTATAAGTCCTATGAAGAAAGAGGAAAAGATTTTAAAGATATAGTAAACAAGGTGGTTTAATGAAAACCTTAAGAAAATTCTCGGAGACCTTAAAAAATGTTGATAGAGGTCTCCTTTCTGCAACAATTATATTATTGCTAATAGGTATCATGTCAGTTGCATCCGCATCCTGGCCCAGAGGTGTCATAAAACACAAGGGAAACGGATTCTATTATACCGATAAGCAAATCAAGGCTATGATTTTGGGCTTATTTGCTGTTATTTTTATTTTAAAAGTAAAGATGTCTCTTATAAAAAAAGTTGCCTTTCCTGCATTTGTGATCACAATTCTCATGATTTTTGCACTTTGGATACCGGGACTATCTTCTGAGGAGTACGGCCAATCCAGATGGCTCATACTAAGACTTGGCTCAAGAGCTATAAGACTGCAACCGTCAGATTTTCTAAAGATAAGCGCCATTATGTATTTTGCAAAATATTTGGAAGATAAGAGAAAAGATATAGGCAAAAAAGAAATATTTATAAGTATCTTGTGCTTTATGGGACTTTGTGTTGCTCCGGTAATGACAAAGGACTTTTCGACAGCACTTGTAATAGGAGTTAGTTTGAGTGCGATGTTTTTAGTAGGTGGTATGAAGCCTTACCAGTTTGTTGTTTTGACAGGACTTGCTCTTGGACTGGTGCTTTTTATCCTATTTAAGGATGATGCATTTAGAATAAAGAGAATTTTGGACTTTTCTTCGGCATCTTCGGGCGACATTTCAAACATGGACTATCACACCAAGCAATCAATATTTGCAATTGCTATGGGTGGCATACTGGGAGTAGGATATTTTAGATCAAGACAAAAATATTCCTATCTTCCCTTGGCGCACAATGACTTTATATTCTGCATAATTTGCGAAGAGTTTGGACTTGTTGGAGGAGCCATGACCTTGGGACTTTTTGCATATTTTACTTATAGGGGACTGCGCATTTCATTTGATTCGCAAAGCCTTTATGAGAAATATGTTGGAGTTGGAATAACAAGCTATATAGCAATCCAAGCTATCTTTAATATGGGGGTAACGACGGGGATATTTCCTGTAACAGGAATCACTCTGCCCTTCATATCCTATGGAGGAACTTCCTTGCTTTCAACCTTGGCATCGACTGCTCTTCTTTTGCGAATATCGGCGAATAATAAAAGGAGGACTATGAATTGAGATATATAATTTCAGGTGGCGGAACAGGAGGTCATATTTATCCGGCTCTTGCCATAGCTAAAGAAATCAAAAAAAGAGATGGATCAAGCCAAATATACTATGTTGGCAAAAAAAACTCTCTAGAAGAGGAACTTGTAAGTAAGGCGGGCTTAGATTTAAAATTTCTTCCTATAAATGGAGCAGGTCTTCCAAGAAAGTCCTTGAGTTTAAAAACTTTAAAATCAATAGCCCTGCTTATTGTAGGTCTTATAAAAGCTGCCCTTATAGTAAAAAAAGTTAGACCAGATATAATTATTGCAACTGGAGGCTATGTTTGTGCCCCCATAACCATGGCAGGACAACTTATTGGGGTAAAGAGTTTGATACAGGAACAGAATGCTTATCCTGGAAAGACTAATAAACTTCTTTCTAAAAAGGCAAATGCAATATGCCTAAATTTTGAAGAAGCTGAAGAATACTTCCCCAAAGACAAAATTCTCGTAACAGGAAATCCCATAAGAGAGGAATTTTCTCATGCAAATAAAGACCTTGATAAAAAAAGTCTTGATTTTCAAATAAAAAAGCCCATGGTGCTATCTTTTGGAGGATCTGGCGGACAAGAATCCACCAATGATGCCATACTTGATATGCTAAAAAAACATGAATTGGATTTTTTCCTTTTGCATATAACGGGGAAAGAACACTATCAAAAATTTATGGAGCTTTTGGGAAGTTATAAAAACGAAAACTTAAAAATACTGGATTATTCTCACCAGATACCAGAACTTTTACCCTTGGCTGATTTGGTAATAGCATCATCTTCAGCAATGACACTTGCAGAGATTTCAGCGACTGGACTGGCATCAATTTTGATACCCAAGGCCTATACAGCAGGAGACCACCAAAGTTACAATGCGAGGTCTTATGAGAAAGCTGGGGCAAGTGTTGTAATAGAAGAAAAAGATTTGAATGGAGATGTGCTTTATAATAAGATTCAATCAGTTTTAAAAGATGAAAAGAAAAAGAACGAAATGGGCGCAAACTCTAAGAAAATGGCATCTCCAGATGGCGTAAAAAAGATTGTAGATAAAGTGTTTGAACTTATAGGAAATAAAAATGGATTTTAAAAATGAAAATAAGCCCTTGCAAGAAGATCTTCAAGCTAGAATTGATGAAAGAAAAAGAAAGCTTGGAAAGAAGATTTTTATAAGAAGATTTATCTTGATTTTGGCGGCTTTTATAATAATTTTTTTCATATCTAAATATGCAGGAGCCTTCAATGTCAAAAATGTAAAAATTTCTGGCAATCAAAAGACAAAAATTGAAGATGTGGTAAAAAAGGGAAACATCAAGACTGGAGCATCATATTTTACATTTGCTGGCAAGGCTGCAAGAAAGAATATAGAAGACCTACCCTATGTAAAAACTGCCAAGATAAGTTTGATTCCGTTTGGACCGGTAAAAATAACCATAAAGGAGAGGGTGCCAGTATCTCAAGTAGAAGATCAGGGTAACTATTATTTGCTTGATGACGAGTACAGAGTCCTTGAAAAAATGGAAAGTCCAAAAGAAGAGCTCCCCATAATAGAAAATGTGGACATGAGCAAGGAAAAAATTTCGGATTTTCTCTTTACGGAAAATGATCAGACAAAAAAACAATTCTTATTTAAAATATTTAACAACAAGGACCTAAAAGGCGACTTGGCAAGAATAAAATTACAAGAAGAAATGCCGGAAGTCACAAGTAAGTCAGGTATAAATATAATATTTGGGACTTATGACAATCTAGATTACAAGCTGCAAGTCTTAAATAAGGTTTTAGAAGATGTGAGAGCTACAAAAAAAGCAGCTGAAACTATTTATTTGAACAAGGGACCTAATCCAGTTTTAGTATTAAAGAGATGAAATTAGACTTAAATACGCTTGTTATATTGACTATTAGAGAATTTGTTTATAAAATACTATATATATGATACTTAGCTAAAAATGAGAATTGATATAGGAGGAAAAGTATGTTGGATTTTGACATGGACTATGACGATTTTGCAAAAATCAAAGTAATTGGCGTTGGCGGCGGCGGAAGCAATGCTGTGAACAGAATGATTACCGCTGGAGTAAAAGGAGTTGAATTTTTTGCTGTAAACACAGACAAGCAAGCCCTAAAGGGCTCACTTGCAGAAAATAAAATTCAAATCGGAGAAAAGATCACTAAGGGACTCGGAGCAGGCGCTAACCCTGAAATTGGAGAAAAATCTGCTGAAGAAAACAGAGATGAAATAAGAGAAGCTCTTGACGGGGCTGATATGGTATTTATAACAGCTGGAATGGGTGGCGGTACAGGCACTGGTGCTGCACCTACAATTGCAGAAATAGCAAAAGAAATGGGCGTGCTTACTGTCGGAGTTGTGACAAAACCATTCACATTTGAAGGTTCTAGAAGAGCTAAAAAAGCAGAAGCAGGTATAGCAGAATTAAAAGACAAGGTAGACACACTTGTAATAATTCCTAACGACAGACTACTCATAGTTTCAGACAAGAAAACAAGCTTCCTCAAGGCTTTTGAAATGGCTGATGATATATTAAAACAAGGTATTCAAGGCATCTCGGACTTAATTTCAATTCCAAACTTAATAAACTTGGACTTCGCCGATGTCAAGACTATCATGTCTAACAAGGGTATAGCCCACATGGGAATCGGCATAGCATCAGGAGATGATAGAGCAACAGAAGCTGCAAAACTAGCAATAAATTCACCACTTTTGGAAACTTCAATAGAGGGAGCTAAATCTGTACTTATAAATGTAACTGCAGGAAACGATTTAGGAATTTTTGAAGCTAATGAAGCAGCAGACTTGATAAGAAGCTATGTTGATGAAGATGCCAACATAATCTTCGGAGCTGGAATAGATGAAAGCTTGAAAGACCAAGTTAAAATCACTGTAATTGCCACAGAGTTTGATGAAGAACCGGGCAGTGGATTAAATGGCAACAAGCCAAGAAGAGCTAACTTAGACTTGGATGTTGATAGCGACAATCCCGGAGATTTGAGAATCCCAAGCTTCTTAAGAGGCAGAAAATAAAGCATAACCTCCGCAAGTCGGAGGTTTTTTTTATAGGAGATAAAAATGAGATGCCCTTTTTGTAATTTCGAGGAGTCCAAGGTAATAGATTCAAGACCGACAGACGAAGGCTCGACTATAAGACGTAGAAGAGAATGTATTAAATGCAAGGAGAGATTCACCACTTATGAAAGGGTCGAAGAAAGACCCATAATAGTTATAAAAAAGGATGGCACAAGGGAATCCTTCGATCAAAATAAAATCATAAGAGGGATGTTAAAGAGTGGAGAAAAAAGGCCAATTAGTTTAAAAGAGATAGAAGATGCGGCAGATGAAATAGAAAAATCAATCTCCAACTCTATGAAAAAAGAAATCTCATCCAAAGAAATTGGCGACATGGTAATGAAAGAATTAAAAAAATTAGATGATGTCGCCTATATAAGATTTGCTTCGGTTTACCGAGAATTTAAAGATATAGAAAGCTTCGTAAGCGAATTGGAAGACATAATAAAAGAAAAAAAGAGGTGATAGCATGGATTTATTTTCCATGGGCATGGAAAATAATCTTAAAAAGACAGCTCCACTTGCTCAGAGGATGAGACCAAGAAATTTACAAGAGTTTGCGGGTCAAGAGCATATCCTTGCGCCGGGTAAGTATCTTTATAGGGTTATAAAATCAAAAATCTTGCCATCAATGATTTTTTATGGACCACCAGGAGTGGGAAAGACGACCTTGGCAGAAATAATTGCTGAGATGAGTTCTAAAAATTTTCACAGGCTTTCGGCTGTGACTTCCAATCTAAAAGAGTTGCGTGAAGTTTTAGAAGAGTGCCAAAGAGACTTGGAACTTTCTGCTAGAGGTTCAATCTTGTTTTTGGATGAAATTCACAGATTCAACAAAACGCAGCAAGATGCTCTACTTCCATATGTTGAAAAGGGAATAGTAATCTTGATAGGGGCTACAACTGAAAATCCTTATTTTGAAGTCAACAAGGCCCTCTTATCCAGATGCAAAATAATAAATTTAAAAGAACTTGGAAAAGAAGATCTTATAAAAATTTTAAATACTGCCTTAGAAGACAAGGATAGAGGACTTGGCAGATATCAGGTAGAGATAGATGAGAGTGCCAAAGAATTTTTGATTTCAAGAAGTTCGGGAGATGGCAGATATCTTTTAAATTCTTTGGAGTTGGCTGTCTTATCCACAGATAAAAGTGAATATGGCACAATAAAAATTGGAATAGATGACTTAAAAAATTCCTTCGAGGATAGAAAACTTTCCTACGACAAGCAAGGAAATGATCACTACAATATAATCTCTGCCTTTATAAAATCTATGAGAG
This sequence comes from Peptoniphilus sp. GNH, assembly GCA_021307325.1. NCBI lineage: Bacteria > Bacillati > Bacillota > Tissierellia > Tissierellales > Peptoniphilaceae > Peptoniphilus > Peptoniphilus sp. GNH. The sequence continues at coordinate 627,981 of CP089931.1, read as the reverse complement.
GTTCAGATCCTGATGCGGCACTAATCTATTTGGCTGCTATGTTAGAATCTGGAGAAGACCCTAAATTTATTCTAAGACGCATGATAATATTTGCATCGGAAGATATAGGCAATGCCAATCCCCAAGCCTTGCAAGTCGCTGTTGATGCCTTTAGGGCCTTTGAAATTGTTGGTATGCCAGAGGGTAGACTCATCCTAGGACATGCCTGCACATATCTTAGCTCATCACCCAAGTCAAATGCCTCATATCTAGCGATAAATAAAGCTATACAAGCAGTTTTGGAAAAAACTTTTACAATACCAGCACACATAAGAGATCCGAGAGATCCAGCAACGGATAAGGACTTGAGAAAGGACTACAAGTACCCTCACGATTATCCTGGAGCTTATGTAGATCAAGTTTATATGCCGGATGAATTTGCTGGCAGAAAATTTTATGAACCAAAAGATCAGGGACAAGAAGTTATAATATCTGAATATTTAAAAAAATTAAATAAATGAAAATACGAAATATTTATTTTAGAATCGACACTTTTAAAAGATGGTGTCGATTTTTTTAAAACTTTTTTAAATAAAGACTAGGGATATATAATCGTATTTTATAAAGTAAAAAATATTTGAAAAGAAATAAATTTTTCATAATGTAAATTTTTAATCTATATAAATAATTAGAAATCTTTGTTTTTACAAAGAGTTTAAGAATATTTTTAAAGAAAATAAAAAGTGAGATTAAAATGTTAAAAAAATGTATCCAAGCTTACTAAAATATATTAAAATTGAAGCTGATAGGCAATCGGTAAAAGACCTATGGTATAATGTAGACTATTGGAGGAGACATGAAAAATACTAAGAAATTAACTTTACTAGCACTATTTGTTGCTCTGCACATTGTTGTCAATTCATTTATAACAATTCCAACTCCCATGAACAGATTTGGGCCAAGCTTTCTTGTAACCGCTCTTGCAGCTGCTTTATTTGGCCCCTGGGGAGGCGCCTGTGTTGGTGGATTGTCGGATTTTATAAGGGCAAATATAATGCCACAAGGGGGCTCATATTTTCCAGGCTTTACTTTAACATCTGCCTTGGCAGGTTTTATTTATGGAATCTTTTTTTACAAGAAAGAAATCAAGCCTTGGAGAATGATTGCGGGATCTCTTTTGGTTGATTTGGTTCCAAATTTTTTAATTAATTCTTTTTGGATATCTAAGCTTAGAGGTATCACATATTTTCAGTCTTTGATGACTAGGATGATACCTTCCGCCTTTCAAGCCCAACTTAAATTGATTGTCATGCTCTTAATATTTGGCAAATTAGTTGAGCTTGCGAGAAAGAAAATCATAAATGATTGACATACAAAGAGCCGAGGAACTCTTGGCTGAGCTTATTGATGAGTTGCCTGATGGCATTTTGCAAGGCTTGAATGGCGGCATCTTGCTTTCAGATGAAGAAAAAATTCACCCCGAATCCAAAGAGGGTGATAAACTTTTAATTTTAGGTCAATATATAATTTCAAATTTAGGATCTCAGATTGTAATATATTATGGTTCTTTTGAAAGTCTTTTTTGGTATTATGACGATGAAGCTTTTAAGGATAAGCTGAGGGAGATTTTGCATCATGAACTCACACATCATCTGGAATATTTGGCAGGCGAAAATGATTTAGCCATAGATGATATGATTTTTATGGAAAAGTACAGAAATGAGAATTGATAATGAATAAGATAATAGGTTATTTTTATAAGGGAATTGGAAAATTTTTTGATTTTATTTTTTCCGGACTAATATTTGTAGTCAATATTTTATTGAGCATATTTAGTTCAATTAGACAGGCCTTGATGGCGATTTTGTCCATAGGTGGATGTTTTATTATATTTTTATTTATTAATCCTTTTTTCTTTTATTATCTTTTAAAAAGGCCGATTTTGTTGATACTCATAATATTTTCTTTTTTGGCACCTATCGTGGGGACTATTTCTCTTACTTATTTGCAATATGTGCATTATATGGTGACGGAATATTTTTATGATAGGGCAGACTACTATTTGCTTGGTCGCAAGAGAGCCTATGACAAGATGGGTTCCTATGGACAAAAGTATTGGCAAAAGCTGGAGCAAGAGAGATTAAGGGAGCAGGAGAGAAGGAGAAAGGCTCAAGAGGAAGCTTGGAATCAGAGATTTGAAAATTTCGAACGTGGAGGCTTTCACTTCGAATTTTATAACTTTGAGGATTTCTTTAACCAAAATTTTGAAAATCAATCTGGAAGTTTTGGCGGACAGAACAATGCTTCTGGTCAGGCTTTTGGTCAGGACTTCATCAGATCTTATGAAGATGCGTGTGACACTTTGCAGGTGGCTTATGATGCTGATAAATACGCCATTAAGCTTGCTTACAGAAAAATGGCCAAAAAGTATCATCCCGACTTGAATAAGGAAGCTGGTGCCAAGGAGATGTTCCAAAAAGTTGGAGCAGCTTATGAATTCTTGAATGATTCCAACATTGAAAGATATAAAAATATAAAGGGTAGATCATGAGATTAGATAAATTTTTAAAAAATTCTAGGATAATAAAGAGAAGAACTCTAGCCAAGCAGGCTTGTGATGGCGGAAGAGTTAAAATAAATGATAAACTTGCCAAGGCAGGCGACGAACTAAAGATTGGGGATATTATAGAAATCGCTTTTGGAAATGGTACCTTTAAATGCCAAGTATTGGATTTAAAGGATATTGTCGGCAAGTCTGGAGCAGAGGACTTGTACAAAGTAATTGAATAAAAAAGCACTCCTATTAGAGTGCGAGTTTTATCTCCTCACCAGAAAAATGGTGAGGAGTTTTTTATTTATTTGCAAAATAATTGGTTCCTATGACCCCCACTAGGGTAATTATCATGCCTATTATGTGGTAGGAATGGACAGCTTCACCCAAAAATGCCATGGCACCCAAGAGGGATATTATGGGGCAAAGATTGGTAAAGACTGATACCTTTGACACTTCAAGATGGGCAAGAGAGAAATTATTTGTCCATGATGTGAAGTAAGTGGCTATACAACCAAGCATAAACATGGCTAGGAAAAATTTTGGATTTGCCAAGAGCATAAAGTTAAAAGCATCGGCATTTTTCATGTGATAAAAAATCGAGATAAGAGAAAATACAACAAATCCAATCAGGGTTATAAAGCTTGTCATTTCGTGGGAATCATACTTATCCTTTAGCTTTCTTGGAAGGACTATATTAAAAGATAGAACAAATGACGACAACAGAAGGAGCAAAGTGCCTTTGGGATTGAAGCTTATTGAGATTTTGGACCCCATATAGGTCATGTAAACTACTCCTAGTACACTTAGAACAATGCAAATTTTTTGAATGAAGTTGGTCTTTTCTCCAAGCATTATGGACGAGAGAATAATTGCAAAAATTGGCGATAAGGCCTGGATAATGCCGGCCTCTGTTGCCGATGAATACATAAGTCCCAGTCCTTGTAAGAGCAAGAAAAGCACAGGGAAAAATATGGCTAGGGGCATTAAATCTTTAAACATCTGTTTGGAGAGTTTAAATTTATTTTTCATAAAAGGATTTACCAAAAATACACTTATAAGTGCCAAGAAAAACCTAAATGTCAACTGATCGTAGGCATTGGTCATCTCGAGAGCTATTTTTACAAATACGACCGAGAGGGCAACTATAATGGTTTGGATAATAGTTAAGATATAGGCGAGAGTTTTTTTATTCATAAGACCTCCATACACTTTAAGTATATATTATTAGCTCCTCAAACAGAAGTTTACTTGTGAATCTTTATGATAAATTTTATTTTTCTCTTTTGCAAGTTTTTTAGCTGTGTTATATTCTATATTGGGTGATTAATTTGAAAAGAAAAATAATTTGCGGACTTCTTGTTAGCCTTACGCTTCTTAGCGGATGTGGCAAGAACAACCATGAGCATAAAGACAACCATAACCACAACCACAACCATGTTGGTGAACACGAAAAGGCTGATAAAAATGTAATAAAAGCCAATGAAGTTTTAGAAAAATATGACATCACTATTACTGGTGCTTTTGACACAGTTACCAAGGCTGCCATCTATGCAAAAAGTGAAGACGAAGCCCAAAAATACTTGTCTTATATAGAGCATAGGCTGCAAGATTTGCATGAAAAATTCAATAGCTTCGAAGCCTATGACAATCTAAATAATGTAAAGACCATAAATGATATGGCGGGAAAAGAAGCAGTGCCTGTCTGTGATGAGATATTAAATCTTTTAGAATTTGCAAAAGAATACGAAAATAAATATTCTAATAAGACCAATATCCTCATCGGGTCTATAACAGATTTATGGCTTAAATATAGGACTGCTTACACTTTTGAAGAAAGTCTTGAAATGCCATCAGATGAAGAAATGCAAGCAAGAAAAGCGGATGTAATAAAAGAATTTGGCTCAGCCTTGCCAACGGACAAGGAGCTTAAGGCTGCTAAAGCTTTTTGTGATCCCCAAAATTTGGAAATCGACAAAAATAATAAGACAGTTTTTTTGAAAAAACCTAAAATGATGCTTGATGTTGGTTCAATTGCCAAGGGATACGCCTGCCAGATAATCAAAGAAGAAGTTGAAAAGATGGGTGTTGAAGCCGGCCTTATATCTGCTGGTGGCAATGTTGTAACCTTGGGAGATGTAAATAAGCTTGGCAGGGACAAGTTCATCATAGGAGTCCAAAGCCCTGATGGAAAAAATTTCCAAAAGTATCAAGATGGAATAATCTTGAAATTGGGAATAAAAGACGAGGCGGTTGTTACAAGTGGAGACTATCAGAGATATTTTGACTTGGACGGGAAGAGATATTGTCACATAATCGATCCAGATAGTGCTATGCCAGGAAACTTATACAGATCTGTAACTGTTGTGACAAAAGATTCAGGTTTGGCAGACTTTCTCTCCACAGCCCTTTTTCTCACTCCCTTAGATGAGGCCATGAAGCTTGTAAATAGTCAAGAAGGGATAGAGGCTGTATTTGTAACCGATGATGGTCAGTTTCATTTTTCAAAAAATATGAAAAATTATCTAATTGAGGACTAGGATGTTTAAAAATAATTTTCGAGCCTTGTTGGTCCAAGGTGTCTTATCATTTATATGCATGGGAATTGGCTTTATTATAGGAAAATTTCAAGTGCTACAAGAACTCTTGTACCAAAATTTTATAGGAAAACTAATAATAAGTGTTTTAATTATATTGCTCTACAAGTGGCTATCGTCTATTTTGACGACAAAATCAAAGGCTAGGGGAGATTTTTTTGTAGGTTCTTATATTTTCTTTTTAGGACTTGCATTTTTAGCTCTTGCACTAGTAGGCATGGGCAAGTCTGTTTTTGAGGTTGCTCCAGGAGAAAGCACTTGGCGATTGGGTATGGATTTTATAAGCCTTCCAATTCAACTTGTAATTTATCTTTTAAGATCAAAGGTTGGTATAGTAGCCTATATAATTTCCATAATTTTTCCTAGCCTTTTGATGGGATTTTTTCTCAGATGGAAAAGGGTTAACAGGCGTCAAAAGAGGAAAAAATGAACAGAGAAACTAGTTTTAAGTTTGTCTTTATCATAATACTTATTTTGATAATTTATGGAATCAAAAGAAAATCTTACTCAAATATTGACCTTGATAAATTTAGTGAGATTAAAGTCGAAAAAGTGATTGATGGAGACACAATTTATTCAAACAAGAACGAAAAAATAAGAATAATAGGTATAAATACTCCAGAAACTGGGAAAAAACAAGAAAAACTCGGCAAGGAAGCAAAAAAATTTGCAGAAAAAGTCCTAAAGGGAAGGAAGGTTTATTTGGAGAAGGACTTAGATAAGACTGACCAGTACGGAAGAGAATTAAGATATGTATGGCTGGACTTGCCCGTGAAATTTTCCAGAAAAGAAATTGTGACCAAAAATTACTCGGCCATCATAATAGCAAAGGGACTTGCAAGACCCTATACATTTAAACCAAATGTAAAATACGAAAAGATTTTCAAAGACTTGGCAAAAAAGGCCTTAAAGAAAAAAATCGGCATGTGGAAATATGGAGATGAGGGCACAACGAGAGGAGATAAACTGAACTGAGGTGGAAGATGGAATATAAAAACTTAGACTTGAAAAAAATTTCAATAGAAAAATTGCAAGGCATAGGGGTCAGCATAGAGGACATGGCAAAGATGGTATTAGATTTGCAAAAGCCCTATCTGTCAGAATTAGACTTGGAAACATGTAGAAATAGTGTCTTGGGAGTGCTTGGCAAAAGAGAAGTCGCTAATGCCATTTTGACTGGCTTGGCTCTTGATGAGATGGCAAACAAGAAACTCTTGCCCGAGCCAATACTTTCTATAATATCAAATGACGAAGGCCTTTACGGAATAGACGAGGTCTTGACTCTTGGAATTACAAATGTTTACGGGTCAATAGGACTTACTAATTTCGGCTACTTAGACAAGGAAAAACCGGGCATCTTGAGAGAACTTGATCAGAGAAAATATACAAAATCCGAGGTCACAACATTCGCCGATGATTTAGTGGCAGCGATAATAGCAGCAGCAGCAGCAAGTATTGCTCATAATTTTGGCTAATAATAAGAAAGCGCCAGCAGGTGCTTTTTATGTTCTAAATTTTTACAAAGTAACATCCGGATCCATTAATACATATATCAATTAGCACATCAAAAAAGGTAAATTAAAAATAAACAAAAGAAATGAATAAAAGAAATAAATTAAAGAAATAATTCATAAAATTTAAAAATTTTCATAAAAAATTAAAAAAATTTACTATCTTTCAAATTTAAAGTTTTGAAATTGATAAAAATATTGTATAATTTTTTTCTAGAAAAATATTTATAAATTGTTATATAAGAATCTAGGCATATATATCATGTTAGGAGATGAATTGAATTTGAATAGTTATTTAAAAAGAATTACAACATTTTTTCTAGTTGTATGCATGCTTTTAACAACGCCGCTAGAAGTTTTTGCATCCAACACAGACTTGATTCTATTATCAACAAAGAGGGATCCAGTAAATACCTTAAGTGTTTCACCTTATAAACTTACTGATGACGAAGATGAAACAGAGGTATTAAAAGACAAAAAGCAACCTGATATTTATACATTCCGCATGAATTTTAAAGCACAAAGGGGCGAAAAATACAAGAAAAGCCATCAACCTTATGTGGCAAGTGTTGGCGCGGATACAAGTGATAAAGACAAGGCTAGAATAAATAAAGAAATTAAACTTCCAGATATCAAGGGTTATATAAAACCTCAGAATGAATTTTCAATAAATTATGATGTAATAAAGAGCCGAGCAGAAAAAGAGCTTGCTAAGACAAAAGACGGTGTAATTAATTACCAAGCAGAACAAGATTTTAAATATAGGGCTAAGAAGGTTGGAGTTAAAGTAAAACACGTTTTTCAAATGCTAAAAGACTTTAACAAGTATGGCAATAAGCCAGGTGAGTCGGAGCCTATTGTAGATACACAATTCGGTAGCACCGGCTCCACAATGGAAATAAAACCTTTGGATGAAAAATATATAAGAGGATTTGAACCAGAAGCAGAATTTATTTTGACCCAAGTTCCAGAGGATACAAAAGATTTTGAGTTGGAGTATCGTTACAATCGTGCCTACTATGATGTCGTATTTGATTGCGATGAGGGTACGCCGATACCAGCTAGGACCTTGTATTATGAGCAAATTATCCCAAAGATTGAAGACACGGATATGACCACTAAGTCGGGTATGATTTTCAAAGGCTGGAAGCCTTCTGTCGATTTAAAGGGAAGTCTAAGTGGAGTCGACACGGTATTTAAAAAAGATGAGATTATGAAGGATGCATCGGGAAATCCAAGTTATAATCTTGATCTTAATTTACAGATGCCAGCTGAAAAAGTGACCTTTACAGCAGTCTGGGAAAGCAAAAAAGAAGCAGACTATACAGTCTTATTTTGGGCAGAAAAGGCAGATTATCCAAAGGACGCCAAGCTTTTGAACAAGTATGACTTTGTAGGAGCCCATGTATATAAAAATCAACCCGTAGGCAAGCGACCAGAGCTTGAAAAAGAGCCTGTAAAAGGTGTAAAGTTTACGGACTTGGATGCTGCTAGACTACAAAGGATTTACAATGAGGAAAAAGTAAAGGT